>CADAHH010000040.1 GCA_902787685.1 uncultured Eubacteriales bacterium | reverse complement strand
ATTTATAACTCTATTTTCAAAGTCTATATCATCCCAAGTCAAGCTACAAACTTCTCCTGTTCTCATTCCAGTATAACAAGCTGTAATAAAAGCACAAGTGAATACATCATCATCCTTAAATCGTTCTAAAATTGTATTTATTTCATCTTGATTATATAAATGCTTTTCAAATTCAACCTCATCTTCTATTTTAGGCAATCTTAATGTCATAGCTGGATTATATCTTATAAATCCAAACACATCAGTTGCTAATCTAAAACTTGTTTTTAATACTTTCAAAATATTATTAAAATATGATTTTTTATAATTGTACTTATTGCAAAGCTCTACTATAAAAGAATTTAGCTTAACACTTGATAAAGCACTTAATCTATACTTTCCAAGTTCTGGCTTTAAATATTTATCCATTATAGTTTTATAAGTTCGTCTTGTATTATATTTTAGAGTAGTTTCACAATAGTTTTCATACCAATAATCTAGATAATCACTAAAAGAAATCGTTGTTTCCTTAAAGCTTAATCCTGTATTTAAATATTCTGCAAAAGCTAAATTTCCAGCTTTTATTGCTTCTTCTTTTGTTTCAAACCCAGATTTATTTACAAATTTCCTTTTACCATCTACTTTAGCCACTTCGAATTTATACTGATAATAATTACCTCGTTTTTGTATAGTGACATTACCCATAGACTTTATCTTTCATTGCCTTCATATTTTGATAATCTTTTAACATTATCTATATCGGACAAATCGTTCCCCTCATTTTGTTTTAGGAAGTCTTCTAAAGCAGATTTAAGAATTCGTATGCTCTTTAGCTTAAAAGCCTTTAATTTTCCTTTTCGTATTAATTCATAAACATAATTTGGGCTTGCGTGCAATATTTTAGCTACTTCTTGAGCTGTATATACTAATTTTTCTTCTTTTACTATTTGCGACATATAATTAACCTCCTATCTTTCTCTATTTTTTCTATTTCTTTCTTCCTTTTGGATTTTTTCTATAATATCCTCTGGAACTTTCTTTATAAGTCGTTCGTATTTATTAACTTGATTTTGCATTAGTCTAATTCTTTCACTAACTTCTAAATCTTTATTCTCAATTTTTTCTTTTAAGTCAAGATTTTCTTCAGCTAGTTCTCTATTATTGTTTCTCTGAATTAAAACTCTTTCTTCTAATTCATTTATATAATCGTTATAAGAATTTACCTTTGCTGAAAATTTTTCTGCCTTTGGAACAAATTCTGAAAGCAAATCAATAGCTTCTTCTTTATTCTTTTTCATTCCTATCATATTTATATTCTCAATTTTCTTTAATAATTGATTATATAAGTTATCTAAATTATCAGCTAACTTAAATAACCAGGTAGGAATATGCTTTCTTTTTGTTTCTTGAGCTGATTTTCCTCTTTCAAGTTCATTCCATCTTTCGTGCATATAATTATAGTATCTCGTTTGCCATTCTGAAAGGTTTTTTTGATTTCCAAGAATACTTTTAGCTGATAGTTTACCATCTTTATTTATAGGGCAAAATACTAAATGCATATGTGGTGTTGCCTCATCCATGTGTACTACTGCTGATATTATTCTATCTTCGCCAATTTCATCTTTCATAAATTTTACTGCTCTTTCAAAATATTCCCTTTGTTCTCCTTTGCTTAATCTATTCATAAATTCAGGAGAAGCTGTTATCAATGTTTCAACTAATTTGACACTATCTTTTCTTGTTTTACAGCCATATTCTTTTATTAATTCTTTTATTTTTCTTGAATATGTGTATTGTGGTGCGTGTATGATATGATAGTTCTCTTTAGATTTATTCATATCTATATCTGGATTACTTTTATATGCTTCTTTTTTTCTTTCATTGTGTCTTTCACATCCAGCTATGGCACCACCTTTGTCTTTCTTAAATCGCATTTATGAGTGTAACACACTACACTTTTTACAAAAGTTGTGTGCCAGATGTTCCCTCTGGACTTCCTTTCAATGACGATTCCTGTGGTATATTTTTACCGTCATCATCGTCATTGCCGTCAATATCTTTCTTTAAATTTACTAAACGAGATGTGCTTGTCCTTGATGTCTTAAAACATATTTTATTATCCAATAAAATTGTTTTACTATACTCGTTTAATAACTTTGTAAGATATTGCGGTGTTATATCTTTTTCATCTAAAGAAGTAAGAAGTTCAGTTGCTGTGCCTTGCCATTCTCCTTTATCGTTGACAAAAGATATAACATTATAGATAATCTCTGGAGCATTTTTCATTTCAATATCCTTTTGAAATGATCGTTCTAGTAAATTCCATCTGCATTCTTCAAATCTTAATGTGAAAGTCTGATATTCAACATCTCTACCTGTAACAAATAAGGTTGCTACTGAATCATCTCTTGATTTCTTTTCTAGTATAAATGTTGTATCACTACTTCCCATTATTCCTATCATCTTGTTTCCTTAGATGGTGTACTAAAATAACAGCAATTTTATTTTTATCTGCAAATTGTTTTAATAAAGATATATCTGTATAGTCATTAGAATAGTTTATATCATTATTTTGTTTTCTAACCTTTTGAAGAGTATCAATAACTATTAGTTTAATATCAGGATATTTCTTTAATGTTTGTTCTAATTGAGATGTCAATCCATTTGCAATTTTATTTGACTCAATAGATATATGAAAATTTGAATCTATCTCATTAGTTAGCTTAAATAATCTTTTTTGAAGTCTTTGATAAGTGTCTTCTAAAGCAAGATATAAAACATCACATTTATTTGTTTTTAAGTTCCATATTTCTTCTCCCTTTGAAACTTTAATACAAATATCTAACATTAACCAACTCTTTCCTACTTTTGGAGCTCCACAAAATATATGAAGTCCTATTGGTAAAATATCTTCAATGATAAATTCTGTTTCATCTAAAGAAGTATATAATAGATTATCTGCATTTACGATTTTTAAGTCTTCCAAGTTTTCCTCCTTTCTAGCAAGTATGCATTTGTAAGCAACAAAAAAGGCTTCGTTATCATAAACGAAACCTTATATATTCTTATATCACTATTATTGGCTATATATTTTATTTTTCCCTTTTGGAGCCACAATTGATATTAATGTTTCGCTTACTTTTTTACTGAAAAATTTCTTTGCTTACTTGCATTAAAATTTTTCTCAAAAAAGATATCAGATTTCTTACTTATCCACAGGTTACAAATTACTTGCTAAAAACAAATCTTTAATAAGCCTAATAGCTTTTCACTTTTAGACATATAAATATTGTACCTGTAAATCAAATAAGATATCTGTTAGCGCTTACGACATCAATATTACTTCTTTACATTGGTTGGAGATAAATTACATATCTTATGATAAAACCAACACCGAGCCTCCGAGACAATGGGCTCCATTAAATTCAATCTGGCTTCCGTCTTGATAATCGAAAAAAGTAATTTCTGTTATTACCTTATTAGCTACTTAAAGCCAGTTCTGTTAGATATAATGTAGTTCAGAACTAAAATATATGATTTCAAAAGGGAAATATCTACTATTCAATTTTTCAGTTGTATCCTTTATCGAATACACCTATTTTATATCATCATTTTTTCATTCTGTCAACTAATTATGAAAAATTTTTAAAAAAAGATAGAAATTTTATTCAAATCTCTATCTATCTCTCGCAGAAATTGTAATTTATATATAAAATAAGGAAATGATTCTATATAAAACCATTTCCTTATAAACAATATTATTTAATTTCAATGTGTTTTGCTTCTGGAAGTTCTTTTCTTTCTTCTTTTTTAGGAATACAAATTTTTAGTATACCGTTTTTAAATTCTGCATTTACATCTTCTTCTTTTATTTGTTCTCCTACATAAAAACTTCTTGAACAATGTCCGTAATATCTTTCCTTATGAACAAATTTGTCCTTTTCTTCATTTTCATCTTCTTTATTAACC
>CADAHH010000039.1 GCA_902787685.1 uncultured Eubacteriales bacterium | reverse complement strand
AGCTGTATTGAATAAATATTCTTTACAGCTTATATTTTTTGTTAATTTATTGTAAAAAAATCATAAGATTGATATAATAAGGTGCAAGAGAAATAGTAATTTATTGTTGAGATTGGAGAAAAAGAATGAAAAATACTAATAATGAAAATTTGAAAAATATAGAGAGTTTAATTATAAAAGACAGTAAATTAAATTTAGAGAAACTTTTAAAAAAATATGATACATCATTAGAAGGAATAAGTATAATCAATGAAGAAGAAAAAATAGAGAAATATGGTAAAAATATAATAGATATAAAAGAAAACAATACAATTTGGCATAAATTAAAAGAAGCATTTATAAATCCATTTAATATTGTTTTAATAATTGTTGCTATTATTACTTTTATAACTGATGTAGTTATAGCGACTCAAAAAGATTATGCAACTTTTATTTTAATTATTAGTACAGTTATAATTTCTGCGATTATTTCTTTTAATGAACAAACAAAATCTGATAATGCAGCCAAAAAATTAAAAAAGATGATTAGCAATAAGATGGATGTTATAAGAGATGGTAACCAAGTAACAATTGATATAGAAAATGTTGTACCAGGAGATATTGTAAAATTATCATCAGGCGATATGATTCCAGGAGATGTTAGGTTTATTGAAACAAAAGACTTATTTATAGATCAAGCATCACTAACAGGTGAATCAAATCCAGTAGAAAAATTTTCTGAATTAAAAAAATTTGATACAATAACAGATATTTCAAATATTGGATTTATGGGAACAAATATAGTTAGTGGAAGTAGTAAAGCGGTAGTATTAACAACTGGAAATAATACTTATTTTGGAAGTATGGCAAAATCTCTTTATAGTGTAGCAGAGAAAAATACTTTTGAAAAAGGAATTGACGATATAACTAAAATATTAATAAAATTTATGTTTATATTAGTACCAATAGTTTTAATAGTAAACTGTTTTTCAGTAGGAGATATATGGTCTTCATTAATTTTTGCAATAACTATTGCGGTTGGATTAACTCCTGAAATGCTACCAGTAATAACAACTTCGACTTTAGCAAAAGGTGCAGTAGAAATGTCTAAAAAGAAAACAATTGTAAAAAGATTAAGTAGCATTCAAACATTTGGACAGATGAATATTTTATGTACAGATAAAACAGGAACTTTAACAGAAGATAAGGTTATCTTAGAAAAATACATGGATGCTTCTGGTAAGGAAAGCTTAAGAATTTTAAAACATGCTTTTTTAAATAGTTATTTTCAAACTGGACTTAAGAACTTAATAGATGTTGCAATTATTTCAAGAGCTGAAAAAGAAAACATGAATTTATTAAAAGAACAATATATAAGAGAAGATGAGATACCTTTTGATTTTTCAAGAAGAAGAATGAGTGTAGTTTTAAAAGATAAAAATGGAAAGAGACAGTTAATTACAAAAGGTGCTGTAGATGAAGTGCTTTCTATTTGTTCCTATATTGATTTTGATGGAAAAGCAATAGAATTAACAGATGACTTAAGACGACAAGCATATCGAGTATATGAAGGAAATAACAATGATGGTATTAGGATATTAGCTGTTGCTCAAAAAAATGAAATACATGATGTTAATACATTTGGTGTGCAAGATGAGAGTAATATGGTTTTAATAGGTTTTGTTGGGTTTTTAGATCCACCAAAAGAATCTGCAAAGAGTGCAATAAAAGCTTTGAAAAAATATGGAGTTGATACAGTAGTATTAACAGGAGATAGCGAAGGTGTTGCAATTAAGGTATGTCAAAAAGTTGGAATTGATACTAAAAATAGTATTTCAGGAAAAGATATAGATAGTTTTACGGATGAAGAATTAAAGGAAAAAGTAAAAAAATGCCACTTATACTCAAAATTATCGCCATTGCAAAAACAACGAGTTGTTAGGATACTACAAGAAAATGGTAATACAGTTGGATATATGGGAGATGGAATTAATGATAGCCCACCACTAAAACAAGCAGATGTTGGAATTTCAGTAGATACGGCAGTAGATATAGCAAAGGAAACCGCTGATATTTTATTACTTGAAAAAGATTTAAATGTTTTGGAAGAAGGAGTTATTAATGGAAGAAAGACATTTACTAATCTTCTAAAATATATAAAAATGGCAACAAGTGGAAATTTTGGAAATATGATTTCTGTAATAATAGCTAGTATATTTTTACCTTTTTTACCAATGCTTCCAATTCATATATTAATTCAAAATTTGTTAAATGATTTTGCTCAAATTGGTATGCCATTTGATAATGTAGATAATGAATATGTTCAGAAACCTAAAACATGGAATACAAGTGGAATAAAAAAATTTATGTTTAATTTTGGATTAATTAGTACAGTATTAGATGTATTATGTTTTCTGATTTTATGGTATGTTTTTAGATACAACACAGCTGAGCAAGCTGTTATGTTCCAAAGTGGTTGGTTTGTATTTGGAATATTATCACAAACATTAATTATTCATTTGATTAGAACCAATAAAGTGCCTTTTATCCAAAGCAAATCATCTAAACAACTTTTGATTTCGACTTTTGCAGTAGTATTTATAACATTAGTAATTTCTTTTACTAACATTTCTATTATATTTGACCTAAGTAAATTACCATATTTGTATTTACTATGGATTATGGCTTTGATGATTATATATGCTTTATTTATTCAAATATATAAAAAAATTTATATAAAAAATAATAAGGAATGGCTATAAAAAATAATAAGGTGAACAATAAATTACAATTT
>CADAHH010000038.1 GCA_902787685.1 uncultured Eubacteriales bacterium | reverse complement strand
TTTGCTGTTCTCACTTAAATTCTTATGTAAATAATTTTATAACAAAAAAAATTAGATGTAAATTAAAATTATTTACATCTAACAGTATACCTGTAATTTATTCTTCTCTCAAAAAAACATTTAACTTATTATAAAAATCTTTGCTATTAAAAATGTAATTACAATGACCTGCTTTTGCTAATATAAATAGTTCTGAACTCTTAATATTATTTGAAATATATTCTGCTTCATCTCTTGGAACTAAATCTTTAATCCCCCCATTACAAACTAACGTAGGAATGTTGATTGTATTTAGTTCTTCTTTAGTTATAGAGTGTGATTCAAAATTTAACTTTTCAAACATTTCATTACTTTTTTTACCTGGATACCAAGGTATTTTTTCCATAATTTTAGCATAATTAGGTTTTTCTATAACATTATTTCTTGCCACTCCACTACAAATAACTAATTTTGATATACTATCTGGATAACGTATTGCTACATTTAGTGCAACTGTTCCACCACCACTACAACCTAACAAAATTGGTCTATCCAAATTTAATTTCTTTATAAACTCATAAACATCTTTTGCTGATTCCTCATAAGTTAATGTGCAATTTTTTTCGCTTTTACCACAACATCTTCTATCAAAAATATATACTTTATACTTATCTTTTAATCTATTTGCAATAAATTTCATTAATCCTGTATTTACACTATTAGGATTTAACAAAATAATTGATTTTCCGTTTCCTAAAACTTCATAATGAATTTTTATATTGTTCACAATTATATCCAATTTAATCTCCCCTACAACTTACTATTTTTTATTTGGCAAATCTTTACAAGTATCAATTGTAATCTCTTTTAATAATTCTTTATTGTCAACATCATCAACTAAATACATAGACTTTGCACCTTCATAAGGTAATTGCTCTTGCATATTATATTTTTTGTTATTATCAACTATTTTTACAAGTAGTCTATTATCATAAATACCACCAAATAAAATATCATTATAATATAATAAAAATTCGCCCATCATTGCTTTGCATCCATGCCAAGGATTCCATATATCATTCATTTTATAATCATTTCCTTAATAGAACTATATCTTATTTTAAAGTGCAATTTTTGCACTTTAAAATATTAAAATTGCACTTTGTCCATAGAAAACTTTTAATTCTTTAACTTTTTTAAGTTAAATCCAAAATTTCCTGTAACTCATATACTAACTATTGTTTTCCCATATAACTTTGTGTAATACTGGTATTTGTTGTTCCATCTTCGTTTTTAAAATCCCAATTTCTGTTTAAAATATTAGCTATCTTCCAACTATTTACAGCCCAATATTTATACTTTCCAACAAATACAACCTTGTATTCCTTTTTAGCAAATATTTCTATTTCATCATAGTTTTCTTGTATAAATCTGTTTAATTGCCTTATAACTTCTAATTTCTCTCCTTCTTCCTTTTCAAGTGCATATTCATGAGGTGCATAATTTGAATATGTTTTTGCATATCTAAATTTTAATGTACTAACAATTTTTTCAAAATCAGCCTTATTATTAATTTGTATATTTTTCAAATCCATTATTTTTGAATTTAATGCGATATCTTTAGGTTCTTCATTTAATAAATCTTTATTTTCATTATTAACATTTAATAGCAAAAAGTGATTTGCCCAACTTTCCATTTCTTTTCTATTTTCCCATAAAGATTTATCACTATGATTTCCATCATATTCTAGTTTTCTAATAAGTGCATCTGCTTTTATTACTTCATATTTTATATCTTTAGGAGCATTTTTCGTATTTAGAATATTCTCACCATTTGCTGCGACTACCAATACTCTATGCATTTCCTCAAAGCTTTTTTCAAATAAAAAAGTTTTAAGCTTGCCTTGTTTTTTCATCCAAATTTTTTTATATACTTCCCTTTGTGCACATACTTGTCTATATGGTGATTCCATTCCTTTTTTGACAGAATGTCCTTTATATTTATACTCTCTTATAAAATTCCCTCTCTCATCTAAAGTAATATTTCCCATTAAATTTTTGCATTCTATGAAATAACAACACCATGGTGTTATAACTACAAAATCTATTTGTGCTTTTAAATCTTCATATTCTATATTTATATCTCGTAATACATACATTCCAATGTTTGCTTTTTTTAGTTGATAAGCAATTTCGTCTTCTCCTTTTAATCCTTTTTTAGATAAAAATAGCTCCTGTTGTAATTGTTCACTTTGATGATTTTTCTCTAACAAGATTTCTAACTCTTTTACTCTCTTTTGTAATGTTGAATTTTCTTTTAAAAATATTGTATCTCTGAACTGTTCAAATAAATCTAGTATTCCCATCTTTTCACTTCCTTTGTTTTATTTATATCATAAATTTCTGTTTATATCAATGTTTTGTTGTTTGAAAATTTTTTTAGACATTCGGGTTATGAGAAGTTAATGATGATATTTTAAAAGAGATTTGGGAATATAGAAATCAAACTGAATTTGCATATATGACTAAAGAAGATAAAAAACATATGATTTATTTTGATGAGATTACAGATAAAATTTTAAATAGCATTCCTAAACAAAATAGGAAATTTGTTAGGCAACAGCTTAATAAACTTGATGATAATTTTTGTGATTATGTGGGTTATTGGAGTGAAAAATATTATAGAAACGGATTTTGTGATGGTGCTAAAGTAATTATTGGGTGTTTAGATGAATAGTCTTATAAAATAAATTGTGGGATTTTTGAGAAATTTACAAAATTCTCAGAAATCCCACTAATTTTTATTAATAATTGTCTCTATAAAGCGATATTTTTCAAAAAATATCGGTTATAACCGACATTTTTTCTTAAA
>CADAHH010000037.1 GCA_902787685.1 uncultured Eubacteriales bacterium | reverse complement strand
CTACAATACGTTCAAGTGGTATACGAGAAAGAAGGGAATAGAGCTCAGGAAGGCAGCTGTTCCGCATGTGGCCTATGAGACCGATCCAGGCGAGCAGATGCAGGTCGACTGGTTATGCAAAGATTCTCATAACCAGTCTTATGCAAAGTAAAAAGTTATGAGAAGTTAATTTAAAATCATCCCTTTTATGGGCTTTTTTTATAATTTTGCTTCTCATAACTTTGTGGCTTTTTAAAGTTTGGTTTTCAACCAATCTAATAATTCATCTTTTTCTTCGTTTGAATAATTATCCTCAATTTTCAATTTGCTTGCTGCTTCTAATAGATGTTTTCTTTTAACTTCCGGATTAGCTTTTGAATATATCTCTGTTGTCGTTACTGAGGAATGTCCTAAAATGTCACGTATATAAATAAGGTTTACACCATTCTCTAATAGGTGCATTGCTTTGCTGTGTCTTAGACAATGAGGAGAAATCGTATCAGGATAAATGGTTAGATTTTGCTCCTTTGCTTTTATAAAATGCTTCTGGAGAATATAATTTACACCTTCACGAGTGAGTTTTTCGCCCTTCGAATTAAAAAAAAGATATTCTGAATCTTTTATTTTATAAATAGTTATATACTTTTTTAGTATTTCAATCATTGAATAATCTAATGGAATTATTCTAACCTTTCTTCCTTTACCGTATAAAACTACTGATGCTGGTTTAGTCAATCTCAAATCAGGTAATTTGATATTTATAAGTTCACTAACACGTGCACCACTTTCATACAATGTCAGAATAATTGCTAAATCTCTTAAATCTCTCATATTGTTTTTATCAAATGATTTAAGCATGTCTTGAAATGCTTCTACTGTAAGATAATTCATCGGAACTGATTCTGTTTTCTTTTTATGAATCTCTAATATTGAAGTGCAGATATTCATATACTCTGGGCGATGGTAATTGACATATTTGAATAATGATTTAATCGCAGCCAATCTATTATTTCTGGTAGAAACAGATACATTTTTATTGCTTTCTAACCATTCAAGGTATTCACAAATGATGCCATATGAAAAATCAGTAATTTTAATTTTGTTTGCTTTTATACCTTTGTAGTTCATAAATTCTAAAAGCTGTACAACTGCATCTCGATAAGTTTTAATTGTATTTTCACTGGCATTTTTTTGATTGGTCAGATATCGGATAAAAAAATCACTAACCAATTTAGAAAACTCATTCATCTATATTTCACCGATTCCTTCCAAATAAATATAATGACCTGCATTAATAATTTCCTCATGTCTCTGTAGAGTTAATCTTAAGTAAATCTCTGTGTTTACGATACTTGTATGTCCAAGATAAATACTCAAATATGGCAAGGCACAGTATGGATCTTTTCCTGATTTAATCATTTGATTCAATGCATTACACGCAAAAGTATGGCGTAAAGAATGAACACAAGCGCCTCTTTTGTAACCATTTAATGGACTACTTTTTATCCCGGTCATAGGCAATATTTTATTTCTAAATACTGCGCATATAGTACCAGGGCTTCGTTTCCCACCACGTGGTGACTCAAAAAAATATGTATCACTTTCTTTAGAATATAATTGACTATAATTTGTTAACCAAGTACCAAGTGAAGATTTAAAGGGTACCATTCTAGAAACGTTTCCTTTCCCTGAACGAACGTAAATGATATTGTTTTCTAAATCAATATCATCTACTTTTAAATTTGATACTTCACCAACTCTTAATCCAGTACAGTATAGTAATCTAAATACAGTTTGATAAAAATACTTTGATTGTTCATTATTCTTAAATTTCATATTATCAACTGCTTTGAATATTCTGGTTATCTCATCATCGGAAAAAACATAAGGTATAAAATCTCTAGGCATTTTAACCTGTGCTTCGTAAGAAATATAAATATTTTCATACCCCTGAGATTTCAAAAATTTACAGAATTGTCTAAGAACGCATTCTTTGGAATGTTGAGTCCCTTGAGATAAAGAGGAGTTCGTTTCTAAATATATATCAACCATTTCCTTTGTGATTTTAATTTCACTAAGATTAAAGGAATTAAGAAAATTGTTTAGTGAAACAAGTTCATAGATCCTTTTGCTTTCTAAATTTCTATAATATCCTAAGGATTGCTTATAGGTGATATATTTTTCAAATTCATTTTTAAAAACACCTTCAAAAGTTCTTCTTTTCATAAAGGCACCTCAAGGCTTACCATTCGTAATCCCTCAATATCTATGGATAAATATTTTTCAGTTGTACTGATACTTTCATGTCCAAGAATCCCTTTAATTACTGGTAAAGGAGTATTATTCTTTAGTAGATTTGTGGCTAGACTATGTCTTAAAGAATGCGCTCCAGCCTTTTTGTTTCTTATATTAATGTTTGCCTTGATAAATGCTTTTCTTACAGTGTGAGTAAGAACTGCAGCATCATTAAAAGGAACACTTGTTTGTGTGTTGATAAAAATATATTCACAATCGTCAGATACTCTATGGTTTTTCAAATAATCAAGTAAAAGATATTTTATGTTATCTGAAATTGGCACTTCTATTGGTTGCTTGGTTTTCATTTGTATCTTTTGAATTATGTTTTTATCCCATTTAATTTCACTGAATTTTAAAAAAACGATATCACTAGCTCTTAAACCAGTTTCTGCGGCAATAAGAACCATACATTTATCTCTGATACCACATTCATTAGTTAAATCTATACTATTTATAATTTTACTAATTTCTTCTGGTGAATAATAGGATAGTATTTTGCTTCTCTTATTTGTAAAGATAATCGGATATAATTCATATCCATCATAATCTACTAATCCTAGCTTTTTCATTACATTAAAAAAGTCTCTTATTGTAAACTGAGCAGTACTTCTGGATTGAGAAGCCCAATTTTTAAACTGTACAAAACTATATACATCATTTTTCTGTATGTTTCTGATATCTCCAATTTCATTAGCTATGCAATAATCAAGAAATTGTTTAATGACTTTTAGTTTTGCTTTAATGGTAGCCTCCTTTAAGTTTTTATCTTGTTGTTTTAAATAAATATCAATGCACTTAGCTTCATCTATCATATAATCATCCTCCTTATCTTTCACTAAGTACATTTATTATATAAAGTTATGAGAAGCAAAATTATAAAAAAAGCCCATAAAAGGGATGATTTCAAATTAACTTCTCATAACTTTTTACTTTGCATAAGACTGGAAGGAGAACATTACAATGACTTCAAGAAACGGTGAAGTGTTTGTAATCAATATATTCCATCTCGTGCTTAAGTTCTCGAGATATAGCT
>CADAHH010000036.1 GCA_902787685.1 uncultured Eubacteriales bacterium | reverse complement strand
TTTGCTGTTCTCACTTAAATTCTTATGTAAATAATTTTATAACAAAAAAAATTAGATGTAAATTAAAATTATTTACATCTAACAGTATACCTGTAATTTCTTGTTCATATTTTCATAAATTTATTTTTCCTTAATTTTTCTATTTATATAAATTGTATAACCTAAACATAAAACAATCAACAATATACTGCTCCATGTTTGACTATTACCATTACTGAAAATACTTAAAGCATTAAATATTCCATGAAATACTATACAAGGAATTATAGATTTACTCTTATAAAATACCATTACTAACATATATCCTATTGCTATAGCATAACATATTTGTAATATAGTAGGAAGTAAATCTGCACCATTTAGTAAATTAACAATATGACCTATTCCAAATGTAATTGAACTAACTATAATAGCTTTTTTAACATTGTTTTTTTCCATCATCTTAAATAGAAATCCTCTAAAAATTATTTCTTCTAAAAATCCAACATTAATCATTGTTAAAATGTGAAAAACAATCTCATTAGGTGTATTATTAAAATGAATTCCATTCCTTAAGTTGAATAATGAAATGATAATTAATGGTATAAAATATAAGAATTTTCTTGGATTTTCAGCTTTAGTAATTCCATAATATTTAACTCTTTTAGTTGATATAATTAAAGCTATTATAAGAACTGACATAATAGTATTAACTATAACCGATTGGTAACTAGTATAGCCGAAATTTTGCATTATGTATGAATTTGCTACAACATAAATTATTATTAGTGCAATAGCAAATAAAGTTTCATGTTTTTTTAATATTTTCTCCATAATATCTCTCCTCTACATTTTACTTTCCATACTATTAAAGGTATTATTTAATAATTTTTTACATTCTTCTTCGTTATATTTCATAGAATTATTGGCAAGTAAACTTGCTATTCCATGTGCTGTAATAAAAAGTATTGTGAACATTTCTTTAATTTGATTACTGCTTAAGTTTGTTTCTTTTTGAACTACATCAAATATACTTTGAATATCACTCTCATTATTATCAATCAAATCTTTGAAATTAAAATTTGAAAATTTATTGCTTTGAAATAAAAATTTAAACAAATTTTTTTCTTCATTTGCAAATTTTATATATTGTAGTCCAATACTTAATAAAGGATTAATATTGTTTTCTCTCATTAGAAATTCAGAATGATATTTGTCAACCATCGTATACAACTCTTCTTTTAACATATCCATATTTTTATAATGGTACATTATCGGCTGTGTAGAGCAAGTTAATTTATTTGCAATGTTTCTAACATTTAAATTTTCAATTCCATCTTTCCTAATAATTTCTATACTACTTTCTAATATCATTTCTTTAGATATTTTTGGAATTGGTGGCATTTTATATCCCTCCTCTTTATAACGCTTGTTATATAACATTTGTTATTATATATTAAAACAAAATAAAAAGCAATAGAATTTTTGAAATTTCTATTACTTTTATTTGTGCAGAATACCAAAATCTTCAGAACAAGTCGGAAGATTTTTCAGTATAATGTTTTTATTTATTTTCTAAATATTTTTTTGCTTCTTCTTCAGATATTTCTTTCATTGTTTCATTACAACATTTAATGCCACAATTATCACAAGTACAATCTATTAATATTTTAACCATTGCACCACATTTTTCACATCTTACAAATTTATCCATAGTTTAGCCTCCCTTCTTATAAAAATTAGATTTATTATTTATTAAATCTTTTAAACAAACTAATTAATTCATTTATTATATCAAGTTCTCCATTTTCTAAATCTCTTGTCACACAATTATATAAATGGTTTTCTAATATGTGATTTGATAAACTTTGTGTGGAACTTTCAACTGCTTTTAATTGTATTAAAACATCATTACAATAAGCATCATTTTCTATCATTTTTTTTATTCCATTTATTTGCCCACTAATTCTGTTTAATCTATTCGTTATTAATTTCTTTTCATCTGTTCCTCTTTTAGTCTTTTTATTACAACAATTATCTTCTTTCATTTCCTACCTCCAAAAACATTATATACCCTTATGGGTATTTTGTAAATAAGGGGGTATATAAAGAAAAGACCAATAATAGCAACCTATTATCAGCCTAATTTGTTCTTAATTTGTTAACAACACCAAAATATTGTAAACATCTCTATAACTTGTAATTTGTGCTTTACTTTTTAATTAGTAATCCTTTGCAAGTTTCTATTACAATTTCTTTTAATAATTCTTTATTATCAACATCATCAACTAAATACATTGGCTTTGCACTCTCATATGGAATTTGCTTATTCATATTATATTTTTTATTTGTATCAACTATTTTAACAAGTAATCTATTATCATAAATACCACCAAATAAGATATTATTATAATATAATAAAAATTCGCCCATCATTGCTTTACAAGTTATATTATTTAATAAATCTAACTGTTCTAAAATAAAATCTTTATATTCCTTTGATGTTGCCATAATTAAATCTTCCTTTCATATTGTAATTTATTAAACTAATTTTGATAATTCTTCTTTTACTTTTTCTAAATTGCTTGATGTTAATAATGGGATTAAACTATTTATTTCTTCAATACTCTTATCCCACCATTTCAATTTTTCCATAATATCAATTAGTTTATCATCAAATCTTTTTCTAATTGGTTTTGCAGGATTTCCAACAACTATTGTATATGGTTCGACATTACTTCCAACAACACTATTAGCACCAATTATTGCACCATCTCCAATATGAACTCCTGGAAGTATAGTAGCATTTTGTCCTATCCATACATCATTACCAATTATAGTATCTCCCTTTATTGGTAAGTCATTTTGTGTTGGTGGTGTTTGCTCCCATCCTTCTAAAGTATAAAAAGGAAATGTTGAAACTGCATTCATTTGATGATTTGCTCCATTCATAACAAATTCGACTCCTGAAGCTATCTGACAAAACTTTCCTATAATTAACTTATCATTATTCCATTCATAATGATGTGATACATGACTTTCAAAATCAGAATCTGCAATATATGAAAAATCTCCTACATTAATATTTTTATTTTTTATTGTTGGTTTTATATATATTTCTTTATCATATCCTGCAATAGGATTTATTGTATTTGGATTTGGTATTTTTCCATCTTTCATATAATCAACCTCACTTAAAAATCACTATTTATCTTTTTTCTTTCAAGTATCTTTTCAATAAAAATGTTAGGAAATATGGGAATGTATAGAATTTACCATTAAATCCAATATTTTTATTACATAACTTGATTTATCATTTGCTTTAACTTCAACAGGTATTAATGAATCTTTATCTCTAATAAAGAAATCCATTTCTATTGTTCCCTTTTCATTTTTATAGAAATACAATTTATATCCAGCTTTTACTAACATATCGCCAACAATATTTTCATAAATTGCACCTTTATAAGTATTGAAATTTTCATTCTTTCTTAAATCGTCTTGAGCTTCTTCATCAAGAGAACCTATTAAAATTCCTGTATCTGAAAAATACAATCTATAATTATCTGGATTATAATTGCCACCTAATGGAAGTTCTGGTAATTCCATGCAATATGATATATTTATAATACCTGCATTGTCTAGCCATTCAACTGTACCAACATATTCTCTACTTCTAGCACCGTTTTCAACTTTAGAAATTTGAAATTTCTTGTTTTCATTTGCAAGAAATGCTGGAATTTTTCTATATACACTTAATATTTTTCCTTGATCTAATCCATGTGCATATTTTGTAATGTCTTCTTCATAATCTAATAATATTTGCTTTTGCATTCCTAATATTCCACTATAATTTTTTTGAGTAACAAATCTATTTACAATTGCAGGCATTCCACCAACTACCATATATTCTTTAAAATTAGACATCATAACATCATATTGAGTAGTACTTAATGGTTTAGTCTCTAACATACATTTATAAATATCTTCAATTTGTTCCTCTTTATATCCTTTTGCCCATAGAAATTCTTCAAAGTCCATTGAATACATATTATAATCAATTTTATTTCCTACACTATTTGATTCTATTTCTTGATAGTTTATTCCCATCAATGAACCTGAACATATTACATCAAATCTTCCATCTTGATTAAATGATTTTAGAGATGTTGCACAATTAGGACATGCTTGAAGCTCATCAAAGAAAATTAAAGTTTCATTTGGTATAAATTTAAAATCTGGGTTTTTAAAAGATATGTTTTTTAATATAGTATCCACATCAAATCCATCATCAAATATATCTAAATATTGCTTATCAAGTGCAAAGTTTATTTCTACTAAATATTTATAATTATTTTTAGCAAAATTTTTTATACTATCTGTCTTTCCAATCTGTCTTGCGCCTTTTACAATCAATGGCATTTTATTCTTATCATTTTTCCAATCTATTAAATATTGATCTATTTTTCTTCTTAAACGACTCATATACATTCACCTCTGTATATATTGTATCACAAAATTCCAGATATTTCAATATCGTTTTATCACAAAATTCCATAAATATTTCAACAATATATCACATTTTTCGAATTTTAGTATAAATACTATATAGTTTACTCCAAAAAAATTAATAATTTCGAAGTTTTTGGAATGACTTTTTGGGTTATTAAAAAACACTTTTAAATTCTAATTGAACAATATCCTCATACAGTAGAACAAACTGTGAGTTTACTTGTCTGTAATCATGATAATGCCCAAAATACCATTTTTTAAATTCTAATTTTTCAGATATCTCTTGTAAATAATCCGTTAGATAATCTTTTTTATATGTACCTCCACCAAGTAGTGCTTGAATATTTGTTGGACAACAATGAGAAATTACATAGTCAACTTTATAATTCACTCTTTTTAAATTATTTATTCCATTTTGCATTTCTTCTATAACATGTTTCTTAACTTGTGATTTCAATAATCTGTAATAATATTGTGATGAAATATTTCTTTACAAAGTTCTTGCACTCCAAGATTGACTTAAAGCTTCTTTTTCATACCATTCTCTTGCTTCTTTATCTAATACTTGTAAAAGTGTTCTATAATGTGTCCA
>CADAHH010000035.1 GCA_902787685.1 uncultured Eubacteriales bacterium | reverse complement strand
TCTTACTGTTGGTAATTGCAAATTAGATTTGGTTTTCTCTGATATTTTTGGTAAAACATCTTCTGCTATCATCAATACTATTTTATCACAAAATGAATATAATGACGAAGATATTTTAAAAAATATTCACAAAGGTTGTAAATCATCTCACGAAGATATACTTAACTCTATTAGTGGCATATCTTGGGGAGACTCTCAAAAGCGACGTATGAATATTATTCAAGAACATATTGATTATTTAGATAAATCAATTAAAACTGTAAGAGAAATTATTGATTCTATTACTGCACCTTATGAAAGTGCTATTAATCTTTTATGTTCTATACCTGGAATTAAACGTAATTCTGCAATAATAATTATTTCTGAAATTGGTACAGATATGAGTCATTTTTCTTCTCACTATCGTTTAGCTTCTTGGGCTGGTTTAGCACCTGGTTGTAATGAATCTGCTGGTAAAAAGAAATCGGTTAAAATTTCTAGAGCTGGTGTTTATCTTAAACCCGCACTTGTTGAAGTTGCACATTGTGCTGTAACAGACAAATCTAATCCATACTATGCTAACAAATTTAATGTTATTGCTAAACGTCGAGGTAAAAAACGTGCTTACATTGCTATCGCCAGAAAAATATTGGTTGCTATTTATCATATGCTTTCAACCGGTGAACTTTTTAATCCAACTGATTTATCTAAAGTTGAAACTTCTGATAAAGACAAGATTAAATTTACAAAAAATAATTTTATGCAATCAACAAAGCAACTAATTTCTCTTGGTCTAACAATTGATGAATTACAAATTTTAATACAATCCAAAATATCAGAATTTACTCCCGTCATATAATTTGATTTTTGGGGGTAAGGGGGCACTATGCCTTTTTTCTATTATTTTGGTTTTATTTTAATAAATTTTTCTTTCAAACTAAACTCGTTAGCTCTCTTGACAAATTACTAAACAATTATTCGAGTTATTATCATGCTCTGAATTAACTTCAAAGTATTTTATAAATTTTTAAAACAGTTTTTACATTTTTTGAAATAATTACCATTTTCTTTATACACTTCATCTTCAGTGTTGTAAAATTTTAAATTTATATCATTAGGATTAAAGTGTTTTGAATTATAACAACTTTGAGTATTATACAAATGTAAAGTTCCTCTTCCTATATTAAACATATACTTCGTTTTCTTTTCATCAAAATTTATCATATATTCCTTGTATGGTATATTTAATAATTTAAACAACCATACACTCCTCTCTTTTCTTAGTAATCTGAATTTTCTTAAAATTTAAATCTTTTAATGCTTAACATTATTTTAATTTTTATATTTTACATTAATGTCTAACCTATTCCTAAATGCTTTATAATCATATTTTTTAAAAATAAATGCTAATAACGCTTTATGTATAATGAAAAATTTTTTTAATCTATTTTTACACTTAAACTTTAACAATACCTTTAAAGAGCTTATTTGATTTATAATAAAAGCCTTTATCATTTTTCTTATCCCATAATAATTTTTTATGTTTATCAAATTATTTCTAATCATATAATAATAAAAATTAATTCTATTAACGCTGTCTTCTTCAAATATTGTTAAGCTTTTTGAATTTTTTCTTTTATGTATTGCAATACTATTCCCAATCATATATGAATTACCATAATATTTATTTAATCTTAATGTATATTCTGTATCATCTCCCCAAATAAAATAATCTTTTACTGGATATCCTATATTCTTTACAGCATTATTATTAATTAATAAAGAAACAAATGTAGCTTCTCTTATTTGAACAAATCCTTTACTTAAATATTTATACCAACCAGCGTATCCACTTTCAGACCTTTCTGTGTTTATTGTTGGTACATTCATAAATTCTCCTTTTTCTCCATAAATACTACTTGCAAGATATGAAATCTTATCATCTATTTCATCTATAGATTTTATTAGATTTTCTAAACAAGTATCTGTTGGTATTGTATCATCATCCATAATCCATACCCAATCTGGTTCAAACTGTTGTGCTTCTTTTATTCCTTCATAAAAACCACCAGCACCACCTATATTCTTTTCAAGTTTTTTATAGTATATAACTGAATTATCAAATATTCCTTTTTCCTTTAAAAATTCATACGTTCCATCAGAACTATTATTATCAATTAAAACTAACTTACTAATCTTTCTTGACTGATTTAAAATAGATGTTACACATTCTAATAATAGTTCTTTTCTATTATAAGTTACAACAACTGATACTATATTCATTTTTAATTACTCCTTTTTATTTTAATATATATTTAAATAATTAAATATAAGTTTTATGAATGTTTTAAAATTAAAATGAATCTTTAAACTTTTCTTAAGATACCTTCTACATTCTTTTTTATCAATTTTCTTATAAGCTTGAGCTATCCTCATAAACATCTTTGATAAAATAACTATATTTTCATTATAATCTTCTTTATATTTATTAATTAATGTAAAAAAAGCCTCCGCAGTTTTACCATTTAAACTTATACTATTTGCTTGTACTTCTGAATCAACAAGAGCCTCTTCCAAATAATACATTTTATATCCATTTTTAGCCACTTGTAATGCAAAATCCCAGTCTTGAAATCTTTTAAATAAGACATCAAATTTAATGTTTTCGAAGATTTCTTTTTTCATTAGCATTGTCTGTGTACTAGCACGATTTGTATCTAAAATTTGTATAAATGCATCTTTGTTATTATCAAATCCGCACTCTGGATAATAAAATTTTTTATTTTCACTTATTCTATTCATTCCACAAAATACAAAATCTACATTTTTCTTTTCTAAAAAGTTTAATTGTTTTTCAATTTTTTCAGGTAACCACTCATCATCACTGTCCTGAAAAGCAATATATTTTCCTCTCGCATATTCTACTCCATAATTTCTTGCATAACAAGCTCCTTTATTTTCAGAATATCTATAATATCTTACTCTTTTATCACTATTTTCTCTAAATAACTCTTCTGTTCCATCTGTAGATGCATCATCCACAACAATTACTTCAATATTTTTATATGTTTGATTTAAAACGCTTTCAACAGCTTTTTTTATTGTATTTTTTCTATTATATGTTGGTATAATTATTGATACTAACTCATCCATAAAAAACCCCTTTAAATCAATGATTTTAATCTCTACTATACAAATCTCTTGTATATACTTTGTCTTTAACGCTAAATAATCTATCATCTAAACGATTCGCTAAAATAACATCTGACATTGAAGAAAATTCTTCAAAGCTCTCTATTACTTTGCAACCATTAAATTTCACTTGTTTTAATGTTGGTTCATAAATTACAATTTCTACATCTTCTTCTTTTAATTTTTCTATAATTCCCTGAATTGCACTTGCTCTAAAATTATCTGAAGCTGTTTTCATTGTTAATCTATATATTCCCACCACTTCTGGATTTCTTTGCATTACCATATTTGCAATATGACTTTTTCTAGTTTTGTTTGACCTTACAATAGCTCTAATTAAGTTTTGAGGTACATTATTGAAATTTGCTAAAAGTTGTTTTGTATCTTTTGGCAAACAATATCCTCCATAACCAAATGATGGATTATTATATTGATTTCCTATTCTTGGATCTAGACAAATACCTTCAATGATTTCTTTAGTATTTAGTCCTTTAATTTCGCTATAAGTATCTAATTCATTAAAATATGATACACGTAAAGCTAAATATGTATTTGCAAAAAGCTTAACGGCTTCTGCCTCTGTTGATCCCATATACAAAACAGGAATATCTTCTTTTAAAGCACAATCTTTTAAAAGATTAGCAAATGTAATTGCTCTTTCACTCTTTTCACCTATTATAATTCTAGAAGGAAATAAATTGTCATATAAGGCTTTTCCTTCTCTTAAAAATTCTGGTGAAAAAATAATGTTTTCCATTCCATATTTTTTTCTAACACTTTCTGTGTATCCTACAGGAATTGTAGATTTTATAATAATTGTTGTATC
Source organism: uncultured Eubacteriales bacterium (assembly GCA_902787685.1). Classification (GTDB taxonomy): domain Bacteria; phylum Bacillota; class Clostridia; order TANB77; family CAG-508; genus CAG-269. Next base: position 449 of record CADAHH010000035.1, on the reverse strand, counting down.
CATTCTTAAACTTTTTACCTTTTCAATTATATCTTCTACTGTTGATGTGTCAAAATAATTTAATTCATCATCATAATTTGTAGGTGTAGAAATAATTACATATTTTGCTCCTTGAAAAGCTTCTTTATAATCTAAAGTTGCGTTTAGATCTAATTTTTTTTTTGCAAAAAAATCTTCTATTTCTTTATCCCTTATTGGTGATATTCTTTTATTAATTTTTTCTACCTTTTCTGGTATTATGTCTAATGCAACTACTTCATTTTTTTGACTAAGTAATGTAGCTAATGATAATCCTACATAACCAGTTCCTGCTACTGCGATTTTCATTTTTCTCCTCCTTTAATCATAAAGGTAGTGTAAACTAATTTAATATCTAAAAAATTTACACACCTGTATTTTCAAGAGTTATATCATTTTTTTGCATAAAAATATGATACCCCCCTCTTTTT
>CADAHH010000034.1 GCA_902787685.1 uncultured Eubacteriales bacterium | reverse complement strand
CGATTGCGCAAAATAATAATTTTGTGCAAAAAGGAATAGGAGTAAAATATAGAATACCTGGTTCAGGTATCCCTTTCAAGTCTTGATACTACTTGCTTACAAGCTCTTAATAGTATCTTTTATTTAGTTATTTTTCTTATAATTTATATTCATTTTATCCATTTTCAGTATTTTCAGTATAACGGCTATTTTTTTATTTATACTATATTTAGTATTCATTATTATAATTTTTATTCATTATATTTATATTCTTATATTAGTTCTTATATTTTAAACAACAACTTAAAAACGATTTTAGCGATTCGTCTTAAAATAGCCTTATTTTTTAGACAACAAACTATATGGCTAATTTTTAAAAACGGCTTAAAATCGATTCTCGTGTGTCGTTATTTTAGTGATTTTTGAGCTAAATCCAAGTTGCTGCAATAATTACATGGATTTATATAAATCATTTAAAATTACATATTATTATAATAAATATGTATAAAAATCTTATAATAATTCAATATAAGTATTATAATATCAAGATATTTGTAATTGTAAAATAAAGTTTTAATCATAAGTTTTATGAGAATAATATAAAAATGTCTTAAAAACGATTTTCAGAGGTTTAGATTTATAAAATTATAATTAATTCTGAAAATAATATAAAAAACTTATCAGATAACAAATGTTCGTTTTTTAGAATTATAAATCGAACATTTAAAAATTAAAATTGCACAAATTTAAATTCAAATTTTAAAATTAAATTTTTAAATTTATAAATTATTAATTTTTACTAAAAATTTTAAAATTATTTTTCAATTTATCAATTTTATATTTTTAGAATCTATTTTTAAAATTTTCATTTTTGTAATTCATTTTTTTAAAAATTACAATTTATAATTTTACAAAATCCTCTATTCCCCCCTACTCTACCGTTTTTATCCAACTTGAAATTTTTCTTTGTTAGTTTCTTCCTGTTGTTCTTCTATTTTCATATTCTTCAGCTTTTCCATTTACTTGTTCTGCAAGGCTTGATAATACTTGTTCATAAGTATATTTTAGTTGTGCTAGTTTTTCCCTCTTTTTTTCTTCATCTGATTCTTCAGCATTTAGCATAAATTCAAGATTGTAGCTATATAATTCTAAAGATCTTAATATTAAATCAACTTGTCCATCTAATAAATTAAGTTCTACAGAATGTATAGCAGTCTTATCAAAACTTGGTCTTGTATCCATTATAAAATCCTCCTTTTTAATATCCAACTGCATCTGCCATCATAAAGTTTGCCATAGGGTGTTCTAGCATAGCATCCATAACTTGTTTATTATATAAATGAGTATAAATTTCAGTTGTATCAATTTGAACATGTCCTAAAACTTCTTTTATTGTTTTTATATCAGTGCCATTTCTATACAAAAGGGTAGCACATGTATGTCTTAATGTATGTGTAGCATATTTTGTTTCATATAGTTCTGCTTTCTTGTATGCTTCTTTAACAATTGTTCTTATTTGTCTTTTGCTTAATCTTTTGTTTTGGGTACTAATAAATAAAGCATCTTTATGTTTTTTATTTTCGACAACTATTTTATTTCTGAATTTCAAGTATTCTTCAAGAGCTTTTTTAGTTGGTTCATTAAGATAACATGTTCTTTCTTTATTTCCTTTACCTATTACAACAAATTTATTCTCTGAAAGGTTTAAATCCTTTATATTTAATCCTGCTGCTTCAGATAATCGAAGTCCACTATTTAAAATTATTCGAATAATAGCATTATTTCTAATATCAGATACTTTATAAGAATGTTCATATACACTTTGTACTTTTCTTGCTTCAGATAGAGATAGGTAGTTAGGAAGTTTTTGCTCAAATTTTCTTTCAGTTTTAATTAACTTAAAAGGTTCTCTAAATAATTTATGACTAATAGTATATAGATAATTAAAGAAAGTTTTTAAATGTTCAATTTTTTTAACTCTTGTATTTGTCTTATATTGTCTTTCAGATAAGAAATATATATAACCATAAATATCTCTATTTGATATACTTCTTATATCATTCAAAGTCATTTCCTCAATGTTTTCATATTTTTCTTTAAATGTGTGAATATTAACAAACTCCAAGAATTGTAATATTGTAAATTTTAAATCATCTATATAATTCATTGATAAATTCCTAATTCCACATAAGTAATTACTTAAATCTTCTAAAAAACTTGGTATTTTATTATCCTCCATTTTTATTACTCCTTTCTCTTTCTAAAATGCTTGAAATTGTGCAATTTTCCATAATCTCCTTTAATTTTTTATCAGGAACATGAGTATATATTTCTGTTGCTTTTAGGCTTTTATGTCCTAATATTTCTTTTAAAATAAAAATATTTATATTGTTTTCATTATAAAGAAGTGTTGTACTTGTATGTCTTAATATATGAACATGACAATCTTTTAATTTATCTTCTTTAACTTGGATCATTTCATCCTTTATAATTGTTTGTACTGCTCGTCTAGAAATTCTTTTCTTTCGAGAACTTAAAAATAATGCATCATAATCAGGATTATCTCTTCCAGTTACTGGTCTGACTTTTAGATATTCATTTATTGCTTCACATACGGCTTTATCTAAATATAAAATTCTTTCTTTATTGCCTTTACCTGTAACTCTAATAGTTTGTTCGCTATCATCAATTTTAATATTACTGATATTTATACCTACTAATTCAGATAATCTCAAACTGCAATTAAGAAATATACATGTTATTGCATAATTTCTTATTTTATTTATTGAATCTGATTTTATCGTATTTGATAGTAAATTTTTACTTTGCTCTAATGTTAAATACTTTGGTAATCTTTTTTCTACTTTTGCAGAATGAAGTCCTAATGATGGATTAGTTGGTATATAATTATTTGCAGATAAATACTCGAATAATTTTTTTAAAGATGCCAGTTTTTTATTTCTTGTTTTTGGACTATTTTTCAAATCATCATGTAGAAATCTTATAAAATTATGCAAATCTTGATTTGTAACTTTTCTCATATCTGATAGTGTTATATCTTTTATAGAAATAGTTTTAAAATAATCAGGATCAAAATTATTAAGTTTTGATTCATCATATAGCATAAGTTTTATAAATCTTAAAAGGGTTCTTAAATCAAAATATGCTTCATTTACCGTTGTTTCTGCATTAAAACTTATAAATCTCACATATTTTAGATAGTTGTTCAAAAACTCTGGACTTTCACTTTGAAAATCTAAAAACGACATCTTATAATACCTCCTTCAGATATAAGCAAATATAAATTGCTTATATCTGAAGTATAGTAAAATTATGTTGTTATTACTAATGTATGAACTTTTTTGCTCACACATTTTATATTTGCTTATTTATTTGTTATAATATTTAATTTAGCAACTTCTTCTTTAGCAGTTCTAACTGAAAAATTATCATAAGTTTTAGCAATGGTTTTTACTACATCTGTATCATCAAATTCTTTATGAAAATAGTTTAATAAATCTTTAAATACTAATGTTGTATAGTTTATACATTCTTCATTATTTAGTTTTGCTCTATAATTAAAGTTATTAAATAGTGATAGTTTAACTTTATTTAATACAACATTTTTCTTTGTTTTAATCATTTCATCTTCAAGTAAATCAAGATAATTAAATATCGTTTTGTCTTTATATAGTGTTATTTCATTGCTTATAATTAAAATATAAGCAGCTAACTCTAGTTGGTTTATATCTTCCACTAACCTTACCTCCTAGTTATAAATTTCTTTATCTTACTCATTAAATTGTTTACAAATATTCTTCTAGCCTCTTTTTTAGCTTTTTTCTTTAAATTATATTCTCTTATGTATTTTATTTGTTCTTCATCTTCGTATGCTTGTTCTAATTCTGTGGTCGGTTGGCTCATTATTATTAAAGCTAACATTATTCCTATACCAAATAGGCTCATAATAATAAGAGTCACAACTAACGCGATTAAATCTATCATTTTTTGCCTCCAAAAAATTTAATATAATATAAAATCATTGTTAGATAGTTATTTGCTAATAACACATAGAAATTTCACCTGTCGGAATACCGACTTGCACTCATTGCTTGGGACGGCTCATTATATTATTATTATGGACTAATAATATAACTGCTCGCACGAACTATGACTATACAAAAGTTTTCGTAATGCTTGTCCTCCTAATAGCAAGTTAGGAGCAATTCAAATAGGTTGCTAAGGCTACCTGAAACAAAACTCATGTATCTAACAAATCTATTCAGTTTTCAAAGTACAATCCATATTTTCTACTGTAAATAACACTTCAAAATGAAAAATTGGTACAAACAATTTTAAAAAATTTTATATTTTTTTATTGAAATCTTTTATATATGCTTTCTTTTCTTACAAGTTCAATAGTTTTAGCAATTAATTCACTTTTTAAATCTTCATCAATTTGTCCATTATAATTTCTAGAATATCTATTTATTAAATTCATAATTTTATCTAATACTCTTATAAGAGATGTATCATCAGTAACAGCTTCTTTTAATAATAAATAAAACTTTGATTGCATAATTCTATTCCCCCATTCTAAATCTCAATTTCTTTAATGCTCTCTTTTTTCTTTGATGTAGAGTATTTATTTTTTCATTTGTTATTTTTGATATTTCTGCATAAGTTAAACCTTTTCTATAATGTAATTCAAACAATTCTTTTTCTTTATCGTTTAATATTTCTAAATCATATAAATCTAGATTCAGATATTTATCAAAATATACATCTGATTCTTGTAGTTCTTTTTCCCAGCTATTTTGTATTTTAATATTTCTATAATAGTTTATTCTTTGATTATGAAATACTACTTCCATAAATGAAATAAATTTAGCGAGAACAATATCATTCTCTTCATTTTTAAATTTATCAAACATAATAAAAACCTCCTAAAAATTCGTTAATTTTCGAACTTTTAGGAGGTCCTCTAGGCATGAATATAGCAGCTAAAAATAAACTTAATAATAAAGGAATAATGTGTCAAATTAAGCATAAATACTCAATTAGGCACATTATTCCCATGTTATTTTCTATTATTACGTATTCAATTTCTAGTATAATAATTATTTGATTATATAAGAGAAACAATTTTGACAGTCCTTAATTGCTTATGTAGGTCTGTTGTATATTATTAAACTCATCAGAAGTATCTTTCAAATAAGTGATAATAATAAGTTAGCTTTAATATATTCTTTTCTCTTTTATAATTGTGGATTTTTGTACTCGAATGGTACTTGATTAGTATTTAAAATGTACTGAAAAGGTACAATCTTATGTTAATACAAAGCAATTATAGAATATAAAAATTGCAAAGTCTGTCGAAACCTGTCGAGAATATTATAAAATTTGAGAAAATATTTTACATGGTAAGAAATATTGAAGATTTATGGTAAATTATGATAAAAAATGGTAATATATGATAAAAAAGTTGCTAAAAACAGCTTACATTTGAGAAATTTTGGTAAAGAATAGTTTACAAAATATACAAAAACATTGAATTACTGCTATTTATATGATATAATCCGAATATGATTTTCAAATAAGGAGATTTTTAATAAGTGAAGAAAGTATTGTATTTGTATGATAGTCTTTCACAAGAGATAAATGAGTTTAATCTTACTCAAATAGAAAGTTACAAACAATATGCCTTTGAAGATGTCTTTATAAATAAAGTAGAAGAAATTGATTACTGGTATGAACAAGTATGCCCAGATGTTTTAATCTTAAATAGTCGATTTGACTTTAATAATCAAATAGAAATAATTAAAAGCATTTCAAGAACTCAAAAATACTGCAAAATCATCATGATAATTGACAATAAAGAGTTTCAAGAAATGCTTTTTAATTCGCAAATTCCACATAGAATTTTTTATAAAAATGTAGCTAAAGATATACTTGCCAATACTATATCTTCCGTATTTGAAGAAAATAATCTTACTTTAGATGAAATTTATAGAATAAAAATTTTTAATGATTTAATTGAAGGTTTAGATCTAAAAAAATATAATGCAGCAACTAGACATTTTATTAAATGTTTATATATTTTATACAATAATATATCTTTGTTAGATGGTCATTTAAATAATGCTTATTATGTTGTTAGTAAATATGATAATGTATCTTTTAATGCAGTAAAAAAGAGCATAAGTCGTGTTATAGAAACTATTAAATATAGTTCTAATACAGAATACTTATGCTCTATTTTCGGCTATTCTAATATTAAATTTCACACTCCAACTGAAATATTTCATAAGATAATTGGGTATATGAAGAAACAAAGTTAAAGTTCTTTATGTTCTATTAATTTTTGATACATTTTCATAAGTTCTGCTACACAATCTGATTCTGTCATATTTCTCCAATCAAATCCATATGCTTCCATTACAGCTATGTCATTTTTTTGATGTGCAGTTCTTACCTCTACTGGCATAGTAAGTTCATCATATAAGTCTGCTAAAGAGCTATTTGGATATTTGGCTCTTGCATCTAAAATAGCTTGTGCAGTTTTATTTATATTTTCCTTTTGCTTATCCGTAGGATTAGGCCAAGGAAAATTATTATAAACTATTGTATTTGAATAACTATAATCACTTTTTAATCTACCACAAATAGCTCTTGTCCAAGCCATATGAACATTTGAATTTAATATTCCAAAAAAGTATAATGTTGAGCTTTCAACTACAAAAAGTTTATCTCCAGGAATTATTTTTCCATCTAAATAATCTATAGGAATATATTTTCTCCTTTGTGAAGAAACTTTTGGAATTGCAACATATCCGTCATTGTATTCTTTTCTTCTCATAAATAGCATAGGTGTTTGAGCTAATTTTATGGTTGAAGAACTTTTACTCTGTAATCTAAAATCTTTGACTTTTTCAATTCTATTTATTATGTTTTTGCATTTTCTTACTTCTGTAATATCTGCATCTTTTAACCATATACAATATCTTGGCTTCCTATCTATAAAATCTTTACCCATCATATATGGTCTAATATATTTTTCAGATTTAGGTTCTTGTTTTATAAAGTCTTTCATCTCATTTTCTGTAAGTATTAAAAATCCACCATCTACAGGATCATCTCCTCTATACATTTCTGGTACATTATTTAGAGGTTTTGAACTAGGCTCTATAAATATTACTGGTCCTTCATTTAGATAGAAATTGATTTGTTCGACATTTTTGTGTTTTTCTCCATCAAATAAAATCTTTTCTTTTTTATTATCAATTGAGCTAAAACCAGTTATAATACAATGTACATGTGCTTTTAAATTAGCTTCACTATCCCATATAAATGTTTTGTATGCAAAATCTATATGTATATTGTATTTTTCTTTTAAAGGTTTCCAAATTGATAATACTTGTCCTCCTTGAGAAATAGAATTTGTTGATACAAATGCACATTTTATTGGAGTAAAACTAATATATTCAGAAGCTTTTGCAAACCATCCTGATACATAGTCAATATCTTTACTATCAAAAATTTTTAACTCTTTTAAATCTCTTTTTTGATTTTCAGATTGCCATGCAGAACCTACAAAAGGAGGGTTACCCATTATATAGTTTAAATTTGATTTCTCTACAACACTATTCCAATCAATTCTTAATGCATTACCTTCAATAATATTTGTATAACTCTTTAAAGGTAAAAAATCCAAATTCATATGTAATATTTCTTCTGTTTCATGCATCATTTGACTTTCAGCAATCCATAATGCTGTTTTTGCTACTGTTACTGCAAAGTCATTTATTTCTATACCATAAAATTGACCTATTGATACTTTTATTGGTGATATAACTTCATCTGCAAATCCTATTTGTCCACCTTGTAAAGCATCAAGACCTTTATTTTCTAGTCTTCTTAATGATAGATATGTTTCAGTTAAGAAATTACCTGAACCACATGCTGGATCAAGAAATTTTAATTTAGATATTTTTTCTTGAAATGCATATACTCTTTCTTTTTTAGTTTTGAGAACTTTTAAAGATAATATTTCATTTAGTTCAGATTTTAAATCATCTAAAAATAGTGGGTCAATAACTTTATGTATGTTTTCAATGGAAGTATAATGCATTCCCCCACTTCTTCTTGTTTCAGGGTTCAATGTACTTTCAAAAACAGCACCAAATATAGTTGGCGAAATATCACTCCAGTCAAAATCTTCACTTGCTTTAGTAAGTAATAATTCTTTAACATTTTCATTAAGATTTGGAATTTCTATATCTTCATCTGCAAATAAACCACCATTAACATATGGAAATTGAGCTAATTCTTCATCTAAGTATGGATCTCTTTCTTCGGGTTTTTGGTCTAATACTCTAAATAAATCTATTAATGCTCTTCTTAAATCTCTTATTTCAAATTTCTTTAAATAGTCATGAAACATTTGATGTTTTCCAAATAGTCCTGCATCTTCTGCATATAAACAAAATACTAATCTAACACATAACATATTTAAACTTTTTAAAGATTCAATATTTTCAGGATTTTTATATAGTGGTAATATCTCATCATAAATTTTACCCACTAATTCTCCTGCTTGTATTGAAATTTCCATCTCTTTTTTTAAGTTAGCATTTTCACTATCAACAATAAATTGGAGTCTATAATATTCTTTTTCTAAATCTTTCAAAAATATTTCTTCAGGTTCTCCATTAGGATTTTCCATATTATAAATTAAAAATGATTTAAAATTACACGTTATAACCCATTTAGGATGTTTTGATAATGGTAATTCAGCTATATACTTTTTTGCTTGTTGAAAAGGATTTAATAGTGAACCATCAGATTGTCGAATTCCTTTTCTTAAATCTTTATCTATACTTTTTTGTTCTATTAAAACTTTAGTTGTAGGTATATATCCATCAATAAAACCAGTATTTTTATCTATATGAACCTGGTCTTCAAATTCAATAAATTGTTCAGGTCTTTCTATTCCATATACTTGGCTTAATAATTGTAGCCAAAATGTTTGTGATTGACCTTTTTCATAACCTGTATCTTTCCAAAAATCTGCAAATTGTTTTGCAGCTGTTTTTTGTTCTTTTTCTGTCATGCTTATACCTCCAATGTGAATATAAAAATTCTATTATATTTTATATCATATTTTCATTTTTTTAACAACAGATTTATACAAATTTTGACAAAAAAATATACCAGTCAAACTACTGGTATAATAATAAAAACTTAAAAATTAAACTCAAGATTTATCTTATGAACTTTTTCTTCTTCTGACATACCTTCTTCCATTCCATCTTCATAGTAATACAAAATATAATTTCCATCTAATTCTTCAAATTCTCTTTCTGTATATATTTTATCTTTTATAGATATTCCTAGTTTTCTTAATATTTCAAAATCTTCTTCATTAAAGTATTTTTTTAAATCTACTAATTCTTCAGTAGAGTATTTTTCATACCATTTCTTATACTCTTCACTTGGTTCAAAATGTGCTGTTTTTGTTTCCATTTCTAGTTCGTCTATTACTTCAGATATAGCACTTGGTAAGTCTATTTCTCTTGAGTTTTTGTTTACTACAATACTTATTCCCATTTGCATACATTTATTATTAAATTCATATCCATAATCTGCAGTAACTAAAATAAATTTAGGAACTGAATCTAAATTTGAATTATATATTTTTTGAAATACATCTACCCCATTCATATTTGGCATTTGATTATCTGTTATGACAATATCTGGTTTTAATTCAAGTATCATATCATATTCTTGTTGTCCATTATAAGCTAATCCAATAACTTCAATACTTTCATTTTTTTCTGCAATTTTCTTATTTGTTTGAGCTATTATCTCAATATCATCTGCTATAAGAACTTTAAATTTTTTCATATATTAACTCACTTTCTCTATTAAAAAGGCTAAACAAAATTATAACACCTTTTATAGTATAAATTCAATAATTTTTTCATACACTATTATAACACATTTTTTGCTTTTGTTCATTAGCAAGGAATAAATAAAATCTATGTTTATTATAAAATGTCTGCGGAGGGATTTGTATGAAACATAGAGAAACACCAAAACATAATTTAATTTATAAAAATCTTTCAAATTTTAGAAAAGCAAAAAAACTTTCTTATGAAGATTTATTAAGAGAATTAAACCTAAAAGGAATTACAATGCATAAGACTGCACTTTATAACATTGAACATAATATTAGATCAGTGAAAGATTTTGAGTTAAAAGCATTTGCAGAAATATTTAATAAAAAAATGGAAGATTTTTTTGAATAGATTAAAAAGCACCATTATCAGTCGATATAGTGCTTTTATTTTTTTATTCAAAAACTTTAAAAACTTCTCCTGAAATATCAATTATTTCATTTATAGGTATTTCAGTTTTATCTTCTAAAATAATTAATTGTTTAATAGTATCGATCTTTTTTATAATTCCAGTTACATTTATATATTTACCACCATCTTTAGTTAAGTCAGGTACAAAATAAGTAAATATAATTTCATGTTTCTTTTTAATTTGTTCTGAAAGCATTTGAATTTTACTATCAAGTATATTTCTTAATTCATCATCAATATCTATCCTCTCTCCTACTTCTCTTGCTGTTTCTGTTACTGCTTCTTCATATCCAGTTAATGCAGCAAAAGGAGCAAATTGAGCAGAACGAGCATATAAAGACATTGGTGGATGTTTTTTTGACTTATGATGTTCCATATTAATTATATCATCATATTTATGACTATATTCTAATTTCATTAACTTCTATGTCCTCCTATCTGTCCATTTCTTTCAATTGTAGTACCACCTGCAACAAAGTTCATCCCTTTAAGAATAGCATTTTTTCCATATCTTGATTTTATATTTAATACTGCCTTTTGTAATGATTTTTCAGCCCTTTCTTTTTGCCTTTGTTTAGCTAGTTCATTATAATCTATAAACATATCCATTTGTTCGTAAGTTAAAATATTTTTATAGTCATCTTCATTTACTACATCACAAGCTGTTAAAGTAACTCTTCTAACATATAAATCTTTATTGATAATATTATCGTATAATTCTACAAATTTATCTGTGATAATTTTAGTTGATGCAGTTTTATGGTCAATATTTATCGTTCCATGTGCATGTTTAGGAACTTCTCTACCATAATGGTCTAACTTTATCTCTCCATCATAAAAATGGTTTAAATTTGATTTTGAAAGGTTACAGATGTCATATCCTATCTCTAATACAAGTTTACTTGTTATTAAATCTTTTTTAACTAAATCTAATGATAAAAGTTCTGCCATTTCTTTTACAATAAGTCTTGTCTTATTATAATCATATGGTTCTTTTAAAACTTGCCCAGAGCTTAAACTATTCGTTACTGGCTTATACGATTTTACACTATCAATAGTACATGGTTCATAACCCCAAGCATGATCTATAAGTAATTCAGCATTTATTCCAAATAATTTATATAGTTTTTCTTCATCTTTTACAGATTGTTTAGCAACATCTCCCATAGAGAACATGCCGTTTTTTTCTAATTTTTGTGATATACCTTTTCCAACTCTCCAAAAATCTGTTAGAGGTTTATGATTCCAAAGATATTTTCTATATGCAAATTCATCTAACCCTGCAATTCTTACTCCGTATTTATCTGCTTCAGTATGTTTTGCAACAATATCCATTGCAACTTTTGCAAGATACATATTTGTACCAATACCACAAGTTGCAGTTATTCCAGTTTCTTTTAAAACATCTTGAATAACTTTAGTAGCAAGTTCTCTTGTAGTACAATTATAGGTTTGCATTGAATAAACATATATATCTTCCATTGAAAACCATTTCAAATATATATCTACAATTCTTGTGCTATATTGCATATAATAACTCATTCTTGGAGGAGCAACTATATATGATAATTCTAAATCATTATTATTTTTCAATGCTATATCGTCATAAGAACTACATGTAAAAGTATGATTTGGTGCGTTGAATTTTCTTTGTTCATTTATTTCCTTCACTTTTTGCACTACTTCATATAATCTTGCTCTTCCTGGTATTCCATATTGTTTTAATGAAGGACTAACAGCTAAACATATTGTTTTTTCTGTTCTGCTACTATCAGCAACAACTAGATTTGTTGTAAGTGGATTTAAACCTCTTTCTTGACATTCTACAGAAGCATAAAAGCTTTTTAAATCAATTGCTATATAGATATTTTGATATTTATTATCCAACTTTCACACCTCCAAACAATAGTTCTTTTCTTCTGCTATTCTATCACATTATTTTTTATTTGTAAACAGTTGTTCGAGAATAAATATGAAAAATAAGAGAGAATTTTTGTAATTCTCCCCTATATATTTGTTTACAATACCAAAATCTTGTAAACAAGTTAGAAAAATTTTATTTGTTCTTAATATCAAAATATTGTTAACATATTAATAATTATTCTATTCTTCATTTCCATATTTTTCAATCCTCCATAAATCTTTTTAAGCTCAAAAGAGCTCTGACTTTTAACTGATAAACAGCATTACTATTCATTTTCAATTTCTTAGCAATTGTAGATAATGATTTTTTCTTATAGTAATGATTTATAATCACATACCTTTGTTTATCAGTTAATTTACTTATTGCAATATCTAATTCTCTATAATCTTTGCTCATACTAAAAAAAGGATGCCCCACACTTTCTTGATCAGAAAGCACAGACCATCCCCTGTAATTTAATTTTTCTTCTTGGCTCATTAAAAACTCTTGATGTTTATCATAATCAAGTTTTTTATGGTATAAAGCAATTTGCATATAATTTATAAATCTACTAAACACAATATCGTCATCAAATTTATTTTGTGAAAATACATCTTCGTATTTTCTCTTTTTGTTAAAGTAACGTTTCTTTCCCATTCTTCATTTCTCCAATCTTTTCAAATTGGACAAAAATCCGAAAAATTTAAAGAAAGCTACTAACTATTAGATTATTTCTTTAATACCATATAAAATTAAACATCAACCATACTAAATTCCCCCAATACAAAAAGAGTCTATAAAATTAAGTCCTATATTATTCTAACACCATCTTTTGCACTTTAATATTTATCTATTGTGTGTTAATATACTTCCTTTAATCTTACAGACTCCTGTCCTATCGAAATCATACAATGATTTTGCCAGGTTGTCATAAAATCAGCAAAAATCGGAAAAAATACGCAAAAATCGGAAAATTTTGTCGAAAAAATTTATGATAATACCCTACTTGTAGTTACTTGTCCTAATTTACATTTTATGGTAAAATGAATCCAAATACATTATTAGGAAGGAATTATTATGAGCATCAAAGTAATAATTACCAATAATAATGATATTTTATATAACAGCTTATCAAATTTCGCATTGCAAAATGAATCAAAAATCGAAATAGTAAATGTACCTATTTTAAGGGAACTATTTATTTGAAAGATGCTATTTTATTAGCATATTCTGATAAAAATTTATTACTAGATATGAATGAATTGATAGTAAAAGTTGCT
>CADAHH010000033.1 GCA_902787685.1 uncultured Eubacteriales bacterium | reverse complement strand
GATAGAATCACAAAATTAAGGAGTATATAACATGAAAAATAAAAATATAGGATTTACTATAGGAAAATTTGCTCCATTACACAAGGGGCATCAATTATTGATTGAAACTGCCATAAAAGAAATGGATGAAGTATATTGTGTTGTTTATGATACAGAAATCATTGATATTAATGTAGAACAAAGGGCAAAGTGGATAAAAAAATTATATCCAAATGTTAATATAATATTTGCGTATGATAGTCCAAAACAATATGGACTAGATGATGAAAGTGTTAATATTCAAATGGAGTATTTGTCTAGCTTAATAAATGGAATACCAGTAACACATTTTTATAGCAGTGAAGTGTATGGAGAAAAAGTAGCTAATTATTTAAAAATAGAGAATAGAATTGTAGATTTAGAGAGAAAAAATATACCAATAAATGCTACAGAGATTAGAAAAAATTATAATGAGAACAAAGAATATATCGAAAATTTTATACTTTTAGATTTAAAAAATTACAAATAGGGAGAGGAATATTATGTCAGAAATAACAAAAAAGGCATTAGCCACTTCTTTAAAGAAGTTAGTTTCAAAAAAAGAATTATCTAAAATAACAGTTGTAGATATAACAAAAGACTGTGGTGTAAATAGGCAAACATTTTATTATCATTTTAAAGATATAAATGATTTAATGGAATGGATTTACACAAATGAAGTAATACAAGAAATTGAAGAAAAACACAAAAATACATATCAAACATGGCAACAGGGCTTTTATTACATTTTTGAGTATGTTTCAAAAAATAAAGGATTTGTAAAAAATACATATAATTCTGCTAGTAGGGATTTTTTCTTAAAATTTATATATAATCAAACAGATACATTTTTATTGAATGTAATAAATGAACAATCAAAAAATGTGAAAATAAAAGAAGAAGATAAGAAATTTATAGCTGATTTCTATAAGTATGGGTTTGTAGGAATCGTTCAAGAGTGGATTGAGAGCGGAATGAAAGAAAATCCAGAAAAATTAGTAAAAAAATTCAACCGTATGATTGAAGGAGACTTTGAAAATGCAATAGAAAAATTAAAATATAATAATTAACAATATCTTTATTTAGACAAATATATAAAAGTGTAAAAAAAATAGACAGATTAAAACTAATGATTATTGTAAAATTTTAAAAGTTATTTTTATAATAATTCAAATAAAAAAGAATAGGAGTGATTTTATGTATTATAGCAGTGGAAATTATGAGGCTTTTGCTGTTCCACAAAAGCCAGAAGGAATCGAAAAGAAACATGCTTATATAGTAGGAACAGGACTTGCAGGACTTTCAGCAGCTTGTTTTTTAATAAGAGATGCTCGGAATGCCTGGAGAAAATATTACATTATTTGAACATTTACCAATCGCTGGAGGTTCTTGTGATGGAATATTTGATAAAAATAGAGGGTATATCATGCGTGGTGGTCGTGAAATGGATAACCACTTTGAATGTATGTGGGATTTATTCCGTTCAATACCATCTATAGATAATCCAGGAGAAACAATATTCTCTGAATATTATAAATTAAATAAGGAAGATCCAAACTATTCATTATGCCGTGTAACAGAAAAACAGGGACAAGATGCTCATACAGATAGAAAATATGGAATGAATCCAAAAGCAACAGAACAATTATTACATTTGTTTATGGCGACAGATGAAGAGTTAGCCGATAAAACGATTGATGATGTGTTTGATGAAGAATTTTATAAAACAAATTTCTGGATATATTGGCAAACAATGTTTGCGTTTGAAAAATGGCATAGTGCTTTAGAAATGAAATTGTATTTACAAAGATATATTCATCATATTGATGGATTGCCAGATTTAAGTGCACTTCGTTTTACAAGATATAACCAATATGAATCAATGATACTTCCACTTTGCAAATATATTGAAGACCATGGTGGAAAAATAGAATATGATGTAACTGTAACAAATATAGTTTGCGACTGTGATAGTGATAAGAAAGTTGCTAAAACTATTGAATACACTCAAGGTGGAACTGCAAAAACTATAGATTTAACAGAAGATGATTTAATATTTGTAACAAATGGTTGCCAAGGAGATGGTTCTGCTTATGGAGACCAGGAACATGCACCAGAAATTAAAGTGGAAAATGGTCAAGGACCTTCTATTGAATTATGGAAGAATTTAGCAAAGCAAGACAAGGCATTTGGAAATCCTGACAAATTCTTTAAGGATATAAAAGAAACAAGTTGGGAATCATGGACTGTTGAAACTTCAAATAAAGAAATATTAGATGCTATTGAAAAAATATGCCATCGTGATCCACTTTCAGGAAAAGTTGTCACAGGTGGAATTGTAACTGCAAAAGATTCTTCATGGCTATTAAGCTGGACAATAAATCGTCAAGGACAATTTAGAGAACAACCTAAAGACACTTGTCTAATTTGGGTATATGGACTAAATTGTTGGGAAGATGAAGGCGATTTCATCAAAAAGCCAATGTACCAATGTACAGGAATAGAACTTGCAGCTGAATGGTTATATCACATTGGAATAGAAAATCAAAAAATAATGGATTTAGCAAGAAATGCATGTAATACCACTCCATGTATGATGCCTTATGTTACATCATTCTTTGAGCCAAGAGCTTATGGGGATAGACCACTTGTAGTTCCAGAAGGTTCTATTAATTTAGCATTTATGGGACAATATGCAGAAACTCCAAGGGACACAGTATTTACAACAGAATATTCAATTCGTACAGCAATGGAAGCAGTATATACACTTTGCAACATAGATAGAGGTGTACCAGAAGTTTGGGGAAGTGTATTTGATGTAAGAGACTTAATTAGTGCAACTGTTCAATTAAGTGATGGAAAGAAAATTACAGACATGGATTTAAATATTAAGCAAAAAGTGGCTCTAAAAGAAGCTCTTAAAAAGATAAAAGGAACTGAAATAGAGAAATTGTTACAAAAATATAATGCAATTTAGGATTATAAAAAATAGGAGTTACCATAGATGTAGCTCCTTATTTTATTGATTTTATGACTAAAAATTGAACAAAATGAAATAATAAAAATATTAGTTCATATAAAATTCATTTTTATGATATATAATCCAAAAAAATAAAATGATTTGGAAAGGATGATGAATTATGAGAGAAAATTTAAAGGAAATAATATTAATGGGACTAGGTGCTATATCTATGACAGGAGAAAAGGCAGTAGAATTAAAAAAAGAGCTTCTTGAAAGAGGTGCAAATGTATATGTAGAAGGTGCAATAAAGAATGAGGAACTAAAAAGAGAAATAAAAGAAAAAATTAAAGAAAATACAAATATTCAATATACATCTGTTACACAAGATGATTTAGTTGATATAATTAATAGTTTAAGTGATGAAGAAAAAGAAAAAATTACAGAATTATTAAAAAATAAAACAAATACTTCTACAGCTGAACAAAATAAAAAAGAGGAAGAATAATATATGAATGAAAAAACAAGATTTAAAGAAATTGTTTCAATACTAAAAGAAAGTGATTTAATTGGAAAAAAATCTTCAGAGAATCTATGTTTAACAATCTCAAAATTAGGACCAACTTTTATAAAAATAGGACAAATAATGTCAAGCAGATATGATATATTACCAAAAGAATATTGTGATGAACTTGCAAAATTAAGATCAAATGTTAAGCCAATGAATTTTGATGAAGTGGAACAAATTTTAGAAGAAGAACTTGGAAATACAGAAGAAATTTTTAAAGAAATATCTAAAACTAGTATTGGTTCTGCATCCATGGCACAAGTACATAGAGCAAAGCTAATAACAGGAGAAGATGTTGTAATTAAAGTTCAAAGAAGAAATATATATGAAACCATGACTATGGATGTTAGATTATTAAAAAAAGCAATTAGTTTATTACATCTTAATTCAATAGTAAAAGTGACAGATTTAAATGCTGTAATTGATGAAATATATAATGTGGCTAAAGAAGAAATGAATTTTGAGCTTGAAGCTAGACATCTTGAAGAATTTAGAGAAAATAATATTGATATTGCGTATGTTACTGTTCCTAAGGTATATAAGAATTATGTTACTAAAAGAGTTTTAGTAATGGAATATATAGATGGAGTAAGTTTAAACCATAAAGATAAATTAATAGAACAAGGATATGATCTTGAGGAAATAGGATTAAAACTTTCTAATAATTATATAAAGCAGGCATTGGATGATGGCTTTTTCCACGCAGATCCACATCAAGATAATATTTTTATTTGTGATGGAAAAATAGTATTTTTGGATTTAGGAATGATGGGAAGGATAAATGCTAGAAGTAAAGAAAAACTAAATAAAGCAATGAAGGCTATTGTAAAAAATGATATAGTTGAACTCGAACATGCTTTACTTAGTGTATCGACTACTACAAAATCAATAAATCATACAAATTTGAGAGCTGAAATCCAGAATGTACTGGATAAAAATGTTAATGAAGATATACAAAATATTAATGTAATAGAATTTTCAAATAGTGTGAGTGATATTTTAAGAAAAAATAATTTAAAACTAGATAATAATATTACATTACTAATGAGAGGAATCTGTGTGATTGAAGGAACATTAGAAGAAATTACACCAAATATCAATTTGTCTATAGTTTTAAGTAATAAATTAAAAGAAAATAGTTTTAGAGAATTATTTTCTCGAGAAATGTTAATAAATACAGGAAAGAATATTGCAATAGGTGCTAATAGTTTAATTGAATTGCCAAGTGAATTGCTTAATTTTGTAAAGGATGTAAATCGTGGTGAAACAAAATTTGATATTGAAATGGCTAATTCTGATAAACAAGTAAATAAACTTGAAAAAATGCTACACCAATTAGTTATTGGTCTATTAGATGTAGCAGTTTTGCTAGGAGCAAGTATAGTAAATAATAATGTTTTAAGATGGATTTATTTATTTTTTGCATTGATATTTACCATTTGGCTATTTACACAAATGCTAAAGGATCATTTTCACAATGGATATTAGAAACATAGAATATTAGGAGATAAATTCTTTATAAAGTATAGAGATATAATAAAAATGGTTTATATATTTCTATACAAACCATTTTTATTATGTTTCTATTCTAATATAGAAACATAATTAATATAAAGCTGTATAAAGGTTATATTCAGCGGATACCTTTATACAAGATTTATTACATAGGAGCTACTTTACATATAGGAGGGTAGTTCCTTCTTTTAATTTTCTAAACAGCAATATCTTTGTTTTTCCAACAAACGAATACATAAATCAATGAAATATTTTAAACTTATTTTTCTACCATCGTAATCTTCTTTAAAAATCTCATAAATAATCTTAATGTCGGTATTATCCAACATAGTATTTAAAGATTTGTCCATTGCAGATCGTACAACTTTATAATTCATAATTTCATTTTTTTCAGCAACTTTTACTATCAATTCATTCATATCTAGTAATAAATTTTTATCAGAATATGCTAATAAAATAGCATCTTTCAAATAAATAGTTCCCTTAAAATA
>CADAHH010000032.1 GCA_902787685.1 uncultured Eubacteriales bacterium | reverse complement strand
TGGACACATTATAGAACACTTTTACAAGTATTAGATAAAGAAGCAAGAGAATGGTATGAAAAAGAAGCTTTAAGTCAATCTTGGAGTGCAAGAACTTTGCAAAGAAATATTTCATCACAGTATTATTACAGATTATTGAAATCACAAGTTAAGGAGCCTGTAATAGAAGAAATGAAAAAAGTAAATGAAAATAAATATTTAATGAATAAATTAGAGTTCGTTAAAAATCCAGTAATAGCTGAATTTTTAGGTTATTCATTAGATAGTGAGTTTACTGAAACTGAATTAGAAACTAGTATAATAAATAATTTGCAAAAATTTTTAATGGAACTTCGGAAAAGGATATGCGTTTGTTGCAAGACAACAACATATTCATACTGAAAAAGAAGATTATTACATTGATTTAGTATTTTACAACTATATATTAAAATGTTTTGTGTTGATTGATTTAAAAACAAAAAAAATCACTCATCAAGATGTTGGACAAATGGATATGTATGTTAGAATGTACGATGAATTAAAAAAAGCAAAAGATGATAATCCTACCATTGGAATTGTATTATGTTCTGAAACGGATGAAGATATAGCAAAATATTCTGTTTTAAAAGGAAATGAGCAACTTTTTGCTTCAAAATATAAATTATATTTACCAACTGAAGAAGAACTTAGAGCAGAAATTGAAAATCAAAAAACAATTTTTGAATTACAAAGGCAAAATAGAAAGGAACTAGATAATTAACACATTAGTAAAAATGAATAAATAAAGGTTTTTAAAAATGTCCCTTTCAAAGTGACCAAAATCAAAAAAAAGGGAGAAAAAATATGGCAAGAATAAAATCTAATTGGTATACAAAGGGTAAATTTGATAGAAAGAATTGGAGAAATACACTTGAAACTGAAAACGAATTTCTATATTCAAAAGGAAGATATCCTACTAAAATTAAAAAAGAGGATTTACCAAAAGATTATACAGAGATTCGAAGTAAAACAATATGGTATATGACAGGATTTGTAAAAACTTCAGGTGTAAAAGATTTATATTATACATATATTAAAGAAAATCATTTATTTAAAGATGATTATTTATACATTTCTTATGATAAGAAAATAGAAAAAGTAAAAGATAAATATGGATATAATGAAATAAGAAATTATGATTTTATAATTTGTGGAAGTGATAATATCGATGTTTTATTTGCAATTGAGGAAAACTCAGATATAGATACTACAGAAATAAGAAATAAAATTAAAGAAAAATTTGAGTGGTGGAAAGAAAACGAAAAAGATGATTATAAAAGGTGTTTTAGAGGAAAAGAAATAACAGATATATTTGAATATTATAAGGGATTAAAAAATGCAAAAATATATTTTATTTCAGATACACATTTCAATCATAAAAATATTATTAAATATTGCAATAGACCATTTAAAGATGTAGAAGAAATGAATAGAGTTTTGATTGAAAATTGGAATAATACAGTTAACGACTTTGATACAGTTTTTCATTTAGGAGATGTAGCATTAACAAGCGAAAGTGATATGAAAGAACTAATACCAAAATTAAAAGGTAAAAAGTTTTTAATAAGAGGAAATCATGATAAAAAATCTAAAGAATTTTTCAGAAATGTAGGATTTGGGTTTATTCCTGAAAGTCCATTAAAACTTAATAATGAGAAATTGATATTATCACATAAACCATTAAGAGATACAGAAATACCTAGAGGATATGTGAATGTTCATGGACATATTCATAACAATCCATTACACAAAATAAATCCAGAAACAAATGAAATGGAATATCCTGAAAATTTATATTCAGAAAAGTTACATATAAATGTTTCAGTTGATGTAATTGGTTTTAAACCGATTAGTTTAAAAGAGTTATTGAAAAAAGTAGAAGAGAAGAAATAATATTGGAGGTAAGGATGATTTATACAACAGGTGACACACATTCAGATTTTACAAGATTTACTGAAGACAAATTTCCAATACAATCCGAAATGACAAAAAATGACTATGTAATTATATGTGGCGATTTTGGAGGAGTTTGGACATTTGAAGAAGAAAGTGGTAGAGAAAAAGAAGCTTTGGAATGGTTGAATAATAAAAATTTTACCACTTTATTTGTTGATGGAAACCACGAAAACTATACAAGATTATATAATGATTATCCAGTAGAAGAATGGCATGGAGGAAAAGTACATAAAATTAGAGATTCGGTTTTGCACTTAATGCGTGGAGAAATTTTTGATATTGCTGGTAAAAAATTCTTTGCATTTGGTGGTGCTAAATCTCATGATATTCAAGATGGAATATTAAATATGGATGAAGAAGAAAGAATATATGAATATCGAAAAAGAGGAGCATATTTTAGAATAAGAGATTTTTCATGGTGGGATTTGGAATTACCAACTAAAGAGGAAATGGAAAATGGTATAAATAATTTAGAAAAAGTGAATTATAAAGTTGATTATATTATTTCACATTGTTGTCCTACAAGTATTCAAACGATATTAGGAGCAGGAAAATATAAGAAAGATTATTTAACAGACTATTTTCAAAAGATTATGGAAAAATGTGAGTTTAAGGAATGGTATTTTGGACATTATCATGATTATAGACAAGTAAATTCGCAATTTATTTTATTGTATGAGGATATTGTTCCGTTAGAATTTGAGAGTATTTTTGAATAACTTAAAATTAGTAGTATTATTTTATTATTTTAATACATAATATATTATAAGTGTAAAAAAATTACATTTATTTTAATAAATAGTGTAAAAAAATTGCATAAAATTATTATTTGTGGTAAAATAGTACTAGGTAAGGAGGATAATATTATGTTAGTAAAATTATCTATGAAAAATTTTAAATCATATATGGAACAAGCGGAAATTGATTTAAACGCAACAGGATATGAAATATTAAATGATACAAATAAAACCAATGATAATATATTAAAAGGAGCTTTGTTTGTTGGAGGAAATGCAACTGGTAAGTCAACTGTTTTAAAAGCAATTAGATTTTTATTAGAATTGTTAGTATGGCAAATAAACATTATGCCTTTTAATTATTTGTGCTTTTTTAAGGAAGCAAAAGGTAAGATGAAATTAGAGTATGAGTTCTTTATAAATAGAGAATTTGTAAAATATGAAATAGAATGTGATGAAAAAGGCATTAGTAAAGAAAAATTATGTGTATCAAATAAAGAAATAATAAATAGAATTGGTCAAAATGGAATATATATTCGTGATGATGAACAAGAAATAGCAATAGAAAAATTACAGTTTAATCAATCAGCTGTGAGAAAAGTATATTTTGATACAAAATTCATTGACAATACAACTTTGATGCAATGGTTTGAGTTTTTAGAACAATCAGTCTTTGTAGACCAATTTGGAAAAAATATATTTAAATCAAGTGGGTCATCATCTATTATAACTTATAAAGACTATTTTGAAAAAAATGGGGTAAAAAATTTTAATAAGTTTTTAAATGAAATTGATTATAATCAAACTCTAGAATATACTAATGAATTTAATAATGGAAAGCTAAAATTTAATTTTGATAACAATCAAAAAGATATAATTGTAAAAAGAAATGAAATGGACTTTGCTTTACCAGTTAATATGGAATCTGATGGTAATCAAACTATAGTTAATATATTACCTATTATATTCGATGCAATGAATAATGGAGGAATGGTTATAATTGATGAATTTAGTAGCGGATTTCATAATATATTAGAGGAAAAGGTTATAAAATATTTTATGAAAAATTCAAAAACGTCTCAAATCTTTATAGTATCTCATTCTACGAATTTATTGTCTAATACATTATTAAGACCTGACCAAATATATACAGTAGATTTTATTAATGGAAAAGGAAGTAAAGTATATAGAGTTTCAGATAGTAAGCCAAGAGAAGCTCAAAATATAGAAAAAATGTATTTAAGTGGAGTGTTTAATGGATTACCAAATATTAAATAAAAAATTTAAATTAAATAAAGATAAAAACATTGGAAGTGTTTTATATATAGTTGAAGGAGAACGAAGAGAGATTAATTTATTAGGCTATATATTTAAAGATATTTTAAAGTATGATGAAGTAATTGGGATTGATAGAACAGGTAATGAAAGAATAAAATATATAAGTAAAGAAAATAAAAATTCTAAAGTATTTATCATTAATTCAGAACAAAGTAATATTCAAAGTATAGCCAATACTGAATTTAGAGATAAACAAGTAAAAATACTAAAGCAGTATGATGATGAATTTGACTATGAAGATATTCCAATTTATTATATTTTCGATTGTGATAGAATAAACGATAAAAAAGTAATAGAAAATATTATCAAAACATATGTAAATGCAAGAGAACCGAGCGAAGAAAATGAATATGATAGTATCGGTGGAATGGTATTATTAAGTTATCCATCTATAGAATCTTTTGTAATATCAAACTTTGAAGAAGAAATGTATAAATTTCATGAAAGGTTTGATTTTAAAGAAAAGACTTTAAAACAATATATTGGGGATAATATGTATGATAATCATAAAATGTCAATTGATACATTATCAAATGCATTTTTGGAATTAATAAATTCTTTAGAAAAAATAGATGTGAGCAAAATAAATTTAGATAATACAAAAGAATTTAATACTGATATTTTTAATTATGAACAATCAGTAAATAATCGATATATGCTCAGTTTATTATTGATATCTTTTGTTGATTTAGGAATAATTGAAATAGAATAATTATTAAAAAAAAGATAGTGGGATTTTTGAGAATTTAGTAATTTTCTCAAAAATCCCACTATTTGTTTTATAAGATTATTCTTCTAAACATCCCATAATTATTCTAGCACCATCAACAAAGCCATTTCTATAATACTTTTCATTCCAATAGCAAAGATAATATAAGAAATTTTCATCAAGTTTATTCAACTGCTTTTTAACGTATTCCTTATTTTGTTTAGGAATATTTTTTAAAACTTTCTCAGAAATCTCATCAAAATACATATGATGTTGTTTATCTTCTTCAGTAAGATAACCCAATAAACCTTCTTCTCGGCTATTTAACCACTCTTTTAATATATCATTTTCATTAACTTCTCTAAAACTCATATCTCAAATCCTCCTACATATAAATAATCTCACTATATACAATTTCTTCAGCACGATTTTTAATGTTATTCATAGCTTGAACCCAAGCAAGTTGATTACTTTCTTTTAAATCTTCATTAACATTTTCTGATTCAGCTAATTGCTTAATTATTAAAACAATTCTTTTATTAGCTGTATTATCAATATCAGCAAGATGTTTAGATAGCGTTCCATTTATCATTAATTCGGTATACAAGCCTTTTTTATATTCTTTAATATAATTTAACCTTAATCTGCCATATTTTCCAATATGATAATCCTCGCAAGAATTCTCCATAATTAAATCAGGAATTAAATAATCTCCTTCTTTATGATAAGTAATTTTATTCATTTTTCAAAACCTCCAAAATAAGTTTTCAGGATTCCCATTTTTGCTTCCAATATTTGTTAAAAATAATTGGGGAAAAGTTGGGGAAAAAATTCTCAAAAAAGCGCAAAAAATCACACAAATGTTCTAAAATCTATTTCCTCAATTTTTATTGATAAATCAGCTAAAACCGTTGATTTCACTAAAGTTCACAAACCTCTCAACTAGCCCTCATAACCCGAAGGTAATTCTATCAAATATAAAAAATGACAGTAATATAAGGTGTGGAATTTAGTTATTAAGATAAAGAAATATTAAGTGGTTTTTAA
>CADAHH010000031.1 GCA_902787685.1 uncultured Eubacteriales bacterium | reverse complement strand
GATAACATTTAGTAAAAATAGCAAAAATGAAATATCAATTAAAGATTTAAAAATCTATATAAAATAAGGAACAAAAATAAGATTTACTCTTTTTTACTGGAAATAGCCTCAAAATATTGAAAAAAGGAGGTTTTTGTGATATGATATCTACAGTTGAAAAAGAAATAGCAATAAGTAAAGAATTACATTCTAAGATTGAATGGGAGAATGCTTTAGTTAAGTACACTAAAATCATTCTCCCCTTAAAATAAGTTATTTCAATACTAAGCTGTTTTTTTATTTAATATTTTATTAATTGTTATTTCAATATCATTCATACTTACTGGAAAAAATATTATACCCACACCTCTATAATATATATCTATTTCTTGTGTTTTCTTACCATCTATTTTTTCTTGTTGATGAATTACTATCTTTTCAATTAATTCATTTAATATTTCAGCTGTAAGATGGTTTACTTCAGTATATTTTTTTATATTAGATATAAATTGAGTTACATCAATATCTTTCTTTTCAGTATCTTCAATATCTTTTGATAATTGTTCAATTTTAAGCTTTAATTCTTGTTGCTCCTTATCATAGTTAAAAGATAAGTTTCTAAATCTATCATCTGAAATCTTTCCAGATACATTATCTTCATAAATATGCATAAATAAATTATCAATTTCAATTACTCTGTTTTTAGCCTTTTCAAGTTCTCTCTTGCTTTTAGAGATTTTCTTTATTTCATCCTGTGTAGATTTTGCAAGTTGCTCTTTAATGAATAAATCTTCATAATCTTTTATATAAGAAACAACTCTTTGAATATTCTCTAAAACAATAATTTGTAATGCTTCATCTGAGATATAATGAGAAGTACAAGCTGAAGTATCATGTTTATAACTTGAACATCTATAATGGTCTTTAGCTTTTAAATCTACAACAGGTGATTGAAAATACATCTTTTTACTACAATCATTACAAAATAGTAATCCAGAGAATATACTTTTCTTGCCTGATTTTGCACGTTTTTGTCTGTTATTTCTTAATTGTTTTGCAATATTCCAAGTATATTCATCTATAATTGGCTCGTGAGTATTTTTAAATATTTTTCTATCTTCTTTTGGAAGAGTAACTCTAGTCTTATCTTTATAAGAGCGAGTAGTAGATTTAAAATTTACAGTATCTCCAATATATTCTTGTCTATCTAAAATTCCTGCAACCGTTGTTCCACACCATTTATATTGATATTCTTGATTGATAGAGTTTCTACTAATACTTAAGTTATATTCAGATGGTGTCAAAACTTTTCTTTCTCTTAAAATTCTAGCAATTTCAAAAGTTCCATGTCCTTGAATGAATAGATTAAAGATTTCTTTTACAATTTCAGATGATGTTTCATCTACTTGCCATTTTGTTTTGTCACTTTCATCTTTTTTATAGCCATAAGGTACATTGTTAGCAAGAGAAATACCTGATTCACCTTTATTTTTAAGAACTGCACGAACTTTTTGACTCGTATTTTTTGCATGCATTTCATTAAACCAGTCTTGAATAGGCAAAAAGTCATTTAATCCTTTGCTACTATCAATATTATCCATTATGGCAATATATCTAATATTTAGTCTTACAAAATCTTCTTCAAGAAGTTGTCCAACAATAAGTCTGTTTCTCCCAAGTCTTGAATGGTCTTTTACAATAATTGTTCCAATTTTTCCATTTTCAGCAAGTTCCATCATTTCCATAAAAGCAGGTCTTGTAAAAGTTGTTCCAGAATATCCATCATCTACATAGAACTTAATATTTTGAAAATTGTTTTCTTTAGCATATTTACTTAAAATTGATTTTTGATTTTTTATACTATTGCTTTCTCCAGCCATTTCATCATCTCTTGATAAACGACAGTATAAAGCAGTTATTTTATCGCTTTCTAGCTGTTTCATTATTTTCTCCTTTTCCAGCTTGAAATACGATATAAAATATAGTTACTATTTAAAGTAGTATTTATAATATACCATATTTCAAACTCAAATCCAATAAATTCTGATTATTTTCTAAAAATTCTAACTAGTTCTTGTAATATGGTATATTCCGAGTCTTTACTAAAATAAGTGTTTACCTTATAAACTTTACCTTTTATTTCCTTCTCAAAGTTCAAATTGTTTTCTATACATAAGTTTTCAAAATATCTTTTGATATCATTCTTAGCCATCTTTGAAAACTTATTATATAGTTCATTTTGCAAATTTTCTAAAATTTCATATTCTTCATTAGTTAATTCAATCCTATAAACTATTTCCTTATCTTGCATTTTTATCAGCCCTCCTTTTCTTGTATTCAGGAGGGTTAATTTTCTCTTGATATTTAATTTCTTTCTGATATTCTTCAATTAAACCACGTTCAACTCTTTCTCTAATTTCTCCTTCAAAACGATTAAGATATTCTTTATCATAATCTGTAATATTTGCTAGTATTTCTCTTTCATCAGGTGTATATAGTTTTTCTAGCCTTTGTTGTTCAGCAAGTTCTAGCTGTCTTTGATTTTCTTGTTCTTCTTCCCTAAATAAAGATTTAAAGAAATCAGCAACTTTAGTTGGAGCATAGGCAATTGCACGAATAAAATCTCTAGTTTTTTCTTTTAGTTCGTTAAAATCGTGCTTTAATTTCTTATTTTCTTCTTTTAGTTTTGTAATTTCAACATCTGCAACAACACCTTTTTTAGCATATTTAACAAGATTTTGATAATCATCATTATCTAGTTCAACCTTTTTACCAAATAATTTGGATTTTCCTACATCAATATTATCAATGTCGCCTTTATAACCTTTGTAATTATCAATATCTTTCTTTATTTCGTTTAATTCTTGTTGAGCTTCATTTCTTCGTTTTTCAGAATCTTGAGTAGCAGAAATAGTTTCAACAAATTTGTGTTGTTGTTGTTTTACCTTATCAGTAATTGCCTCTAATTTTTCTTGTTCTTTTTTTGACTTAAATTCTATATCCGATAAATGTTCAGCAGTTGAGCCTTTTAAACCTCTTATAAATCCTCTATAACCACTATCAGACATATATTGAAAAAATCTATCTTGTAGTAGGCTATATGATTTAATTAGTATTGATTTTCCTTTTTCATCGTAAAGTGGATTTCCTTGTAAGTCGGTTGCTTGCTGAGATTTCCATTTCTTACTATGGCTTACTTGATTTATTATCTCTTTAGTAGTACCAATTAAGCTTTTATCTTTACATCTTTTTGACCATTTAATTTCTTTTATAACAGTTGGAATTGCTATAACGTGTAAATGATAATGGTATATAGGTTTTCCATATTCTTCTGTTAGTGCAGTATTTAATTCATCTGCATGCATAACAGCAGATATTATATTTTTAGCACCCATTTCTTGTTCAGCAAAGTGAAATGCTTTTTCATAAAATTCTTTTGCAAATTCATAACCACCATTTTGTTCAAAATAATCAGAGTTAATATCAAATATAATCTCATCAAATACTTTTGCATTATCTTTTAATCCACGAAGCGATACATCTCCAGTATCAATCATTTCTTTTAATCTTTCGTTGTAAGTGCCATCACATTTTTTGTAATGCACATTGTTTTGTGTTTGAGCTAAATCAACATTCATATTAGAGTAAGCTGTATTTTTTCTTTCATTATGTCTTTCGGCTTTTATAATACTTGCTCTAGTATAAGTTTGTACTCTAGCTACCGAGTAATTTGTTTTTTCCATAAGTGCGTTCCTTTCCTGCAGGTATGCAAGAAGGGTATTTTTTAAAGCCTTTTTTTCAAAGAACTAATTTCTGCCTTGCTTAATTTACCATCTACTATGGCAAATCTGCAAAGCAGTTACACAACTTTTTCAAAGTGTGTAACCCACTATGACACTTTCAGACTATCGTCTGCAAAGATGTCAGTGGGCTCCTTAGCGGAGGGCATATCAAATACCAAATTTACATTTGATATTTGATACAAGAATAATAAATCTTCATTTATTATTCTTGAGAGATATAACCAATAAATTGCTTATATCTCATTAGTTACAATATCAAATGCTATTGTAACATACAAAAAAGGCTTCGCTTTTTTGTATCAAAACGAAACCTTATATATTTATTACTATAAGATATTTAATAACTAATAAGTTTCGTTTTCTACAAACTGAAAAATTATAATAGCATACCTGCATAATAATTTTTCGTTATCACTTTAATCAATAAATGATTAAAGGTGTTTGATTTACATATAGACACAATTATTGCGTGAATATCAAATGCTAAAAGCAGTATTTTGGGCATTTTTTAATAAACCTAAAGCATTATCGCTTTTGGCAATTTAGGTTTTCCTTAAAAGCTAGCAACTCTTTTAAGAATATTCACTTTTAAATGTGTTTTACTGTAAATCAAACATGATATTTTGTAGCACTTATTATTCATTAAATTCATTGCCTTTAAACAAAACATATACAATAGGCACTTTTAACTCTAATGGCTCCTCAATTTATAAGAGGAATATCAATATTCAATTTTTCAGTGTCATTTCTAATGACATTTATACTATATCACGAATTGCTTTAAAAATCAATAAAAATTTTGAAATTAAATTGTAAAAATCTTGAATTTATGATAATATGTTACCAATAGTTCAAAAAATTTTACAAGGAAGTGTTTTAATATATGGACAACAATAAATTAGATACAATTACAAACTTGTTTGAAGGTAAAGAAATAAGAAGTATTTGGGATTCAGAACAAGAAGAATACTTTTTTAGTGTGGTTGATGTAATTAGTGCTTTAACTGATAGCACTAATCCAAGAGATTATTGGTATAAATTAAAAATAAGAATGACAGAAGTAGAAAAATCCGAACTGTCGACAAAATGTCGACAGTTAAAAATGAAAGCACAGGATGGAAAAATGAGAGAAACAGATACTTTAGATACTAAAGGAATTTTAAGGCTTATTGAATCTGTTCCAAGTGCAAAGGCAGAGCCATTTAAACTTTGGCTTGCACAAATGGGAAAAGAAAGAATTGACGAAGTATTTGACCCAGAACTTGCTGTTAATCGTGCTGTTGATTATTATAGGAGCAAACGGATATGATGATAAATGGATTAAACAAAGATTAACAGGCGTTGTGGATAGACGTAAATTAACAGATGTATGGAAAGAAAATGGAATAACAAAAAATTACGAATATGGAGTACTAACAAATGAAATTTATCAAGAATGGTCTGGAATGAAAGCGTCACAATATAAAGAATATAAAGGATTAAGAAAAGAATCTTTAAGAGATAATATGACAGATATTGAAGTTGCTCTAACAGATTTAGGAGAAATTACAACAAGAGAACTTGTTAAAAAGCATAAGCCTTATGGATTAGCTGAAAATAGAAAAGTTGCTAAAATGGGTGGACATGCTGCAAAAGTTGCAAGAGAAGATATAGAAAAAAGTTTAGGAGAATCTGTTGTAACAAAAAAAAATGCATTGAATTATAAATACATAGATGATGAAAAATTAATTGAAGATAAAAAATCTAAAAAGAAACAATAAAATACTCAATACATCAAATAAAGTTAAATAAATTCAATAAAATAAGGAGACTAAACATGTTAAATGGAAATGATATTAGTAAAACCAATATAAGTAAAATGCGTGAATATGGAAAAACAAAGGGATTTTTAGCGGCTCGACTTTTCGAATTACCAACATTTTCTCATTTTTTTGTTGTGCAAAGTTTAGATGATGTAAAGCAATTATTAGAAATGTATCCAAATCAACAGTATTTTTGTATGCGTTCAGATACTGTAATTGGTGATACTCCTATTGGCGTAGGTGGACAAAATGGAAATAGGCAAACAATTTTTGACTATATGAATAGAATATCTAACGAAAGTATTAACAAAAATTCAAGAGGTGTTGCACTTATATATTGGAATGATGAATTCTGCCCAACATATGAAATTAATGGAGTTTATTATTTAAATTTTAGACCTGGTGAAAACTTATTTATAGATTATCTGGGTAAAGGATGGGATGGTTCATACTTAAGTCATGGAAGTGCTTTACATGAAAGTTATACTATTCCATGGTATGAAATCTTAGAATTTAAACCAACAAAAAGACTTCCATATAGAGATAAGGTAGTTGATAATAAAGAATATACTAGATTAAGAGAAAGTAGAATTCAAGATTTGGTTCAAAGAGGAGTTGATCCTAATATAGCCGAAACAGCAATTCCAATAGAATATAGTGGCATAAGTAATTCGATTTTTCAACAAATTAATGATGATGTGATTTTAAAAATGTATCAAGCTGTTGGTAAATTGCAAAAATACAAAGAATACATTACCATAGTACAAGTTGAAAATGGTAGAATTGTTGTTCCAGAAATAATTTTACCAGAAAGATTAAGAAAAAGAGAAAAAAATGATAGTGTAAAGTAAGTTATGAAAAAAATTATGGAAACCACTATCTAATAAATGAACATTGAAAAATTAAAAATATACGAAAAAAAGACATGATGAT
>CADAHH010000030.1 GCA_902787685.1 uncultured Eubacteriales bacterium | reverse complement strand
AATAATTGATGCCCCTTGTGTAATGGAGCAAATTTTCCTATAGTAAATCCTATATTTTTATTTTTCATGTTATATACTCCTTAATTTTGTGATTCTATCAAAAGTTTATGAACTTTATTTGAACGAATATAGTTTTCAGAATATAAAAAATAAAAAGAACAGAATGACTTCCGTTCTTAAATTATATGTAAACTTTATTATCTTCTTTATTAAATGCAGGTAATTGTACTGTAACAATTGTTCCTTTATTTTCTTTACTTTCAATTCTAATACTACCATTTGATAATTCTATTATTCTTTTTACTATTGCTAGACCTAAACCACTTCCCTCTTCTGAATGAGATTTATCAATCTGATAGAATCTTTCAAATATCTTTTCTAATTCATCTTCTGACATTCCTATTCCATAATCTTTTATTGTTACAATTATATTGCTTTTTTCTTTTATTAATTTAATATCAATTTTACCATTTTGTTTAGAAAACTTTATAGCATTTTCTATTAAATTCATCCATACTTGAAAAATTAGATCTTCATCACCTAATATCATGATTTCTTGTAGGCTAACATTTATTTTAATATCCTTTTGACTCCATTTATGCTCTAATACACTTATTGCTTTTCTAATTTGTTCTGCAACCATTATTTCTTGCTTATTTACAATAATTTCTTGATTGTGCAATTTACTTAACTTTAACATTTTGCTTGTTAAATTTGATAATCTCTCTGATTCCTCTATTATAATATTTGAATATTCTTCTCTTTCTTCTTTTGACAAATTATCTTCCTTTAAAAACTTAGCAAACCCTTCAATTGAAGAAATAGGTGTTTTAATTTCATGTGATACATTATTTATAAATTCTTTTTGTAAATTTTCCGTACTTTGCAACCCTTTTATCATCTTATTAAAGTTTTCTGTAAGCTCTCCTATTTCATCTTTTCTCGTAGTTTCAAGTTCAATGTTATACTCACCTTTTGTTACTTTTTTAGTAGCATCATTGATTTTGCTAATAGGATATGATAATTTCTTTTGATAGATTTTCATTAAAATTATACTTACAATTATTATATTAGCAGTAGCATAGCTTAAACTTTTTCTTAAAATATAAACAATAGCATTAAATTCACTTTGGCTTTCAATTATTATTAGGTTATTTTTTTTGACTGCTGGTTCAATAAAAATAAAAAATTCAGATACCGTTAAAATGATTACAAATGAAACTGCCAAAACAAAACCTATTATCAATAATCGTTGAATCGAATATTTTTTTCCAAAAATATTTTTCATTACTATTTCTCTCCTTCTAAAATTAATTTATATCCTACACCTCTAATTGTTTCAATCTTAAATTCATCTACATCTTTTAATTTTTCTCTTATTCTTTTTATATGAACATCTATCGTTCTATAATCAGATTCATTTTCTAATCCCCAAATTTCTTCAATTAGTTCTTGTCTTGTAAATATAACATTTGGTGTGCTTATTAATTTATATAATAAGTAAAATTCTTTTTGTGCCAAATTATATTTTTGATTTCCTCGAGTTACAGACAACTGGTTATAATCAATTGTGAAATTTCCTATCTCTATTTTTCTCTCGTTAGCTGTATTTACTCTTTTAAGCAATGCTTTGACCTTCAACGGAAGTTCTTCAATGTCTATAGGCTTTACCATATAATCATCTGCACCTAATCTATATCCTTCCTTTTTATCATCTAAACTGCTTTTTGCTGTTATAACTAAAATAGGAATACTATATTTAGCCTCTCTAAGTTCTCTTATTAGCTCATATCCATCCATTTCTGGCATCATAATATCTGTAATTGCTAAATCTATATATTTTTTATCAATTATATCTAATGCTTGCATACCATTTATAGCCTCATAAGTATTATATTTTTCTCTTTTTAAACATGTTGTTATTAATTTTCTTAAATTTTTATCATCTTCTACAATTAAAATATTAAACATGACCTTTGTTCACCTCTATTATAAAAAAATTAGGAGATATTGTTTGAAAATAAAAGGGGATGTTTTTGTTCTTAAAGTTTAGTTACAATACTCCTAATTCGTCTGTATTATAATTGATAAATATGAATTGTTTATGAATTCACTTATATAATACCAAAAAAAGCATTAAAAATCCACACATTTTTAATACCTTTTCTTCGTTTGTATAATATTTTTATTTATTCTTCCTCTTTATATTTTTCATCATACTCTCTTTGTGCTTCTACCGCCTCTAAAAAAGCAAGTTTTGCTTCTTCTGCTGCAAGCAATGACAAAGCTATACAATCTCCTGCATATTCAAGTTCATTATCAATATAATTTGATAATTTTTCCTTATCTCTTGCTTCTTTTCTATCTTGTATTTTTTCTTTTGCCACATCCATATTTAGTCTTGCTTTTAATAATTCTGATGATATTTTACTTTTAGATCTATCAAAAGCAATTCTATAGTTTTCTTTTAATGCTTCAACATTGCTTTTTGTATCTTCTATCTTTTCATCTAGTTTGTCCTTTGCTTCTAATCCAACTATTGCAACTGTTTCTGCTGAATCCTTAATTTTTTCATTTAGTTCCTTCATTTTTTTACTTAAATTTTCCATTTTTTCTTGTTTACTCATAATAATCTTCTCCTTTTAATTATAATTTATTTATTGTTTTATAGTAACCTATAAAACATTTTAAAAACTATCTATTATTTTATTAATAACCTGTGTTGTATAGCAATCTGGCATTTTTATTTCTTTACTTTGTAAAAATATATTTTCTGGCAGTTCTTTTGGATATTTGTATTTTATTTTATGTTCTAAGCTAGCCCAAAAATCCATTGCTATAGTTCTTATTTGAATTTCGACATTATATATTATAAAAATGAATTAATTATGAACAAAAAAATCCCATAAGTTTTTAACTTATAGAATTTTTTATATTTTTATAGAGGCAAATCTTTTTTATCAAACTTGATTATACCAATAATATATGTAACAATTCCTATTGCAAATAATATTGCTAATCCTACCATATAATCATTAGTTCCATTCAACATAGAATTAACATTAAAGAATGATATGATTGATGCATAATTAAAATAATTCATTGCTTCAATTCTTATTGCTGATGGAATTACCTTTTCTCCGAATAGCCCTAAAATTGAACAAACTAGGAAAAACATTGTTAGACCTCCACCTACACTTATTGAATTTTTCTCTCTGTTAAATATTGCAGATGATAAATAACAAATTCCACTAACTGCAAACATTACAAAAAATGCACCTATATTAAACTTTATCATTTCTTCTATTGTAATTGTTATCTCTGAATCTTTAATTATTTCCATACATACAATACTTGTTGTACAAATGCACACATACATTAATAAAACTGCTAAAATTAAATATATCATTTGCGTAATTGTTACTTTTGATCTTTTAGTTGGTGTAGATAATATATATGCCATAGAACCAGAATCAACTTGTCCTGCTAATAATCCATTTGCAGTCATTATTACAAATATCATAGGTAATAATAAACCTGCTATTCTAAACAAAATATTTCCTACAACAAGTCCATAAACATCTAAGTCCTTTATTTCTAATATAGCATCTTCTACATCATCTGGTAATTGCTCAATAAGGCTCTTTGATATTGAATCTAGTGCTTCTTCTTTAGTAGTTCCATTTTCAATTTTATTATTATAATCATCTATCGCTGTAGAAGCTATATCTTTAGCTGTTTTTGAATCTTCTTCACTATTTTCTTTAATTGCTTCTTCATAAACTGAATTTGTTACATAGTTTTTAGCCATTTTTTGTATTTCTTCTTCATTTGTATTTTCTCCATTTTTATATTTATCTAAAATCTCTTTTGCTAATTCTTTTGATTTCTGTGCAGTTTCTTCATCATTATCTTTTATAGCCTCATCATACACTCCATCTACAATCTTATCATATAATGCCTCTATAGTTTTCGTTCTTAATTCTTCTTTGCTACTTGCTAATGTACTTTCTGCTGAACTTAAAGCAGATTTTGAAGTGCTTATTTTCTTTTCGGCAGCTGTTATCTGGCTTTGTCCTTGACTTAATTTTGTATCTATTGTCCCAATACCACTCTTTACTTTTTCCAAATTAGTTTTAGCCTCTGACATTCCAGTTTCATACTGGCTAATTCCAGCTTCTAATTGTGCTTTTTTATCTTTTAAATCTTTTAACTGTGCATCCAAAGCTGTTTTAGTTTGTTCATCTGCTTGTTCATAAGATTGATTAATTTGTGTAATTCCAGCATTTACTGTATTTAAATTTTCTTTCAATTCAGACATTTCTTTTTCTGATTTTGCAATTCCTTCTTCTAATTGTTTTTGTGTTGATTGTAGTTCTGTTTTCTGACTTTCAGCTTCCGTTTTACTCGAATTATATGTAGATTTGCTTGATGCAAGCTCACTTTCTCCAGAAGAAAGTTTACTTTTAGAACTTGCTATTTCCGTTTCTCCATCTCTGATTTTTTTAATTGCATCTTTAAATTCTTCGGAAAAGTCAGCATATTCTTCTTCATTTGCCTCTCCTGATATTGCTCTTTCTAAAATATCGGTCATTTCTTTATATTTATCTAATGTTTTTGTATATACATCATAAGTTTTTTGATAACTATCTGCTGATTTATACTGAATATCTGCTTGCTTATCTGAATCTTCAAATAAATCTTCTAAAGAACCTCTTATCTTATTCACATTTAGGTTTCCTAAAATTAATATAACAACAGCAACTATAAAACAAGATGCAAATGTTACAATGATCCATCTCGTAAAATTCGCTTTTATTGATTGTTTAAATAATGGTTTACTAAACATATTTTTTCTCCTTTTCTTATGAGTTACTTTCTAAATTTAATTTTTCTTTAAAATATTTTTCCAAATCATATTTTACTTCTCTAATAAATTTCACATTATATTTTGAAAGTTCTTGCATTAACATTTTTATTTGTTCTTCTTGTATTCTTATTGTTACCTGATTATAATCTTCTTGTTTTCTAACAAATTCATAATTTGACATAGTTACAAATTTTTTATAGTCTTCTTTGTTTGCAAATTCTATTTTATATAGTTTTAAATTTGAATTTCTTAAAGTTTCCATATCTGCTATATCTAATATTTTCCCATTCATAATAAGCCCAACTTTATCTGAATATGCTTCTAATTCTTCAAACATGTGGCTACTCATAAGTATTGTTTTTCCTTTTTTATGTTCTTCTGCCACAATGTTCATAAAACTATCTCTCATAAGAGGATCTAATCCAGTTGTAGGTTCATCAAAAAATAATATTTCAGGATCATGCATTAATGCTAAAACTATAGCAAGTTTTTGTTTCATTCCTTTACTCATTGATCTTGGATTTCCTCTAACATCTAGTTGAAGATTTTTTATAAGTGAATTAGCATAAGATAAATCTTTAACACCCAAAAATTCTGCTTGCGATTTTATGACATCTGTTCCACTTTTTAAATCTGGGAATGCAATTTCTCCAGGTATATATCCAATGTATTTCATCAATTTTTCTGAATCTTTCCATGGATTTAATCCCTTAATAGTTATTTTTCCTTTATCTGGTTTTGAAAAGCCTAGTAAATGCCTTATAGTAGTGGTTTTTCCTGCTCCATTTGTTCCAACAAAGCCAAACATTTCTCCCTTTTCAATATTGAAAGATATATCAAATATTCCTTTTGAATTCCCATAATCTTTAGTTACATTTTGTACTTCTATATAGCTCATTTATGCACCTCCTCATAAGTTCTATCTTCTTTATAGAACTTCATAAAATATTCTTGAAGAGATACTCTTGTTTCGGTCATGTTTATTACTCCTGAATTTCCTAGTAAATGTATTAACTCATTTGTATAATCTTCATCTATACTTATTGTTACACTTGATGTATCTTGAATTTTCTCCACTATTTCAATATTTGGAATAGCTTTTAACTGATTACAGAAAATTTCTAATTCACTATTATTTTCAAAGTATAAATTATATATCTTAATTTTGTTATGTTTTAAGTCATTTGTAACAAATTTATCTACTATTTTTCCATCCTTTATTATAGAAATTCTATCACATGTAGCATCTACTTCTGAAAATATATGACTAGATAACAGAATTGTTTTTCCTCTCTTTTTTTCATCTATAATAAATTGTATAAAAACTTCTTGCATAACTGGATCTAATCCACTTGTTGGTTCATCTAAAATTAATATTTCTGGATCATGCATAAAAGCAGTTACTATTGCTAATTTCCTTTTTTGTCCTAAACTCATACTCTTTAAATCTCCTGAACTATCTAGTTCAAATTGCTTAATTAACTTTTTAGTTAGTGTATCATCTTTTATATGTCTTAACTCTTTCATCATTTTTAAAAATTCATCACCTGTTAGCCCTTCTGGCAGAGCAATTTCTCCAGGTAAATACCCTATTTTCTCTAGTAGCTTATAGTAATTTTTAAATGTATCTTTTCCTAATATTTGTGTCTTTCCTTTATCTGGCTTTGAAAATCCCATTAGATGTCTAATTGTCGTACTTTTTCCTGCTCCATTTGGGCCTAAAAAGCCATATACTTCGCCTTTTTGGGCAGAAAGATTAACATCAAATACACCTCTGCCTAATCCATAATCCTTTGTTAAATTTTTGACAGAAATTACTTCCATTTTACTTTTGTTCCTTTCCTAGTGTTTAAAGCTGATTATTTCAAGTATAAATATTATTCTAATTTCTATTTATACTACAAAAAAATGAATTAATTATGAACAAATTAACTCATTTTAAATTTATTATTTCTTTAATTTTTCTTTGCTTTCTGCTATTCTATATTTTAATTTCATTTTCATTTCTGGGAATGCATGTATTAATCTCCTATGTAAAATTGATTTTTTCTCTAATATATCTTTTACTTTTCTAGTCAAATCTTCTGCTATTTCTTCTGTTATTTCTTCCGTATTATCTTTAATTTTCTTACTGGTTATATTTACATTGCTTATTATATTAAAAGATACAATATTATCAATAAAAAATATTACTAATAAAGTTATACATATAATATTCAAAGTTACATTTGGTATTTTTTCAATCACATCAAAGAAAAATGGATTTGACACATACATAATAAATAATCCCAATAATCCAAATGGAATCATTGTTCTTAAACAAATTCTTCCGTTTATATTAAATTTTCTTTGACTATAATCCCACCATCTTGCATGGAATATTTTTTCCATAAAGTAACTTGTAAGATATTCCAATATAGAACATATAACTATGCCCATTATAAATAATGCAATTGGATCATTAATATATTTTTGTAATAATAATGTTATTAGAATTGCACCATGTCCATATATAGGACAATATGGACCTATTAGAAATCCTCTATTTATAAACTTCTTTTTTTCTATCAATTTACATACTACTTCCATAATCCAGCCAAAAATAGAATAGATAAAGAATAGTAATATATAAGTTTCAATAGTTTGCCACATTATTCATCACCTTTTAGAATATTTCTTTTACATTTTTTATAAATATTATATCTTCTATAATATCTAAAATTGAAGATACAATCATCATAACACCTATTGTAACTACAACCGCACCTGAATTCATTGTTACATACATTCCTAGGATGAACATTATAACTGATAAAATTAAGCTAAATTTCCATATATTTAAACTTAAATTTTTTAATTTTATTGATAAACTTGCTCTTATTATTGAACTATATATAATCCATATTCCTATTATTACTCTAAAAACAGATCCAATAGTTCCACTATGTGCTATTGTTACTATTCCTATAATGACTGCTAGTATGCCATAAACTAAATCATAATTATACAAATCATATTTTCCTTTTGCAGATAAATAATTTATTGTCTTATATATACCTGTACATATAAAAATTAAGCCCAATATCCAAGAAACAAATGTTACTGTTCCCTCTGGATTTGCAATTAATATTATACCTAATATCACAAATATGACTGACTCTAATATTGAAATCCATCCACTTTTCTTGAATATTTTTTCAATATAACCCATAAATTACTCCTCCTCTTCTTTTACTATTTCTGTTTTTTCTTCATTTCTATTGTTTTCTATTCCTTGAATTTTTACATTTACACTTATTACTTCAAATCCTGTCATCGTTTCTACATCGTTTTTTATTTTATCTTGTATTTGCTTTGCAAGTTCTGGAATTTTAGCACCATACTTTATAATTATGCCAACATCAACAGTTACTTCTTTATCTTTAATTTCAACCTTTACACCTTTTCCGATATTCTTTTTACCTAATGCTTCTGAAATTCCTCCAGCAAAACCAGTAGCCACTTTTGCAACTCCTTCAATGTCTTGAATTGCCATACCTGCCATAACTGATATAACATCTTCTGATATTTGTATGTTGTTTACTTCTTCATTTTTTATTTCATTCTCTTCCATATCAAATCCTCCTATTTTTATAATTTTGAGTATTATATATTATAAAAATGAATTAATTATGAACTCTTATATAAAATTTTTATTTATTTTCTTCTACAACTATTGAAATTCCTTCTCCCATATTAGGATATTTTATAGAATAACAATTATCTATAGTTATTAGTGACAACAATATTATACATATTATTATTTTAGTTCTTTTCATAATTTTTTGAATTTTCCTTTCTAAAAATGGCGCGACAATATATACACACAGAGCTCCTCCTAAACCGAAAAATGCACTACATTCAAAACAAATTCTTCCATTTAAGTTTAAAAACACTCCCGTATAATCCCAATATCTTAATCCTGATACTAATTCTATATACCATGATGTCATATATTCAATAATACTACATACTATAACTATTATTATAAATGTTAAAACTGGATTTTTTAGTATTTCTCTAAATTTTTTAAATCTTGTTAATAAAATTATTATTGTACATCCCCATCCATAAATAGGCAACCATGGACCGTGTAATGTACCTCTGTTTACTAACATTCCATCTCTAAACAAATATAATGATACTTCCCATATCCAACCAATAAAAGAAAATATAAAGAAAAATAATATAATTGATGATATTTCATATTTTTTATTATAATCTATCTTTATTCTTTTTCGTTCTGCTTCATATATATCTGGATATTTTTCTAAATCGTTTATTTCAAATAACTTATAATCATTTAATAATTCATATTTATATTTCTTATTTTTTATATAATCCTCTCTTAAAGTTTCATACAATACTGTGTATGTCGATGTATAATATGGCGATACATATACTCCTAAAATTCCAAAGGTAATATATTGTAAAATGCTCCATCCTAAAAAAGATACATCTAGTTTAAAGGCTTGTAGTTTATTTCCGTTCATCATTTCTTCAGACATTTTTATAGCATCTTCGGCTGATATTGATGTATTTTCTGCAATAATATATGTAACCATCTTATAAGAATAATTTTTTATAATTCCACCAACAATTGTAAGATTCCATAAAAACTTTTTTATTTCTATCAATAATAATGTTTTTACAGAGTTTAAATATCTTCCATTTTTAAATGCGTATGTTATTCTTTTTATTCTAGTTTTCTTATAATTTATACTTTCTAAATAGATTCTACTTTCACTTATTCTAATCGGATATACTAAAAATACTCTTATAAGAAATCCTAACATTGATGCAATTATGAGAATAATGCTTCTTACGGCTTCCTTATTTTCATAATTCATAATCGAATTAATTGTATTTTGTAATTGTTGTTGACCTTTTGTAAGTATATTAAATGTTGTATAAATTGCCCCTTTTGTAACATTATGTTTTTCGTTATAGTCATTTATAATTCCTGTTACATTACCTGTAAATATTTGTGATATTATTTTATTTACTATTTCATTTGCAATATGATCCTGATTATTTTCTTCACTTTCATTTTGATTTACGATATGTTCATATATAGTTTTCAAGTTTGAAAAGCCATCATTATTTAACATATATCTTCCAATTGCCAAAGACATAAACAAACCTAAAAATAGTAATGTCCATAAATTATTTTTTAATGTTTTCTTTCCTTTTCTCTTAATTTCCTTTATATTCCACATCTAACCACCCTTTTATTTCAATAATTATAATATTTTAAGCATTATATAAGCAAAAGGAGCTATATACATCATGTCCAGGTATCATTTTCCCATAATCTTTTATATCTACATATCTTTTTATACAAGAAGCTGCAAAATCTCCTAATTGACTAATAACACTTAATAGAATTGTTGTGTAAATAATTTTATAATAAGAATATATATAACCAAAATGAGCAACAATTAAAGTATATATTATTGCCACTAAAACAGCACCTATAACACCTGTTATACACCCCTATATAGACTTATTGGGACTTATCTTGCTCAACTTATGTTTTCCGATTTTTTTTCCAATTATATATGCAAATATATCTGTTCCCCATGATGCTATAATGAAGTACCAAATTAAAATTTGTCCTTTATCTAAACTCCTTATTAATGTCATAAAAAATAATGAGAATACTATATATATAATGCCAAATATGGTATATATCATGTCGTTCATATTAGTTTTCATATTGCTAATTATAACTTGTAAGAAACCTAATGATAATATTATAGGAAGTATTAAAATAAGTATGTATTGTTTAATCTCAATTGAATCTATGCTAAAAAATATATGTTCCAATAATATTAACAAACAAGAACTATATCCAATCCACTTTATAGGTTTTATTCCTTTTTTAGAAATTGCAATAAAATATTCTTTCATAGCCAAAATCGCAATAATAGTTGTAAAAACATCTATTATAATTTGATTTCCACATGTTAATATTAATCCCACTACTGGAATACCTATTATTGCCATCACAACTCTCTTCTTATCCATATTAACTTACTAATATTTCTTATATAAAATTAAATTCTTTTTCAGTAATATTAGTGTTATTTTTATATGATTTCACACTATATTCTTTAATATCTACAAATGTTTCTCCATCAATTTGTAATGCTGTAGGGCGATCAAATTGTACCTTTATATCCTTTCCTGTTATTACTTTTACAACATCAGAATGTTTTATATGTTCTCCTTCAAATATAGAAGGGAATATACTAAGTGTTTTTAACTTGCCTGAATCATGCATAATAACCAGTGAAACAATACCTTCTTCATTTAGTCTATCTTGATTAGGAGCTGACATCATACCTCCACCATAGTATCTTCCATTCATTGTAGCAGCAATCCAAACCTTTTTAAAATTATATTCTTTTCCATCTGCATAGATTTTAGCATTTGTTGGTTTATAGTGAAATAATAGTCCTTTGATTGCAATTGAAGTATAATTTACTGGTTTATTTGATTTGGCTTTCAATCTATCTCCTTCTTCGCAACAATATCCATCTATTCCATATCCAATTCCATTTAAAAATTTATAATTTTCTCCATTTACAGTAACAGTCGGTAAATTCTTTAGATATTCATTAATCAAAATTAAACCATTATCATTAAGTTCATTATCTTTTACATCATTAGAAAAATCATTTCCTGTTCCTGTAGGATAATAATAAATGTTATATTTGGATTCTATTCCTTCATTATTATTTATAAATTTATTGATTGTACCATCTCCCCCACATATTATGATATTTGTATCTTTAACATTTTCCTCGAAAAATTTTGAATAGTCTTTAATTTGAGTTATATCATAAAAGTACAATTCTTTATCATTTAAAATTTCTTTTAAACTCTCTGCTCTCTTTTTTCCATTATTGTTTGCTGACAATGGATTATATAAAACATAATATTTTCCCATATTCTCATTTCCCTTCTACATATATTTCTTCATTATTTCCTATATTTTTGTCTGTGTTTGTTATTATCATTTCTATTTCTTTAAATAATTTTAAATTTGCTTCTTGTAATGTTATATTATCAATTTTAAACGGTTGTCCAAATTCAATTTTTAAGTTCTTGCTTCTAAACTTATATTCTCCTGTTATTCCAAAAGGAACAATATAAGCATTGGTTCTTTGAGCTAATTCAATTGCTCCAGGTTTAAATGGTAACAATAAATTTTCTGTTTTATTTCTAGTACCTTCTGGAAATATCCCTATTGCACCATTATTTTTTAGAATTGCTAATGTTAATTTTAAGGTTTTATGATTGACTTTTGTTCTATCTACTGGTAAACAACCTATCTTCTTGAACATCCAGCCTATCTTTTTATTATCAAAGCATTCTTTTTTAGCCAAAAAATGTATTTCTCTATCTGTAGAAATAAAAACTAAGCATGGATCAAATAAATTTTTATGATTCCCTGCTATGATGATTGGTTCATCTTTGGGTATATGCTCTTTTCCTATTATTTGAACATTGTAATATCAATATTAAGTTGAAAATTCTTTTACAAAATCTATAAAATTTATTATTTTTGCTAGACATTTTGGCTCTCCATTTCTATATATTTTGTTTTGTAATTTTATAATAATATTATGAACTAAATATGAATTGTCTTGTTTGTCTAAATAATTAAAAGCGAACAGAATTTAAAATGCTTAAATTCATATTCGCTTTTTATTATCTTTTTATTTTATTTGTAGTTGTTTTTTCAAAATCTTTATCTCTTATCTCTACTCTCGAAATATGCTTATAAGCTGGTAATTCTTTCGTATTTTTTGCAATATCTTTTTTTAATTGTTCTTCTACATTATCAAATTTCAATTCTTCAATTTTTTCCTTATTTAAGAAAACTTCCGCACAAAGAGAAACCTCTTCTCCATTATTATCTTTGTCAGATTTAACAATTGCATCTGCTATATATGGAATCTTATAAATATAATTTTCTATTTCTTCTGGATAAACATTTTTACCATTTTTTAATACTATAATATTTTTCTTTCTTCCATTAATAATCAACTGCCCTTTTTCATTAAA
The DNA here is from genome assembly GCA_902787685.1 of uncultured Eubacteriales bacterium. Taxonomy (GTDB): domain Bacteria; phylum Bacillota; class Clostridia; order TANB77; family CAG-508; genus CAG-269. The sequence continues at coordinate 1,582 of CADAHH010000030.1, read as the reverse complement.
CCTTCCATAATCTTCTGTATTAAACCATCCTTCTTTTAATACTCTATTTGTTTTTTCTGGATCTTTGTAATATCCCATCATTACAATATCACCTTTAACACAAATTTCTCCATCACCATTTTCATTTATGTTTTGAAATTTAATCTCTGCACAAGGCAATAATATTCCTGCTGTCGATGGATCATTGAAATTATCCATATTTACACTTACAAGTGGAGAGCATTCTGTAATTCCATATCCAGCAATTAAAGGAATTCCTATATCATTAAAAAATTTTCCTATTTCATATCTTATAGGAGCTCCTCCTGCTACTATTTTTCTTAAATTTCCTCCAAAGGCTTCATGTATTGATTTAAAAAATGTTTTTCTTTTGTCTATTCCAAACTTTCTTAAAAAATTGCTTAATGCAATTAAAAATCTTAAACCAGATGCTTTTCCTGATTTTTCTGCATTGTTCCATATATTTTTGTAAAAAATTTCAGCAAATGCTGGAACTAAATATATATAATCTGGTTTATATAATTGTAAATTTTTTAATACATTCTTTAAGCTATCATTTATACATATTGTTACATGTTTATGAATAGCAACCAATAGACCTGATACTGCTTCATAAGTGTGATGATATGGTAATACTGACAAACATTTTGTATATACTGTTGATACTTGAAGTCCATAATATACACTACTTACTAAATTGTGTTCTGAAAGCATAACACCTTTTGCTATCCCAGTTGTACCTGATGTATAAACCAACATTCTTAACTCGTTTGTATCTTCATGTATAATATTTATATATTCTTTATTTCCTTTTTGAAGTTCTTTTCTTCCTTTTTCCATAAAAATTCTATACGATAAAACATTTCCATTGTCTTTTTCATTATCAAATCCTATAAAATATTTTACCTTTGGTAAATCTTCTTTTAATTGGTTTATATGTTTTTCATATTTTTTTGAAAAAAATAAAACTTCACTATCGCTATTTTTTAAAATATAGACTATTTCTTCATAAGTAAGCTCTTTATCTATTGGAACAAATACACCATTACTTTGAAGTGCTGTCAAATATACTGTTATCCATTCATAACTATTTTCTCCCATAACAGCTATATGTTTATCATTCATATTAATTGTTGTTAAAGCTGTTCCCAATTTATTTATATCATCTTGAAATTCTTTATATTTAACTTTTATAATATTCTTTGTTTCTTTATCTTTATACTCAAATGCTATATTGTTTCCAGCTTCCTTGACAGCAAGGTTTATCATATCTTTTATAGTATTTATTTTTGGTACTTCATAATAAGTTAATTTTTGCTTTTTCATTTCTATCCCCTTTTTATATTTGTTTTTTTGTCATTCTATATTTCTTTAAATTAAATACATATATATAGACCAAAAATGAAAGAATGTTCCTAGTAAACAGAAGACATGAAATATACAATGCATGTATTTCTTCTTTGAACCTAATCCATATAATACTGAACCAATAGTGTACATTACTCCACCTAATATCATAAATAATAATCCTTCATGACCAGCATTATTAATTAATTCTGGTATTCCAATTAAAATAGACCAT
>CADAHH010000029.1 GCA_902787685.1 uncultured Eubacteriales bacterium | reverse complement strand
GTGTTACAATGTAAAGTTAAAAATAATGTAAAGTTGAATTTAAAAAGCATTGAAATAGCTATGTTTTTAAAACTTTAACTTTACATTATTTTTTTTATAACTTCATTAAATACTCTAATAAATCTTTATCTCTTGTCCAAGAATTTTCTTCATAAGATGGTGTATTATCTTGATATGCAGAACTTAACACTTTTCGTTTTTGTTCAACACTTATTTTTGCATATATTTCTGTTGTTTCTACATTACAATGACCAAGAAAATCACGAATATATACAAAATTAACACCAGATTCAAGTAAGTGCATTGCTTTTGAATGTCTGAACATATGTGGATAAATATTTTTCGGTATAACAGGAGATTGCTGTTCAGCAATTTTTCTATATTTTTCAATAATATATTTGATACCTGCTTTTGTTAAAGGCTTTCCTAACTTACTAACAAATAAAAATTTATCATATTCTCCATACAGGTTATTTTCATGGATATATGTTCTTAATATATCTGCTGTATTTCCAATAATTGGAACATACCTTACTTTTCTACCTTTTCCGAAAAGTCTAATAGTAGTGGTATCTAAATCAAATCTTATATCTCTAACTTTTAAATTAGTCAGTTCTGATACTCTAGCTCCTGTATCATATAAAGTAGCCAATATTGCTAAATCTCGTCTACCATCTTTTGTTTCTATATTAGGTTGCTGTAACAATAATTTTAGTACTTCTACTGTCATATATTCCATTGGTTTTTCAACATCTTTTTTTGGCGGTATATCAAATATTTTTTGAAATTGTAATGCTCTTGAAACTTCATCTGGATATACAAATCTCAAAAAGGAACATATGCATTGCAATCTATGATTTCTTGTTGAAATGCAATTGTTTTTAGCTGTTTCTAAGTATTTTAAAAAATCCATAATATTTTCATAAGTAAATGTATCTAGTGTAATACTGGTAATTTTAATATGTTTTTCTTCTGTGCAAAATTTGAAATATGCATTAAATACATCTTTATAAGATGAAATAGTATAGGTGCTTAAATTCTTTTGCATACACAAATAATTATTAAAATAATCATTTAAATACTGTGGTAACTTATTTTTCATAAAGCACCTCCAATTCTTGGAATTGCTTCGTTAATATAGGAATTAGTTTTTTTCAATATATCTGGATACATATCATTTGTGAGTTTTAAATAATATTCTGTGCTTCTGAATTTAGAATGTCCCATATATGTTTTTAGAATTGGCAAGTATGCATATAAATCTTTATCTTCATTTACAAATTTTTTTAAACAATGAACGGCGTATGTATGCCTAAAATCATGGATTCGAGGATTATTTTCTTTACATTTTTCAATGTCAGCTAATTTTAAAATTTGCCTAAATGATTTTCTTAAAGTTGTTTCTACAATAGCCTTTTCCTTATTCTTTGTATAAAAGAAATAATCATCATTGTTAGAATTTTTATGCATTTGGTTATAATACTGCTTAGACCTTTCTTTAAGTTCATCTGAAAGTACAACAAGTCTATTGTCATTATTTTTAGATTCATATACAGCAATAATACCATTTTCCAAATCAATGTGTTTTACTTTTAGACTTAATATTTCCGATATTCTCAATCCACAACAGTAGAAAACTCTAAATAACAAAGGAAATACTATATATGAATTTTTATGATAACACCTGAATTTTTTATTATCTATCACATCAAAAATTCTTTGCAATTCTATATTTGAATAAATATATGAATTGTATTTTGGTTTTTTAGGAATATATCTTCCTGGTATTACAAAAGCATTTTTATATGATGCATTTAGAAATTTTGCAAATTGTCTAACTGTTATAATTCTGTTTGCAACAGAAGATGCAGATTCGTTTTTTCTAGGAGTAGCCCAATCCAATGCAATTTCCTCTGTCAATATATTTTCATCAGGATATTTAGAAAAACAAAAATTATCAAATTGTTCAATTAATTTTTGCCCTAATATATATTTATAACTTAATAAATGTTTTAGCTCCAAAAATTTAGTGATATCTTCCTTGAAATTACTTTTTAAAATATAATCTTTCACTTTTGTTTCACCTCCAAATTCAGGCAACATTCTTTTAGTGATGAAACATCAACTTTCAGATACAATGATGTGTTATTAATATTTGTATGTCCTAAAATTCCAGAAATAGTTGACAAAGGCGTTCGATTTTGCAATAATGTACTTGCAAGGGTATGCCTTAATGAATATGGTCCAATATATTTTTTATTTGAAATATCTATATCCGCTAAATTTAGATATTTTCTGAATTTTTGATAATATTCACTATCTTCTGAAAATTCTGAATCTTTATCATTTAGAAAAATATATTCTGAATCTACATTAGGGCGTCCATTTTTTATATAATCAATAATTGCTATTCCAACGCACAATTTTTTAGTTTTATGTTGATTAAAGTTAACAATGCTCATTTTCCAATTAATATTTTTGAATTTTAATCTTTTTATGTCAGAAAAACGAAGTCCTAAAGGGAGAACTTAAATAAGGACAAAATTGTTCTTATTGAGTTCTTCCTTATTTTTATTGAATTAGAAACCGATTAAAAGATATAAATTAAAACAAGTTAATTTGTAGTGAAAATCAAATTTAGGAGGATTTTTATTATGAGTTATGAAATTACATATACAAAGATAAACGATTACTACATTCCAAATTTAGTACTTCCAAAAAGCAAATATTCAGATTATAAATTAGGCAAATATGGAAGAATGAGAGCAAGATATTTAAAAGAACACAAAAAGGCAGAATATACTATTTTACTTATAGATGGAAAGTTAGATGAACATTTATATAATACAGATATTGAATGTAAAAAGAGATTTGACCTTTTGATGAAACAATTTGCAGAAAAAGAAAATATTACAGAAGAATTAAAGGCTACAAATCAATTAGAATGGGTACAGAAAATGAATTGCATTAAAAATTCTGTAGAAGAAATTATATCTAATGAATTAATATTTGTGTAGGAGGAGTAAAAAGAAATGGAAGATTTAAAATTATATGATATAGACTCAACTGAATTAAATGAGTTAATTGATAGTAAAAGGATTGAATTAAAACATAAAAATTTAGAATATAAGAAACTTACAGATAAAGTTTCAGAAATTATGGAGAATTATCCTAATGTTTTGGCACTAATTCATAGCTTTCTTTTGTCCAGTGCGAAAATCCTCTCATTTCCATATCTTCTTTCATCTTCTGTAGTAATTCTTGATTGTTCATAATCAAAAAAACTCCTCTACAATGTATTTGCAACTTTAAGTTACATAATGCATTATATCAGAGATTTTCTATATATTCAATATTGATTCTTTCTTCAACATTCGTTCCATTGTTGCTTCGTAGCAATTTAATTGTTACTACTAAAGCAATTAAGGTAATACCTTTCTTTTGTTTTAATATTTTTTCCTTTTTTGAATATTCCTCCTGTTATTTTGTGCAATGTATATGTTTATTTTATATACTTCTTTTTACCCTTTATCTCCCTGCATCACTATATTTTAAAATATCTTACTTTCCACTGTCTTCATTAAATACTGAAATATCAAATTCTTTAGATTTGCCTGATTTTTTTCCTGTTAAAATTATTTTTGTTTCACCTTCACTTATCCCTGTAATATTACCTTCAGAATCAATCTGAACTACTTCTGAATTATTTGAGCTACATTGGAAATCTTCAAAAAAATCAATTAAAATAATTTCATCTTTAATATTTTTTGTATCACCTACAGCAATACCTAATCCTGTTGTATTACCATTCATTAAATCCATGTCAGTTACTTCATTTTCATTATTAGATAGTTCGCTTATATTTGTAATATTTCTTTCATTATCATATATAAGTTTATAATATCGATTATCATAAAGTTTAACATATTCATACTGTTCGACTCCATTATATTTGATGCTTTCACTGTAATCCTCAAACCTTTTCGTTGCAAACAATTGTAATATTGATACTTCTTCTATATTTTTACATTCTCCATAATTATCATAAATAAACAAATAATACAATCCATCTATATCAAAAACTTCATATGATGCAGAAACAACAACACTACTTCCTCCACCTTCAACTGGTGTTGAATTTTCTTCATTCCATCCTGACACCCAAATACCAGATAAATTCAAAGTATTATTTATTTCATCTTCGAAGTTGTAAGTCCTATTTCTATAATTTTTTGATATAAAATAGTCCTTTAATATGTTTAAATTGTTTCTATTAATTAATTCTTTTATCTCACCGTAACTGTTTATAGTGTATTGCCTTTTAGACTTTTCAAATGTTACTGTAATTGGATTACTTCCACTTGCATTCGCTCCTTCATTTGTTAATTCTGTATTCATATCTTCTGATGTTACTGGCGTTGAAATCCCATTGCTTACCTTTTTTGCTAATGCAGAATTGTATGCTAATGCAACGATTTCTTGTTCTTGACCTTTTTCAGTTTCAGTTTTAGCTGTTGCTGCTCTTTGAAGTATAGAATTATCACCGAGACAACATTGAAATAGATATTCCAGCCAATATCAAAAGGACAATTATAGTTATAACAAGGGCTATCAAAGTGATACCATTACTAGTTTTCAGAGATTTTTTTTCATATTCTTTCATTTCAAATTCACCTCCAATCGTTTATAAAATTTATTAATATATTAAAACATTAATAACACATAAAAAAGACTATAATTACACATACATTTTTGAGTTTCTCAAAAATGCACAAGAAAAAATAGTCTTGTACTTATATAAATTTTTTATTAAATTAAAGTTCACAATATATATATATATACAACTGCAAGGGTTTGCTCGATTTTGTTCATTTGTAATTACTTCCTTTGTTCTTTAATTTTTACATTTATATTATAGCAGTTATCTATTTTTCTTGCAACAATATTTTTTGATTTTTCTAAAATTATTATAGTCAAAATATAACTATTTGTCAATAGTCATTTCATAACTTTTTTATAATATTTTCAGAGGTGGAAATAAATGCTAAGAATAAAAGATATGAGAGAAGATAAGGACTTGTTACAAAAAGATGTAGCAGAATTTTTAAATATTTCACAAACTAATTATAGTAAATATGAATTAGGTAAAATAAATATACCTATAAACACATTAAAGAAAATGGCTATATTTTTTGATACTTCAATAGACTATTTATTAGGCTTAACTGATGAAATAAAACCATATCCAAGAAAAAAGTAAAATTTATCTAATTGCATAAAAATTATGTAAATTATTATTGACAAAGCCAATATTTCGTGGTATATTATAAATACCATTTGATATGGTAACTGAAAAATTAAATAATGACGCATATAATGAGCTACTCGGCAGAACGTATTAAGTTATGTTCGCAGTTCTGGGTTTAACTCGCTCCGCAATAGCCAAAAGTGAGGATAATATTAAAATAGTAAATATCCATAGAAATTAAATCGGCAGGAGATGTGCAAGTAAAATTAGTGCAAAGCTATATTCTGTATAGCACTTGTTTTGTTGCTAATTTTATTTGTCATTCCTAGTCGATTTTTTGTTGTGTTTATTGCATAACAAAAAATCGCTGAAAAATTTATATAGCAGGTAGCTAGATAAAATTTTTCAGTAGCAAAATAATATTTGATTGATAGCGAAAATGTTATTTTGATTTTGGCGAAGCCAAACATAAATTATTGAATGAAAATGAAATAATTTATGAGCCCTCCGCTAGGAGCCCACGACATCTTTGCAAACGAAGTTTGAAAGTGTCATAGTGGGTTATACGGTTTCAAAGAAACTCGTATAACAGCTCCCTTTGGTCGCTTCTTGCTACCTGCAAGAAAGGATTTTCTATGGATGATTTTAAAACAAATTATTCAGTAGCTAGAGTAGTTACTCATACTAGAGATAATATTAGTAAATTTGAAAAACACAATGCAAGAAAAAACGCAACCTATTCTAATATGAATGTGGATCTATCACAAACACAAAACAATGTATATTACAAACAATGTGATACTACTTTAAATGAGAAAGTAAAAGAAATGGTTGCAAATGGTCAAATATCACTTAGAGGATTGAAGAAAGATGCAAAAATATTTGATGAATTAGTATTTGACATTAACTCTGATTATTTTGAACAAAATGGTGGTTATGAATTTGCAAAAGAATTTTATGAGAAAGCATTTCACTTTGCAGAGCAAGAAATGGGAACAGAAAATATATTACAGGCAATTATGCACGCAGATGAGTTAAATATTGCACTAACTGAAAAGTATGAAAAGCCAATATACCATTATCATTTACACGTCATAGCCCTCCCTGTTGTAAGAAAAGAAATAAAATATTCTAAAAGATGTAAAGATAAAGAGCTTATAGGAAAAGTAAAAGAAGTTATAAATCAAGTAAGTCATAGCAAAAAATGGAAATCTGAAAAAGCAACAGATAACTTTGGAAATCCCTTATATGATAAAAAAGGAAAGCCTATACTAATAAAGTCATATAGCCTATTACAAGATAGATTTTTTCAATATATGTCAGATAGTGGTTATAGAGGATTTATAAGAGGTGTAAAAGGCAGTACAAATGAACATTTAGATAATTTAAATTATAAAATCAAGAAAGAGAATGAAAGATTAGAAAATTTAAAAGAAAAAGTTGATAGTAAAGAAACGGAAATTGAAAATAAACAATTAGAATTAGAAAATAAGCAGATAGAACTAGATAACAAGCAATTTGAAATAGATACTAAACAAGATGAAATTACTAAAATAGAAACAAAACTTGATGAATATGCAAATTATACTACTACTATTGATGAGTTAGATAATTTAGGAAAACAAAAACGATTTTCTAAAAAAGTAGAGATAGAAAAATATAAATTTGAAACACTTATAAATCTTGCTAAAAAAGGAATATCAGCAGAAAGAATAATTAAAAATTATGAAACAAGAGTAAATAATCTTGTTGAATCAGTTTACTCTTGGAAACAAAAATTTGAGGATTTACAAGAAAAAACAAAAGATTTTATTGAAGCAGTTAAAATTGCACCACAAAAAGTTACAGACTTCTTAAAAGATATAATATTTAGAGAGCAAGAACGAATAAGACAGCTAGAGCAAGAAAGATTAGAAAAAATATATAATGCACGAAAGCCAAAGCAATCTCCTGATTTAGAGAAATCTAAGAAAAGGAGGTCGCGTGATGCAAGATAATATTGTTTATAAATTAGAATTAACAAGTGAAGAATACAAACACATAGAAAAAGCAAAACAAGAGTATTATTTAAAATTAAGCAAAATGACAAAAGAGCAAAGACTACAATATTTTAAAGATGAATTCCTTATTGAAAATAATTTGAACTTTGAAAAAGAAATAAACGGCACTGTATATAAGGTAAATGCTTATTTTTGTGACAATTCACAAGAAAGTATTTTGCAAAAAATTGAAAGAATGATAAAAAATTCTTAAAAATTTTTTAAAAGGCACTTGAAATGAAATAGCGAATATGGTATTATGTGAACACTACAAATTAAACTTTTGTTAGTTTATATCATATTCGGCTGTCTAAGGAAAGGAGAGATTTAATGGGACAGTCAAATAATGAGAAAATAGTAGCTTTATACTGCCGTTTATCAAGAGATGATGAATTGGCAGGTGAAAGCAATAGCATTAAAAATCAAAAATCAATTTTAAGTAAATATGCCAAAGACAATAACTTTTTTAACACTAGAACATTTATAGATGATGGATATTCTGGAACAAGTTTTACAAGACCTGCATTTATGGAAATGATGGAACTTGCTGAAAGTGGAAAAATCAGTGCAATAATTGTAAAAGACCATTCAAGACTTGGTAGAAACAGACTTATAGTTGGACAATTATTGGAAGAAGATTTTGTTAGGTTAAATATTAGATATATTGCAATAATGGACAATATCGATACTGATAAAGGACTTAATGATTTTCTTCCAATACAAGATTGGTTCAATGAAATGCATGCCAAAAACACAAGTCAAAAAGTAAGAGCAGTATTTAAAAATAAAGGTAATTCTGGATTACCACTTACAACATATCTACCTTATGGATATATTAAAGACAAAGATGACAAAAATAAATGGTTAATAGATGAGCCCGCAGCCAAAGTTGTAAGAAAAATCTATACTCTTTGCATACAAGGTTATGGAACTTCACAAATAGCAAAGAAACTAAAAGAAGAAGGAATAATGACACCAACAGAATATTACAATAGCATAGGAAGAAAGACAACAACAAAAGTGCAAGAAGTCAAGAATTATTGGAACTCTGATACTATTAACAATATATTAGATAGACAAGAATATATTGGAGATACAGTAAATTTTAGGTCAACGCAAAGATCTTTCAAAGACCATACAAAAATAGATTTACCAAAAGAAAGTTGGAAGATTTTTAAAAATCATCACGAACCAATAATCGATGAGGAAACTTGGAATACTGTGCAAAGAATAAGACAAAATAAACGAAGACCCACAAAAACAGGAAAACAAAGTATATTTGCTGGTCATCTATTTTGCAAAGATTGTGGAGCAAAATTATATTATTGCACATCTAATAAATTTACACCTGATAAAGATTTTTATAGATGTTCAAATTACAAAAATAATTCCACAAAATCTTGTACAAGCCATAATATAAAAGACTACGCATTAAGAGAATTAGTGTTAGATAATGTAAAAAAAGCAATATCTTATATTTCATCTTTTGAAGATTTATTTATACAGAATAAACTAGATTCTTCATTAGAAGAACAGCAAAAAGAATTTAATGCTAACAAAAAATTATTATCTCAATATGAAAAAAGAGTAAAAGATATTGATAATTTAATACAGCATATTTACGAAGATAACATTTCTGGTAAAATTACAGATGATAGATTTGCAACTTTATCTTTAAATTATGAAAAAGAACAAAAAGAATTAAAAGAAAAAATCAATGAATTAACTATTCTTCTTGATAATAACAAACAAGAAGAAATTGATTTAACAACATTTATAGGTAAAGTTAGAAAATATACAAACATTAACGAATTAACACCAGAGATTATAAATGAATTAATTGATAAAATATTAGTATATCAACAAACTAAACTGAATGGCAAAAAATATCAACAAATAGATATTTATTATGCAGGAATTGGAATAATTAGTATTCCAACAAATGAATATGAATTAGAAGGAGCTTTTCAGCAAGGTATAAAGGACATAAAAACAGCGTAAATCTCTATTATTATAAATTACCAAAAATTACATTTATTTACAAAATATACTTGACAAACACAAACAATTGTTTTATAATAAATGCGAATTTTAAAGAGATTGGACGTGATTATTTATGAAAAAAGCTTTAATAACAGAGATGAAAGTACAGGAAAAAATAGTAAGAGTTATGCGAGTTGGAAATGTAGATTATATTTCTTTAACAGATTTAGCAAAATCTCAAAATCCAGAAGATCCGTCAGGTGTTATAAGGAATTGGATGTCAAATAAAGAGTCGTTTGCTTTTTATAATTTATGGGAAGAATTACACAACACAAATTTTAATTCCGTGGAATCCCACAGAATTAAAATTAATGAAGTTGGTTATAATCGTTTTACTATGACACCAAATAGATGGAAAAAAGATTTTAACGCAATTGGTATAATTCCAAGTAGTGGAAAATATAGTATCGGAACATTTGCACATCCTGATATTGCTTTTGAATTTGCAAGTTGGCTAAATGTAGAATTTAAACTATATTTGATAACAGAATTTGAAAGATTAAAAGTTAAAGAGGCTCGTGAAAACAAAATAGAATGGTCTGTTACAAGAGAATTATCAAAAGCTAATTATCTTATTCATACAAATAGCATAAAAGAATATATCGTACCAATTCTTACTGAAAAGCAAAAACAATATGTATATGCTAATGAAGCTGATGTAATAAATGTTGCACTATTTGGAATGACAGCAAAAGAATGGAGAGACAAGAATCCAAATTTAAGTGGAAACATTAGAGATTACACGGATATATTGCATTTAGTTGTATTAGTAAATTTGGAAAATTTAAATGCTGATATGATTTCAGAGGGCATTCCTCAATCCAAAAGACTTGAAAGGTTAAATAATACTGCTAGAAAACAGTTAGCTTTGTTGAAAGATAATAATAACATTAAAAATATAGAAAATATTGATAATAGATTAAAAATTGAAAATAAGAAATTAGAAACATAAAAAAAGCCTTAGGAGCATTTTTAATAAGAATTGTCCTTATTAAAATAATGTGCCATTATCATAATTATTGCAAAATCTCTTTTTCCTAGTTTTGTTGATTTATCAATACTATCTAGTATTTTTTGTACTTCTTCAGATGTCCAAATGGTTTGAACAATGTTTGTACGTTTGCTTATTCTTAGTTTTGGGATAACTAATGTTAAATCTTTTTTTGTATATTGATATACATATGCAAACCTCAAAAATATCCTAACGGATGAGAACATATTATATTTTGTTGCTTGACCGTATTTTGCCAGTGTTTTCAGATAATTACACATATTTTCATTCGTTAATTCATCTATTTTCTTTATATCGTTTCTTAATAAATAATTTAAAAATCTTTTAACATCCTTCTTCAAATGATCATCGATGTAGCTTTTTGAAAGATCTTTTAATTCTAAATTATTTAAAAATTTCTTTAGTAAAAATAGATAATTTAATTTAGAAATATTTTTATTATCTATTTTGTAATTTGCTTTTGATAATTTTAAAAGCATAATAAAACCTCCTAAAAAAATGTAAGATACATAATATCTCCACTATATATTGTAGAAGGCTTTTTCATTTTAGTCAAATAAATAATGTAAAGTTAGAGTTTAAAAAACAGAGTTATTTCAATACTTTTATAATTCAACTTTACATTATTTTTAACTTTACATTGTAA
>CADAHH010000028.1 GCA_902787685.1 uncultured Eubacteriales bacterium | reverse complement strand
TTAAAAAAATTATATCATTTTCGCTTGTTTGTTGTGCAAAAAAATATTATAATAATTTTGTAAAAAAACATTTGACAAAAATTAGATAGTCAATTTATCTTATAAGATTTTTCGTCTAAGTACTTCATAATTACATTGGAATCATCAACAAAAACATTGATATAAGAAGAAAACTATGATATTGTTTATAAAAAAATAAAGACAAACAGATTTAATAATAAAATATGCACCAGAGCCGTAATATCCTACTTCTTTTTCAAAAGATAGTGGATGGCAAATTATATCTTTATTATCAATAATAATATATAATATTTTTTCTTTAATTGTAGCATTTTTTAAATATAGAAAAAAAGATATAAAAATATTTGTAGGGTTTGGAATAGCTTCAATTTTAGGTATTATATTTGTAGTTGAGTTTTGTGGGTTATAAATAATATTGGGGATTTAATAATTAAAGTTAAGGAGTATATTTATGAAAAAAATATATTTAGTTCATTGCTGGGACGGAACAAGTTATGATGGATGGTATCCATGGTTAGAAGAAAAAATAAATGATCAAAATATAAAATTATTTAAATTTGATATGCCTAATACTGCAAATCCTAAAATAGAGGAATGGGTTGATTATTTAAATAGTAAAGTTGATTTATTAAATGAAGAAACATATTTTATAGGTCATAGTATTGGGTGCCAAACTATTTTAAGATATTTGGAAACAAAAGAAATAACAAAGATTGGTGGAATTCTTTTTGTAGCACCTTGGTTAGATTTATTACCTGAAGCAATTGAAGATGAGGATTCTTATAACACAGCTCAGCCTTGGATTAATACACCAATAGATTTTGAAAAAGTTAAGCAATTTACAAACAATATAAGTTGTATTTTTTCAGATAATGATTATTTTGTGTCAATAGAGCAAGAAAAAGAGTTTAGAAATAAGTTAAATGCAAAGACAGTAATAGTTAATAACAAAGGTCACATTAGTCAAGATGATGATGTATATGAGTTACAAGAAATTTTGGATTTAACTCAAAAAATGTTAAAGAATTAAAAGCTTTAATTGAACTAAAAAATAGAATTAAAGTTGGAGATTTTTATGGAAGTTATTTGTAGTAATAATGTAATTACAATTAGATTATTAGAAAAAAACAATAAAGATATAGAATGCTTGTATAGTTGGCTAAATAATAAAGATGTTTACGAGTTTTATGGAGATAGTAAAGAAAAGAGCTTTACTTTTGTGAAACAAAAATATGAAAATAAAATTGAAGATCATACTACATATCCGTGTATAATTGAATATAAAAAAAATAATATTGGATATGTTCAATTTTATTCTATTAATAATAAGAATTATGAATTAACTGAAGAACAATTTGCAAATATAACAAATAAATCAGATAAAATATTTGCTATTGATATTTTTATTGCTGAGCAAGGATATAGAAATAAAGGGATAGGAACAGAAACAATAAAGTTACTAAATAAAACTTTATTTGAAAAGTATAATGCAAATGTTATTGTAATTGATCCTAAAGTAAACAATTTAAGAGCTATTGCTTGCTATAAGAAATGCGGATTTAAAGAATGTTTTATTGCTAAACAAAGAGAAGAAAAAGATGGAATAAAATATGATAATTTAATAATGAAAATTGAAAAGTAAATTAAGGAGAAAAGTATAAAAAGGTATTGTAAAAGCAAAGAGATTAATAAAAAAGTAACAAAAGAATTAACAAAAGAGTATGGAAGTGGGAAAATGGAAATAGATAATTGTATAATAATTTGAAGGAGTCCAATAATGAAAAAGATTAATATAGTATATGACTTTGATGGAACTCTTACACAAGTTTCTTTACCAAGATATTTAATTTTGGAAAAATGTAATTATAAAATGGGAACATCGAATGAAAAATTTTTAAATAAATTAAATAGAATTAAAAAAGAGAAAAATTGTGAAGCAATGGAAGCATTTTATGAAGAGTTCTTTAGAATGATAAATAATAATAATTTAGAAATCACAATTAATGATTTTTTATACGGTGTAGACCAAATACCTTATAATAGAGGGTTAGAAAACTATTTTTTAAATATTAATAATTGGGCCAAGCAAAATGATATAGAACTTAAACATTTTATTTTAACATCTGGAATAAAAGATTTTGTTGAAAATTGTAAATATGCAAAATTTTTTCAAGAGGTATTTGGTTGCACTTTTAAAGTAGAAAATAATAAAATAGTAGGAATTGACTATTATTTAGGTACAAAAGAAAAAATTAATAAACTAGAATTATTACAGAAAAAATCTGATACCAGATCTGATAAAACAATATATGTTGGAGATGGTCTTACAGATTATTACGCAATGAAATATATACATAACAATGGAGGAAAAACAATTTTTGTTCATCAAAATGAAAATGATTTTGACATATATAAAGAAGTAAACAAAGAAAACATTGTTGATTATTGTGAAATTGCTGATTATAATGAAAATACAGATTTATTTAGAGCAATAATGAATGCTATTAAAAGCTAGATAGTTAGAAATGATTTATAAAATAATAAAGACAAACAGATTTAATAATTAAAGTTAAGGAGTAAATTATATGCATAATTTTGGAATGTCTATGTTATGGTTTTGGGTGGCATATATAATTGTAACATTAATAGGAATAGGACATACAATTTTTAACATTGTTTGTCTTCATATGAAATCGATGAAAAATTCGCCAGGTATGGGAGAAGGATATGAAAAAACAAAACCATGGCATCCATTATATAATATAATTGTATTTACAGTTTTTGGTTTCTTTTATATGAATGGATTATCATATCCAACAATAACAGATGCATTAATAACTGGAGCAATATGGGCCGGTATATGTATAGTTTTTGATTTATTTGGTTGGGTAATAATAAAACATCCTTGGAGTTTATCATTTAAGGGGTTTTATATAGATTATCAACCTTGGATAACATTGATTTATATAGCAATATTTCTAGGACCTGTAATTGGATTTATTCTAGTAAGATAAATTACAATTTATTAAGATTTTCATCATATTTGATATTATGCGATTATAAAAATTCTCATTTTCTGTGGTTTTGAAATGATTAAGAAATGTTAAATAAGTTTAGCAGGGAGGAATCAAAATGGAAGAAAATAAAGCAAAAATTGGCGGAGAAATATATATTCCATTTAATGAAAGAAATAGCGATGAATCAGTGGTGTATTTTACTCGTGATTTAAGTTCAGAGGGGTTAAAGAAAATATATAAAAAAATAAATGAAAATATTGATGGAAAAATAGCAATTAAATTACATACAGGAGAGCCTCATGGGCCAAATATTATTCCAAGAGAGTGGGTAAAAGATTTTATAAAAGATGAATGTCCAAAAGCAACAGTAATTGAGACAAACACATATTATGATGGTGATAGATATACTACAGAACAACATAGAGGGACTTTAAAAATAAATGGTTGGGATTTTTGCCCTATTGATATTATAGATGAAAATGGAACTATTGATTTACCTATAAAAAATGGTAAATGGTTTAATCATATGACTATGGGCAAAAACATTGTTAATTATGATTCTTTAATTGCACTTACACATTTTAAAGGACATGCTATGGGTGGTTTTGGAGGAAGTAATAAAAATCTTGGAATTGGTTGTGCTGATGGAAGAATTGGAAAAGCAATGATTCATACCTATCCAGGTAAAAGCCAATGGTCTATTTCAGAAGAAGAATTTATGGAAAGAATGACTGAAAGTACAAAGGCAACAGTTGATTATTTTAAGAATAAAATAACTTTCATCAATGTAATGAGAAATATGAGTGTTTCATGTGATTGCGAAGGAATAAATGCAGCTCCTGTAGTAACTCCAAATGTTGGTATATTAGCATCTAGAGATATTTGTGCTTTAGATACAGCATGTGTGGATTTAATCTATGCAATGAAAAAAGACGAAAATCATGATATTGTAGAAAGAATTGAAACAAGACATGGATTAAGACAACTTTCTTATATGCATGAGTTAGGTATGGGTAATACCAAATATAAATTGATTGATATAGATAATAATGATAGTGAAATTACACAAAAAGAGGCTGTAAGTAATTTGAAGTCATTTAATGAAAAGTAAAAATAATACTTTAAAAAGGAAGATATATTTTTAACGACAAAGCTATGGTTATCAGAATATAAAATATTGTATAATAAAATTAAAAATTATTGTATAATAAAATTAAAAAATGTATATCAAATTACTTAGAAAATATATACTAAAGAGATTAAAAAATGTATATTAAAATCTTTAAAAAATGTATATTAAATATTGAATATGCATAAAATATATGGTAAAATAATATTGATAGGAGGTATTGTATGTCATTAAGAAAAGAAAGTTATATTGATAGATTAATAGATAAAAAAATAGATGAGTATTTATCTGTATTTGGTGCAATAAGTATAGAAGGTCCAAAATGGTGTGGTAAAACATGGGCATCTTTAAACCATGCTAACAGTAAAGTGCTTTTAGATGATGAAGAAACAAAAGAAAAGGCAAAATTAGATTTAAATTTTATTTTAAATGATGAAAAACCAGAGTTAATTGATGAATGGAATTTAATTCCTGAAGTATGGGATGCTGTCAGAAGAAAATGTGATGATACAACTGAAAAAGGAAACTACATTTTAACATGTTCTACTAAATTAACAGATGCTGAACAAAAAGAAAAAATCCATCATTCAGGGGCAGGAAGAATTGGTAAATTAGAAATGCATACAATGAGTTTATACGAATCAGGAGATTCAACTGGTAAAGTATCTATACAAGATATGTTAAATGATAAATTACAAAATGATTTAAATGAAAAGATTACACTGGATAAATTAG
This sequence comes from uncultured Eubacteriales bacterium, assembly GCA_902787685.1. GTDB lineage: Bacteria > Bacillota > Clostridia > TANB77 > CAG-508 > CAG-269. Next base: position 3,243 of record CADAHH010000028.1, on the reverse strand, counting down.
CACATTTAATAATAAGAGGTGGATGGCCATCTAACATAAAAACAGAAGAAAGCAAAGCAAGCATAATTCCCAAAAGCTATATTAAAGCTATTTTAGATAAAGATATTCATGATGATAAAAAAAGAGATGTTAATAAAATGAATATGTTGCTTAAAAGTTTAGCAAGAAATGAATCAACAATAGCAAATAAAAACACCTTATTAAAGGATATAGCAGAAAATGCAGGAGAGAAAGAACTCATTGAAAGTAGAATTACTATTGACGATTATCTAGACGTGTTGAGTAGACTTCATATAATAGAAAATCAGGATGCATATAGTGAAAATTATAGATCTCCTGATAGAATAGGAAAATCTGCTAAAAGACATTTTACAGATCCTTCACTTGCTTGTGCATGTCTAAATTTAACTAAAAATAAACTAATTAATGATTTAAAAACATTCGGATTTATGTTTGAGGCTTTAGTTGAAAGAGATTTAAAAATATATATGGATTATTTAGAGGGAAGACTATTCCATTTTAGAGATAATGTAACAGGATTAGAAGTGGATTCTATTTTAGAATTCAATGGTGGAGAATACGCAGCTGTAGAAATAAAATTAGGATACCATCAAGTTGAAGAAGCTAAAAAGAATTTGATTAATTTTAGCAATAATATGATAAAAAAGCCTAAATTTATGTGTGTTATAGTTGGGTATACAGATGTTATTGCAAAAGACCCTGAAACTGGAATATATATTGTCCCAATTACAGCTTTAAGACCATGAAATATTGTGAGTACGAAGTAGAAGGTTATGCTTCATTTCCAAAAAATAAAGATAAAACAAAACCATTACCAGGACTAATATATAATAGAGGAGGAAATAGGGAATTTGGTACAATAAATACAACTATGCTTTGTAAATTAACACGAGCAGGATTTGTTGTTATGGCAAGTCAATATAGAGGAAATTGTGGAGGAACAGGAAAAGATGCTATCAAATGGTTAAAACAAAAAGATATTTTATAAAAAGGATTTTGGAGGTGAAATATGGCTTTTACAATAAATATTTATTATACAGGTTCAAATGGATCAGCAAGAAAATTTGCTGAAGAAATGGTTAGTTCAGGAATAGTTCAAGAAATTAGAAATAAAAAAGGAAATTTAAGATATGAATATTTTGAACCAATAGATGATAAAGAAACAATACTTTTAATAGATAGTTGGGAAAATCAAGAAGCATTAGATGAACATCATAAGTCTGAAACTATGAATAAAATTATGGAATTAAGAAATAAATATGATTTGCACATGAAGGTGGGAAGATATATTTTAGAAGAGAATAATGAAGAGGATAATAAGTATATAAAAAAATAATTATATGGAGGTATAAAAATGGTGAAACAAACGGCAGGTAGAGATCAATTAGGAAATTTTGCAGAAGAATTTGCTAAATTAAATGATGATGTATTATTTGGGGAAGTTTGGTCAAGAGAAGATAAACTATCTTTAAGAGATAGAAGTTTAGTAACAATATGTGTATTTATGGGAAAAGGATTAGTTGATAATTCATTAAAATATCATATACAAAATGCTAAAAATAATGGAATTACTTTGTCAGAAATGGCAGAAATAGTAACGCATGCAGCATTTTATGCTGGATGGCCAAACGCTTGGGCAGTATTTAATTTAGTTAAAGAAGTATATGCAGAGGAAATACAAAACAATAATACAGATAGAGGGACTACTCACGGAGGAGCTTTCGGTATGGGAGAGCCTAATGTAAATTATGCTAAGTATTTTATTGGTAATTCTTACTTAAAAATGTTAGATAAAACAGAATCAGGAGTTAGTTTTGCAAATGTAACTTTTGAGCCAGGTTGTAGAAACAATTGGCATATACACCACGCTACAACAGGTGGAGGTCAAGTTTTAATTTGTGTTGAAGGAGAAGGCTGGTATCAAGAAGAAGGAAAAGAAGCTAGAAGCTTAAAGGTTGGAGATATTGTAGTAATTCCTGCAAATGTTAAACATTGGCACGGAGCAAAAAAAGATTCTTGGTTTAGTCATATTGCAGTAGAAATCCCAGGGGAGAATGCAACAAATGAGTGGCTAGAACCAGTAGAAAATGAAATATATAATAATTTATAGGGGTTGATAAGCTGGGGATTTATAATGATGTCAATTCATTTGGGATTACACTTAAATCCATTATTAAATAAAATAAATACTAATAGGTTATCCAATTTGGTGGGGAGATACACCTAGAATTATACAAACTTTTATAAGGTACAATTTTAAAGACTAGCCGTAGCTAGTCTTATTTTAATATATTTACAATTTCATTTATCACAACATCAGTCATAATTTCATAATCCAATTCCTTATGTTTGTGGTAAACTATTTCATGACAAAGATTATCAATTAATCCAAGTACAATATGAACTTTCTCATTGAGATTTACAATATCAAATCCATTTTCAGTAAGTGCAGATCCAAATTTATAAGTCATATCCATTTCTCGTTTATAGAAAAAATATGCTACATCTTTATCAGAATGAGCCATAGCAGTAATTTCTTCATGAGCTGTATGAGATAATTTATGATTACTAATATACTTTTTTATCATATTTTTCATTATATCTGCAAAATTGTTTTTATCAAATTTTATATTAGACATATTTAGCATAGGGTAAAAAATATCATCTGCATATTTATCAAGACCATTTAACAAAATATCTTTTTTATCTTTAAAATATTGATATATGATTCCAGTAGAGACACCTGCTTTTTTTGCTATTTTAGAAGTGTTTGTATTATAAAACCCATCAGTACAAATCAATTCAAAACCTGCTTCTATGATTTTATCTTTAGTTTCAATAGAACGCGTTTGTTTAGGTTCTCTAATTTCAACTTCAGACATAAAAGTAATCCTCCAAAATCTCTAAATTTAAAACAATTATAGCACAATAAAAATATAAGTCAATAAATGGTAACTGGATAATGGTTTAATGTATAAGAAATAGTGATATATAAATAATCTAAGAAATTTCGAATGTGATTGGAGAAGGGATAATCATTTCTTTAATATAAATTAATGAGGAAGCGATGGCTTGCATGAACAAATCGGAACGCTTTAATAAGATCAACATTAATATATATTTCATTAAGCGTTCCGTGAATTTGTTCAAGCGCGAATTTTTCGCAAGAAAAATTCTGTGCAATGTATCTTGTATAATAGAAAAGTGCAGCTTTTCTATTAT
>CADAHH010000027.1 GCA_902787685.1 uncultured Eubacteriales bacterium | reverse complement strand
ATAACTTGTAATTTGTCGAGGAATTTACATTTTATTATCAATTTTTTAAATATTCAATAATTTCGTTGATATTATATTTATGTGTGGAAGTTCCTGAAATAATACCAACTTTGTCAGTTTTATAGAATTTTTAATCCTTTAAATCTTCTACCGTTTGAATTAGATAAGATTTACTGCAATATTTTGATGCTATTTCATAAAGTTCTCTAGTATTAGAACTATTTTTACCTCCAACAACTATCATTTTATCAACATATTTAGATAATTCTTGTGCTTCTTTTTGTCTTTTTTCTGTAGCATCACAAATTGTTTTATTTATAATTATATTAGTCTTATCTCCAAAATTTTTCTTTAATTCATCTGTTAATATATCAAATTTTGTACCAGAAAATGTTGTTTGAGAAACTACATAAATTTTTCCAAAATTTTTTCTTTAATTTGCTTACATACACTTGAAATATCTTCATAATTTTCTATTATATTACTATTTTTGCCAGCATAACTTAATAATCCTATCGTTTCAGGATGATTTTTTTTGCCAACTATTACAATAAATGAATTTTGTTTTTCTTTTTCAATTTTATTAGTAATAACTTTTATTTTACCACAAGTTAAGTTTATTAACTCTATTTTTTTACTTATAGCTTTGTTAATTGTTTCTTTTGGCTCACCATGTGCTCTAATAATAAGTCTTACATTATTAGGAACATCATCAATATTATTAACAATAGTCATTCCATAATTTTCTAACTTATGGATTACCCATTCATTATGAACAATTTGTCCAAGACAATAAATCTTATCTTGACTAGATTTTAATATTTCAAATGCTTTATTTATACTATATTCTACTCCTGAACAAAAACCACACATCTTACCACATATTATCTCCATAAAATTAACCTTTCACAATTATCTTAATCTTCTATTATTTTTATTATTCACTAATATGTTCTAATCCATTTGTAAAAATACTTTTAATGTGCTCATCTGAGATTGAATAATACATCATTTTTCCATCTTTTCTAGGTTTGGCAACACCAAACTGCCTTAATATCTTTAATTGGTGTGAAGTAGCTGATTGACTAATATTCAAAATCGTAGAAATATCACACACGCATAATTCTTGCAAAGACAATACTTGTATTATTCTTATTCTTGTCAAGTCGCCAAAAATCTTAAAAAACTCTGATAAATTATATGATTTTTGTTCCGTAAGCAGTTCTTTTTTTAGTTTTTCAACAATATCTGGATGTATAATTGTTTCTTCACATCTATCTAGTATTTCATTTTCTCCATTCATTTTCTTTCTCCTTAATCTTTTATATTTAAACACCTCAAAGAATTTATTACTGCTACAATGGTTACCCCAACATCTGCAATAACTGCTTGCCATATAGATGTTATTCCTACAATTCCTAATGATATTGCAATTATTTTTATTAACATTGCTAAAGTAATATTTGATACTACTATTTTTCTTGTTTTTTTCGCTATTTTTATTGCAGTTGCTATTTTTGATGTTTCATCTGTCATTATTACAACATCTGATGCCTCTATTGCTGAATCTGATCCTATTCCTCCCATACTGATACCAATATCTGCTCTTGTAATTACTGGAGCATCATTAATTCCATCTCCAACAAATACTAAATTTTGATTTGATTTTTTATCTTGTAATAGTTTTTCAACTTCTTCTACTTTTTGAACTGGTAACAATTCTGCTTTGTAATCATCTACTTTTAGTTCTTTTGCGATTTCTTCTGCAACTGTTTTATTATCTCCTGTTAGCATTACTGTTTTTCTTATTCCTAGTTCTTTTAATTTTCTTATTGCATCTTTAGAATCCTCTTTTATTATGTCAGAAATTACAATATATCCACAATATTCTTTATTTATTGCTAAATGTACGGTAGTTCCATTGATTTTCTTTTTACTATATTCTATCTTTTCATCATTAAATAATTTGTGACTTCCAACTAAAACTTCTTTACCAAAGATATTGGCTTTTATACCATATCCTGATATTTCTTCATAATCTTTTACTTTTTCTTTATCTACCATTTTATTATACTCATTTAATATTGAAGTAGCTATTGGGTGATTAGAAAATGACTCTGCATAAGCACAATATTCAAGTATTTCTTCCTTTGTATGGTTTAATATTGGTACAATTTCAGTTACTTTGAACACTCCTTTTGTTAATGTTCCTGTCTTATCAAATACTATTGTATCTACATTATTTAATGCCTCTAAATAATTTGAGCCTTTTAATAATATTCCTTTTTTTGAAGCACAACCTATTCCACCGAAGTAACTTAAAGGAATAGATATAACAAGAGCACAAGGGCAAGATATAACTAAACATACTAATGCTCTATAAATCCATTCTGAAAAAGTCGCATTAGGAACTATGAGTGGTGGAAGTATTGCAATTAGCACAGCTAATGCTACAACTATTGGTGTATATATCTTAGCAAATTTCGTTATAAATTTTTCTGTTTTTGCTTTTCTGTTTGAAGTATTTTCTACTAATTCTAATATTTTTGATACAGTAGAATTTTCAAATGCTTTTGTTACTTGTATAGTTAATAAACTTCTTGTATTAATCATTCCACTTAATACTTCATCATTTACTTTTACTTCTCTCGGAACAGACTCTCCAGTAAGTGCTACTGTATCTACAAATGAACTGCCCTCAATAATTACACCATCTAGTGGTATTTTTTCTCCTGTCTTTACAACTATAATATCTCCAATATTTACTTCATCAGGAGATACTTTTTCGATTTTATCTTTTATTTTTAAATTAGCATAATCTGGTCTTATATCCATTAATTCAGCAATAGACTTTCTTGAATGGTCAACGGCTTTATCTTGGAAAAATTCTCCGATTTTATAAAATAACATTACAGCTACTGCTTCTTTAAATTCTCCAATTAGCATAGCACCTATTGTTGCTATACTCATTAAAAAGGTTTCATCAAATACCTTTCCTTTAAACATATTTTTAATTGCTTTAAAAACAATATCATATCCAATTATTATATATGATATTAAGAATATTACAAACTTAAACTTCTCATTTATATTTAAGAAAATTCCTAACAGGCATAGTATTCCACTAATAGCAATTTTAGCTAGTGCTATTTTTCCTTCATCTTCATCATCGTCGTCATCATCATCTTCTTCATTTTCTTCTTTGCTTTTTTCTTTTTTAGAATTAACTTCTTGTAATTTTACATCAGGTTCAATACTTTTAACAATTTCGTCTATTTTAGAAATTAACTCATTTTCATTGACATTTTCGTTTACTTCAAACATTAATGTTTTTGTAGTAAAGTTTATGCTCGCAGTTTTAATTTCATCTAGTCTATTTATTTTTTCCTCCATTTTACCTGCACAATTTGCACACCCTAATCCCTTTAAAATATATTTCATAAATTCCTCCTTATTTATATATGTTTATATGTTCATATATATTATATGAACATTATTTATATTTGTCAATATATTTTAAAGATTTTTAAATATAAGCATCTATTAGAAATAATCTAATAAGTGCTTATATAACTTCATAACTTCTAAATAAATTATAAAAATCAATTTTAATCTAATCTGACATACAATTACTATTTTTCTTTATCCTACTTGTTAACAATATTACTTATATTGTTAACTTCTCAATGAATTGTAATTTATTAGTGTCCTTGTCTTAAAAATCCAATTACTGCAATTCCAAGAACATAAAATGTAATAATAGATATTATGACGGAAATAATAATTGCAATTATTATTCTTATAACTAGCCTCATATTTATTTTATATTCTTCTTCAGCATCAATGGTTTTATTTGCTTTCTTTTTTTTCGTGTGCAAAATTATTATAAACACCATTTGAATAGTTAATGAAACTAAAAAAGCAATTACTGAATATAATATTATCTCCATATTTTTCTCCTATTTCAAAACATACTCGCGATTTTATCTTTTTAATTCTTCAACACCATACCTAATTTTCCAAGTTCAAAATCTATTTCATTTATTTGAGTATTTTCAAAACCATAATTACTTAAATTTGTTCTTGTAATATTACTCAATTGTCCTAATGTTTTTATATTATTGTCTTTCAATATATTTAAATGCTTTTCACTAATAAAAGTAAACCTATCAATACTTTGTTTTTCAAATTTTGTTTCAATCATTTCGACATTCCTACCTTTTTAATCCATAGCTAATAAAACTTTCCCTGCAACTATTTCTCCAGTTTGTGAATCCACATAAATAATTACGTATGTACATGGATCAGTATCAGAATATGAAGTTATTTCCCAAGCCCAATATGTTTTTGTTTTATCTTCTACTAGATTACCGCTATGATACTCTTTATCATTCGCAGTTAAGAAATTATTTGCATATACATTGGTCATTCTTACATCTTTTAAATCTGTATTACTAAATTTAAAATTATCATATGTAAAATTATCAATATATCTTTTTCCAATATCGTATGCCTGTTCTTTAGTATTTTTTGCAGAATTAATTGCTTGCTGTATCTCATTACTATCTTCACTTAAATTCTCATCTTTACCATCAAGCATAATGTTTAAATATGAACTTTCTAAACTTCTATAGTTTGGTACTAATACACATATAGCAGGATATTTAAAATTTTCTGTAACATCTAAATATCCACCTTTGTATATATGTAAATAATCTTGACCTTTTTCATTTGTTATCTCTCCAACATGTATTGAATTCTCAGCATTTCTTCTTACAATAATTATTGGATAAGCATACTTGAAAGTTTCCCAATTAATTTCTTGAGCATTATAATTATTCATAAATTTTAAATATTCGCTATGTTTAGTTAATGAAATTGAATAAAAATCATCTCCAATTCTGTTCCATTTTGAAAAATCAATTTCTGGTGTATTCTTGTTTATTTCAATATTTAGCTTAATATAATCTTGCCAATTTTCTTGAGCTATTGACATTCCAATTTTATTATTTAAATCTCTTTCTGCATCTCTATATATTTCTGTTTTATAAATAAATGAACTAGGATTATTACATGTTTCATCTTTATTAAATTCTTCTCCATCTTTATAATGAATTAAGCTGATATACATATTATTATCATCTGTATCAATACTATCAAGAGTTAATCCCAACATACTTGTATTTTCAATAGCTGTAATAACCATAAAATAATTTTGAAAATCATCTTCTTTCATATCAATTATGTCGTTCCATCTTGTTTTAACTTCTCTATATTCTTCATAAGAATTTAACTTTCTATAGTAAATCCTATTAGAATAAGTCATATCATGTGTAAAATCATAATTGTTTGCTCCTGTATCATTTGGAGAATTGTAAAATCTAGGTTTAAATGCTTTATATTCATATTTATTTTCTTCATTACCACTTATATTATCGTTAATATTTAACCCATTTCTATTTATAGAGTTATTCACTTGACCATTTTTAGTCTTAAAAAATATAAATGTACAACATATTATTATAATAATTCCTAATATTATTCCTACTAAAATTTTCTTATTTTTTATCATTTCAATCCCTCTTTCATTATGAATAATAATTTACATATAATTTAATTTTCTTTAAAAGCAATCAACAATTCATTTGGTTGAACATTTTGATTTGCATTGTTATACGTATATCTTGAATTACCTATATAAACTTCATAGCCTTTATTTTCTAAATATGTCATTGCAAGTCTTAAAAATTCATCCGTATCTTCTTTAGATAAATTATTCTTTACTCTTAATTCATAAAAAGTAAATCTTATGAAATTCTCATTTTCAGCCATTTTGCTGTCTAATAGCCTTGTGCATAATTCTTTAATCAACTTGTAACATCTCCTCATAAAAATTTCTATTTTATCATATCATATTTTCCGTATTTTGTCTTTGAATTATAAAAAATTTGCAAAAAAATTCTGGAGCAAACCATTAGTTTTTACTGATTTACTCCAGAATGAATATTATCATATTTTGACTTTTGAAACTAAAACCTTATTATTTGTATCTAATATGTTAGCTTTATTATCAATTCTTTTACTTCAAATCTTTTTAGTTTGATTGTTGTGTTGTATCATTTATTGCATATCCTGCTAAATTAGGCATTAATACATCTTCATCTCTTACTTCATTTATCTTATATTCAATTATTCCTGTATCTGTTGATCCATTTATTTCTCTCAAAACTAATAAGTCATTTTTATTTACAAATACTTGCCACTCTTTATTTACACTTATTTTATAGCATTCAACATTATTTACCTTTTCTGTTGTTATCTTTGATATAAACGCCATTCTAATTTTATCCCAAAGATTTCCCATAGAAAGTGTTTCCGTTGGAAGTGCTTGAGTTTCTATTCCAGCACCCTCTTTAATCATTTTTACTGCCGTTTTTCCATCCTTATTATCAACAATAATCCAGTTATAATCTTCTCCATAATATATCATTTTAATATCATCTTTTGATGTTCTTTTTAATAATCCTAAATTACCCTTTCTCCAAAACTCTGTTGTTACATCTTGCTCTGGATTTGTCTTTTTATAAAAATTTGTAATCTTCGAATATTCATCACACTTATCTGAATATTTAGATAATATATATACCTTTCTTCCTAAGTTAACTAAAAAAATACAAGCAATTATTAAAACAATAATTAAAACTATTGCTATTATCTTTTTCTTACTCATAACAACCACTCCTTTTCCTTTGTGCAACCTGCTATCATAGGTTATTATTTAACCTTTAGACCATTGGCTTTGCGTCATAAACTTTCGTTTACTTTGCCTTTTTACATATCTACTATTATTATAGCATATTTTTACAATTTTTCCAGTTTTTAAATCTTTCTTAATTAGTTTTACATAGCTCTCTAATTGCTCATTATTTACTACAAGATGTTTCGATTTTTGAGCTACTTCTTTTACCTCTGTTTCATCTTGAGTAATTGAAAATGTAAAATCAACTGCTGTTTCATAATCTTTTGGAGTAATAGTTTCTTTTACTATATATTTACCATAAGGTAAGTTCTTTTGTGTATAAGCATTTCCATCTCTATCTGTTGTTATTCTTGCGTAAGTTGGAGCAATTGTTTGAGCTTCCTGTACTCTTTGACTATCAACTTCGACTTTATTTCCTAACTCATCTACTCCATTCCATACTTCTGCATAAGTATATCCTTTTGAATATGCTTCTTCTACTAATCTATTTAATTTAATAGTAAATTCAGCTCCCTCTAATCCTGGAGTTTCTCCAGAATTTACTTTAATACCACTTTTGAAAATGTGAACTTGCATTTTCTTTACTTCTTCATTACTTGTTACTTTATCAGAAATAATTGGAGTTACTTGGTCTTTATATTTAAGTTCTACATTATAAGTTGTTTTATCTAATAAATATCCTTTTGAAGCAATTTTTTCTTTAACTATATATTTTCCTAAAGGTAAGTTTTCTACATCTTCTGTTTTACCTTCTTCATTCATTGTTCTTGTTGCTACTAAATCTCCTTTAGAATAAAATTTCTTTGTTTTAGCAACATTATATATATCTTCATTTGCAAATACTTCATAAGTTGCATCTACAAATTCAGCATCTCCTTGAGGTATAGAACCTGTTTCTTTATCTTTCTTTTCTATTGTAATTTTTCCTCTTGGTTCTTTATCTAATACACCTTCAACTTTTAACTCAATTACTGGTGTTTTATTATCTTTATATTCTAAATTAACAGGGAATTCAGTTTCATTTAACAAATATCCTGTAGGTACTTTTACTTCTTTTACAATGTATTTACCTAATGGTAAGCCTTTTTTAGAAGCCATACCAGTTCCTATTTCTGTTGTAATTGTATCTACAACTTGTCCTTTTGTATAATATGTTTTTGTTTTAGCAACATTTGTAATATTTTCTGCAGCTATTATTTGAAAATCTGCTTGTCCTACTTTATCGTTATTTTCACTAACTTTATAAATATATATTTCTCCAGTAGGCTCATTGTTTTTAAATTCAACACTTGCAGTCTGTCCTGCAACTACATTTACACTTTTAACAGTATTATCAATTAAATATCCTTTTGGTACTGATGTTTCTTTTACGAAGTAAGTACCAGGTTTTAATTTTTCAAATGTTATTGTTCCATTGCTATTACTATTTCCACTACTAACTTTTTGAGTACAAGCTTGGTCTTTATATAATTCAAAAGAACAATTAGCTACTGGATTTCCAATTGTATTAGTTTTCTTAACTTGTACTTTACCACTTTGTACTTCTACTGATACACTAAAAGTAGATGGATCTATAAAGTTTGAAAACATTAAGTTTTGAACTGAACCTGATGTAAATTCAAAGTAAACATAGTTAGACATTGTCCCACTATTATAACTTGCACCATTTGGCATTAATTCATAAATTCCATAATCTCTTGTATTAAATTTTGCATTTGTAGTAGATGCATTATCAGATACATTTACTCTTAAATCATTGCTACCATTATCGTGAGAATATGTTACTCCACCAATATTTTTACTAAAAGATGGAAAATGAGCTAATACTCCATTACTATCAGACAATGTTGTACTTTCTCCAATATTTACTTTATGACTTGAGCCATTAAATGAAACATTACTATGATATTGATTATAATAACCTTGTGTTTTACTTAACCAACTTGAGTATTTGCTTGATGACATATAGCTTGAATCCCAGCTATCTCTACTAGGTGCATTTCCTAATGTTTCCCATACATATTGTTGAGTACAACATGCATCTACTTTGGCGTCATGACTTCCTGGAAGTCCCATTCCATGATTCATTGCATAACCAAAATAAATCATTTCAGCCATATTTTGATATTCAGCTCTATTCTCCTTAAACTCTGCTAAAAATTCACTGCCATATTCATAATCTCTTCCTGTTGGAGATTTTTTTCCGTATTGAGTACAGAATAACAAATAGGTACTTCCATCATATTTTGCATAATGAAGTTCATGATTGTATTCTCCTAAACTTCCACTAACAACTCCAAATTCTGCATCTGAATTAATATCTGTTATAAATGCAGCAAAACTACTTAATGGTAACGAATTAATCATTAATAAAATTAGCATTACTATTGCTACTATTTTCTTCACTTTAACTTTCATATCTTTCTTTCCTTTCCACTAAAAAAAGAGCCTTTTACAGCTCTTTAAATATTTTTATTTAAATTATAATTATTTAATAACCCAAAAATAATATAGTCCACAAGCACATTGATCTACTTTAAATTGAGTTGATTCCCAACCTTTTGTATATTCTTCATAAGCCTTAAATGCTTCATCCCAAGTTTTATAATATCCATGTTCGTTAGCTCCATCTCCATAGATATGAACTTTACCACCATCAACACAATAAATTTTTTCTTCGTGTTTTTCTTCTTTTTTAGCAGGTGTTGTAGCAGGTTTTACTTCTTCCTTTGGTTCAGGTTCGCTTTTAGTTTCTATAACTGGTTGTTCTTGAACAGGATTTGTTTTAATAGAATTACTTTTTGACTCTTTCTTTGTAGTTTTACTTTCAGTAATATCTTTTGAACTAATTTCTGGTTCTTTCTTTTCTTCTTGAATTTGAACACTATCATTTTCCTGTTCTTGCTTTTCATCAACTTTTTCAACTTCTTCAGCAATATTTTTTTGTTCATTACTTGTTACTTGTTCAGATATTAGATTTTGAGTTACATCTTCATTTGTACTGTTTATATCTCCATCAATTGGTTTTGCAACTAAACTTGTTATAACCATGATTAAAACTATAAATATTTTTTTCATAATCAATCACTCTCCTTTAACCTTATTTTAACTGCATAAATCAAAAAATGGAAATGTGTCGATTAATTCATAAGCATCAACTCCTTTTATTATTTATTTTATATATTTAAATTATAAATATATATTCTCCTTTAGCTAGTAAATAGCTAGTAATATAAAAGGGTTTGTAAGGGGAAAAATAGTAAAAGATGTCCCCACTATTTTATCTTGACATTTCTTTATTCTTTTGCCTTTTTACATAGTCTTCAACACACTTAATAACAAAATCTTCAATGTCCCCACGCCTTTTAATACTTTCAGGAATATATTTATTTAACCTATCTGTCGATATTTTGGTATATTCTTTTTGATTAGGTTTTTCTTTTGCCATTAATTCTTCTACTTTTTCAAGAGTTAAAGTCCCTTCCTGTGCCATTTTCTTTAATTTTACTGCTTGTGCTACACTTGGGGATATATCATCATACTCAATATCATTTAATATAACTATTTGAAAATCTTCAGGTAAGTATGAAATATCAACTGCTGGTCTAAATGCAATTCTTTTTTCATCAACTAGATTTAAAAGTTCAGGTATTAAATAAGTAAGACGAATATATCTATATACCTGTGTTGCACTTTCTCCATTTTCTTGCCCTATTCTTTCATCTGTTCTTAACTTCGTTTCCATTGGCAACGAAGTTTCAGTTTCTTCCAAATCCGTTCTTTTTCCTTGATGTTTAAGTGCTTCATATTTCATTTTATAAGCAAATGCTTTTTCACTTGGTAAAACTTCCTCTCTTTGAATATTGCTATCTACCATAAGAATTGTTGCTTCATCATCTGTTAAATCTTTTACAATACATTTAACACTATCAATGTCTAGTTTTTGTGCAGCTCTTTTTCTTCTATGACCTGATATAAGTTCATAAGTTCCATCACTTCTTGGTCTTACAAGTAATGGATATAATACTCCATTTTCTTTAACACTTTCAACTAAATCGTTCATTTTCTCATCATCTTTCACTTTAAAAGGATGGTTTGGAAAATCTTTAATTAACTTAATGGGGATATTAACTAAAGAATCATCTTTATCAATTTTTATTTCTCCATTAGGCATTAAATAATCATCTAGTGTAGGCAATTTCATTTTTGGCTTTTGTTCTGTCATTGAATAACACCTCCTTTGCAAAGTTTTCATAAGCTTTTGCAACAGGACTATTCTTATCATACTCAAATATACTCTTTCCTGTCGAAGAAGATTTTGCTGTATTTATAGCTTTTGGTATTTCGGTTTTATAAGTATCAACATAACTACCATAACTCGCTTTTAATACTTCTTTTACATCTTTTGATAAAGTAGTTCTTTTATCTACTAAAGTAAATAAAACTCCATCAACTTGTAGTTTAGGATTAATTTGTTTTTGAACTCTTTTTATAGTTTTTAGTAGTTGTCCCATTCCTTTTGCAGCTAAATATTCTGCTTGAACAGGAACGATTACTTTATTACTACAAGCTAAAGCATTTATTGTAATCATACCTAAAGATGGCATACAATCAATTAAAACATAGTCATATTTGTTTTTTATATCTGCTATACAATTTTTCATTGTAAACTCTCTACTCATAGCATTTACAAGCGAAAATTCAATTGCTGATAAATCCAAATTAGCAGGAATTAAATCTACTTCTTCAGAATGATGTAGAATAGTTTCCTCAACTTTTAATTCATTATCATACATTGTATCTGCCATTAATGTACCAATGGTATGCTGTAAATTATCTTGGTCATAATAACCTAAACAAGTTGTTAAATCTCCTTGTGGATCTGCATCAATTAGTAAAACTTTCTTTCCTTCTTTTGCAAGTGCTACACCTAAATTAAGTGCTGTTGTTGTTTTACCTACACCACCTTTTTGATTAACTATTGAAATTACTTCACACTGCGACACAATTCTGCACCTCCTCCTTAAACAACTTGTCTTTAATTGCATATTTGTAAACTATACAATTAAAATAGTTTGCTATAATTTTTAATTCATCTTCGGTAACATTCATCTTTTTTGATATTTCTTCAAAAGGTAAATCATTAAAATACTTTAATTGTAAAAACACAAAATATTTAGATGATTCAAATTTCTCAAGTATAGAAAAAAAATTTCTTAAAAAATCTTGCCAATGTCTATATCTTCTTATTCTCCAATCATTATCAAATCCTGCAATAACATCTTCAAAAGTATTTGAATCTTGATTTATACCTCTAAGCCAAGCTGCTGTACTTAAATTCATATTATCAATCAACTCTTCTTTTCTTTTATCAATCAACTCATCTATTTTGTAATAGTTATAAAGCATATATTTAATTTCTTTTATTGCTCTATTTCGAGGAGATAAAAGTTCATAATTAGTTGTAATCATTTGCACTCCTTTCCGAGAAACAAAAAAAGAGCCAATTGTTTTTTAACAACTGACTCTATCTTGCATCTCTATTCTTTTTGTTCCTTTTTTCCATTTCTAATCTGACTTTTGAATATATTTCTAATGCTTTATCTCCATCAAATTCTTTATCTATTGTTACTTTACCTTTTTCAATAAATTCTTTTGTGAGTATAAATCTTCCAGTATCTAAAAAATTATATCTATTATTTGAATCTTTTCCCATATACATTACTGTTACTGGAATAACATCATCTCCCATTAATGGAATATTCACAGTCATATATTGACCTTTTTCTAATGACTCCAAATACTCTATTGCTTCATGTTCTTTCATGTTTTAGTCCTCAATTCTTGAATCATAGTAATCTTTAAATTCATCATTTAATAAATCTAAAAACTTTCCTTTTGACTCATCATAGGAAATAATATTAATCCATTCTTCAAGATAGTTAGTAATGTCATCTAAATCTGCAATTTCATCTTCATCTTGTCTGACAACTCTTATAATTTTGTGAAGATATGGGAGATCATCTTCAAATATTCTATCAAAATCATTATTTATTATAATTTCATCTATAAAATCTTTAAAAATCACAGCAAACATATCTCTATGATTTTCTATCATTTTATCTAATTCATTACAATTTGATTCAAACATAAATAATGAATATCTGTTATCTTCAAATAATTCAGAATAATATTCTTTTAAATAAGAAACATCTCCTAGTGCATCATTTGATTTTGCAATTTCAATTAAAATAAATTCTAAAATTTTAATTGTATCTTCTATTTCGTAACCTTTTCTTAATTTAAAGTTATTATCCTTTACTATTGATTTTAATCTGTTTTCAATATCTTTTAAATTCAATTTATTTACCTCCATTTCATATCGAAGGCATAAAAAAATAGCATAAACATGCTATTTAGATTTAATCTATTTATTTAGAACATTAATATACTTCATTAAGACTTCATCTACAATTTCAAAATCTTTATTTTCTGCTACAAGATTATTTCTTAATTCATTTAATGAATATATAATAAGTTTTAATTCATAATTATCTAATTTTATTTTTTTCATAATCAATCACTCTCCATATTCATTTTCTAAAATAATTATAAAATACTTTTTTAAAAAATACTAATCTATGAATATGGATTATTATTATAAATGTACCATCTTTTGACCTAAAGGGTGGTACAAAAAATAGCCCAGTATCAAAGTTTTGTGCAAAAAGAGAT
>CADAHH010000026.1 GCA_902787685.1 uncultured Eubacteriales bacterium | reverse complement strand
AAAAGTAAAGCTAACAGAAGAAGAAAAAGAGGAAATTAAAGAACAAATAAAAGAAGCAGGTTACGAGACAGGACAATTAATAGATTATGAAGAATTACATAAATTATGCATAGAATTTGGAGGAGAATTAAATGAAAAGGATTTTGCAAGAGATATATTAGGAGTTTTAGAAAGCAATTATAGTTCATGTAAATATAGAGGTACAAATATTAGAATTTTTAAAGTGAATAAAAGAATGAAGCTAACTGAAGAAGAAATGAATGAAATAATTAATCATGTAAAAGAGGCAGGATATAAGCCAGGACAGTTAATAAATCATGAAGAATTACATAAATTATGTATAGAATATGGAAGAGGATTAAATGAAAAGGATTTTGCAAGAGAGATATTAGGTGTTTCAGAGGGCAACTATAAGAATTGTAAAAATAAAGGACATAATGTTAAGATAAGAAATGGAATTTTAGTCAGCAAATCAAAAGAAATTTGTAGTGTATATCTAAAAAAACCAAGATTTTATTCAATGGAGGAAATAGAAGAAATTTGTAAAGAATATCAAATAAATATTGATGATTTTATAACATATATATATTTGAAAAACTTTTATGATCTTTCTATTTTTAAAAATTCATTAAATAGAAATAGTCATTTATGGATAGGAAAAGTCAGAATGAGTGAAACATTTGTTAACTCACATATTACAATTATTCAAACAATTGCTACAACAATTTCTAGAAGTCTATGTTCTAAATATCGAAAAAGATCGAAAATAGAAGATTATACTCATGATTTGATATTATATATGATTGAGAACATGGGTGATTTAGAAAAAAATTTAGGAGATACAGATGATTGGATTGAAATTACAAGAAAAAAAGTATATGTATATTTGAAATATAAGATAATACAGGAATTAAACTTAGATAGCAGAACCTATAGATTTGAAAAAAAGGGACATAATGTGATTTATGAGGTTGAACCTGAAGATACAAATTTAGATGTAGAAGGAGATGCGATAGCTACAACGAAAAAAAACGAAATTAGTTGGGATGAAGTTTGTAAATGCATTGGTTTAATAAAGAAATATGTAGAAGAGGGAGAAGACAAATTAGTAGCGCTAAAAAAAGTTCAAAATGACATGAACATAAATGCAGAAACATTGCTATATTATATGAATCTATATGGAATAAGACAAGGAGAAAGCGATGAAGTAAAAACTCAAAATAAAGCTGAGAAAAGAAATTCACACGAATACCATTGATTAAAAAATTATGGAGGGCAAGGTTGAAAAATAATCATAATTTTGATTGTGTTAAAATTTAATACTTTTTCAACCAAATCTGTGACTAGAGAAGGGAATGAGAATAAATATGAAAATTGTAAAAGAAAAAGATGCAGAGAAGTCTGAATATGCTAGTACAAGCACTGTTTTAGATTACAGTATGGTTTTAAATGAAAAAAATATTGATTTTTGTATAAATACAATAACAGGTAGATATCCAACAGAGGGATATTGTTCAAATTTGGAGTGCGAAGAATTATGCTATATTTTAGAAGGACATGGTTCTATAAATAAAAAAGAAAATGAGCCGATTCATTTAAAAAAAGGCGATATTATTTACATAGATAAAAAAGAAATATACTATTGGAAGGGTAATTTTAAACTAGCAATAATATGTACTCCTGCTTGGACTAGAAAACAATGCAAATTATATGAAGAAGAGTAACTCTCAAATGAAATAGTAGGAGGATAAGTATGCTAGCAAATAGATTAAAAAAAGGTGATACAATAGGTGTTATTGCTCCAGATAAAGCACTATATAAAGAAGATAGAGTATATTTAGAAAATGCAACTAAATTTTTTGAAAGCATAGGTTTAAAAGTAAAATTCGGTAAATACTTGTTTTCTGACAAAGAATATTGTGCAGGAACGCCTTCGCAAAGAGCTTCTGACATAAATGATATGTTTAGTGATAAAGAAGTTAAAGCAATTTTTACAATAAAAGGCGGAAATATGGCAAATGGAGTATTACCATACATAGATTATGAAAATATCAAAAAAAATCCTAAAATATTTTTAGGATACAGTGATATTACAGTTTTGCTTTGTGCAATTAATAAAATGACAGATTTAATTACTTTTCATTGCCAAGATTATACATGGTTTGGAAAAGATGATGTAACTGATTATGATAAAAATGAAATAATTGATAAATTATTTAATGGAAATAATACAATTATTCCTTATGATAATAGAGATTTCAACAATTTAGCAGAAAAAAGAAGCGGGAAAATTTATGGAACTAATTTAAGATGTTTGCTAAAATTAGCAGGAACTAAATATATGCCGGATTTAAAAGATTCAGTATTATTTTTAGAAGAATATCATTCAGATATTATTGAATGGAATTCTATGTTAGAACAACTTAATCAAATGGGAGTATTAACAAATACAATTGTTTTTGGATATATATATCAACTTCAATTTACAGAGAATAATAGATATGATATTGTTAAAGAACTAAGAAAAATAAATACCAATATTCCAGTTGTAAAAACAAATGATTTTGGGCATAAACATGCAAATAGCATAATACCAATTGGAGCTAATGTTACAATAGATGAAAAAGAAAAAAGTATTATAGTTAGTGATTATCTAATTTAAAAAAGGTAAAAAAGGGACCAGGTCCCAAATTTAAAAAATAATAGAAAGAAGGTCAAATATATGATTTTAGTGAGTGCTTGTTTAGCAGGAATAAATTGTAAATATAGTGGAGATAACAATTATAATCAAAAAATATTTGAATTAGTGAAAAAAGGAGAGGCAATTCCAATTTGTCCAGAACAGCTAGGAGGCTTAAAAACGCCAAGAAATCCAGCTGAGATTAGAGTTATTGATGGCGAAAAGCATGTTTTTGATGATCAAAATAATGATGTAACTGATAATTTTAAGAGAGGTGCAAAAGAAGTTTTAGAATTTGCAAAAAAATTAAATATAAAAAAAGCTATACTTCAAGCAAGAAGTCCTTCTTGTGGAATTGGTAAAGTATATAGTGGAAACTTTGATAGAAAACTTGTAGATGGAAATGGTATATTAGCAGAATTATTGTTAGAGAATGGAATTGAAGTTATAAGTAGTGAGAATTATAAATAAGATTATTTAATAATTCAAGAATAGATTTGATAAGAGATGCAGCTATTATGGCACTGACAGGGCATATTAATGGAGAAATCTGGAAATTAAAATGATGTTTTTAGATATTAATGAAAAAAGACTCAAATTTTAATTAAAAGTATAGAAATAGGAGAAATTGATTTATGGAATTATGGAAAATATATGATAAAGATGGAAATTATACAGGTATGAAAGTAGATAAAGATG
Source organism: uncultured Eubacteriales bacterium (assembly GCA_902787685.1). Lineage (GTDB taxonomy): Bacteria > Bacillota > Clostridia > TANB77 > CAG-508 > CAG-269. Next base: position 5,093 of record CADAHH010000026.1, on the reverse strand, counting down.
ATAAAAGAGCATGGGAAGAAAATGCATTTCATCAAGGAGTAGATGCATGGATTATAAATTCAGATAATAAAATATTAATTCAAAAAAGAGCACCATTTAAAAAATGGGAACCTAATGTGTGGTCAATGACAGTTGGGGGATCTGTAATTAATGATGAAAATATTTTAGAAGCATTGCAAAGAGAATCTGTTGAAGAACTTGGAATTAAATTAAATATGGAAAGTGCTAAAAGAATAAAAAGATATAGACTTTCAAATTTGTGGTTAGATGTATATTTAGTAAAACAAGATGTTGATATAAAAGACATAAAACTTAGAGAAAATGAAGTTTCTGATATAAAGTTTGCAACATATGATGAAATTGAAAAAATATATAAAGATAATATGTTTATGAGAAACAGATGGGAATTTGTTAGAGATGAAATTAAAGAGTTAATTGAGTCAAAGAACTAAAAATCATGAAAATTATAATGAGTAATACTAATTAATAAGTAGTGAGGTAACTAATGGAAACAATAATGAATAGATTTTTAGAACTATTTTATAAAATATCTGAAATTCCAAGAGAATCTGGTAAAGAAGGAAAATTTGCGAGTTTTCTTGAAGAATTTGCTAAAGAACATCATTTGTATTGTTTTAGAGATGAAAGCAACAATGTATTAATAAAGAAAAAAGGAAACAAAGAAAGCAATAATCCGATTATTTTACAGGCGCATATTGATATGGTATGTGTGAAAAGAGAAAACAGTAATCACAATTTTAATACTGATCCAATTGATGTAATAAGAGATGGAGATATAATATTTGCAAAAGACACATCACTAGGTGCAGACCAAGGTATAGGCTTAGCCATTATGTTATTAATATTGGAAAGTGATACAATAAAACATCCAGACTTAGAATGTATGTTTACAACAGAAGAAGAAACTACATTTAATGGAGTAGTAAATTTTGATTATTCAAAATTAGAAGGTAAAATGCTAATAAATTTAGATCACTGTAAAGATGACACAATTATTATTTGTAGTGATGCAGATATATGTAATGAATATATATTTGAAGGAAATCTAGAAGAAAATGATTTACAAACTTATGAGATAAGTGTTAAGGATATAAAAGGAGGCAATTCAGGAGATTATATTGAAAGAAGTAGTAGAAATGCTATATCAATAATTGCAAGAATAATACAAGAATTGCAAAAAAGTGATGACATTTTTCTATGTTCTATAAATGGTGGAAGATCTGAAATTGATATAGCAACATCATGTAAAGCTATTGTAAAAACTAGAATAACAGATATATATAATAAAGTAAAAGAATTAAATGTGGCTGGAAACATACAAATTCAAGAACTAAAAAATGAATTATCATTTTCTATAGAAGATAGTAGAAGAATAATATCCCAAATTTTAAAATTAAAACAAGGGATTATTAAAGAGCAAGATGGAGATATTGTTGTATCTGGTAATATTGGAGTAATTGATACAATAGAAAATAAAGTTTTCATTCAAGGTGTTTTGAGAAGCATAGATGTTGGACAATTAAAGAAATATAATAATGAAAATTTAAGTATTTCTGAAAACAATCATTTTACTGTCAAAGAAATATATCAAGATTCTGCATGGATACCGAATGAAAAATCTAAATTATTAGATGATTATAAAAAAGCGTATTATAGAGTTAATGGAAGTACTCCAATTGTTGACATTGCTCATGGAGGACTAGAGTGTAGTTCAATAATGAAAAGAACTAATAATATGGATATAATTAGTATTGGGAGCATAATAGAAGACTTTCACACAGTAAATGAAAAAATGTATATTAGTTCTTGTGAAAAAACAATCAAAACATTATTAGAATATTTGAAAAAATAAGTTTATTTAATAATATATAGTAAAAAAATGGACACATACTATAAAACGGTTCTAAATGAATTTGGAAGGTGTCTCCAAATTGTAGAAAAAGAGGAAAAAGAAATGATAAAAAGACTGATATTTGATATAGATGGAACATTAGTTACAGGAATTAATTTTGATAAGGCTATTTCAAAAACTCTTTTGAAATATAATATTTTTTCAGAAGAAAACAAGCAAAAGTTTTTCAATGCTATGATAACATATGAGGATAACTATAATGAATACGAGAAAAATCAATATACACAGTATTTTAGCAAAGTATTAGGCTACCAATTTGATAATGATTTTTTGGATATCCATTTTAAAAATCTATTAACATATGCTATTCCAAAAGTAAATTATATATTAATAGAAAAAATTGACCAATTAAGTAAGAAATATGAACTAGTATTATTATCTAATTATTTTGAAAATTTGCAGAGAGATAGATTAGAATATATCGGAATTAATAAGTATTTTTCTGAGTATTATGGGGAAAAGATTTGTAAACCAAATAAAAAAGCATTTTTGGAGGCCATTCGGAACAAATAAACCTTCTGAATGTGTAATGATTGGAGATAATTTAGAGTTAGACATAAAAGGTGCACAAAATGCTGGAATTAATACAATTTGGATTAACCCTAAAAAGTATATGTCAGACAATATTCAAACAGTTTCTGTTGAAGATATAATGAAAATTAATGAACAATTAATTGAAAGTTTGGGATGAAAAAATTATAAGATTGTTAGAATGTTTATAGCAAGTGTGTATAATATAAAAAATACTATAATTTATTGACATACGCAAACAAAAGTTTTATAATACATTTATGCAATATAAAAAGGAGTGTTTGTATGTCAAGTGAAGTAAAAAATCTATCAAATTCAAATGATGAAATAAAAAATTATATATACACAATACGTGGTAAGCAAGTAATACTAGATAGCGAAATTGCAAGATTATATGAGGTAGAAACAAAAAAATTAAATCAAGCTGTTAAAAGAAATATTAATAGATTCCCTGAACAATTTTGTTTTAAACTTACAGAAAATGAGTATGAATCTTTAAGGTCACAATTTGTGACCTTAAAGATTCAAGGAAGAGGACAACATAGCAAATATTTACCTTATGCGTTTACAGAACAAGGAGTAGCAATGTTATCTGCAGTTTTACACAGTGATAGAGCTGTAGATATCAGTATAAAGATTATTAATACATTTATTGAAATGAGAAAGTTTCTTAACTCAAATGGACAAGTATTTGAAAGACTTACAAATGTAGAGTATAAATTAATAGAACATGAAAAGAAATTTGATACAATTTTTAATCAATTACAACAAGAAGAAAACATAAAACAAAAGATATTCTTTGAAGGACAAATATGGGATAGCTATAGTTTAATAATTGATATTTTTAAAAAAGCAAACAAGAAAATAACAATTATAGATAATTATATAGATGACAGCGTTTTGAAGATGTTAACAAAAAAGAATAAAAATGTTGAAGTTGTTATAATAACATCAGAAAAAAGCAATATAGAAGATATTGATATTAAAAAATTTAATAAAGAATATCCAACATTGAAAGTTGCTAAAACAAATAAATATCATGATAGATTTATAATAATAGACAACAAAGAACTATACCATTGTGGAGCTTCAATTAAAGATTTAGGTAAAAAGTGTTTTGGAATTAATAAAATTGAAGATGTTAGTATTATTAATAAATTATATGAGACTTAAATATTAGAAAGGAAGATGTTTTATGAAACTAGTGTTAACTTCTGGAGGTATATCAAATAAAAGCATAGAAAACGAATTAAGAACTATTATTGGAAAAGACTTTAAAGGCTTAAAAATGCTATTTTGCACAACTGCCTCTAATTATGAAGGTGGAGATATGAATGAATGGCTTATAGAAGATTTAATAACATTAAAAAATTTAGGCTTTATAATAGATGTGTGTGATATTAATGGTATTAGTATAGAAAATTTTATACATAGATTTGAATGGGCTGATGTTTTCTATTTTGAAGGTGGCAACACACAATGGTTAAGAAAATGTATTCATTCATCAGGATTGGAAGAACATTTGAAAGAATTATTAGAAACTAGAATTTGGATTGGAGCCAGTGCTGGAAGTATAGTTTTATGTCCAACAGTTTATAATTCATGTCAAGAATTATTTGACGAGTATGTGAAAGAATTTCCAGAAGATGGATTAGGATTGGTAGATTTTCAATTTGTACCACATTTGAATAATGAATATTTTCCAAAAATAAGAAAAGAAAATCTAGTGAATTCAAGTAAAAATTTAAAAAAGGTTGATGGAAAAAAATTATATGCCTTAGATGATAGTAGTGCTATTTTCATTAATGATAAAGACATAAAAATAGTAAGTGAAGGCGAATGGTTTGAAATATAAAAAGAAAGGTGATTAGATTATGAATAATTATATGTTAATACATGGTAGTTTTGGAAGTCCATTTGTAAATTGGTTTCCATATTTAAGAAAAGAAATTGAAAAAAGGGATTTAGTTGTTTATACCCCAGATTTTCCTACAGGTGTTGGTTATCAAAATTATGAGAATTGGTCAAGAGTATTAGAATGTTATGTTAGTAGTGGAATAATAAATGAGGATACAGTAATATATGCTCATTCAATTGCTCCAATATTTGTATGCCATTTTCTTGTTAGCCATAACATAAAAGTGAAAAGATTAGTTTTTGTATGTGGATTTAATAACTATTTAGGAATAAATGAAGAATATGATGAAGTAAATCATACAATGTATTTTGATAATTTAGAAGCGGTTAAAAAATGTGCAGATGAAATTGTATGTTTCTATTCTAAAAATGATCCTTATGTTAAATATGATGTTGAAAAAGAATTTGCAGATACAATTGCAACAAAACAAATAGTAATTGACGATGGAGGACATTTAAATTCAGAAAGCGGATATACTGAATTTAAAGAGTTATTAGAATATCTATGAAAAAAGAAAAATGTGGACGGAGATTTTTTTGAAATGTTAATTTGGGACGGGGTATTTTTTTAAAATTGTCATTTTCTGTCGAATTATGCGATGAGTTCTTCTTGATGTTAGTATAAATTTTTAGTAGGGAAATTGAATTAAAAAAATTGAAAAAGAGATACCAATTTGATAGAATATTTTTATCCAAAAAATATATTCGAAGG
>CADAHH010000025.1 GCA_902787685.1 uncultured Eubacteriales bacterium | reverse complement strand
TGATGAAAATGGAGCATTTGACATTTCAAAATGTGACTTAATATCTTATGCAAATGGTGGATATTATAGTCAAGGAAATAAAATTGGAAAATTTGGATACTCAGTGCAAAAGAAATAATAAAAAATGTATAAAATCCCTTGACAAGCGTTGCTCAAAGTTGTATAATATTTAGGCATATGTAACTTAGACACATATGTTCACATCGTTTCAATTAAGTGGATATTCCACAAATGTGTGCAAACACACAATTTTATAAACTTTTGATTAAAAAGTTGAATTTCGGAGGTGTATTAAATGGCAGCAAAAGGACCAAGAGAAAATATAATATTAGAATGTACAGAATGTAAAAACAGAAATTACATGACATCAAAAAATAAAAGAAATAATGCTGATAGATTAGAAATAGTTAAATATTGTAAATTCTGTAAAAAACGTACTACACATAAAGAAACAAAATAATAAGCTATTTTAAGGAGGATGTAAAATGGCTAAAAAAGATAAAGAAGTTAAAGAAAAAAAGACTAGCTATTTTAAAGCAATGAGAGCAGAGTTAAAAAAAGTTACTTGGCCAACACCAAAAGAGCTTGTCAATAATACAGTAGCAGTTATTTCTTTTGTACTTATTATTGCATTAATAGTATTTGTATTAGATACTTGCTTTAATGAAGCAAATAAAGGTGTAACAAAACTACAAGAAAAAGTTCAGACAAGTTTTAATTCTGATGAAGAGTCAAGTGAAGAAGATTCAAACTCTGAAAATACTGAAGGTGAGTCAGACAGTGAAGAAAATGAAGATTCTTCAACTGAAGTTGATGTAGAAGATAATTCGGAGAATCAAGATCAAGCAGAAGCTGAATCATCTGATGAATAATATGTAAATAATAGGAGGCGCTATAAAATGTCTCAAAAAGATTATGATAGTGTACCAAGATGGTATGTTGTACATACTTATTCTGGGTATGAGAATAAAGTTAAGGCTGATTTAGAAAAAACAATAAAAAATAGAGAACTTGAAGAATTCTTTTTTGATATAATAGTTCCAATGGAAGAACAAATTGAAATTAAAGATGGTCAAAAGAAGACTAACTTAAAAAAAGTTTTTCCAGGATATGTTTTGGTAAAAATGATAGTTACAGAACAAACATGGTATATTGTTAGAAACACTAGAGGAGTTACAAGCTTTGTTGGCTCGGGAACAGATCCTATTCCACTAACAGATGAAGAAATTAGAAAAATGGGATTTGAAGAGGTTCCAGTAAAGGTTGACTATGGAGTTAATGATAATATAAAAATTCTTGGAGGGCCATTAGATGGATATACAGGAATTGTTAAAGAAATCAAAAAAGATAAAAACAAAGTTGTTGTTTTAGTTTCGATGTTTGGTAGAGAAACACCAGTTGAACTAGAATTTTCACAAGTTCAAAAAATTAATTAATTAGATTTAAGGAGGTGCCAGAAATGGCAGAAAAAGAAGTAGTTAAACAAATTAAATTGCAAATAGAAGCAGGAAAGGCTTCTCCTGCACCACCAGTAGGACCTGCACTTGGTTCAAGTGGTGTAAACATTATGCAATTCGTTAAAGACTTTAATGATAGAACAGCAAATCAAGCAGGTTTAGTAATACCAGTTGTTATTTCTGTATATGCAGATAAGTCATTTGACTTTATAACAAAAGTACCACCTGTTGCAGTTCTTATTAAAAAAGCTTTAGGACTAAAAAAAGGTTCAGGAAAGCCTAACAAAGAAAAAGTTGGAAAATTAACTCTTGCTCAAGTTAGAGCAATTGCTGAACAAAAAATGCCTGATTTAAATGCAGCATCTATTGAAACAGCTATGAGTATGGTTAAAGGTACAGCTCGTTCTATGGGTGTTACTGTTGAAGAAGACCCTAATGCATAATTAATTAGAATATAAATTTTATATTTATATAAATATTGGGAGAGTATATAAACTCGTTTGTACCAAGGGAGAGTTAAGTTTATTACATTTAAAACTTAATATCTACCTAGAAAGGATTTAAAAATGGGAAAAAGATATTTAGAAAGTGCAAAATTAGTTGAAAAAAACAAAAAATATGAAATAAACGAAGCACTTGAAATTATTGAAAAAATGCCAAAGGCAAAATTTGATGAAACAGTTGAATTACATGTTAGATTAGGTGTAGATTCAAAACATGCTGACCAACAAGTTAGAGGTACAGTAGTACTTCCAAATGGTACAGGTAAAACTTTAAAAGTTTTAGTATTTGCAAAAGGACCAAAAGCAGAAGAAGCTACAAAAGCTGGTGCTGATTATGTTGGAGCAGAAGAATTAATTCCAAAGATTCAAAATGATAACTGGTTTGATTATGATGTAGTTGTTGCAACACCAGACATGATGGGTGTTGTAGGAAGACTTGGTAAAGTATTAGGACCAAAAGGATTAATGCCAAATCCAAAATCTGGAACAGTAACTATGGATGTTACAAAAGCTATTGCTGATATCAAATCTGGTAAAGTTGAATATAGATTAGATAAAACTAATATAATTCACTTATCATTTGGAAAAGTTTCTTTTGGAGCTAAAAAACTTCAAGAAAACTATCAAACAGTACTAGATGCTATTATTAAAGCAAAACCAGCAGCTGCTAAAGGACAATATATAAAAAGCATTTCAATAACAACAACTATGGGACCTGGAATTTCTATTCAAGAATAATATCTTAATATAGTATATAATTAAGCCAAAGACAGTAGGCATTTAAGTCCTACCGAGGTGTAATATAGAGAATTAAAAGCTCATTATGCACCTAATAATTGGTCTTAATGAGCTTTTATATATTAGGAAATATCAAATTTGATTTTATTTTTTAAATTTATATAAAGTAATAGGAGGTGAAAATAAATGGCAAGTGAAAAATCAATTAACCAAAAGAAAGAAGAAGTATCAAAATTAGCTGAAAGCATGAAAGAATCAAAATTAATTCTTCTTACAGATTACAGAGGGATAAATGTGGCTGATGTTACAGGATTAAGGACAGAGCTTAGAAATGTTAATGCAGATTATAAAGTTATTAAAAACAATATAACAAGAAGAGCATTAGCAGAATGTAATTTAGAAGGTTTAGATGAACAACTTGAAGGACCAACAGCTGTTATAATGGCAAAAGAAGATTATCTTGATGCTACAAAGATTATTTATAAATTTAGCAAAGATAATGATTATTACAAAATTAAAGGTGGAGTTATTGATGGAAAAGTAATGTCAACAGAAGAAATTGTTACATTAGCAAAATTACCATCAAGACAAGACTTACTATCTATGCTTGCTGGTGGATTACTTGCAAATATTTCAAAATTGGCAGTGGCATTGGAGCAGGTACGTCTAAAGAAGGAAGCAGAGTAAAACAAATGAAAAGCTTTATAGAAAAAAATAAAAATAGTATGGCGAGCTTAAATCGCTAAATTATAAAAAAATAATAAAATGGAAGGATGGATTTCATCATTTATTCACGAGTATGGGGACATATCTTAATGCCCTAAAGAAAGACTCGTGATAAAAAAGATGTGTCCCCTTACCTTAATAGAAAGGATTTAAAATTATGAGTGAAAAAGTAGAAAAATTATTAGAAGAAATTAAAACACTTACAGTAGTTGAATTAGCTGAATTAGTAAAAGCTATAGAAGAAGAATTTGGAGTATCTGCAGTAGCAGCTGCAGCACCAGTTGCAGGAGCTGCAGGAGCAGCTGCAGCTGAAGAAAAAACATCATTTAATGTTGTTTTAACATCAGCTGGAGATCAAAAAATTAAAGTTATTACAGCTGTTAAAAATGCATTAGGATTAGGATTAAAAGAAGCTAAAGATTTAGTTGATGGAGCTCCTAAAACATTAAAAGAAAATGTTTCTAAAGAAGAAGCAGAAGAATTAAAAGCTAAACTTACTGAAGTTGGAGCTACAGTTGAATTACAATAATAATTGATTATAATCAATTTATAAGGAGAGATTAATGCTCTCCTTTTTTTGAAGTAAGAAGTATAAAGTAGGAGGTTAGAGGTCAGATGTATGAAGTAGGATTCTGCAATCCTACCTCTGACTTTCAACTGCCAACTTCTGACCTCAAAGATAATGATTGTTCTAAAACAATTCAGAAAGAATAAACTATAGCAAGGAAGGTATATATATGATTACATACATCATTTTCATTTTTATGGGTTTTTATTTGTTAATAAAAGGAGCTGATTTTTTAGTTGATGGAGCAAGTAATGTGGCTAAAAAGTTTCACATTCCAACAATAATAATTGGATTAACAATTGTTGCAATTGGTACATCAATGCCTGAACTTATGGTCAGTTCTACAGCAGCAATAAAAGGTTATTCTGACATGAGCATAGGTAATATTATTGGAAGCAATATTGCAAATTTATTTCTTATATTAGGTGTATGTTCAATTATTAAACCTTTAAAGTTTCAAAAAAATACTGAATTAATTGAAAATCTTATAACTATATTTGCAACATTAATTCTTCTATTTTTTGGAAATAATAGTAAATCTAATATAATATCAAGACTTGATGGGATTATACTTTTAACTTGTGCATGTTGTTTTATTATGTACAATATTTATATGGCAAAAAGGAATGCAAATTCAATTGTAGAGATTCAAGGCACAAATGAAGATGATATAAGTATATTAAAATCTATTATTTATATTATTATAGGGATTGTAGCTCTTAAAATTGGAGGAGATGTAGTTGTAAAATATGTTTCGAAAGTAGCATATTTACTTGGAATAAGTGAGAAAATAATTAGCATTACAATAGTTGCATTTGCAACAAGTTTACCTGAATTATTGACATCTGTAAATGCCACAATAAAAGGAGAAACAGATATGGCGATTGGTAATATTATTGGCTCACAAATTTTTAATATTTTTTTGATAATAGGTACATCAGCTGTTCTTTATCCTATAAAATATTCTTTGCATTATAATTTTGATATATCAATACTTTTGATTGGTACAATTCTTTTTGCAATTTTTCCTTTTATAGGTAAGAAACATTATATGACAAGATTTAATGGAATAATATTTGTTTTAATATATACTTTATATTTAATTAATTGTATAATTCAGGTATTTTAAGGTGAAAAAGAAAAAAAAGAAAAAAGGGGACGGAGTTAATCTTTCACAAACGTGAAAAATTAACTCCGTCCCCTTTTTTTCTTTTTCCTTTTTTTTCTTTTTCCATTTTTGCTATTTCACAACCACATTATAAATTCTATTTTTAACATAAATTTCTTTGACAATAGTTTTTCCTTCAAGTTTATTATCAATTGCTTTGTGAACTTTTTCCTTGATTTGTGTTTCGTCTTCATCTACTTCTATCATAATATTTGCTCTAAGTTTACCATTTATTTGGATAGGTAAATTAATTTCATCATTAACAGTTTTAGATTCATCATACTCTGGCCATGACTCATAACTTATTGTGTTAGTATGTCCTAGAAGATTCCATAATTCTTCTGTAATATGAGGTGCTACTGGATTTAATAGTTTTAAAAATCCTTCTGCATACTCTTTAGGGAAGATATCTTCCTTGTTTACTGTATTTACAAAAATCATCATTTGAGAAATTGCAGTATTGAAGTTCATAGTTTCATAATCATTTGTAATCTTTTTTACAGTAAAATGATATGATTTTTCTAAGTTTATATTTTCTTCATTTTTAATTTTATTGAATTCTGTGTATAATCTCCATACTCTATCTAAGAATTTTTTACAACCTTCAATTCCATTAGGATCCCATGGTTTAGCGCTATCTATTGGTCCCATAAACATTTCATACATTCTTAAACTATCTGCACCATATTCTTTAACCATATCATCTGGATTAATAACATTACCTTTGGATTTACTCATTTTTTCGCCATTTGTTCCTAGTATCATACCTTGATGACGTAAACATTTAAATGGCTCTTTAACAGGAACTAAACCTTTATTATATAAATAGTTATTCCAAAATCTTGAATATAATAGATGCCCAACAGCGTGTTCAGGTCCACCCATATATAAATCAACAGGAAGCCAATGTTTTAATAATTCTTTATTTGCAAACTCATTTTCATTATGTGGATCTATATATCTTAAAAAGTACCAGCTTGATCCCGCAGCTCCTGGCATTGTACTAGTTTCACGTTTAGCAGGTTTTCCGTTAAATTCAGTATTAATCCAATCTGTAGCTTTATCAAGTGGAGATGCTCCTGTTTTTGATGGACTATAATCTTCAAGTTCAGGGAGAACAAGAGGTAGCTCTGAATCATCTATAGATTTTATTTCACCATCAACAAAAACTACAGGAATTGGTTCACCCCAATAACGTTGTCTTGCAAATATCCATTCACGAAGTTTATAATTTACTTTTTTAGTTCCAATTTTATTTTCTTCTAGCCAATTAATTATTTTATTTATGGCATCTTGTTTATTTAATCCATTTAGAAAGTCAGAATTTATATGTATTCCATCTTCAGTAAAGGCTTCTTTAGAAATATCTCCACCTTCTAAAACAGGAATAATATCAATACCAAATTTAGTTGCAAATTCATAATCTCTTTGGTCATGGGCAGGAACAGCCATAATTGCACCTGTTCCATATGTTGCAAGTACATAATCTGAAATCCAAATAGGTATTTTCTTATTATTTACAGGGTTAATAGCATAGCTTCCTGTAAATACACCAGTTTTATCTTTATTAAGCTCAGTTCTTTCTAAATCAGATTTTGAAGCTGCTTGTCTTTTATACTCTTCAATTTGATTTTTTTGCTCATCAGTTGTTATTGTATTTACTAAATCTAGTTCAGGAGATAGAACACAATATGTAGCTCCAAATAGGGTATCAGGTCTAGTTGTAAATACTGTAAATGAAGTATTCTCAAAACCGTCAACTTTAAATTTTACTTCTGCACCTTCAGATTTTCCAATCCAATTTCTTTGAATTTCTTTAGTTGATTCTGGCCAATCAAGTTCATCTAAATTAGCAAGCAAAGTTTCTGCATATTTTGGGATATCTAAAACCCATTGTTTCATATTTTTACGAACAACAGGGAAGCCACCTCTTTCACTTTTTCCATCTATAACTTCGTCATTAGATAATACACATCCAAGTTCCTCACACCAGTTAACAGGCATATCGATTATTTTTGCTAAACCATCATCAAATAGATTTTTAAAAATCCATTGTGTCCATTTGTAATAATTTGGGTCACAAGTTGAAACTTCTTTATCCCAGTCAAATGAAAAGCCAAGCATTTTTAATTGTCTTTTAAAAGTTTCAATATTTGCTGCTGTAAATTTTGCAGGATGATTTCCTGTTTTTATTGCATATTGTTCAGCAGGAAGACCAAAAGCATCCCATCCCATTGGATGTAGAACATTATAGCCTTGCATTCTTTTCATTCTAGACATTATATCTGTTGCAGTATATCCTTCTGGATGTCCAACATGTAAACCCTGACCTGAAGGGTAAGGAAACATATCTAATGCATAATACTTAGGCTTTGAAAAATCCCAAACATCTGTAAAAAATGTTTTATTTTCATCCCAATAATCTTGCCATTTTTTTTCAATGTATTTAAAATCATATCCCATAATTATTTCTCCTTTTTCATAAAAGTTGAAAAAATTATATATCAAAAACGTTGAATAGTCAAGGATTTTAAGACCTTTTTATTTAAAAAAATTATAGTTCATTAATCTAATGATTAAATTATGAAATTGTATATTTTGAATATTTAGCATTAATCAATTTATAACAAAAAAAATTTGAAATTCAAACAAAATTCTTGATTTTGAAAAAATAAAATGCTATACTATTTTATAGATTTAAAAAAAACCTTATACATTAGGTAGTTTTAAATCTTTTTTATTTTTGAAAGGTAGTAATTATATGAAAAAAGGATTTGATAGTGAATTATATTTAAAAGTACAAGCAGAAAAAATAGAAGAAAGAATTAATATGTTTGACAAATTATATTTGGAGTTTGGGGGAAAAATATTTGATGATTTTCATGCAAGTAGAGTATTACCTGGATTTGAGCCAGACAACAAAATACGTTTATTGGAAAAATTAAAAGATCAATCAGAAGTTATATTTTGTATAAATGCAAGTGATATTGAAAAAAGCAAAATGAGAGAAGATTATGGTATTAGCTATGAAATGGAATTAATAAGACTTATAGACAATTTAAGTGATTTAGATATTTTAGTAAATAGTGTTGTTATTACAATGTTTACAGGGCAAAAAACTGTTAAAAATCTAGAAGAAAAATTAAAGCAAAAAGGAATAAAGTCATATATACATAGACCAATAGAAGGATATCCAAATGATATCGAACGAATTGTTAGTGATGAAGGATATGGAAAAAATCCATATATAGAAACAACAAAAAAACTAGTGATTGTTACAGCACCAGGTCCAAATAGTGGAAAGCTTGGTACAGCGCTATCACAATTATATCATGAAAATAAAAGAGGAGTTAAAGCAGGATATGCAAAATTTGAAACATTTCCTGTATGGGACCTAAATTTAATGCATCCTGTCAATGTTGCTTATGAGGCTGCAACAGCAGATCTTGGTGATGTTAATATGATAGATTCATTCCATTTAGAGGCATATAATGAAAATGCAGTTAACTATAATAGAGATATTTCAACATTTCCAATATTAAAAAACATATTAACTAAGATTACAGGAAAAGTAATATATCAATCTCCAACAGATATGGGAGTTAATATGATTAGTAAATGTATCACAGATGATAAGGTGGTTCGTGATGCTGCAAATATGGAAATTATTAGAAGATATTATAATGCTCTTGCAAACTATAAACAAGAACTATGTTCTAAAGAAGAAGTAGATAGAATTGAAATATTGATGAATAGATTAAATCTATCTAAAGATATGAGAAAAGTTGCAAAAGTAGCATTAGACGCCAAAGAAGAAAAACGGTCAAGAAGTTATTGCAATAGAACTAAATGATGGAAAAATCATTACAGGTAAGCAATCAGAACTGCTTAGTGCATCAAGTGCAATGCTTATAAATGCATTAAAAGAAATAAATAATATACCAGATGATGTGCATTTACTTTCAACAGACATATTAGAAAAAATATTTGAGATTAAGAAAAATACATCTTATAGAACATCATATTGTTTAAATGTCCAAGAAGTTTTAATTGCATTAAGTGTATGCTCAAGTATAAATCCTATAATAGAAAAAACTTTGAAAAACCTTGAATTATTACATAGTACAGAAGCACATGCAACATATATAATTGAAAAAACTGAAATGAATGTGTTAAAGAGTTTAGGAATTAATCTGACATGTGAAGCAAGAATTTAGAAAAAATTTCCAAAACCCCTTGCATTTATTGAAAAAAAGGGGTATAATAATTAAAGCATAATAAAGAGAGTAAGAGCGGGAGCAAAAATCCCGCTCTTAAGTCTTGTTAAGAATAAAAAATTAAGGGGAGGTATATATTTGTCAAAAATAGAAGAAAGTGTTGAAGCTTTAGTTAAAGATAAAATTGAGGGTTTAGGCTATGAGTTATATGATGTTTTGTTTTTGAAAGAAGGCTCAAACAGGATTTTAAGAATTGTTATTGATAATAACAAAGGGATTTCTTTAGATGATTGTGAAAAAGTAAATGACGAAGTTAAAGACATAATTGATGAAGCAGATTTAGTTAAAGAACAATATTTTTTAGAAATTTCTTCACCAGGAATAGAAAGATTACTTAGGAAAGATTGGCAATTAAAAAAGTTTAAGGGAGAAATTGTTGAAGTAAAATTGTTCAAAAAAGATGATAAAGGAAATAAAAATTACATAGGTAATTTAGATGATGTGACAGATGATATTTTAAAAATAAAAACAGATGAAATTATTAACATTGATAGAAAAAATATATCACAAGTGAAGACAGTATACATAGATTAAATAAAAAGAAAGGAATGATAGGAAGATGAAAGCAATAGATAATAAAGAGTTAATACTTGCTTTAGAAGATTTAGAAAAAGAGAAAGGAATAAAGAAAAAAACTGTATTAGAATCAATAGAAGCAGCATTAGTTACAGCATATAAAAGAAATTTTGATGCACAAGAAAATGTTAGAGTAGATACTGATGATAAAACAGGAGCAACACATATTTATTCTGTAAAAGAAGTTGTTAAAGAACCAGAAAATGCAGTGAGCCAAATTAGTTTAAAAGAAGCTAAAAAGATAAACAAAACTGTAAAAGAAGGTGATACTATTGAAGTAGAAATAGTCCCAAAAAATTTTGGTAGAATTGCAGCTCAAACAGCAAAACAAGTTATAGTACAAAAAATTAGAGAAGCTGAAAGAGAAATAGTATTTACTGAATATAATGATAAAAAGGGAGAAATTGTTTCAGGACCTATTCAAAAAGCAGAAAGAGGAATTGTTATAATGGATTTAGGAAGACTTGAAGGAATTATGCCTCTAAAAGAACAAATACCTACAGAACAATATAATGTAAATGACAAGATTAAAGCTGTAGTTGTTGATGTTGAAAAAGGAGAAAAAGGTTCACCACAAGTTATTGTTTCAAGAAGTCATCCTGATTTTGTTAGAAAACTTTTAGAATTTGAAATACCTGAAATCTATGAAGGACTTATTGAAATTAAAAGTGTTTCAAGAGACCCTGGTAAAAGAAGTAAAGTTGCAGTATTTTCACCAGATCCTAATATAGATCCAGTAGGTTCTTGTGTAGGGCAAAAAGGAATACGTATACAAAATGTTATTAATGAACTACATGGAGAAAAAATTGATGTTATTGAATGGAATGAAGATATTTCAATTTTCATAGCTTCAAGTTTACTTCCAGCAAAAATTATGGCTGTAGATGCAAATTATGATGAGAAATTTGCACAAGTTATAGTTCCAGATGATCAACTTTCTCTTGCAATAGGTAAAGCAGGGCAAAATGCTAGACTTGCAGCCAAACTTACAAACTGGAAAATTGATATAAAATCTGAAAGCCAATTTAGAGAAATATTGATGAATAATCAAGAAAATGACGAGAACGAAGAAAGTGAAGAAGAGGCTGAAGACTAAATTGAGAAAGGAAATTAGAACGTGAAGAAATTACCACAAAGAACATGTATAGGATGTAATTCTAAAAAAGATAAAACAGAATTAATTAGAATTGTTAAGAATAAAAATAATGAAATAAAAATTGATTTATCTCGGTAAAGCTGATGGTAGAGGAATATACATATGTAATTCTGAAGAATGTCTTAATAAAGCTATTAAAAATAAAAGAATTTCAAGAACATTTGAAATGGAAATTAGTAATGAAATTTATGAAAATTTAAGAAAACATATTAATGGGGGTGAAATTATTGGGCAAAATTAAATTATATGAGCTTGCAAAAGAAATGAATGTTTCAAGTAAAGATTTATTAGAAAAAGCTAAGAAATTGGGAATAGAATTAAAAAGTCATTTGAGTGTTGTATCAGATGAAGATGTTAAAAAGCTTAAAGAAGATAACAATGAAACTGAAAATAAGCCTAAAAAATCAGAAAAAAAACATGAGGAGAAAACTAAAAAAGATAATCCAGTAATTATTCGTAGAGAGGTTATCATACAAGATGAGCCTAAGAAAGAAGAAAGAAAGGTCGAGAAAAAAGAGGATAATAAAAATCCTTTTGTTCAAAGAAATCAAAATAGAGATTATAACATAGTTTATAGAAATAAACCTGAGAAACCTATGACAGTTAGTGAATTATTTGGATTAGGCAAAAAGAAAGAAACACCAAAAGCTGAACAAAAGCCAGTGAATGATGAAATAGAATCTCAAGAAAAAATTGAAAAATCTAAAACAGAAACATCAAATAATACTCAAGCTCAAAATAAAACTTCAATTCAACCTCAAGAAAGAAAAGAACCACAACCTAGAAATGAAAGCAGACCATTTAATCAACAACAAAATAGAGGAAATTATCAAGATAAAAGAAATTATAAAGATTCTAGAAATAATTCTGATAATTCATTCCAAAATAATAGAAGAGATAATTTCAGGAATAATCAAAGAGGTGGAGAAGGACAAAATAATTTCCAAAGAAGAGACAACAATTATCAGAATAATAGATTTAATAATCAAAATAGAAATGGTTATAATAACAATAAATTTGGTCAAAGACGTCCTTTAGATGAAAGAGGAATAGAAAAAAATATCAAAGAAATAATGTCTGTTGATTCAAATATAGAAGAAAAATCAGCTAGAGAATTTAATAGAAATCTTGATAAAAAGAAGAATAATAATAAGTTTGATGAAAATAGAACTACAAAAAAGAAAACATCTAGAAGAAATCAAGATGAAGCTATTAATGAAAACAAATTAAATAATTTAAAACAAAGAAATAATTTATCTGGAATGTTTGAAGATCAAGAAGATAGTATGTTAGATTATTATGATTTATCAAATAATAGAGGTAGAAAAGGTAAGAAGAAAGCAAAAGGAGAAGAAAAATCAAAACAAAAAATCTTTAAACTTACTGAAATTACAATTCCAGAAACAATTAGTGTTAAAGACTTAGCACAAGAATTAAAGAAAACAGCTAGTGAAGTTATAATGAAGCTTATGTCACTTGGTATTATGGCTACAGTTAATAATGACGTTGATTTTGATACAGCATTTTTAGTAGCTTCTGAATTTGGTGTTACAGCAAATAAAAAAGTTGAAATCAAAGAAGAAGATGTACTATTTGATGAATCAGAAGATAAAGAAGAAGAATTAGTTGCTCGTCCACCAGTAGTAGTTGTTATGGGTCACGTTGATCATGGTAAAACTTCGCTTCTAGATGTTATTAGAAAAACTAATGTAATAAGCGGAGAAGCGGGTGGAATTACTCAAGCAATTGGTGCATACAAAGTAAAAATAAATGATAGAGAAATCACATTTTTAGATACACCTGGACATGAAGCTTTTACACAAATGAGAGCAAGAGGAGCTCAAATTACTGATATTGCAATACTAGTTGTTGCAGCAAATGATGGTGTAATGCCACAAACAGTAGAAGCTATCAATCATGCAAAATCAGCTGGAATTCCAATAATAGTTGCAATTAACAAAATAGATTTACCAGACGCAAACCCACAAAAAGTAAAAGAAGAATTAATGCAATATGAATTAGTACCTGAAGAATGGGGTGGAGATACAATATTTGTTGAAATCTCTGCTAAAAAGAATATTAATATTGATGGTCTTTTAGAAATGGTTCTTCTTCAAGCAGATGTATTAGAGCTTAAAGCAAATCCAAATAAGCAAGCTAAAGGTGCTGTAATTGAAGCAAGACTTGATAAAAATAAAGGTACAATTGCATCTGTCCTTGTACAAAGAGGAACACTTGATGTTGGTGATACAATTGTTGTTGGTACATCAATTGGTAGAATCCGTTCTATGGTAAATGATAAAGGTAAGAAAGTTAAATCTGCTGGACCATCTACACCTGTTGAAGTTATGGGACTTACTGAAGTACCACAAGCTGGAGATATTTTCTATGAAGTTAAAGATGAAAAAATGGCAAAACACTTAATAGAAAGAAGAAGACGTCAAGAAAGAGAAAAATCAATAAATTCAATGCAAGCAGTAACACTAGATAATTTATTTGGTCAAATGGAAGAAGGTAAATTAAAACAACTTAATTTAATAGTTAAAGCTGATGTTCAAGGTTCAGTAGAAGCTTTAAAACAATCGCTTGAAAAATTAACTAACGAAGAAGTTAGAGTTAAAGTTATTCATGCAGCAGCAGGAGCTGTAACTGAATCTGATGTAACCTTAGCAAAAGTTTCAAATGCAATAATTATAGCATTTAATGTAAGACCAGTTGCAGGTGCAAAACAAGAAGCAGAAAAAGATGAAGTTCAAATTAAACAATATTCAGTTATTTACCAAGCAATTGAAGATGTTGAATCAGCTATGAAAGGAATGTTAGATCCTAAATTTGAAGAAGAGCTATTAGGAACAGCTGAAATTAGACAAATATTTAAGATTTCTAATGTTGGTACAATTGGTGGAGCTATGGTTCTTACAGGTAAAATTGAAAGAAATGCTGGTGTCAGAGTTTTACGTGATGATGTAGTTATTCATGAAGGTAAACTTGTATCTCTAAAACGTTTCAAAGATGATGTTAAAGAAGTTGCTAAAGATTATGAGTGTGGTGTACAGCTTGAGAAATTCAATGACATCAAAGAGGGGGATATAATTGAAGCTTTTGTAATGAAGGAAATAAAGAGATAAGGTTAAAAAAATATTACAAATTTAATCTCGCAAAGTGAAAATATCAATATTTATCGAACAATCTCGGCGGCAATACGCTACAGTTATTAAGATGCTGTAGGGGCGATTTTAATCGCCCGAAATATTAATTTAGGTAAAATGTATACGGCATAATAAAGAATTTTGAAAAAATGCTTGGTAAATAATCAAACATAAAAAAATAGAAATCAATAAATAAAATACTTAATTTTTTAAAGCTGTTTTAAGAATATATTATGTAAAATGGAATATATAATTAAATATAATTAAAATGGTAGATATTTGGGCGGGCGATTAAAATCGCCCCTACATTTTTTCTAAAATTTCAGTCTCTACTGAACTGTAACGTATTGTCATCGAGACTTTTTGAAAAAAATAATATCTTCACTTTAAAAGAATAACAGAAAGGAAGGTGTATATTATGCCTACAAGAAAGAATTCAAATCGTATGGATAAAATAAATGAAGAGCTTAGAAAAGAGCTTAGCATTATTATTGATACTGATTTAAAAAATCCACATATTACAGGAATGATAAGTGTTACAAAAGTTAAGACTTCTCCTGATTTAAGATATGCAAGAGTTTATATTAGTTTATTAAATTGCAAAAATGTTAAAGAAACATTAGATGGTCTAAAAAGTGCATCTGGTTTTATGAGAACTGAGCTTGCAAAAAGAGTGAACTTAAGATATACTCCTGAACTTAGATTTGAGATAGATGATTCTATGGAATATGGGGCTAGGATTGAAAATATTCTTAAAGAAATTTTACCAGATAAGGAAAATGAATAAAGTTTTCTATACTAATCCGCCAAATCTACTTTTGTAGAGTAGCAACGGCGGCATTGTATATCTTTTTTCGTGCTTTAGCCTAAGAATTCTGCCATAACTCTCCTCTACGTCAAGTCTATCATCTTACGATGATGACTTTCCTAGAGTATAGAAAAAAGCATATACAATGAAAGCAAAGTTGCGGACATAAAATAGCTGTAAGGCTAAATACAGAATAAAGGATATAGAACAATCATGAATGGAATTATAATTGTAAATAAAGAAAAGAATTGGACTTCAAATGATGTGGTTCAAAAAATAAAAGGAATATTTCATGAGAAGGTAGGGCATACCGGAACACTTGACCCCTTGGCAACAGGGGTCATTCCTATTCTTGTTGGAAAAGGAACTTTACTTTCTAAATATTTAATTAATCATGATAAAGAATATATTGCTACAATAAAACTTGGAGAAAAGACTTCAACAGGAGATTCAGAGGGTGAAATATTAGAACAAAAAAATGTTGATGATACTATCTTAGATGAAGCTTTTGTAAAAAGCACATTAAAAAAATTTGAAGGTAAAATTACTCAAATACCTCCAATTTATTCTGCAATAAAAGTAAATGGAAAAAAATTATATGAGTATGCCAGAAAAGGACAAAGTATCGAAATACCAAGTAGAAATATAGAAATCTATAATATAGAACTTGTTTCAATATCAAAACTAGAAAAAGAAATTATATTTAGAGTCCATTGTTCAAAAGGCACATATATTAGAACACTATGTGAAGATATTGCAA
Source organism: uncultured Eubacteriales bacterium (assembly GCA_902787685.1). Classification (GTDB taxonomy): domain Bacteria; phylum Bacillota; class Clostridia; order TANB77; family CAG-508; genus CAG-269. The sequence continues at coordinate 451 of CADAHH010000025.1, read as the reverse complement.
AAGAACTTGGGACAGTTGGATTTATGAAAGAATTACAAAGGATAAAAGTTGGAGATTTTTCAATTGAAAATTCATTAACAATTTCGGAATTAGACAATAAAGAAAAAGTGGACAATAATTATATTACAATAGAAAAATTTTTTGCGAATAAAGAAAAGATAGAATTAGATTCTGCTAGTCTAAAAAAATTCATAAATGGAGTAAAAATTAAAGTTCAAAAAAATGATAATGTATATAAAATATATTATCAAAATAGATTTATTGGAACAGGAATTGTGAGCAATTGTATTCTAAAAAGAGATATTATTCTATAGATTAATATTAAGCTATTACTAGATAATGTTTTCTATATAAGAAATAGTGATATATAAATAATCTAAGAAGTTTCGAATGTGATTGGAGAAGGGATAATCATTTCTTTAATATAAATTAATGAGGAAGCGATGGCTTG
>CADAHH010000024.1 GCA_902787685.1 uncultured Eubacteriales bacterium | reverse complement strand
ACTCTCCAATACCTAATATTATATATTCTGGAGAGCATCTATAAAGATTAGATAGTTTGATTATAGAATCACTCTTTAATTTTCTTTCATTACTTTCTAGTTTAGCTATTTGACCTTGTTTGAATCCAAGATATTCTGCTATTTGGTTTTGAGTGAAATTATGTTCTAATCTTATTCTTTTTAATCTATCACCTATTGTTTCTACCATAAATTTAAACCCCATAAACCAGTTAATAATATACTGGAATATTTTACTATATAACTTTACTAAAAAATATTCCAAATGGTTGAAAAAAATATAATTTAATGTAGTCTTTTACTCAAAAGATGTGCATCAAATCCAATCTTTATTTATTGATATGAGATAATTAATAAATGCACAACATGTAACTACCATAAATTTTGCTAAATCATAATCTATTTCACTTTCTTCAATAGTTCCATGACGAACTTCAGTTGAAGCAAAACCATAAATTTTTCTAAATGCTTCTTTAAGTGCAGGATTAATTCTTAAATTATTATCTCTTTCAATTTTCTTTAATGCATTTCCTAATGATATATTATCATCATTTAAGATAATCTTACATAATGATTCTACAGCACTAATAGATTCTTTAAATGAATTTTTATAATCCGGATTTTCCTTACTAGACAATAATTTTAATGCACTATCAACCTGATCTTTTACTGGTTTAAATTTATCATTTAATTTAAATACTTGTTCTATCTCTTGAATTTCAATTTCATCAGTGATTGGAACAACAACTCCATTTATAATCCTATATGCTGAATTTTCCATTTCTAACATTTCATTGAAATCTGTAGTCAATGAAATTTTCTTAGAATCTCCAGATGTTTGAATAATGAATTCAATAATATTATATATTTTATACCATTCATTATCATAAAATTCTCTTTTTAGTATATTATATATTTGGTTTCCACTCCTAATATGATTAATTTCAGAAACATCTTTTTTAAGAATTTTAATCCAAATAGGTTCTAAAAAAGTTATTTTAGGATAAACAGCATTTTTAAAAAAATGTAAATAAATAATGTTCAGTAGAGAAGTTCTTAAATCATCATCCATTTCATAGATTTGCATTGTCTTCTCTTTTTCAAAACCATACCTTTTAGAAAAAATCATAGAATACCTCTTAATATAATACATAAATCTCAGTTTTATTATTTAATATTCCGCCAAACTAATTATAAATACTTTATTATTCTTAATAAACATAATAATAACAAATTTGCATTTGAAAAGTTATAAATTGATAAATCTAAACCATGAGCTGATTTATTTCTTAGATTTAATCCAGGTTCTATTAAAACATATTTTAAGAAATGATAATCTGATTCTAAAATTAAATTTTTAAAATCATCATTATTGAATAATTTTTCTAGTGAAATCCTTGAGGACAAACCATCTTGTTGAACTGTTATAATATTTATTCCATTATTTGAACAAATGGTTTTCAATAAATATTCTATTTTAGAACAAATTGAATCTATAAACATTATAAAAATTGGATCATCATTTTGATATTTTAAAAAAATATCTATCTGATGAAAATAATTATTTATTAAGGGATCTAAAAATTGTAACATATTCCTCTCATTATCAATTGAAAAATTGAAAAAATTACTTAAAAATGTTATTATACTCTTGTAAGACAATATTTTATTTTCATAAGAAAATATAAATAACCTATCTAAGTATGTTTTGTTTATTATTTCTAAAGACAAATCAAACACCATTTCATTAATATCATTTATTCTCTCGTCTACAGTATTGTTAGAAGAAATTTTTTTTCGAATATTTCTATTGGAATCAAAATATTTCTTGGATGCCCCCATTAAGATTGGAGATTGTATTAAAAGATTTTCATAAATATTTTTATTTTTTTTAAACCTATTAATTAATAAGCTATTCAGTGAATAAATTAAATAATTGATCATTTCAATAGGTGTATACAATATTCTTTCAGACAAATCTATATCAATAAATATTTCGAGAGGTTTTAAATCTATAGGAACTTTTATCACTCCTAATTCAATATTCTTATTAAACCGTTCTAATTTATTTAATAAATGTGCTTCCCTGTTTTTATTACCTGATTTTCTATAGTGCTGTATAGCGCTAATACAAAAATCAGATTTATTAATAAAACTTTCATTTTCATCCATTAATTCTTCATAACATTTAGCAATCTCTTCATCCCAGTCATAATTTCTTTGTTGAATCCTATTATCAACCTTTTGACCTAATTTTAGAAAATCAATTTTATTAAATGTACGTTCTTCTCTTAAATAAAGTTTCCAACAATATTGATCCATGCCCCCCAAATCATCATTCTTAAAAATTTTTTTATTATGAAGTATAAATTCAATTAAATCCTTTTTTACATAATCAATTTCGATAGAATCATCATATATAAAATCGAGCATACTCCCCTTAATTTCAGATTTATTATAATCTATTGAATAACCTATACTAAAAGCACTTTTAAGACAGTTATTTATAGTCCAATAATCAAATGAATGAATATCTTGTTTTGATTGAATTATGGGAATTATATTTAATGAGGAATCAACAAACTTATATAAATATAATATCTTTTTTTCACCCTTACTTTTATAATAATTCCATAAGATTAAAGAGTATAATGATTTAAGTAAATAATTTTTTGTATTTTTAAATCTATAATCCAAATAGATAACACACTCATCATTAAAACGAGAAAAATCGGGAAAATAATAATCCTCATTAGAGAAGAAGGGCACTAGTTTTCCATCTTGAACCCGATAATATAAAAATAAAATCTCAAAGGTTATTTTATCATTAATTTCATATACACTCTTATCTTTAGATTTTTCTTGAATATTTTCTAATCTTTTTCGATAATCTTGTAATTCTTTATAGTTATAAACATTAAGTTCCATTTCATTAATAATTAGTTCAAATTCTTCATTTTTACTCATAAACTTTAACACCAATCACTTCTTAATGTATGTAGAATAATCTTCTAGAAATGAATCAATCATTATTTTATTCTGTAAATATATTTTTTCTTCTTCATTTTTAAATCTTAAAAATTTTAAATTGATATAATCAATATCCAATATATGGTTTAATTGAAAAATATCAAAGTAAATATAATCATTTTTTGGATAACTGAAAGATTCAATTAAATAAATTAAATCATTATTACTTAGACTTCGAATATATGTATTAACCTCATCAGTAATAGAGAAAAAATTCCAAAATGTAATAACTTCTTTTAAGTTTGATATGCTTTTAATATTATTCTTAAATAAATCATTTATATAACTTAAAATATGAATATTTAAATCCTGTGTTTCCGTTTCATCAAAAAATTTATTTAAATTAATATGATTAATCAGAAAAATCTTAAAATAACTATCCTCAGACTCAAATAACACTGTTTTTAATAAGTTTTTATATTCTCTCTCATTATCATATAATTCAGAAAGATCTAAAATAAATTGTGTTATTAACGATGATAAACTATCAGAAATATCTTCATCATCTTTTTTAAACAATTCATCAAAGTCATTTAATATAACTTCTAATACATTTTTTACATTCTCTTTGTTAAATTTATCTATATGGTATCTTAAGATATCAAATAATTTTATTATTAAATCTAAATTCCTCACTAAAATAAGATTTGACTTAAACTCTTCTTTATCTTTTGATGATAAAATAATGCTTTCTATCCTAGATAAAGATAAAGTATTTTTTCTAATATAAAATGTAAAATATAAATCAAAATATTCTTGACTAAAAACACTTGCTTTTTTAATTTTTTCATCAATAAAATCCTGTTCAATACTCCTTTCAAAACAGACAAAACTTACTTTGGGGAATAAATCAGACAAAATTAGTTTTACAGCTCTTTCATCAGTTTTAACTTTTTTTAATAAAATTTCTATAAATGTTTTTAAATTTTCTAGACTATCAGAGTGTAAAATCTTTATTTTTTCATAATCGTCAAAATCTCCAGTGATTAAATCTTTATTATGTTTAATCTCATCATAAATATCTTTCTCAAATACTTGAAGAGCAGTGATTAAAATAAAATCATAGAAATTTATATCCTTAATAGAGCCTAAAGAAAAATTTAATGTATTAAAAAATCGATTTAAATCCCTAATATTTCTTATCAATGGATTTATTAGATTATAAACATTATTTCTATCAATATAAAAATCTATTTCATAATGATTTATAATTTCATCAAATTTAGATGAAAAGACATTGAATAAATCTTCACTATCTAATTTTGGAACAGATAATGGGATTTGAACAATTTTATCTATAAAATCCTCTGAATGAGAATAATCTTTAGAACCGACATTCCAATCCTTCAAAGCAAAGTTAACATAATCTTTATCAAATGCCATTAGATAAATTATGTTTGGAAAATCTGCTAAAGATTTTACTAATTGAAATATTTCTTTTATTTCGTTAGGATTTAATCTATCAATATCGTCAATAATTACTAAAATCTTTTTTTGATTTTTAAATAATTCTTTTAAAGAATTTTTAATATCATCCAACGTTTCATATTCATCATTTTTATTGAAAATTGATATAAATTTTATAGGTTGGAAATATGAAGAACCAATATCTATTGCACGATCTAACATTTTTGATTTATATTTTGAAAGAAAAATTTTGATTTTTCCATCAAAATCATATTTATCTAATGTTGTTGACAATTCATCAAAAAATGAAAATATTAATTGGTTATGGGGCGGATAATTCCATGGATTAAATCTTAAAACAATAACTCTTTCATCAAGTTCTGATTCTAATAAATTTATTATCGAAGATTTTCCAGAACCCCATTTACCCATTAATCCAATAACAATACTTTCATTGTAAGAAGGAGAGTTATTTATTGCTTGAGCTAATGAATTCACAAATGCCATTCTATGTAATTTATCTTCACTTTTTTCATTTATTGGTACATCATAAAACATATACTACCTCATTTTTTAAAAATAATTCAAATTTCAATTCATAAAAAACAATGCAGAACACTAAATTAAATTTTCCTAATTTTGATAAGATTTATCTACAAATAATATATGCAATATATCTTACACATTGCATCCAGCATATCAAATATTATATTTAATAATTAATAATATCTTTCTTTTAATATAAAATGATTAAATGAGAGCATTTGAAAACTAATAATATTTAAAAAGAACAATTTTAAACAAGATATAAGTAATTTTAAAAAAAATTCAACAAGAAAATAAAAAAAATAATATGGATAGTTTATTAAAAAGGATATTATAAAAAACTTAAAAATTTCTTTTTTATATCTTCCATTTTTGAAATATAAACTTATGGTGAAACAATACCTTTTGAATCATAATTTGACCATTCTTTAAGGAGTTTGTTAATCTCTTTTTTATGTTTTTTATCAAGTAATTGATATTCAGAAGTTTCTTTAAATTATTCAATTCATATAAAACTGGATATAACATAATTTTGAGATTCTTAATCATTATAATAAATAAAATATTCTAAAAATACACATTTCACGTAGACTCAATTAATTTTTTATGTTTTTCAATTTCATCATCAATTAATTTTAAAAAACTGTCTATTGATTCTCTTTGTTTTGGAACATTTAAAACTTTTTCACTTGAAAAATATGAAACTAGAATAGCAATTATAGCAATAACAAGACTTAAAAAAGAAAGAATAATACTTATGATAGCAATGCCAATACCAAATAATTCCATTATTTCACCTATAAAATATAAAATAAATTTTTTGATTTATTCATATACTGAACTAAAATTTTTTTGATATTTTTAATTTATCTATAGAATAAAAATTTCTTCATAATATGCTAAAATTAATAAATTATATAGAATATAATTCATGATATTCTTTAAAGGCATAATCATCAGTCATCTGAGCAATAAAATCACATATGGTAGATAAATATATGTAATGAAATTCAGTTAATCCTTTAATTATTAACATTACATCTTGAAGGTTTTCATCTAATTTTTTTATCTCTTCAAGACTAAATCTATTTGTTTTATTAAATAAGTCTTTCAAAATTTGTTTTATAAATCCATTGCCAAAAATTTTCTGATAATATTCAGGATATATTTTTAAAAATTTTAGAGTATCCTCAAAATTATTTGATGAAGAATTTTTTGCATTACTAACTCTTTTTTCATTAGTATGATTATTATCTATAAATATTCTTAATTTTAAAATTTTTAATAATGGATCAATATTATTTAAATCAAAATAATATTCATTATCAATCATTTTAAATAATTCCTCAATATTTATAGAATATTCATCTAAACTATCTTTCATATCAGGATACTCATGTCTAACAACTTTTAAATTATCTGACAATATTTTTAGTTGACTTCTAGGCATTTGCAGAGGATTCTCATAATATGCCTTAAATAATTGTCTTAAAATGTATTTCCCTTTTCCATCAAACCTATTGACATTAAAAGAATTAATTATCCTTCTTTCAATAAATTCTTCAATTGAATCATTAAATTTTTGTCCAACTTCAGAAAAATCAACTAATTTTTCAGTGATAAATCTTCTATTAAATTCATCAGAACATATTACATTGTTTATATTATTGTTATTTTTAATTTTAAAAATATTAATCATGGTATTTTTAGTAACATCTATAATAAAATACGAAATTAAAAGACTGCAAAATTCTTCCCATTTTGATTCATCATCAAAAGATTCAAAATTTAAAAATACCTCCTTAAAACGAACAAAATAATCATATCCATTTGATGATGGGGAGACATCCTCCAATACTTCTTCTATCAACCTATTAATATCATCAAATAATTTAGTAAAATTTAATTCTTTATCTCTTAAGCTATCATCAATATCATGTTCTCTTTGAGCGATTTCATCAGCAATAGTTACAACTTGTCCTTCTAAAGTTAAAGGAAAATTAAAATTAGGATAAGAATTTTCTTCAAAGTAATTATAACCAGCCAAATATTCATAATTAGAATAATCTTTAACAAATCTTTTTAAATCCCATTTTTTATCTTTTTTATCTTTTCTTATAGAAGTGTGTTTTAAAATTCCGTCTAATGTTTGCCAAGTTAAATTTAAACCTTTTTCTCCATTTTTCTCCTCTAAAAGTTCTAAAATTTTTATACTATTCATATTATGTTTAAAACCACCATAATCTATAGAATATTCTAATTTACCACCCAAATCATCTTTTCCTTTCATAATATTATCTAAAACTTCTTCACCAGCATGACCAAATGGAGTATGGCCGATATCATGGCCTAATGCAATAGCTTCTGTTAGATCAATATTTAGTCCTAAGTTTTTTGAAATACTTTTTGCAATCTGATTAACCTCTAAAGTATGGGTAAGACGTGTACGGAAATGATCTCCTTTTTTATTTGAATAAACTTGAGCTTTATGTTGTAATCTCCTAAAAGCCTTAGTATATAATATTCTATCCCTATCACGACTAAATTCATTCCTATCAATATATTTTTCACCCAAATGACTTTCCTTTTCACCTAGAAAAAACCTATCCTTAGATGAAGGTTCTTGAGCGAATTTTTCTTTTATTATATTTTTTATATTTTCTATTTCCTCTTTTTCTAATTTATTCATCTAATTTCTCCTTAAAAACCATTTCATCCTAGAACATCTGATATCTTTAAATCTTTTTAAAATTTGATTTGATAAGCAAAGTAATATGATTTAATTCTATTTAATAATAAGCACCTATTAATAATTTTTCCCTCCAAAATTGATTAATGAGAAATATCTCTTAAACTTTTCAAATATAATCAAGAAGTACCTTAGAATTATTATTTACTCTATCTACATCATTTAATCTATGAACTCTTTCTTTGAAATATTTCTCTAAATTTGGGTCTTCACAGTAAATATAACACCCTTTCATTCCACGAGTCATTAAAGTCCTATAAGTGTTCTTGATTATTTCATCGGCTAATTTTAAAGCTTCTTCGGGATTTTCGTCATACATTTTCTTAATACCAAAAAGAGACCTATCGGTACTTGCCCTTTCATTAAAATCTGTTACAATCTTACCATTTTCATACCTAATATCAAAACCTAATATTACTCCAACATAATCAAATTCAAGACCTTGTGAAGTATGGATACAACCTATTTCATTAACCGAATCTTTATCAATTGCCCAAGTTTTTGTATTATTAAGGTTCCAACTCATAGAGAAATCACCTATTTGGATATCATGGAAATTGGAATCAGCCCTGTTTTCACTACTCCAATCCCAACAATAACCAGCAAGTAGCCTTGCACTATTATTTATCTCATTCTTTTCAAAAATTAAATTGCTTAGTTCTTCAGGACTATCGACAACTCTAAAATCATAATTAAAGTCAAAACCATCATAATTTGCAGTTTCTTCAATTTCTAAAACATCATTTAGCCAAGAGAGGTATCCATCAGAACCATTACATCTAAATTGTGACTCTAATTTAATATATTCCACTTCTGCATTCAATTCATTAGCAAATTCATTTATAATTTCTATACTGCCATAATCATCTAATGTAACTCTCTGAAATTTATCAATGAAAAATATTGAAGTTTTAGCTGCATTAATAATTTCTTTAACTTGATTTTCCCCTTGTTTAAACATACCTGTTTTTTCAGTCATCCTATGGGCTTCATCTACAATTAATACATCAAACTGATTTGTTTCAGAATTAATAAAGGATCCTGAACTTTTAAAAAGGTTTTTAATATATTTCTGTTTAAAATGCCCTCGGAGTTTTTCAAAAAAGACATCCCTAGGAGCACTATTTTTAGTAACATATAATGAAACTAAATCATCATTTAATAAATTAACTAGTAAATTTATTGCAACAACTGATTTTCCAGTCCCTGGTCCTCCCTCAACTATCAAAACTCTTTTTTTATCATCAATATATGACTTTCTAGCCATATCAACTGCTAATTCATATGCCACTTTCTGCTCATCAATCATTACAAAATAATCGTTTCCTTCGAGCATATCTGCAAGAGTATCTTGTAATTTTTTAGAAGGTCTGATTCTGCCATTATCTATTCTATAAAGGATATCTGTTGAATCACCATATTTTACATATTTCTTTATAAATTCTCTGAGTTTTTGAGCATCTCTTTGACCGTATAATGGCGCTTTTTCTATATATTCCTCATAAATACTGTCTTTAAGAGGATCATTAAATGGATCAAAATCATAATTATGTAAATAGGCACAAGGATATAAACCTATGGAGTCTTCTTCTACGGTTTCATTGAAATTCTCAATCAAAGAAGCATAAGACCATGCTTGATATGAAGGGTGTGGAGTTTCAACATAATTTCTTCCAAAACGAGTTAATACAAGACCATCTTTACCTTCAACTTTAGATGCTTCAGACCATTGTTTAAGTTCAATTATAACTACAGAATCTTCTTGATTTTCATTTAGGCCAGTTAAAGTAAAATCTATTCGTTTTGATGTAGTTGGGATTGTAAATTCAATAGCAACTCCACTATCCTCAGGAATTTCATTATCATTTAATACCATATACATAAATCTCATAGAATTAGTCCAAGAATCAATCTGGGATTTAGGAGATTTCCCTATTTTTGCTTCATATACTGTATTTATTTCATCGGTTATTGTCCCATTAAAAACAGAATCTAAAAATTCACCTTTTGTAGCTTCATAGACTAACATAAAATCCCCTATAATTTATTATATTTAGTTGAAATACCTTTAGATTTAGAAACTGGATATTTTTCAGCAGTTTTTTCATCTTATTCAAAACAATTTCTTTAACATTTACATCTAAGGCATCAGCCATTAAAAAACAGTAATTTAATACATCTGCTAATTCATCAACAACTTCCTCCTTATTATATTCCTTGTTCCATTGGAAGTGTTCTAATAGTTCAGCCGCTTCTATTGAAATAGATTTGGCTAAGTTTTCTGGAGTGTGAAATTGTTTCCAGTCTCTTTCTGTTTGAAATTTTATGATTTCTTGCATTAATTCATCCATAGTAATTCTCCTTGTCTAAAAAAAATATAAAATTTGAATATCTTTCTAAAATCTAGCAAAGTACTTCTTTCCTATCTGCCATAGATACATATCCAATTCTTTTCTTGAGTACCCCTCTAAACCATAAAATTTAGCAAACTCATCTAAAACTTCGTTAAATCTAATATAATCTCTCAAATCATCTGATTTGAAATTCGCAAAATGATCTTGATTTTTAAAATGCATTAACACTCTTGAAACATAATTATCAAATATTGGAAAATCATTTGGCTTATGGTGAGAACAATATTTGCTAGCAAAGGAATAAAATCTTTTCCCCAGCTCTTCAACATTAGCTATATCTTCTACTAATGTTAAATCACCATTATTAAGTCTATCATCTATATCCAATTCAAGTATATGCTTTGCTACTGGAAATATGGAAAAGATGTTTGTGCTATAAAAGTCATTCAATGTGCTTGCTTTAATGAGTATGTCTTCAATTAGTTTATTTTCTGGAAGCAAATCAAAGAATAGTTTATTTAAACTGTTTTCTTGATTTACATAGTTTTCTAATTCATACCATCTTTTAATATAAGCATCTACTTCCGCTTTAGAAGGTGTTTGGATTTCTACCATCTACTCACTTTCCCATCATTTACTATCCTCTTGACTAATCAGCTCAACAGTTCGTTGACATTTTGGATTAATGCAAATTAATTTTTTTGAATCTGAATCAAATTTTAAAAGTCCTTTTCCACAATCAGAACATGTAAATGCTTTTCTAAAATTTAATATGGAATAACAGAAAGATTGTACATCATTACGACTTAATTCATAAAACTCTTCATTATCATGGGATAAAAGGTTTGCTATATGCTTTGTTTCATCACTATTGCTAAAAATCTCATTATAATAACCTTCAAAATCTGTTCCCTCAACCATTCCTAAAATTGAATTTTTACAATCATCAAATAAAGTTCCAACATCATATTTTTCTGCTATTGGCACTTTAATTTTATTTAATATACATATCTCTTTTAAATTAAATTCAAGATATCTTCTAGCTGCATTTCCTGCCGCATTCAAGTCCAAATGATTGGTACTTAAATATTTTTCAATCTTTTCCTCAGTATCTAAAGGCTTAGCTAAAACAGGACCTTCCTTTAAATTCCAATCGATTATTTCATAAATTCTATGACTTACCTTATTGGCTCGTGCAATATGTTTTACCTGTTCAGCCCACAATCTGCTATGGGTTGTAATAAATAATTGATTATCCGGCAATTCAGTTACTAATAATTTTGCAATTTTTCCCTTATGAGGGGAATCGACTGTAGCAACAACATCATCTAGAATAATCAATGGAATTTTATTGTATTTTTTGTTAAAAGCCAAGAAAATACATAGGCCTAAAGTATCCAAATGTCCTTCACTAGCAAAGGATCTTGAATCTACCCTTTCACCAAAGGATTCCAAATAGACATCCATTTTACTCTCATCAGTCAATTCAATATCAGGATTATTAATTCCATCATTTCCATGAATATAGTTATAATACCTTTTAACATCCTCTTTTATTTCAAAGATTACATTGTTGATAAATTCCTCTTTAGATTCTTGGTATGATTTTAAAGTTTTACTGGATAAATCAACTTTTTTATTCAATATTCCTATTTCCTTAATTATTTCTTCAATGGTTTCTAATCGAGATAAAGATTTATTAATCATTTCTAACTCTTCGTTGAAAGGAGATCTATTTGATTTATAGTTTTCAAAATCTTTTAATAAATCTTCGATTTTTTGATTAATTACTGAAAAATCATATAGAAGTATTTCGGATAATAAAATCTTTGATTCTCTTAAATCATCCAGATCTTTAATTAACTTTTTTAAATTGTCTTTTTCTTGGGAAAAATCCAATATTGAATAATTATCATTTAATTCATTCAAATTTAAACTTATATCCTCTATTTTTTCAAGCTGATAACTTAACCTGTTGACCGTATCCTTGAAATCATTAAGTTCATTTGACCAATTTTCCAAATCAATTATAATGTCTTTAAGATCAATGACTTTTGTATTTATATTTTCTAATAAAACATCAGAATCTATCTGTGAGTTACAAATAGGGCATTTTGATGGTTTTTCTAAATAAATATAATTGTATGCATTATCTAATGAATTTAGCAAGAGTTTTGATGATTTAAGATTTTCAGAAGCAATTTTTTCATATGATTTTAATAAATTTTCCAATTCATCACTTAATTTATCTGTATTTAAATTTCCGTAAAGACCTTCCAACTCCTTGAAATTATCCTCAACTTCATCTTTTTTTGGAGTTAAACTAAAATCAGAATGTAATTTTTCAACATTAGATAAATCATCAATTATCGGCAAATTATTTTTTTCTAATAGAATGTTTGTTTTATCAATAATATCATCTAATTTTATTTCCCCTTCTAAATTTAAAATAGATGCTAATTCAGTGATTTTAGTAGAATATTCTTTTTCTTTTTTCTTCAATTCTCTCCCAATAGAATTATTAACAGTATTTAAAGTATTCCTATATTTATTTAATTGTTCAAAACCACATAACTCTGTTAAAGCATCATAACGATCTTTTTGAGTACCACTAATAAATTTCAGTAATTTTCTTCTATTCAATATAAAAGAAGCATTATTTAAAAAGAAATCATTTTTAATTGACTCCATTAAAGTACCTTCTAAAGGCTCTTCAGTCAATTTTAATGAGTTTTTTTTCTTAAACTTTAACTCAATATCCATATCTTCTATTCTACAATCCTTATGAACAGTTGATTTTTCTGAATCAATTGTATCTCTTTTTAAATTATCCAACTCATTTGAAAAGATATATTCAAATGCATTTACAAAAGAACTTTTTCCAGTTCCATTTTCCCCATATAAAATAGTAACATCAGATAAATCAAGATATTGCTCTTTAGAAATTCCTCTAAAGGATTTAACTGTAATTCTATTTATTTTAAGATTTTTATCCATCGTATACCTCTTCAAGTAAGTTCTCATAGGCTTTTTTTGTGAATTTATCATTATTCATTAATTCTTTTATGGAATTAATGAAGTTTTCATTTGTTATTTCTTTTTCTAGATTTGAGTAAAATAATTCATAAAATTCTGTATTATCCATAAAATCATTCCTAAAAAAAGGGTATTCATAAATTTTTAATCATCATTTATCAAGTCATTTTTAATGATTTCTATTTCTTCATCCGATAGATTATATAAACCATAGACAAATTGATTAATTTTATCATTAGTTATTTCAATTTGATTTTCAATAATTCTCTTTTTATGAGGGTTATTATGGTTATTTACTAATTCCTTATTTAGATTTAACATTGAATCAACAAGATTTGTCAATTCAATTTCATTTTCTTGATCAACTAAAATAGGGATTTTTAATAAAGGCTCTTTATCTAACTGATAATTGTTTCCTTGCATTTTACCTTTATATTTTAACCAAAATTGAACTGTAGTTGAGTTTAAAATACCTGTCAAATATTTTAAATTAAATCTTTCAGAATTAATAACCATAAATGTTTGAGATACATATACATCAAAATCAGCATAAGAGAATGTAGGAATCAAACATTTCCTAGTGGCTACAATTTTTTCACTAGTGAAAATTTCCTCTTTTCTAGCTCTATGTAACCCATAAGGTTTATTATCCGATGTAATAATTGGTTTAAATTTATCAAAATGTTGTTTAATATTAGGATATTTTCTAATTTTCTTATTAATGTCCGATTTAGTATAAATTACCCAAAATTGATTTTCAGGATTAGTGAAATACCTACTTAATTCAAAAGTTGTATAATAAGGTTTAATTAATGATAATTCATTATCATCTAAATTTAAGTTATTTTTTTCTTCCTCTGAAATGACAAAAATACCAGAACCTTTAGGAAGATTTAGTTTTTCAGCACCTTTTTTATTTAAAAAGTCTTGATGCACATCAATTCCAGTAGATATCTCTTTTTTATCTAAATAGGTTACATTTGCATTAGAAATTTTATCTAAAACTTTAGAAATATCTTCATCTATGAAATTAAAATAACTATTTTCATTTTCTTTTCTATTAAATGCTGCTTTAAATTTGACTAATCTATCATTGCTTACTTTACTTCTTAATAATTTATTGACATCCTCAACAGAAAGCTTATCATCCAAAATCTTAGCATAATTAAAATGATAATTATTATCAGCAGAATTTTTTCTCATAATATAAATCATAGTCTGAATACCTGCAGTATCAAAGACTTTATAATTGCCAAAATCAAAGAACAGATCAAATTTAGTTTCTTTACTAACTTTATTCCTAAACTTAGAAGCTCCAAAACTAGTTACCCAATTATTTGTAGCAATGAAAGAAACCAAACCATTATCCTTAACTAAATCTATAGCTTTACATCCAAATAAATACCATAAATCCATTTTTCCCTGATAATATGGAGATTTCCTCAAACCATCAAAAGCATTTTTATTAGTACCTTCTTTAACATATGGAGGATTGCCTAAAATAGCATCAAAACCTCCTTCTTCAAATACATGTGGAAACTCTTTTTCCCAATCAAATGGATTTAATTCAATTATTTTATCAATATCCAAATCCTCATCAAGAAGCATTTGATTATTCACTAAACTATTACCACATCTGATGTTATCCCCTAAGTAAGGTAAAGCCCTTTCTTGGAAAAGCTTTTGCTGTTGCTCTACAACATCCTTATTTTGATCTTCAAGAACCTTTAGTAAAAGAGATAATTTAGTAACTTCAACAGCTTGAGAGTCAATATCAACACCAAAAATATTATTTAAAACAATCCTTTTTTTCTCATTAATTGTTAATCTAGTTATGCCATCCTTTCCGGTAAAAATAACATCTTTGGGAGGTCTTTCCAGATTAGAATAATAATCCAAATGCCAATCCAATAAATATTGATATATTTCAAGCAAGAAACTTCCACTACCACATGCAGGATCTAAAAATCTAAGTTTAGACACCTGATTTGGAGTTTTATCCTTAATTAACTCTCCAACAGTATTTTCAACAATGAATTTAACAATATACTGAGGAGTGTAATATATTCCTCCTGCTTGTTGAACTTCAGGCTTATAATCAATTTTAGCTTGATGTGATTTGGTTAATCTAATCTCTTTTCCCAAAAATCTCTCATAAACGTTACCTAATATCTCTGGAGAGATGACACTGAACTCATAAGGACAGTCAGGATAGTACATAGGGGCTAAAATGTCTTTAAACACTTTATCATCAATTTTTAAAGTAATTTCTTTCTCTTCAGTAAAATGGAATAATCCAGAGTTATATTTTGCATCTGCTTTCCTACAAATTTCTAAAAATCCTTCATAAACTGCATATTCATCCTTATTTTTACTAGATAAATTAATTAAATTTTTCAATTGTTGATATTTTTCTATTCCCCTATCTTCAGCCATTCTTAAAAAGATTATCCTATCAATTGTCAATTGTACTGCATGATTTAACTCATCTTTAGTAATATCCGGATTTCTTAAGGCAATATTTCTAGCTAGGAGTTCTCTCCAACGATCTATTTCTTTTAAGAACTCTTTATCTACTTCAGAAGTTCCTTTTTTCAGTCCTTTAGTATTGTTTGCATAATTATCAAATTTGCCTGAGAGTACAGCGTCCTTACTGAAAATATTGTAAATTTCATCCCATTTTTCTATGTATTCTGTGTATTTGTAGTATTTTATTCTACCAATACTCGCATTCTGGTTCTTATCAGGCCTTGTTGTAGTTTCATAAACTGCTAATTCCTCAAAATCAGTTAAAATACACAATGGAAGTTTAGCACTCCAACCGTATCTCCTAATCTGATATGCCGGATTCTTATCAGTGTCAATGTTCACACTAGGTTTTTTAGCTTCTACAAAGAATATTCTCTGTCCGCCGAGCCTGAAACTGTAATCCGGAGCCTTTGCTTTACCACCAATTTTAATAGTATCTTCAAATACTACTTCTTTAAACCTGGGACTTGCTCTATTTTTGTTATTTACATCCCAACCTAAAGCTTCAAAAAAAGGATTAATGAATTCTACTTTAGTGTTTTCCTCATCATAATTAGCACTTTTATAAATATGTTCATTTTCCTTAAAATTTTCAACAAGATCTATGATAATTTGAGGAACTTCTTGACTTACCATACTATCACACATAACTATATTTAAATAAATTTATATTCAAATAAATATATATATTTTTAAAATTTTGAGGATAAAAAAATATGAAAATTTCCCTAACCTTTATTAAAACTCAAAATTTAGACTAAAATATAAATAAAATTATATGGAATTTTCTAAAAATGTAAAAAATAAAATTCGCATATTTTATATATAAGATAAAAATTTAGAATATAAAAAATCACATTTTTGTAATAAATTAGTTTTGAATAAAATAATATAATAGAAAAAATTTTTTACAATATTTTAATAAGTACTTTAAAAAAACTTGATTTGAGTTAAATGTAATTAATTTAGGAGCAATAAAAATGAAATTAAAGAATAATAAAGAACAAGCAGCAGAATTATTCAATTCACCAGACAGAGTCACTTTTAGAGAATTTTTAAAAACAAATACCGGAGAATATGATGATATAGAATTTAAAGGAGATTATATCGAAGAGTATAAATTAGCAAAACACATTATAGCTATGGCAAATAGTGGTGGAGGAATTATAACTTTTGGTATTGAAGAAGATGAGAATAATATTTTAACACCTCTTGGGATAGAAATAAAAGATAAAACAGAAATAAAGGAAAAATTATCAAATTTTATCCCAAATGCTTTAGATTATGAATTACATGTATTTCAATATGAAGATGAAGTTGAATGGAAAAAGCTCAAAAATAAAAATTTTTTATTAATAACAGTCAATTATAATCCTAAGAAAATACCCTTCCTATCAAAAAAAGATTATAAGAATATTAAGAGGCATGAGATTTATTGTAGAAAAAATAGTTCCTCAAAAATAGTTACCTATGAAGACATCCAAGAAATATTAGAAAAAAGAGTTGCGAATTCTGAAAATACATTATATGAAAATGATTTAGAAGAAGATCTAAATCAACTTCAAATTTTAACTTCTTATCTTGTTTTTCCAAAATCATTATTATTTACTCAGAATATCCTTTTTAAAGATATTGTCCATGAACTTACAAAAAAGAAAATTTCTATGATAAAAAAAGATTTGAAAATCATTGATGAACCTAACCTTGATAAAGAAACAATGAGGGTGAAATAAAATACTTAAAAAAGTAACTTATGTTACAAATAATAGGAATACTATGATTAAAACATATTAATGCAGGAAAAATATTTGATACAGTCAAAAAATTTCACAGTACAAAAATTGAATATAACTCAATTATTAAAAAAATAAAAAAAATATTAAGAAAGTTGATTATATAAAATGTCCTTATGATGATTTCACATTCTTTATAGGATTCAATCCTCCAATAGTTATTAAATCATCTGATGCCCATTTATATGGAGAGAGTAATTTTTAAAAAATTAGGGATATTATGAACGAAGAATTTCTTAAATATTATATTGAAAATCAATTTTATATACAAAATCCTCCTATGGATATAGAAGAATTTGTCAAATTCTGTAAGAAAAGGGGAATAAATATTTCAATAGGAGAATTAGAATTATATGAAAAAGAAGGATTTTTTTATCCTATTTTCCGAACAAAAAATGAATTTTATGGAAATATGTTTCATAAATATGTATTCGATAAATGTGAAAAAAACTGTATAAATAATGCTCTTGAAAATGGAAGAATATACCTTCCTTCAAAGGATATTTTTGAAAGTTTTGACAGTTATACTGAAAGAGGGAAAGGATACAAAATTAGCAGTTATTACTCCTCCTTTCAAATTCATCATTTACAGTATATTAAAGAAAAATTTAACTATCTGAAAAAAAATTTTGACTATTTAAAAAAAACATTTAATATAGATTTAGAAGATCATCTCACTGATATTTTAATGAGTATACAAATTTATTCTCCTTACGGTAGAACTAATAAAAGATTTATTAAAATAAATTCAGATAATGAATCTTGGAAAAAACAACTAAAAAAATTTAATTTAGAAGAATTATTTGAAATCAATGATTTTAATATAAATAATTTAGCAAATTGTTATGTCAACTTTTGTAGAGAACTACCATCCTATTTAGGTAATGAGGATACGATTCAAATTTTCAAACATGTTAAATGGGAAAAGAAAAAACAATTTGAAGGCCCAATTAGGTTGGGAATTGAATATTTACAATGGTGTTTAATGCTAAAAAGCTGTATTGAAGATTATTTAAAGATAGAAATATTTGATGTGGATGAATGTGATTTATATGATGGTGAGTATATTATAGAGAACTCACCAGCTAATGAAAGAGGTAGAACAACAAGAGGAATACGTAATAAAAATTATATAAATCCATTAAATAAACAGTATGAATTTAATTTGAATAGACATAAATTATTTTATTTATCAAATAAATTAGATTTAGATTATCATCCTCGTGTATTAATAATAGTTGAAGGAAAAACAGAAGAAATAATCATACCTAAATTATTTGATTTCTGTGGATACAAATTGGAAAATTGTATGGTAGATATAATTAATATAGAGGGCATAAGTAAATTAATGAGTCCAAAAATTAATAAT
This sequence comes from uncultured Eubacteriales bacterium, assembly GCA_902787685.1. Classification (GTDB taxonomy): domain Bacteria; phylum Bacillota; class Clostridia; order TANB77; family CAG-508; genus CAG-269. The sequence goes on along the minus strand of CADAHH010000024.1, from coordinate 6,614 downwards.
ATAAATGAAAATAAGAAATATTCAAATGTTTTCATAAATAATTATTTCCAATTAATTAATTACTTTTTAGAAACGTTTCAAACAATTCCATTCTTCATAGGAGATAATGAAAATGATATCATATATAAATTAAAAGAGGGGATTACATTTGATTCTAATAAATTATTTTTTTATAAAAATAATTGGAAAATAAATGAATATAAAAAATCTCTAGAATTGTTTTACTCTGAATTTTTCGAAAAAATTAATCAAGAATTTGAAATTGAAACAACAAAACAAATAAAAGAGGATTTAATTGATTATTTCGATGAGACTAAAAATATTAATAATTCATTTCCAGAAGAATGGATACATATTTGGAAACATGATTTCGAAATTGATAACTATTCTCCTGAGGAATTACACATTGCAATAAATGAAGTTTGTGAAACAGAAATATCAATGAAAGATATAACAGAATTATATAATCCCTATAATAATCAAAAAGGAATATCAAGTATTAATGATGAAATAAAAGATAAAAAAGTTTTAATTAATGAAAAATTATTTGCAAATCTTAAAAAAGACTATTTGGAAAATGATAATCAAGAAATTGCTGAAAAACCCATTTTTAATGTGATTGATGATATATTAGATATAGCTTTTACAAATTATCCTCCGACAAATACTAGAATAAAATATATAAATAAAAATATTATTGCAGATTCAATAATTAACAAAAAGAATATTTTTAACAACAAACATAATAATAGTAGGTGAAACTGTGGCAAATCATTTATTAATTGATGAATTAATCTTATCAGATGTTTAGAAAGTGGAAAAAAGTATTTAAAAATGATGATGAAGATTAGTTAAAGGTTTCTTTGTATGAATCTCAATTACCCTCGCTTGAAAAATGGGATATTTATATACATATATTAAGGGTAGAAATGCTGGAAAAGCGGTTGATAAGTTAATAGATGTGTTTATAAATATTTTAAACAAGGATTAATTTTTAACATAATTTTTCATGTTTAAATTTCAAAAAAATATTATAGATGAAAAATAAATTTTTAATAAATAAATAGGATATGAAAAATCATGACAGAAATAGATAGTTTTTGTTCAAATTGTAAATTAGAAATTAATAAATATGATTATTATATTACCGGTGACCAAAGCAAAATTTTTTGTTCAGAAAACTGTATGAAATCCGTCTTAAATGAGGAAAAGGAGTATAGTGGAATTTATAATATCCGAACTTGTAAAGGATATGATTATTGCAAGCAGTTGGGTAATCTTAGAAATATCTGTGTTTTCAAGCGAAAGATTACTAAAGATTTATATGATCCATTACGCCCCCATAAACCTTCAGATTATCCAAATTGGTGCTCTCCTTCAGAAGTTTCTATGATTGTGGGAAATATGAAGCTTTTAGATTTTATTAAAAAATCAGAAGAGGAATCTAGAGAATTAAACCAAGAATCATTAAAACAAAATAAATTAACTAACTATTTAACTTGGGTCATATTGGCTGTGAGTATCCTAAATTTAGTAGCAGCCATTATAGGAGTTTTATTTAAATAATAATAAAATTTTTAGAAAGTTTGAGAAAAAAATCTTCTGAGGGTATTAAAATTAATTAATATTATTATTCAATTTCTTTAGAATCTAATTCTTCTTTGATTTTAGTGTCATTCACTTCTTTTACTAATCTCCCTTCTCTTAATATTACCAAATCTTCAGAATTATATTTTCCTTTTAAAGCATCATAGTATTCAGAATCAGTTTTATAGAAACTCATTGCCATATTTTTAGCATTTTCATAAGATTCAATAACTGTTGAAGATGCTATGTAAAGTAGCGGATTGTCAAATTCAAAATGAGGTTTAAACTGTTCTAAAATCAGTTTCTTCTCTTCAGGTATTTTCTTAATTCTTTCTAATTCTTCAGCAAATATTCTATTAAATTCTATTAAATCATTTAAAACATCTGAAAGATTATTTAAATCAACTAATAAATTAATATCATCTAAATCTATTAATTTTAAAACTAATGCTTCTGTTTTTTCATTATAATTAAATAATATACAATATTGAAATAAAGAAGTATCTTTAAAATTTTTTTCGCAATAAAATCGATTGTATGAATAAATCCCTGCGTGTTGATATTGGTTTCCATTATAACAAAAAGTATTATATGTTTTATCAAATTTATCTAGATTATTAGGTATTTTTTTAATAATAAAGATTTCATTTAAATTTTCAGAAAGTTTATTTTTTGTAGCAATTACCTCACGTTTTTCTAAAAGTTTACTAAAGTTAAAATAATAAATTTCATCAATATTGATATAATCATTAGTTATATGAATATCCTCGAAAAAATCATTTAATAGGTCTTCAACAAGTTTTTCAGTAGATATTCCAGTAATTTCTTCATATATTTCGGTTTTCTCAACTAAATCTTTTTCTATTGCACCTATTTCAATTTTTGTCATTTGCCCACCTCTTAAGTCTATAATCTATATTTGTGCTGACTATAACTTAATTTTCTCACATTTAATGTATATTCTGAATAATTAATTTTTATTTGTTAAAATTTACAGTTCTTTCCATATGCAATATCTTTAAAGTATCTTTGCAATTTTTAATTTAATACTCATAGGTACTTTTTTCATTTAATTCATTTGAATAGCTATTAACTTTCACATATATTAATTTTTTTTGTAGACAATTACTTTTCAAAGGCTCTTTATATAACCATTTAATATTATTAATTTATAAAAATATAGAGGAATTATATGTAAGTCATCACCCCCATTTGATGAAAATGAGGATTTAGATATTATATTTAAAAGATATGTTAATTATATTAAGGACTACATTGTCTCATATATGTCTTTAATATACTTTATTGTATATCTCTTTTTTCACAATTTAACAATATAAAGAATAATTATCATTATGCTCATGATAATAATGTTTTAGATGATGCTGAAAGTAAACTAATTTTTAAAAATATTGTCAAGTTAAAGAATTTATCGATAATTTAGAATAAGGTATATTTAATAGTTAACGAAAAATTTTTTTATTAATTAATGATAAAAGTTAATTTATGATTAGCGAATACAAATGTCCAGATTTTCACTTCAATACTATTGTAGATGAATTCGGTACTAAAAAAATATTTTTCGAAGCAGATAATGCTAAACTCATTTTCACTGATGAAGAAAATTATGACCTTTCAAATGTTAAATTATATATCTTAGATGATATTAAAGTAGATTTTGAATTAAACGAAAGGATAACTGGGAATTATAAGTGGTTCACTATTGAGTTTGAATCATCAGATGGTTGGTTGATTAATATTGGAAGATGTAATTTTACATTTTTTGAAAATATGTATCCTTTATCTGCTGAAGGGTGTAATGTAAAACTCATTAAAGGGCAGTATAGTGATTATGAACCTGCCAGATATTATAAGTTCATTGAAAATTTAAATTTAAGTAGTGAATGTGAAATTAATGAGGTTAAATGCACAGAACTGGATAATTTATTTTTAATAAAGCACAAAAATGACTTTTTTAAAAATATTGATGGCTATTTTTATATTAAGGACAGCTATGATAACATAAAAGATGTTTTTTATAATTTATATTTTCTTTTAAAATATTATTCGGCTGAATCTTCCAGCATGAGAATCTCTTACTGTTTGGCTGATGATTTTGAAAAAATCGAAATTGGACTTCCATCCCTATATTCTAATTTCAAGCATGAATCCTGCTTTTATGATACTTACCCGAATACTCTTTTTGATTTTCTAAACTCCTCTTATGATTCATATGTTGGACTTAAAAATGAGGGAATCATAGATGTTAATTTATTAATTCATTATTTGGCAGTTTTAAAAAGGGAAAGATATATGGAAGTTGAATTATTAATGTCAGCTATAATTCTTGAAGTCTTAACAAAAAACCATAAGAAAATTAAGGATTCAAATGAGGCTAAATTCGCTTCTGATTTAAAAAAATTAATTGAAAAATTAGGTTTCGATTTCGATAAGTTAGATGAATTTTTTAAAGGATATGGTGTAGTTTGTGATAGCAATACATTTTTAAGCGAAATTGTTAAAGCAAGAAATGATATAGTTCATGGTAATGCTGTAATTTCAATAAAACTTTGTTATTTAATGACAACTTTTGTAAATATTCTTGCCTTAAAATTATTTAATATTAAATGTGCAATGTATATTCCATTAATCAAAAGGAATGAGTTTACTCACGAATTTTTAGAACAATTCCTCTTAAGTAGTGATGATGAAGAAGATGAAGAGGATACTCGTGAAATAGATAATCAACCTATTGAATTAGAAGAAATTAATGGGAAATTATATTTGCCACTTGAATTATTTAATAGTGAAGATAATATTATTCATGAAGGTGATAAATTCAGGCTTTTAGAATTTGAAACAAAGGAGTATGGTGAAGATTGTAAAATCAATTTAAAAATGGCACGGTGGGTTCAGCAATAATTGTTTAATTTCATCACTTGAATCATTATTGGTTATTAGAAATATTTTATAGAGGTACTAAGAAAGAAAGATCTAATTAAATAATGAATTTTAAATAATCCAATTTATGATTCTTCTAATGATTTAGATAAACTTCATTATATTAGAAATGATATAGCCATAGTAATAAATCATGCAACTTTTTAAAGTTTAATATTAATAAAAATACAAGTTTGATCAACATATTTATTATGAATTTTATTGAAATTAAATTGGCTTTAGATAATGATTCAAAAAAATCATTAGATTCCAAAGAAGATTTGGTAAACTTTATAATAGTAAAATAAATTAAAAGAACTTGATATATGAAAACATTATGATAACAAATTAATACGTGAAACTATCTTTTACAAATTATTGGGAAATAAGGAATTTTTTGTCATAAATAAAAAATCGTTTCAAGATATAGTCCGTTTAAAGTAGAAAAAAATTATCTTAATTTTTAATTATTAAAGTAAAAAATTTCTTATGTTGTCTATGTATTATAATTAATGCTCAAACAGTTTTAAAATAAGACATATGATTATAAAAAAAATTAAAGGGTAAAATCCATATTTAGCAAATTTGATTATTTTGAATTTATATCAGTATTATAGGTTTTTTATTCACTTATCCAAATTCACATCATTACCAATATTAGATTGAATAATACGGGAAACCCCTCTTAACCAATGAATAGTGTCACGCCTACCTGTCCAGCCAATATCAAAACGGATATGAATGGTGCGACCATCAGAAAGATCCATAATTAAACCAGGACACTCAAGTTGATATACAAATATATCATTCCACCCCACATCAACTATATTATCCCAAGGAATGCGCAAATCAATGCCACTTTCAGTTGCCTGATAAAAGACTATTCCCTTTTCAGCTATTCGAAAATGAGTCTCCCAGTAGAAACCTCTATCATAAGTATATATAAACCAAGACCTAACCCATTCATATGGATTATGCTTTTCCAGCATTTTCTGTTCCTTTTCAAGATTGACACCTGGTTCAAAAAGTCCCATGATCTGATTCCTCCTTTTAGTAAAATAAATATTTTTTAGTTATTTATTTGTTCATTATATTATAAATCTTTTGTAGCTTATTTATAACCATTTAACAATTATTGAAAAAAGGAATAACTTATTTAACCGATTAATCATAAATTTAAAATTATAAAAATTTATATAAAAAATTGTAAAGAGGAGGAATGAGTTTTATGGGTTTATTTAATTTAGATGAGGATATTGATAAGGAGAATAAGATTTTAAGTGAGCACAATCCTTATGATTGGGTTGAATGTAATGTTACATTGCCTAAGATGCAGTTGGTTACTGAATCTTCTAATGCTTGGGAAAAAGGTATTGCTTTAGGTATTTTGGGCCCTGTAGGTTTGGTTTTGGCCGGTGGTGTTAATCAACGTTATGAGTGTGTTTCTTATAATTCTTATATTAAGATTGCTGAAAAAGGGGTTGTGATTCTTCAGGGTTGTGATGATGGATCTGATCTTCGCCTTCCTTGGGAGTTTATCGTTAGGGCGAGTTATGTTAAAGAAAATGACAGGCCTCTTTTGAAAATAACATTGTTAAAAAACCAAACAATCAAATTAAATTTTCAATTTTTCTGGAGTGGTAACAATAAGATTCATTATTGTAGAGGTTTCGCCAGATTAATCAATGAGAAGGCTTGTGGTGTTTCACCAGAAGATGAAGGATGGTAATATTAAATATAACTTAAATTACTTATTTTTCTTTTATAATTTGACTCATTTTTTTCTTCTTTTCAGTTTTGATGCAATCGAAAAGTTTAAAATATTAATAATCCATAATTTTAATAAAAGTTTTATTTAAAATAGGCAGATTATAGTATTAGCTCCATTAATTGGAATTGTACTACTTTTAATTTAAAAATAGATTATAAAGAAAAGAAAAATTTATCGAAAACATAGAAAATCAAATAATTTTTAAAGATACATATGGAAAGTAATGAACTTTTTAATGAAATTAAATCAATTTCAGAAAAATTGAAAGAAATATTCAATCCAATTCAAGAATCAGAAATAATATCTAATTTTTATA
>CADAHH010000023.1 GCA_902787685.1 uncultured Eubacteriales bacterium | reverse complement strand
ACTTTTATAATTCAACTTTACATTATTTTTAACTTTACATTGTAACACATAATGTAAAGCTTTACATTAGTGTTACAAGACAAATGAGAAAGAGCAAAATTTTAAGAAGAATATGTCTTATTAGTTAGCCAGTCAAAGAAGAATTTATATAAAGGAGGTTGATGGAAAAATGAGTTATGCAATTATTAGGAACACAAAATACAAAAGAGAAAATTTAAGGGGAATATTTAGACACAATGAAAGAAGAAATAAAAATTATTCAAATGAAAATATAGATAGAGAAAAATCATATTTAAATTATTCACTGAAATTTCCACAATATAGTTATGAAAAAGAATTTGATAGAATAAAAGAAAAATATAATTTAAAAGGACAAATTAAAACAGTAAGCAATATAGCTTGTGAATATATAATAACATCAGATCATGATTATTTTGAAAGAGTTGGAGAAAAAGAAACAAAAAGATTTTTTGAAACTGCATATAAATTTGTGGTAGAATATAAAAATTTAGGAGAACAATATATAATGTCTGCAAAAGTGCATATGGACGAACAAACGCCTCATATGCATTTAATATTTTTACCAGTAGTTCACACAATAGACAAAAAAGGAAATGCTATTGATAAATTAGCTTGTAGTGAATTTTGGAAAGCAAAAGATAGTTACAGACAATTACAAGATGCTTTTTACAAATATATGGTGGAAAATGGATTTAATCTGCAAAGAGGATTGCCAAAAGAGGAAACTGGTAGAGAGCATTATTCTGTTGAAGAATATAAGAAAATAACAAATTTTAAACAGACTAAAGAAATTTTGAATAATATGAAATTGGAATTACCAGATATTCCAGATATAACAGATATTAATATAAATAGACTATCAAAGAAAAGAGATGAAAAAATCCTAGAAGAAATTATAAAACCAAAGGATAATGTAATTCAAAATTTATATCAAGATAATATGAATTTGCATAGGCAATTATCAAGACAAGCACAGGTTATAGAAGAGGCAGAAAAATACCAAAAAGAAAGAGATAATATAATAGCTGATAATGAAAAATTACATGATGATGTAGATAATATAAAAACTGAATATAATAAAAAAGAATTTGATTTGAAATGGCAATATACTAATAGAATCAATAAATTAGAAAAAGAGAATAACTTTTTACATAAAGTAGTAGATAGATTTAAAGAAACAATTGATATATTTATAACTTGGATTTGCAAAAAATTTGATATGGGTGCAGAAAATAATTTAATTAGGGATTTTGAACGAGAAAATAATATAATGTTAGATGCAGAAAAACAAATAAAACACGAAGAAAGAGAAAAAGATTTAGAGATTGAAATGTAAGGAATTTTTACAATGAAATACAACAATTTAACGATTGCTTTTTCTTTGCTTTTATGGTATATATATGTTGAAATGTATAATATGATAGAAGGAATTAATGGTACTGCAAGACACACTGAAAATAAAGAAGAATTAATGATTGACAAACCTTTGTATCTAACTGAATGTACAAATGGCGTTGATTTTGCTGCAAGACCATTAGAAATGTTTATGTAAGAAGTAGATCATAAAAAGTATCCAGAGATTACACAAAAGTATCGTTTTGAATTGAAGAAAGTATAGAAAACAAAAATAATATTAAAGGGGTGTTAAGTAAATGAGTAATTATATAGATACACTAAATGAAACAATAAAATCTTATTATAAAATTTTATCAGAGGATTTTCCAGAATTTTTAAATGAGTATATTAATACTCCAGAGATGTTAAAACAAGCTAAAATAAGTGTAAGCTGTGGTACAATATATTCAAAAATGTATAATCGAATATGGTATTCAAGTTTAGACCATAGTATTGCAGTTGCATTAATAATTTGGAATTTTACAAAAGATAAAAAACAAACTTTATCAGGATTATTTCATGATATTGCAACACCAGTATTTAAGCATTCTATTGATTTTATGAATAAAGACTATGAAAAACAAGAATCTACTGAAGAATTAACTACTGAAATAATTAGTGAATCAAAAGAGATAATGGCATTACTAAATAGAGATGGTATAAAAGTTGAAGAAGTAGCCGATTATCATATATATCCTATTGCAGATAATGATACTCCTTATCTTTCAAGTGATAGATTAGAATATACTTTATCTAATGGGTTAGGAGCTGTAGAAAAGATTTGGAATTTAGATGATGTTAAACAAATTTATAGCAATATTGAAATTCAAAAAAATGAAAAGGATAAAGAAGAATTGGGCTTCAAAGATATTACTATTGCAGAAAAATTTGTACATACAATGAGTATATTATCAAGATTATATATAGAAGATAAAACTTTATTTACAATGCAAATGTTTGCTGATATTATGAAAATAATGTCTGAAAACAATTTGATTAATGTAGCAGAAATGTATAATCTATCTGAAAAAGAAGTAATTGAAAGAATTGAAAAATGCAATGTTAAAAATATATCTAATGGCTTTATAATATGGAAAAATGCTACAGATATTTTAACAAGTGAAACAGCTCCTAATGGAAAATATTTTGTAAATATTGAAAAAGTCAAAAAAAGATATATTAATCCATTAGTTAGATATAACAATGAATATAAAAGAATAAAGGATATTTCAAAAAGAGCGACTAATGATATTAATGAGGCTCTTGAATATAAAACTGCTAAATATGTATTTTTAGATTTTGATTTTAGTCAATGAATTATAAAACAAAAATAGAACAAGATATGATTTCCTGTTCTATTTTTTGCTATCTAGAATCCATTTTTCAAATTCTTTTGAGGTAATTTCTTTATTTATATATTTTTGTTTCATTATAGCTCCATCCTTTTTATACTTTTCAAATCTAGCAATGGCAGTATCTGTTCCATAATGAGAAACAGAGCTTGCAAGAGACATATATCTTTTTCTGTATTTATCTAAAAGAGTATCTTCTTTTAGTGATTTTTTATAGGCTAATTCTTTTCCAATTTGCCTACATGTTTTGCCTGTGTTTTCATATTCTACATTACAATATTTAGTTTCTTTTAAATTTGAAGGCACAAAATAATATCCACAATTTTGACATTGCCTTATAGTGTTATGATTATCAGACATAAATTCTTTAAAGATAAGAGCTATTATTGCTAAAATATCATCGCTTTCAAAATAATAAGGAATATTATACTTATCAACATCAATATTTTCAAACATTAAAGCAAAAGTTTCGAACTGTATATTTAATTTTTCCATGAATCCATTTATTTCTGTTTCATTATATTTAATTGATTTATCTTCTAAAAAGTTTTTCTCATCTTGTCTTATACTTTGTATATCTTCAGGAGTGAATTCAGCTTCTTCCTCAATTTTTTTGAAAAAATCAGTATCATATGGTAATCTTAGATTTTTTAATAAAGTATATTTAAGGTATAAAAATTCTTCCTTATATTCTTTTACAATTTCATTTAATTCATCATTAAATTCAGAAAATGAAAGCCTTAAATGTTTTGATGAATTATAATTTGCTTTTTTAATTTTAGGATGTTTTCTATAATACAGGCTTTCAAAACAAAACCAAAAAACAAAAGATCTGCAATCTTCATCATCTTCAAAATTTGTATTTAAAAATATAAGTAGAAAAGAACCTATTGGATCAATCATATGCTCAGTTCTATATGATGAAAAAAATATCTTTTTACTTTTATCATAATAAATACGTTTAAAAACAAATAATTCTAGTCCGAGATTTTTATCAAAAGCAAGTTTAAAACCCAAATGAAACACCTCCACATCAAACAACCTAAAATTAATAAAAAATTTTTTGAGATTGTACAGTGTGAATTTCTAAAATTCACAATTATAATGTATACAACACTTGATTGACATAATTTCACTACAAAAAGCAGAAAAAGTCAAAAAATGGAAATGCATATTGAAAATTGAATAGTAGTTGCAAGTACGAATAATGATACTTTCGTCTGGCTAACGTGATGTAAAGGGGCGATTCTGTAAAGCAGGAATGAGGGCAAATCTCATATGGGAGCAAATCCACTTGTAACAGTATAAAAACCTAAAATTTGGAAAAAATAAAACAAGAGGAGTGAGGCTATTGGAAGAAAAAAAGAAATATAAGAAAAAGAATGATTTTAAGATAAATGTATTTTTTAATGAAAAAGGAGAAGCATTGGAGAAAATTGTAGAAAGAGCATTTGGAAATTATTGCTTAAAAATAGTTAAAAAATAAGATGAAACAATGGTATTTGATGAGATAATATGGTATAATGTTTGCAAGAGTATCAATATTATCTCATTATCTTTAATTAGCGAGAAGGGAGGAAACAGTGAGCTATACAATAATGAATAATATTGATTATAAAGTAGGTATATACATTAGACTTTCAAGAGAAGATGAAGAAAAAGAAAAATATCAAGAAAGTGAAAGTATTGGAAACCAAAGAACTTTGCTAATGCAATATATCAAGCAGAACAAATTAAATTTTATTTCTGAATATGTTGATGACGGAGTAAGTGGTACAAGTTTTGATAGACCTGCATTTAATAAAATGATTGCAGATATTGAATTAGGCAAAATCAATATGATTATTACAAAAGATTTATCAAGGCTTGGCAGAAACTATGTTCAATCAGGATTATATATTGAAAATTATTTTCCAGAGCATGAAGTTAGATTTGTTGCAATATTGGACAATATAGATACTGCTTATGATACATCAAATAATGACATAGCACCATTTAAATCAATATTAAATGAAATGTATGCTAAAGATACATCAAAGAAAATAAATAGTGTATTACAAGCAAAAAGAAATAATGGAGAATATTTAGGAACAGCGCCTTATGGCTATAAAAAAGATCTAGAAAACAAATACCATTTAGTAATAGATGAAGAAGCAGCAAATGTTGTAAAACTTATATATGAAAAATATTTAGCAGGTTTTGGTACAATGCAAATTGCAGATTACTTAAGTAAAAAGAAAATTTCAATCCCATCAGATTATAACAAACGAAAAAGAGGAACAAAATCTTTAACTTATGGGCTATGGCAACAATCTACAGTACGATTTATTCTTTCAAACGAGATTTACACAGGAACAGTTATACAGGGAAAGAGAAAAAAAGTAAGTTTCAAATCAAAGAAATTCATAAATCTACCAGAAGAAGATTGGGTAAAAGTAGAGAATATGCATGAGGCTATAATAAGTAAAGAAGACTTTGAAAGAGCAAAAAAAGTAATTGAAGCAACAAAAGGGTCAAGGGTAGTTCAAAATGATTATTTATTTAAAGGATTACTTAGATGTTATGATTGCAAACGGTTATATTGGAATAAGAAGTCCAGATAAAAACGGAAATATTTATGGTAGATGTCAAAGATATGGAAGATTTGGGAAATTTGATGTATGTTCACCACACAATTTCAATTATCAAGTTTTTGAAGAGCAAATGATAGAAGTTTTAAGAGAAGTTTGTAAAGAATATAAAAACAAAAAGAAATTAGAAGAAATTGCAAAGCAAACAAAATCTAAACAAACACAAGAATTTGATATTAAAAAACAAATTGATTCTTTTAAACAAAATATTGAAAAAGAAACAAGAAAACTAGAAGTAATGTACGAAGATAGGCTTGCAGGTATTATATCAGTTGAAGAGTATATGAAAAATGCAGAGAGAATAAAAGAAATTGTTAAAGGTTATGAACAGGCAATAAAAGAATTTGAACAAAAATTATCTGGAGAAAAAAATAACGATAATAATAAAAGTAGATTAGATAATTTGGTAGAAGAATTTTTGAAAATAAAAAATCCTACTAAAGAAATAATTAGAGAATTTATAGAAAAAATTGATATTCATAGTGACAAACAAGTTGATATTTATTTTAACTTTAAGCCACTACAAGAATTAAATAATAATTTTAGTGTAGCTAAAAAAGAATATGAGAAAAAGGCTGTGTAAAGGCTATTAGTAGCCCAACGCAGGGGTAGCACTTTTCTTTCGAAAACATGGAGAAAGAAAATGTCCTACCCCGACGAGATTGGGCGGACTATAAATAGGAAAAATGGCACTAACTGCAATACACACATAGTGCTATTTGGGCAATAATTGCAGAAAGTATATTAAAAAATGGAGACAAAACATTTGAATTTTACAAAATGATAAATCCAATAGAACATTCAAGAAATAAAGCATCAGCTAATCAATATAAAGTAGAGCCATATGTAATTCCAGCAGATGTATATGGAGCTGGGAACTTAGCAGGTAGAGGTGGTTGGACATGGTATACTGGATCATCAAGTTGGTTTTATAAAGCTGGAATAGAATATATATTAGGACTAAAAATAGAAAAAGGAATACTAAGTTTAAATCCATGTATTCCAAGAGATTGGAAAGAATACACTATAAAATATAAATATGGCAGAACAATATATAACATTAAAGTAAAGAATCCTAATAAAAAAAGTTATGGAATCAATAACTTTAAAATAAATGGAAAAGAGACAAAAGAAAAGTGCATAAAACTGCAAGATGATGGGAATATATATGAAATAGATGTAGAGATGTAATTGTTGTCACCGGTACCGGAGATTTTTGACATAGTTGTTGTCGCCGGTACCGGAGATTTTTGGCTTTAAGCATTTTCAAATTATTCACTATTAATTATTATTTTTCATTATTCACTAAGACTTGTTAAAGGCGCAATTTAGGATCGGGTACTTTTTTAAAAAATATTAATTTAATATTGACTATTTATTGTATAAATGTTAGATTGGGTTTAAAAGACAAATCATTTTGGAGGTATTAATGAAATTATATGTTGTTAGACATGGACAAACTGAAGCAAATGTCAATCATTTATTTAATGGAAGAAATGAGAGAGATTTAACTGAATTTGGTATTGAACAAGCAAATTCATTAGCAAATAGGATGAAAACAATATCAATAGATTTAATATTTAGTTCTCCTTTAAAAAGAGCTAGACATACAGCAAGTATTCTAAATATTAATAATATAGAGATAATTCCTGATGATAGGCTTATTGAACGAGATTACGGAAAATTTACTTTAAAATCAGTAGACTTAATTAAAGATAGAAGAAATAAGCTATATGATTTAGAAAATAATGAAATAAAAGAAATTGAATCATATAAATCAATTTATGATAGAGTAGTGAGCTTTATTGAAGAGATAAAAGAAAAATATGCTGATAATAACATTTTAGTAGTTACTCATGGTGATGTGGTAATAGCGATTAAAGAATTTCTTAATCAAAAAAATAATATACAACCAAAAACATGTGAATTAATAGAATTTGATATTTAAATAATAGTTGTTAATGGGGATGTGCCTTTATTATTATTCACTACGACTTGTAATTTGGGAGCGGGTACTTTTTTGAAAATTAATTTGTATTCATCCCCATTTGAAAAACTATTTGACTTTTTTAAAAAATGTATATATAATTAGCAAGAATTTGTAATACATTTAAGGAGGAATTACAATTAATGGCTGATAAATTAATTATTGTGGAATCACCTGCAAAGGCAAATACAATAAAAAAGTTTTTAGGAGGAAGTACAAAAGTTGTGGCATCTATGGGGCATATTAGAGATTTGCCAAAATCAAAACTTGGAATAGATGTAGAACATGACTTTGAACCAGAATATATAAATATTAGAGGAAAAGGAGATTTAATTAAGTCTCTAAAAAAAGATGCAGAAATTGCAAAAACAGTTTATCTTGCAACCGACCCGGACCGTGAAGGTGAGGCAATTGCATGGCATTTAGCAAATATTTTAGAAGTTAATAGTGATAAAATTACAAGAGTAACTTTTAATGAAATAACAAAAAATGCAGTACAAAAAGCAATAAAAGAGCCTAGAAATATAGATATAAATTTAGTAAATGCTCAACAAGCAAGAAGAGTATTAGATAGAATTGTTGGATATAAAATAAGTCCTGTTTTATGGAAAAAAGTTAAGAGAGGCTTATCTGCAGGTAGAGTTCAATCTGTTGCAGTTAAATTAATTGTAGATAGAGAAGAAGAAATTGAAAAATTTATTCCAGAAGAATATTGGAATATATATGCTGAATTATTAGATGAAAAATCAAAAAAAGATTTTATAGCACATTTTACAGGAAAACAAGGTAAGAAAGTTGAACTTCATTCTAAGGAAGATGTAGATAATATTTTAAATGATTTAAAAAATGCAAAATATATTGTAACAGATGTAAAAAAAGGAGAGAAAAAAAGAACACCAGCTCCACCATTTACAACAAGTACGATGCAACAAGAAGCATCAAGAAAGATTAATTTTACTTTAAAGAAAACAATGAGTGTAGCACAAAGTCTATATGAAGGAGTAAAGTTACCACAAGGTCTTACGGGTTTAATTACATATATGAGAACAGATTCAACAAGAATTTCAGATGAAGCAAGAAAAGTAGCAAAAGAAGTTATTAATAAAAACTATGGAGAAAAATACTATGAAAACAGATTTTATAGAACTTCAAAAGATGCTCAAGATGCACATGAGGCAATTCGCCCAGCACACATTGAACTTGCACCAGATGATATAAAGGAATATTTAACAACAGATCAATACAAATTATATAAATTAATATATAATAGATTTTTAGCTAGCCAAATGTCAGCAGCTGTATATGATACAATGAATGTTACTATAAATGCTAATAATTATGATTTTAAAGCAAGTGGACAAAATTTAAAGTTCAAAGGATTTATGGTTTTATATGTTGAAGGAACAGATTCAAAAGAACAAGAAGAACAAGAAATGCTTCCAGAGCTTCAATTAAATCAAGAAGTAAAACTTAACAAAATAGATCCAAAACAAAGCTTTACAGAACCACCAAGTAGATATACTGAAGCAAGTTTAGTTAAGGCCCTAGAGGAAAAAGGAATTGGTAGACCATCAACATATTCTCCAACAATCTCTACAATATTAGATAGATATTATATCAGAAAAGAGCAAAAACAACTTGTACCAACAGATTTAGGAAAAGTAGTAAATAAACTTTTAGTAGAAAATTTTGCAGATATTGTAAACGAAGAATTTACTGCAAATATTGAAACAGATTTTGACAAAATTGCAGATGGCAAAGAAGAATGGAAAAGAGTAATAAGAGACTTTTATAAACCATTTATAAAAGAAGTAGAAACAGTTGAAAAAGAGTTGGAACATGTTGAAATCCAAGATGAAGTATCAGATGTTGTTTGTGAAAAATGTGGAAGATTAATGGTATATAAATATGGAAGATTTGGAAAATTTCTAGCATGTCCTGGTTTTCCAGAATGTAAAAATGCTAAACCTATTATTGAAACAATTGATGTGCCTTGCCCAGTTTGTGGAGGTACAGTTATCGTAAAGAAGTCAAAGAGAGGAAAAAAATTCTTTGTTTGTGAAAATAACCCAGACAAATGTAATTATATTTCATGGAACAAGCCAAAACCTGGAGAAAAATGGAGCCCAGAAGAAAATGAAAAAATAGAAAAAAGAAAAACAATGAAGAAAGCTTCAAAAAGAAAAACTAAAAAGAAAAAATCGTAAAAAAATATTTAAAATTATTACTAGATAATGGTTAAAAAAGAAGAAATAGCTATATATAAATAATTAAAAAGTTTCGAATGTGATTGGAGAAGGGATAATCATTTCTTTAATATAACGATGGCTTGCGAAGCAAGAGCAGCGAGAGGCTCGTTAATTTATATTTTAGAAATGATATCACTTCGTATTGAGCCGAGAAACTTTGAAAATTATTTATCTATAGCTATTTATTGGATATTTCTAACATAAAATATTATATAATAGTAACATATAATAACAAAAAATGAATGAAATTAGAAAAAACTATTGATTTTTTTTAAAAAAAGTGCTAATATAAACAATATTATTATAGACTTAAAAAAAAACCCTAAAGGTTTTTGTTTTAAGTCTTTTTTTTGTTTTTAAGATTGGAGGAGCCTATGAACACAAAATACATTTTTGTTACAGGAGGAGTTGTATCTGGATTAGGAAAGGGAATAACAGCAGCATCAGTTGGTCGATTATTAAAAAATAGAGGATATAAAGTTGCTATTCAAAAATTTGATCCATATTTAAATGTTGATCCTGGAACAATGAATCCATATGAGCATGGAGAAGTTTTTGTTACAGATGATGGAGCTGAAACTGACCTTGATTTAGGACATTATGAAAGATTTATAGACGAAAATTTAACTAAAAATTCAAGTGTTACTATGGGTAAGATATATTCAAATGTAATAGATAAAGAAAGAAGAGGAGATTATCTTGGAAAAACAGTTCAAGTAATACCACATGTTACAAATGAAATAAAAGAAAAAATATATAGTTTTGAAGATAAAGAAATAGATATTGTAATAACTGAAATAGGTGGAACTATTGGGGATATTGAAGGAATATCTATTATTGAGGCTATAAGGCAAGTTGGACTTGAGAAAAACCCAGAAGATGTATTGTATATACATGTTACATTATTACCTTATATTAGTGGATCAAATGAAATTAAGTCTAAGCCTACACAGCACTCTGTTAAGGAATTACAAAGTTTAGGTATTAAACCAAATATTTTGGTTTGTAGAACTGAGCTTGAAATACCCGAAAATATTAGAGAAAAAATAGCACTATTTTGTAATGTTAGAAAAACAAGTGTAATTCAAAATTTGACAGCTGATAATTTATATGCAGTTCCATTATTGCTTGAAAAAGAAGGTTTAGGAAGAGAAGTATGTAATCATTTGAGATTAGATAATTATGTTCCTGACAATTCAGAATGGCAAGAAATGATAGATAACATTAAAAACATAAAAGCTGAAGATAAAGTGAAAATTGCAATAGTTGGAAAATACGTTAAATTAGAAGATGCTTACATATCAGTAATAGAAAGCATACATCATGCAAGTTACAAAAATAATGTAACACCTGAAATTGAATTAATAGATTGTGAAACAATTACAGAAAACACTGTAAAAGAAAAACTAAAAGATGTTGATGGAATAATTGTTCCTGGAGGTTTTGGAAACAGAGGAATTGAAGGAAAAATAGAAACAATTAAATATGCAAGAGAAAATAAAATTCCATTTTTAGGAATATGTCTTGGAATGCAAATGGCAGTTGTTGAGTTTGCAAGAAATGTATTAGGTTTAAAAGATGCAAATTCTGCCGAATTTAGTGAATCAACAAATAACCCTGTTATACATATTATGGAAGAACAAAAAAATGTTAATAAAAAAGGTGGAACAATGAGACTTGGAAGTTATCCATGTATTATAAAAAAAGAATCACTTGCTTATAAGGTTTACAATAAAGAAAAAATTGATGAAAGACATAGGCATAGATTTGAATTTAATAATGATTATAAAAAGAAAATTGAAGAAGCAGGTATGATTTGCTCAGGAACATCTCCAGACGGAAAATTAGTTGAAATTGTGGAATTAAAAAATCATCCATATTTTATAGCAGGACAATTCCATCCTGAACTAAAATCAAGACCTAATAGGCCGGCACCATTATTTGTAGAATTAGTGCATTTTGCAAAAGAACACAAGCACAAAAATAATTAAAAAGGAGGTTAGGTTACAATTATTAATTAGTTTTATATTATAGAGTAGCAATGTTGATATTGTATAATTTTTGTTGTGTGTTAGATGAGAAAAGCAAATACAATTAAATAAAGTTGCGAGTTGAATATTGATATTAATTGTAACAAAGATATTATGTTAAAATTTACAAAAATGCATGGATTAGGTAATGATTATGTTTATATGGATGCAATTAATCAGAATATTATGAATAAGTCAGAGCTTGCAAAATATGTAAGTGATAGACATTTTGGAATTGGTTCAGATGGATTAATACTAATTTGTAAATCAGATATTGCAGATTTTAAAATGGAAATGTATAATCAAGATGGTTCTCAAGCTGAGATGTGTGGAAATGGTATTAGATGTGTTGGAAAATTTGTTTATGATAAAGGTATGATAGATAAAAAAACAATAACAATTGAAACACTAGCAGGAATTAAAGAACTCAAAATGCACGAAGAAAATGGAAAAATAAAAACCGTAAAAGTTGATATGGGGGAACCAGTTTTAGAGCCAGACAAAATACCGGTTAAATCAAATGAGAATCCAGTCAAAAATTTGATATTAAATGCAGATAATGAAAAATTTAATTTTACATGTGTGTCAATGGGCAATCCCCATGCAATAACTTTTATAAAAGAAGATGTTAACAGTTTTGATATATGTAAATATGGAAGAATACTTGAAGTAGATAAAGTTTTCCCCAATAAAGCAAATGTTGAATTTGTAAACATCATAAATGAAAAAACTTTAAAAATGAGAGTTTGGGAAAGAGGAGCAGGAGAAACTCTAGCTTGTGGAACAGGAGCTTGTGGAGCTACTGTTGCTAGTGTTTTAAATAACTATACACAAAGAAAAGTTATAGTTAAGCTAATGGGCGGAGATTTAGAAATAGAATGGAATAAAGAAGATAACCATGTTTATATGACAGGACCAGCAATTACGGTATTTGAAGGTGAAATAGAGTTAAACAAATGAAAAACTTCGTTTTGTGTTGTAATAATTCAAATATAAAAGGAGTAAAATTAAAATGGCAAATATTAATGAGAATTTTCTAGATTTAGAGGATAGTTATTTATTTTCAACTATTGCAAAAAAGGTGGCAGAATTTCAAAAAAAACATCCAGATAAAAAAATAATCAAACTAGGTATAGGAGATGTTACAAAACCAATTGTTCCTGCAGTAATTGAAGCCTTGCACAAAGCAGTAGATGAAATTGGAACCATAGAAGGCTTTAAAGGATACGGACCAGAACAAGGATATGAGTTTCTAAGAAAAGCTATAGTAGAAAATGAATACAAGGATTTAGGAATAGAATTGGATGAAGTATTTGTATCAGATGGTGCTAAATGTGATTGTGGAAATATAGTAGATATCTTTGGGAAGAATAATAAGATAGCAATTACAAATCCAGTTTATCCTGTATATGTAGATACTAATATTATGTCTGGAAAAAAAGAAAACATAGTGTATTTACCTGTATTAGAAAATAATAGCTTTATTCCAGAATTACCTAAAGAAAAAGTGGATATACTATATTTATGTTTTCCAAATAATCCTACAGGAATGGCGATATCAAAAGAAGAATTAAAGAAATTTGTTGATTATGCTAAAGAGAATAAATCAATTATATTATATGATGCCGCATATGAAGCTTTTATTACAGAAGGGAATATTGCTCATAGTATATATGAAATAGAAGGCGCAAAAGATGTGGCTATAGAATTTAAAAGTTATTCCAAAACAGCTGGTTTTACAGGATTAAGATGTGGATATGTTGTTATTCCTAAAAGTGTTAAAGGGTATTCACAAGATGGTAAAAAGTTTGAAGTAAATAAATTATGGAATAGAAGAACCACGACAAAATTTAATGGAACAGCTTATATCATTCAAAAAGCAGCTGAAGCAGTGTATTCAGAAAAAGGAAAAGAACAAGTGAAAGCTAATATAAAAGATTATTTAGAAAATGCAAAAATAATAAAAGATGGTCTAGAAGAAGCAGGATTTATAGTATATGGAGGAATTAATTCACCTTATATTTGGCTAAAAGCACCCAATAATATGTCATCTTGGGAATTTTTTGATGAACTTTTAGAAAAAGCAAATATTGTAGGAACACCAGGAATCGGATTTGGTTCATGTGGAGAAGGATTCCTTAGACTAACGGCTTTTGGAACAAAAGAAAACTCAATTGAAGCTATAAAAAGAATAAAAGAATTGTATTAAATAAATGAATATAATATAAAAAAAAAACAAAACATATAATTATAGGAAGGAAATAATTATATGTTTTTTTTATTGATAATAGGATTTATTTTATTAGTTAAAGGTGCAGATTATATTGTAAAAGGAGCAACAGGGATTGCTAAAAAATTTAGAATATCTGAAATGATTATTGGAATTCTAATTGTAGGTATTGGAACTAGTCTACCTGAAATTATAATAACTATAAGGTCTGCAATTATTGGAAAATCTGATATAGTTATTGGAAATGGGATAGGAAGCTCAATTTGTAATATCTTACTTGTTGTAGGTATAGCATCAATTTGTAAGCCAGTAAAAATTGACAAAAGAATATTAAAGATACATTTTCCAATTTTTATTATTAGTATTATACTATTGACATTATTTTGCAATTTTGGTGGACAAAATATGATTAATAGGATAGAAGCATTTTTATTGATATTATTTACAGCTGGATATATTGTTTATACAATTTATGAGGGAAAAATAGAAAATAAAAACAATAAGTTAAGCATAATATTAGAGCAAGATGAGAAAATATCAAGTATAAAAATTCTTTTATATTTAAGTACAGGAACTATTTTTTTAAAATATGGTGCTGATCTTGTAGTAGATGGAGCAACAAAAATTGCAGAATTTTTTAATATTAGTGAATCTATAGTTAGTATTACAATTGTAGCGATAGGAACGAGCTTGCCAGAAATAATAACATCAATGATTGCATCAATTAACAAAAAAAGTGATTTGGCTTTAGGAAATGTAATAGGTTCAAATATTTTTAATATATGTTTACTTCCAGGGATTGGGCGGAATGATTTATCCAATTACTTATGACAATAGCTTCAACATTTCTCTATTGTTTTTAGCAGTTATTATTGCAGAGATAATCATAATTCAAAGATTAGAAAATAAATACGTAATAGGACGAAAAAAAGGGATAGCATTAAGTGTAGTGTATCTACTATATACCATAAGATTGGCTATACTTTAGGGGGACAACAGGACCAGTTCTTTTTTTCCCCTTTTCCAAAAATTATATTTGACAAATTTTTTATTTATATATAAAATACAAGTGTAATAGTATAAAAAAACGGAGGAAAAAATGAAAAAGAAGTTTTTTAAGATAGTACCAATTATTTTTATAATTTCAATTCTATTAATAATTACTTATTCATTTGCAAAAGCAACAGACTATGACTGGAAAAAAGGAACAAGTTGGAATGATAAAACACTTTCAGTAGAATCAAATTATCAATTATTATCTCAATCAAATGGATCAATAACAAAAATTGCAACCTTTGGCCCAACTGATGGAAAAATGGATGGTTCAACTGTAGCAGGTAATTATTTGATTTTTGCACAGTATAATTCTAAAAATCCATATACTACTATTAAAGTTGTGGATAGAAGAACGTGGAATATTGTTTATACAAAGAAAGATGAAAATTTTGGCAAAGTTAATAATATGACATTTAATCCAAATACAAATAAGATTATTATTTCAGACGGAAGTAGAGGTTTACAACCAACTGAAATACCATTTGACATTACAAATGGGACTTTAGGACATAGTGAGAATAAAACAACTGGACCTAGATTAAATGGTGAGCGGTAATTATACTGTAGGAGGAATAGCATATGACAAAGAAAATGATATATATGTTACTAAGCAATCTGCAACAAGTGTAGGAGTATTAAATAATTCATACAATGGAATTAAAGATATTGCAACATATCCTTCATCACTTACAGGGCAAGGTATAGGATATTATAAAAACTATATTTATTTACCTCATGCTGAACTTGCGACTGAAAATAGTTATCAATCAGCATATTATAATTCAGCAGAAGCATATAGCGCTCTAATATATATATATGATTTAGAGGGGAATTTTATAAAAACACTTTATATTCCAGGAAATAATATTGATTATGGAGAAATAGAATCAATATCATTTGATGAAAATGGAACAATGTATGTTGGCGTTAATGGTATGTATTATAATGACAAAAATAAAAAAAATAGTAATATAAATTTTTATGCTGTAAACAAATATACAGATGCTGATACTGGTAAACTCATAGATTTCAAACCTAATACGGATAGTATATCTGTAAATACTAATCCAACAAAGACAACATATACAGTTGGAGAAGATTTGGAGTTAAATGGGGGAAGTATTACGGTAGAATACAAAGAAAGAATAGTAAGTTGGGACAATGATTTAAATAGAACAGTAACAGATCCAAAAACAATTACAGCAACTATAGATATGGGAGCAAAAGGAGTTAGTATAACAGGATATGATAAAGATAAAATAGGAACACAAAACATAACAGTACAATATGATAGAAAAGAAACTACATTTGATGTTACAGTAAATCCAAAAATAGAAGTAACATTTGAAAAAAATGACGGAACAAGTGAAACGTGGAATCAAACTTTTGTATATGGTGACAGTGGAAACAAGTTTGGATATAAAAACGGAGAAATTTGGCCTGGATATACATATAAAGAAAATGAATTTTTAGGTTGGAGAAGAACAGGATATACATTGCTTGGGTGGAGTAATAATCCAAATGCAATAACTCCTGAATTTAACATATATAGTGATATATCAGATGATTGGATTATGGAAAATGCACCATCTATAACATTATATGCGGTTTGGAAAGAAAAGACAGCAATATTATCATATAATGCAAATGAGCATGGTACAGCACCATCAGAAGTAATAATGAAATATACCCTAGAAACAAATGCAGCATCAGCAATCACTGCAACAGGATATACATTTGAAGGGTGGAACACAAATGCAGATGGAAGTGGAACACAATTTGAAGCTAATTCACAAGTTAAGGGAGCAAATGTTGTACCAAAGGCAACAGTATTATATGCTCAATGGACTGCAAATGAAGTTAATTTTGAGAATCAAACAATAACTAAAATTTTTAGCAAAAATGAACGAATAATAACAATAAAAGAGGCAACAAATGGTACAGGAGTATATACATACACGAAAAAATCTGGAGATTCAGATATAATAGTTTCGGCTGAAGGAAAAATAACAATACCAGCAAATAAAAATGCAGGAACATATATAATTGTTTTAACAGCCACAGATAGTATATCAAATAGTACAAAAGATGCAACATATACAATCATTATAAAAAAAGCAACTCCTAAAGTAAAAGTAAATTTAATTGGAACAACAAAATGGGGAGAAACCATTACAGCAGAAGCAAGTAATACAGGAAATGGAACATTATATGAATATCAATGGTATTATTTAACATCAAGTGAAGAAGGAAGTGTCACTAATATAGATGGAGCAACAAGTAGTACATATACAGTAGATAAAGAAAATGTTGGTAAATATATTGGATGCAAAGTAACAGTTGCTGAAACAGATAATTATAAAGCAAAAGAAGAATTAACAGAAGAAGTTAAAGAAATAGAAAAACAGGATTTAACTGTAACTAGAACGAATTATAGTGGAATATATGATGGAAAAGAACATGGAATAACAGTAAAAGTATCAAGTACTGATTGGGATGGAAAAGAAATTGTCAGTGGAATAAATACAAATTATGAACAATCTGTTACAGAAGAAGGTACAACAGATATAGAATATACATTAAAACCAACTTTTATAGATGCAACCAATTTAGAAACCGTGTATTACAAAATAGTGGGTGGTACTTATTTTAATGATTATACAGGAACAGGGACAATTACAATAACAAAAGCAAATTCAACAATAACATTAAGTGAAACAAGTGCAGAAGTAGATTATAATCAGACAGTTTCATTTATAGCAAAACCAAGTGTAGAAGGAACATTAACAGCAAAAAGTGAAAACAATGAAAAAGTAAATGTAACAGAAGGTGCAAGTACTATAGCAAAAGCAAATACTGATTATACAATAGCATATATTGGGGCAGGATATACAACAAATGCAACAGCAATAACAATTTCACTTGAGCCAACAGATTCTAAAAATTACAATAATTCAACAGCAACATTTAGTGTAACAAAAGTAAATAAAATAGATATGGAAAAACCTATAGTATCAATAGATACAGAAGGAAAGGTAACATGGGAAACAATAACAGGAGCAACAAGTTATGAAATTAGTTTTGACAACAATAAATGGGAATCTGCGACGAGTGGAAGTAAAACAATAGATATAAGTACAACAGGAAATAAGACAGCATATGTAAGAGCACTAACAACAAATAAGAACTATAATACACCATCAGAAGTTGGAAGTAAGGAAATAGCAGTATATAATTTAACAATAAATAAAGGAACAGGAATAAACAAAGTAACAGGAGAAGGAAACTATATAGAAGGAAAAGAGATACAAATAGAAGCTGTGGCAGAGACTGGTTATACATGGCTAAAATGGTCAAAAATAAAAGGAATAGAGCCAGAAGATATAACATTAGATAAAACAAAATTAAAAATTACAGAAGACACAGTATTAACTGCAGAGGCAACAGCAAATGAATTAGTATTTGATGATAAAACAATTTCAAAGATATTTAGTAAAATGGAACAAGTAGAGAAAAATGCTATAAATGCAGCAAGTAATGGAACAGAAAATTATTTATATAGTATTATCAAGGGAAATAATGAAGGTTATTTTAGCATAAATGAAAAGGATTTAAAAATAAAAGGAAATACAAAAGAAGGTACATATAAATTAACCATTGAGGCTAAAGATATTAATTCAAATAAAACAAAAACAGCAATATATACAATAAATATCACAAAGGCTATAGAAATAAAGGAATATGTAATAGAAAGCAATATTCTAAAAAACGCAAATCCAGAAACAACAGTAGCAAACTTCAAAAAAAATATTATGCCAGGCAATCTAGTAAATATAAGAATTGTAAATAAAGAAAATATAGAGCTAAAAGAAACAGAAATAATAAAAACTGGAGATAAATTACAAGTAATAGTTAATGATGAGGTTACTGAGTATCCAATTGCTATAAAAGGAGATGTTAATGGAGATGGATATGCAGATATTATAGACATTTTAGCAATTAATAAACACAGATTAAATAAAGTAAAATTAGAAGGAGTATATTTTATAGCTGGTGATATAGATGGAAATGGAAATGATGATATTAGGGACATCTTACAGATTAATAAATATAGATTGAAAAAAATAAATACACTATGATTTTAAAATATAAATAATATTAAAAAAATAATGTACATTTAAATTAATTAATTAGCACACAAAAGGAGGAAGAATGATGAAAAAAATAATTGCAATTTTAACTTTAACGTTAACTTTATTAATTGTTTTGGCTGGAAGTATGCCTAATTTTGCAGCAACAGCTATAGCAAACTTGCATTCAAGTAGTTTAACAGTAAAACCAGGAGAAACTTTTACAGTAGTATTATCTGTAAATTGTCAAGAAGGAATAAATGGGGTAATAGGATTAACATATAATTATGACAAAGATAAACTAGATTTAGTTTCTGAAAAGATTGGAACAAACTATACTAATTTAGGAACAGGAGATACTATAGACCTTATAACTAATTCTAAAAACAAATTAACAAATGAAGACATATATATATTTGAGTTTAAGGCAAAAGAGACAATAAAATCACAAACAATAGCTAATATATCAACTGGAGATATAAAAATAGATAGTGATGAGGCTTCAAATTCTGAAGCTATTGTAAAAGGCCAAAAAACTTCAATCACAATAAAACCAGAGGGAAATACAGATTCGGAAGAACCAAGAGAAGAGACAGAAAATCCTAAAGAACAGGAAAAAGAAGGTGGGGAAACAGAACAAGAAAAAAAAGAAACAGAACAAGAAAAAACAGAAACAGAACAAGAAAAAACAGAAACGGAAAAAGAAACAAAAGAGAATGAAAAAAACAATGATAAAAAAAATGATTTAACATCACAGAATACAACAAGAGATAAAAATAACAGTAATAAAAAAACAGCTGAAGATACTACTAAGAGCAAATCACAATTACCAAAGACAGGAACTCAAAAAATAATTATAGGTGCAATATTAATATTATCAATAATTGCAACTGTTGCGTATGTGGCATATAGAAAAATGAAATTTTAATATAAAAAAGGGCTATTCTCCAAATGGAAGAATAGCTCTTTTATAAAAAAAACTTGTAATGTATTGTCAAATCAACAAAACTATAGTATAATGATTTTTCAATATATATTAATTTGAGGAGACAAATATGTTAATAAATAAAGAATTAACACAAGAGATATATGGTGATGCTGGAGAACCTAGAAGATTTAGAGCCAAGGAACTTTTAAATCACGGAAAAGTAAGCATTATAAAAGCAGATTATCAAAATCCAGACAACTTTAGTGTTGAAGCTATTGTTAATGGTAATATGGATGATTATACAGTAAATATAGAAGTTAATGATGGAGAACTTGATGTTGCATCTTGTGAATGTATGGATTATTTTAACAATTATAGTATTTGTAAACATATTTTAGCAACTTTAATGAGATTTGAACAAACTAAATTCTGGGATCATGATATTCAAAATGAGATGGTTGTTAATAATCAAAAAAATTCAAGTGGTTATCATAAATACAAAAATTTTAAAAATATGATAAGTACTTTTTATAATGATGAATTAGAAGAGATTAATAAAGAACAAAATAATTGTTTAAAAAATAATAAAGTCAAAATTGAAGCAAGATTAGAATATGATAAATTTTCTTATGGTATGAAATTAGACTTTAAAATAGGTACAACTAGAATGTACAAATTAAAAGATTTAACAGATTTTTATACAAAAGTAATAAATAATGAATATGCAAAATATGGAGATAAATTAGAATTTGTCCACTCAAGAGAGAGTTTTGATGAAGATTCTAGAGACCTTTTGGATTTTATTCTAAAATATGCAGAAATTCTTAAATATTCAAGTTTAACAAATAGATATAATTATTATGGATCTTCTATAAACAAATCTTCAATAACACTAGGAGAAAGCACTTTAGATGAGGCATTTGACATATTGAAAAATAAAAAGATACAGTTTTCATATGATTATTCAAATTCAAAATTAGAATTTATAGAAGATAATCCTAAAATTGAATTTGAATTAACAAAACTAAATGAAGATGAATTATCACTAAAACCAAATCTAGATATATTTAAAATACACGTATTTAATGGAAAAAAATATACATATGTATTATATGATAATAGATTATATAGATGTAATAAAGGATTTTCTGAATCAGTTTTAAAATTAATAAAATCTTTTAGAGAAAATTATACTTCAGAAATGCTACTTAGTAAAGAAGATTTAAAAGATTTTTATTCTGTTGTAATGCCAAAAATTAAAAACTCAATAAGGATAATAGGAATTCTTCCAGAGGAATTAGAGGAATATAAACCACAAAAATTAGCAGTTAAAGTTTTTTTAGATTTTAATGAAGATGATTTTTTAATTATGGATGTAAAATTTTGTTATGGAGATGAGGAATTTAATCCGATATTACAAAATATCAAAATAAATGCATTAAGAAACGAACTTGAAGAAAATAGAAACCTTAATATTTTTCAAAAAACAGGCTTTATGCTAGATATAAAAAATAATAGATTTATTTTACCTGATGATGAAAAAATATACAATTTTTTATCTGATGAGATTAATTTTTATATGCAAAAATTTGAAGTATTAGTTACAGATAATTTTAAAACAAAGCAAATTAGAGAGCCTAAAATAGGAACTTTGGGGGTTAAAGTTGAAAACAATCTTTTGAATTTAGATTTAAATAAACTTAATATTTCACCAGAAGAAATAGAAGAAGTTATGCAAAAATATAAACTAAAGAAAAAATTTCATAGATTAAAAAATGGATCATTTTTAAATTTAGATGAAAATGAAGATATTGAATTTTTAGACAAACTAACTTCTGGAATGGATATTAATTATAAAGATATAAAGAACAATACTATAAAACTACCAGTAAATAGAAGTTTATACTTAAATGAATTGCTAAAAAAATTCAAAACTACTAAAACAATTAAAAATAGTGAATATAAGCAAATAATTGAAAATTTGGAGAAAGACAATATAGATGACCAAATAGAAATTCCAGATAATTTAGAAGCAACATTAAGAGATTATCAAAAACTTGGATTTAAGTGGTTAGAAACCTTAGATAATTACAAATTTGGAGGAATACTTGCTGATGACATGGGGCTTGGAAAAACACTGCAAGTTTTAGCAATAATCCTTGCTTATGTAAAAGAAGACAATAGAAAAACAAGTATTGTTATATCTCCTAGTTCCTTAGCATTAAACTGGTTACAAGAAGCATCAAAATTTGCTCCAAATTTAAAAGTGAAAGTTGTTTCAGGCAATGCAAATGAAAGAAAAAAAATACTTTCTGAAATAGATCAATATGATTTAATTATAACTTCATATGACTTATTAAAAAGAGATAGAGAAAAATATGAAGAAATTGATTATACTTTTAAATACATAATTGCAGATGAAGCTCAATATTTAAAAAATAGTAATACACAAAATGCAAAAGCAATAAAAGAATTAAAAGGTGAAACAAGATTTGCGTTAACTGGAACCCCAATTGAAAATTCTCTTGCAGAGTTATGGTCAATATTTGATTTTGTAATGCCTGGATATTTATTCCAATATAAAAAATTTAAAAATATATATGAAACACCAATTGTAAAAAATGATGACAAAGATGCAATGTCAAAATTAAAAATGTTGATAGAACCATTTGTATTAAGAAGAACTAAAAAAGAGGTATTAACAGAGCTTCCAGAAAAAACAATAACTGTTTTAAATAATACAATGGAGCAAGAACAAGAAAAAATTTATATGTCATATTTAGTAAAAGCAAAACAAGAAGTTGCAGACCAAATAAAAATTAATGGATTTGAAAAGAGCCAAATAATGATTCTTGCAGCCTTAACAAGATTGAGACAAATTTGTTGTCATCCAAGTTTATTTATAGAAGATTATAAAGGTGAATCTAGTAAATTAAATCAATGTATGGAAATAATAGAAGATGCAATTTCAGCAGGCCATAGATTACTATTATTTTCAGGATATACATCAATGTTTGAAATAATTCAAAAAGAATTATTAGCTAGAAATATTAAATATTTTAAACTTACAGGTGCAACTAAAGTTAGCGAAAGAATTGAATTAGTAGATGAATTTAATAAAAATGATGAAATAAAAGTTTTTTTAATTTCATTAAAAGCGGGTGGAACAGGACTTAATTTAACTGGTGCAGATATGGTAATACATTATGATCCATGGTGGAATCAATCTGCTGAAAATCAAGCTACAGATAGAGCTTATAGAATAGGTCAAAAAAATAATGTACAAGTTTATAAATTAATTACTTCAAATTCAATTGAAGAAAAGATTTATGAACTTCAGAAAAAAAAGTCGGCTTTAATAGATAATATGCTTTCGACTAAAACATCATTTATTAGTAAATTTAGCCAAGAAGAGATAATGAAATTGTTTAGCTAAGTTTTAAAATTTATCTTGCAAAAAACATAATTTACATATATAATGTAGAAAAAGAAGGAGGAGTGACTTATGGAAATTAAAATTTTAGGAAAAGGAATAGAAGTTACAGATGCAATTAATGAATATGTAGAAAGAAAATTAGAAAGAATTGACAAATATTTTGAAAATTCTTCAGCAGAAGTAACAATTAAAACTGAAAAAAATGAACAAATTGCAGAAATTGTTATTGATACAAATGGAGAAATGTACAGAGCAGAATCAGAAGAAAAAGATTTGTACGCATCTATAGATAAAGTTATAGACATATTAGAAGGTCAAATTAGAAAAGTTAAAACTAAAAGAGAAAAAATGATGAGGGAAGGTTCTATTAAAGAACTAAATGAAGATATAGCACCTAAAAAAGAAATTGTAAATGAAATACTAAAATATGCTTATTATGAAATTAAACCATTAACACCAGAAGATGCAATGCTTGAACTTCAAGAAAGACCTACACACATCTTTTTACCATTTGTTAATGTTGAAACAAATAAGGTTTGTGTAATATATAAACTTAAAGATGGTAAAAACTATGGTATTGTTGAGCCAGAAGCATAATATGAGAGGAAACAAATATTATGAAAATAAATGATGATATTTATTATATTGGAGCCAATGATGAGAAAATAGACTTATTTGAAGGTCAATACAAAGTACAAAATGGAATGAGTTATAATTCATATTTAATTAAGGATGAAAAAAATGTTCTTTTTGATACTGTTGACAAAAGTGTTACAGATGTTTGGCTAAAAAAATTAGAAAAGGCATTAAATGGTAAGAATTTAGATTATTTAATTATTTCACACCTAGAGCCAGATCATTCATATAATATTGGATTACTTGCAAAAAAATATCCTGATATGAAAATTGTTGGAAATGCAATGACTTTTAAAATTCTCCCAAATTATTTTGAAGATATTGAACTAGAAAGTAGAAAAGTTGAAGTAAAAGAAGGAGATATTTTAAACATTGGAAAACATTCTTTAAAATTTTATATGGCTCCTATGGTTCATTGGCCAGAAGTAATGTTTACATATGAAGAAACAGAAAAAATCTTATTTTCAGCTGATGCATTTGGAAAATTTGGAGCAATTAAAGATGGCGAAAAGTGGTTAGAAGAAGCTAGAAGATTTTATGTTGGAATAGTAGGCAAATATGGACCACAAGTGCAAACAGTACTAAAAAAGGTACAAGGCTTAAATATAAAAATGATCTGCCCACTACATGGTTTTGTTTTAAAAGAAAATTTGATATTCTATTTTGAAAAATATGCGAAATGGAGTAGTTATGAACCAGAAGAAGAGGGAATAGTAATTGCTTGCTCTTCTATACATGGTAATACATTAGAAGCAGGAAGATATTTAGAATCATATTTGAAAACACTTAAGAAAAAGGTTTGTTTTATTGATTTAACCAGAGAAGACTTTAGCTATGCTTTATCTAAGGCATTTCAATATGATAAACTAGTATTAATGTCTTCAAGCTATAATGCAGGAGTATTTCCACCAATGGAACAATTCTTAAATAATTTAAAAACCAGAAATTATCAAAAGAGAAAAGTTGCAATTGTAGAAAATGGAAGTTGGGCACCATCTGCAGGAAAAACAATGAAAAGTATTTTACAAGAAATGAAAGACATTGATATTGTAGAGCCAATCATTACAATAGAATCTACAGTTAAAGATAAGACAAAGACAGAATTAGAAGAACTTGCAAAAAGTATATAAGAATTGAACATATTAAAAAAGTAAGGGTCGGTCAATATACGACCCTTAATGTGAAAGGGGTGAAAATTATATGAAATTTAGATGTACAATTTGTGGACATATATATGATGAAGAAGTTGAAGGAACAAAATTTGAAGATCTTCCAGATACATGGGTTTGTCCAATGTGTGGAGTGGGAAAAGACATGTTTGAAAAAGTTGAAGAATAAATAAAAGCGAATTTTCAATTAAAGATGGTTCTTTTTTACAAATCAATGTTAACCGCACATCATTTTTTAAAATCCTATGGTACCCCCTTTAGGGATACCCACCATACGGATTTTAAAAAACGATATGCTGACGCGGATTAGTTATTTCTTTATTAATAATTTGCAAAAAAGAACCATCTTTAATTGAAAATTCACTCAACTCTAAAATTGGAATATAATATAAAGAAATTTAATTTTGGAGGTTTATTTTTATGCCTAAAATTTTGGTTTTTAATAATGATACAGATAGAATGGAAGTATATACTAGAAATGAAGCTGATCCAATGCCTTATAATGTAAATGGAACATTGCGAGTAAGAGAATTTAGAGGGTCAAGTAAGTCAAATATACTTTGGACAACAAAAAGAACTATGCAAACATGGAATAGTCAAAGATACATATATGGAGCACCAATTTTTGTGGGTTTTGCTTTTAGAAGACCATATGAAGGAGGACATCGGAAACCAAAGCCAGCATTATGCGGGTACAGCATTTGATGTGGGTCAAAAATTAAGCGTAGCTGGGAGAAGAAATCTATGGGAAATAGCTAACTCAGCAAGAATTTGGAGTTATGTAGAACCTTTATCACAGACTCCAACATGGGTGCATTTTGATAAAAGATTCGGAATACCTGCTTGTTCAAGTGGTGGATATCCATTATTGAAAAGAGGAAGTATAAGTAATTATGTATGTATTGCTCAAGATGATTTAAATACATTAGGATTTTCAACTGGTGGATTAGATGGAATATTTGGAGCTAATACACAATCAGCTGTAAGAAATTATCAACAAAAAGTAGGGCTTACAGTAGACGGAATTATAGGATGCAATACCTGGCGTGCACTTCAAGAAGCTGTAATTGGAATAGGTGCAACGAGTACAACGGTTAATTGATTTTTATCAACGGAAGCTTTTTTATAGAACAAAGAAAATAACTAATCCTGTTTAATCGCATATCATTTTTTAAAATCCTATGGTACCCCCTTTAGGGATACCCACCATACGGATTTTAAAAAACGAAATGCTGACGCGGATTAGTTATTTTTCATTATAAAAAAGCTTCTATTTAACAAAATTTCTTTTCCATTCAAATAGTTTAAAATTCCTGCATCAGATGTAAAACTAAATTTAAGTTTGTAACTTTTTAGATTTTGATATTTAAATCCCATTTTTTTATTAATTTCGTTTATCCCATATTTTCCGATCACCAATTATTGGTAAACCAATATGAGCTAAATGAGCTCTGATTTGGTGAGTTTTTCCGGTCTTTATTTCTACATCTAAAAGAGAAGTGTTATTTGTATATTCTTCTACTACATGATATGAAGTTATAATTTTAGAATACCCTTTTTTATAAGTATCTGAAATATAAACCATAGATTTAACTCTATCCTTAAAAAGATAGGCTTCCATTTGGTTAGATTTTTCTTTAGGTATTCCATAAACTAAAGCAAGATAGTGTTTTTCAATTTCATGATTCTTAAATTTTTTCAATAAAATATCTAAAGACATCTGATTTTTTGCAAATAGAATTAAACCAGATGTATTTCTATCTAATCTATGGCATGGCATAGGTAAAAATTCACAGTTTGAGTATATTTTGTGGATAACTTCAGTTAAACTATCTTTTCCGGTAACTTCTATATTAATTGGTTTGTTAATAATAATTATGTTATCATCTTCATAAATAATATCTAAATTAATATTATTAGATAGTAGTTCATCTGCAATATAAACACAAACTTCATCATTCTCAAATATACTTACATTTTGGTTTACTCTATGTCCATTGATTTTTATATCTTTTTTACGTAATGTTTTATAAAAAAGAGAGTCTGATAAATTTGGAATATTATCTTTTAAAAACTTATTCAGTTTTTTATTATCATATTTTTTTGGAACAATTAATTTTTTCATAATTAATATTATAATACAAATATAAGCTTAATACAAGAATAAAAATATGTAATTTGGGAAAAATATTTACTAGATAATGAGTTTAGCAAATTGACATACAAGAAATAGTGATATATAAATATTTTTCAAAGTTTCTCGGCTCAATACGAAGTGATATCATTTCTAAAATATAAATTAACGAGCCTCTCGCTGCTCTTGCTTCGCAAGCCTGCGCTTCCTCATTAATTTATATTAAAGAAATGATTATCCCTTCTCCAATCACATTCGAAACTTCTTAAATTATTTATATATCACTATTTCTTATATTAACTATTAAATAGTAACGGAAAAAATATAAAAAGGGAGGTATTCTTTTGATAAACAAGGTAGAGATAAGTGGTGTAAATACTGCAAAATTACCTATGCTATCACAAGAAGAAAAAAATGAATTATTAATAAAAGTAAAAAATGGAGATGAAGAAGCAAGGAATAAATTTATAAATGGTAATTTAAGATTAGTATTATCTGTAATACAAAGATTCAGAGGCAGAGGAGAATCGGCAGATGATTTGTTTCAGATAGGTTGTATAGGATTAATAAAAGCAATTGATAATTTTGATCTAAGTCAAGGAGTGCAGTTTTCAACTTATGCTGTTCCAATGATTTTGCGGAGAAGTTAAAAGATATTTAAGAGATAATACCAGTATAAGAGTAAGTAGATCAATGAAGGATTTAGCTTTTAAAGTAATACAATTAAAAGAAAAGTATAATAAAGAAAATTCTAGAGAACCTACAATTGACGAGATTGCAAAAGAATTAAATATAAATAAAGAAGAAATTGTATTTAGTTTAGATGCAATACAAGATCCAATTTCTCTTCAAGAGCCTGTATATAATGATGGAACAGATAATATTTATGTAATGGATCAAATTAAAGATGTAAAAAATACAGATGAAAATTGGACAGAAAAATTAGCTTTAAAACAAGCAATGAAAAAATTGAACACAAAAGAAAAAGATATAATATCAAGAAGATTTTTTGAAGGAAGAACACAAATGGAAGTTGCAGATGAAATAGGTATATCACAAGCACAAGTTTCAAGATTAGAGAAAAGTGCAATAAAACATATAAAAAGAATGTATAATTAAAGTCACAAAAATAGTGGCTTTTTTTAATTTTATACATATAATCTATAAAAGGAGTTTATATAATGCAAGATAAAGGAATGGATTTTAGAAAAAAAGAAGTTATAAATATAACAGATGCTACAAGGCTTGGATATGTGCAAGATGTATGTGCAGATTTAGAAACTGGAAAAATAACATCAATCATTGTTCCAGGAGGTCCAAACAAGCTGTTAAATTTTTTTTCATCAAGTAATGATATTATAATAGAATGGGATAAAATTAAAAGCATAGGAGAGGACCTAATTTTAGTGGAACTATAAAGAGTTAGAAGATTTTTTTAAAATTGCTAAAAATATTCAATAATATATTAATAAATGAATGGAAAATTTCATTTTTCAAATATAATTGAGCAAAGAAATTCTTAACAAAGGGTAAATGGTAAACTAAAAATAAAACTAGACATGAAATAATTAGTGTTACAATACCGCGTAAAAACATCTTAAAATAATCTTTTATAGATCTTTTATACTTTATTTTGTATCCACGATTTCTTAAGTCTTGTACATAAGCATTGTAAAATGCTTTTTCAATGTCCTTTTTTATTTTATGCTCATCTAATTTTTGTTTATAGTCTAGGTGACTATGTTGATTGTAATTTGCTTTATTATTATAATTTTGTTCAGATTGGTAAGAATTGATATTAGGAGAATTATTTAAAACTGATTTTTGTAAATTATTCTGCATATTATGTATTTTCTCAGCTTCGAATTGTTCTAATTTATTGTTGTATAGATTTCTTTTTTCTGGATTGGAAATAACCTCATAGGCCTCGTTCAACTCTTTCATCTTATTTTCTGAAATTGTCTTTGATTCAGCACCTTGTAAATCAGGATGATATTTTTTTACAAGAGTTTTATAAGCTTTTTCTACAATTTCTGGAGATGCATTTTTATTAATTTCTAATATATCATAATAGTTTTTCATAATCCTTTTTACCTCTAATACTAAAAGTATATCAAAAAAATTGACAACAAGCAATATAAAGATAAAAAAACAAGAAGTTTTTGTTTTTAAATTAAAGAATGTATTGACAAAACGTAAAAAGGGTGGTATTATAAAAAAGAACTACGGGAGAGAAACATAAAAAGTTATCTTTTTATAGGAAGAATAAAGTTAGTAAAGAGTAGAACTAACCGCTT
>CADAHH010000022.1 GCA_902787685.1 uncultured Eubacteriales bacterium | reverse complement strand
TTTCTTGCGAAAAATTCGCGCTTGAACAAATTCACGGAACGCTTAATGCAATATATATTAATGGTGATCTTATTAAAGCGTTCCGATTTGTTCATGCAAACCTTAGCTTCCTCATTAATTTATATTAAAGAAATGATTATCCCTTCTCCAATCACATTCGAAACTTCTTAGATTATTTATATATCACTATTTCTTTTATTTTTCTAATGTAAACCATTATCTAGTAACAACCTATTTATGATTTTTTAATCTTACTCTAGAATTATTTGATTTTTTATTGTATAATATTTAAGTGTTTTAAGTACTTAGATTAATAAAATATAGAAAGGTTTATATTATGGAAGGAAAAAATATAACAACAGGAAATTTATTAAAAAACATGACATATTTATTTATTCCTATACTTTTAACAAATTTATTAAACTCTATCTATAACATTGTAGATGGAATTTGGATAGGAAATTTAATCGGAGAAAATGGTGTTTCGGTAATAACTAATTCATTTCCGATTACATTAATTATATCATCTATTTCTATAGGATTATCTACAGCTGTATCTGTATGTGTTGCTCAATATTATGGAGCAAAAAATGAAGAAAAAATCAAACAGATAATAGGTGTATCATATTTATTTAATACATGCATAGCAATTATATCTGTAATAATACTTAAACTAAGCCTAAATTTTTGGCTAACTATTATGAATACTCCCGAAGAAGTATTTAATCTAACAAATCAATATTTAACTATCTATTTAATTGGGTTTATTTTTAATTTTATCTTTACAATTATTATGGAAGAATTCAGAGCAATTGGAAATACAAAAATCACACTTGTTTTTGTAACAATAAGCTCTGTATTAAATATTATTTTAGACCCTATTTTAATAAAAATTGGATTAGGAATTAAAGGAGCAGCACTAGCAACAGCAATTTCTATGTTTATTGGTATGTCAATTGCAATTTTATATGTAAATAAAAAAAGTAGCTTATTAAAAATAGATTTAAAATATATAAAATGGGATTCAGCTTATATAATCCAATTATTAAAACTTGGAATACCTGTTATTTTACAAGAATTAGTTATTTCTATAGGATTCTTTGTTGAAGTAAAAACCTCAAATGGATCTGGTGTCATAGGAAGTGCAGGATATGGAATAGTTACTAAATTAGAAGATCTTCTTTATATAATAAGTGGTGCCTTTAAAACAACGATAATTATAACTGTAGGGCAATTTGTAGGTAATCATAAAATAAATGAGGTAAAGCAAATTATGAAACAAGGATTAAAACTAGCCTTTGCACCAATACTGATTACAATAATAGTTTTATTTATATTTCCAAAACAATTTTGCAGATTATTTGTGTCTTCCGAAGATGTTATTACAATGGCAATGATTTATCTATCAATTTTAAGATTTGCATTAATTGCAATTCCAATAAGATATTTATTACGTGGATTAATAATAGGTACAGGACATACTACATTTTCTTTATTGCAAATAATAATCTCTTTATTAATTGAATTTTCTAGCTTATTCTTTTTAACAAAATATAATTTAGAAAGCCTATTTTCATTAGGAATTGCAGTAACACTATTTATGGCATCAGAATTAATTATAAATTCCATTTATTATTTTTCAAATAAATGGAAAAAAGAAGTAATAAGACAAAGTTAATAATTACAAATGAATATTCTTTTAAAATATTGTAAATTTCTCATTTTTTTGATATATTTAGAATTGAGAAAAAATATATGGTTATCCTTTATTGGGAGCTTAAAAATGGAGGAAATATGGAAAAGAAAGTAGCACTTGTTACAGGGGCAAGTAGAGGAATTGGAAAAGCAATTGCAATTGACCTTGCAAAAAATAACTATATTGTTGTAATTAATTATTGTCAAAATGAAAATGCAGCTAAAGAAGTTTTAGATATTGTTAATTCTTATTCAGAAGGAATTATTATAAAGGCAGATGTAAGCAATATTGATGATATTAATTCAATGTACAAACAAATAAAAGAAAAATTCAATAGACTTGATGTGTTAGTAAATAATGCAGGAGCAATCATCAGACCTGCAGGATGGGCAGAAATATCTGATAAAGACTGGCAAAAAACACTTGACATTAATTTAAAAGGTGTTTTTAATTGTACCAAAATATTTATAGAATTATTGAAAAATAGTAATAATGGTAGAATTATTAATTTAACGTCTACAGTTGGTATTTCATCAGTAGCACCAGTTATAGCCTATGGAGCTGCTAAAGCAGGTGTTATTAGTTTAACAAATGCTTTTGCGAAAGAATTAGCTCCAAATATTACTGTAAATGCTATTGCACCTGGAAATATTGATACAGATATGACACAAAGTGCCGGACAAGACTTGATTAATTGGGTAATAGATAACACCCCTATGAAAAGGTTAGGTAAACCTGAAGAAATCGCTTATTTAGTATCATTTCTTGCTTCAGAAAAATCTTCATTTATAACAGGACAAATTATTGAAGTTGCTGGAGGATATGATTTAAGATAACTTACTAGGATTAAAAATATAGAAGGAAGTAAATTGGCTTCCTTCTATATTTTTATTTCTCCATCTTTTACATCTACTTTGACTTTTTCGCCTTTTTGAACTTTTCCATCTAGTATTGCTTCTGCAATTTTGTCTTCTATTAAGTTTTGAATTGTTCTTCTTAATGGTCTGGCTCCAAAGTTTTTATCTATCCCTTTTGAAGAAATAAGGTTTTTAACTTCTGGAGTAAATTCAATTTCATATTTTTGAGAACTCAATCTTTTCTTCACTTCTTTTAGCATAATATCAATAATCTTAGAAATTTCTTCATCATTTAATTTATGGAATACTATTATTTCATCAATACGGTTTAAAAATTCTGGTCTAAACTCTCTTTTTAATTCTGCCATAACTTCTTTTTTTGTTGTTTCATAATCTTTTTGCTCATTTGATTTCTCTCCATTATTTGAAAAACCTAATGATTTTTTATCTGTAATTAATCTTGCTCCAACATTTGAAGTCATAATAATTACTGTGTTTTTAAAATTAACTGTTCTACCATTTGAATCTGTAAGTCTTCCATCATCTAAAATTTGAAGTAACATATTCATTACATCAGGATGAGCTTTTTCTATTTCATCAAATAAAATAACTGAATATGGTTTTCTTCTAATTTTTTCAGTAAGCTGTCCTCCTTCTTCAAATCCCACATATCCTGGAGGTGAACCTATTAATTTTGAAATTGAATGTGGTTCCATATATTCACTCATATCAATTCTGATTAATGCATTATCATCTCCAAATAGGCTTTCTGCTAATGCTTTCGAAAGCTCTGTTTTACCAACTCCTGTTGGTCCTAAGAATAAGAATGAACCTATTGGTCTTGAAGGATCTTTTAATCCTACTCTTCCTCTTCTTATTGCTTTTGATACTGCTTCTACTGCTTCATTTTGACCAATAACTCTCTCATGTAAGCTTTGTTCAAGATTACGAAGTCTTGAATTTTCATCTTCTGTAATCTTTTTAGCTGGAATTCCAGTCCATAGAGCAATTACATCAGCAATATTTTCTTCACTAATTGTTACAATTGTTTTTGTCTTTTTATTTTTCCATTTTTTCTCTTCTTGTTCATATTTTTCTCTTAATGCTTTTTCATTGTCACGAAGTTTTGCTGCTTTTTCAAATTTCTGGCTACGTACAGCTTCTTCTTTATCTTTTACTATACTATCAATTTCTTCTTGCATTTTCTTTAAATCTTCTGGCTCTGTATATGTTTTTAATCTTGCTTTTGATGATGCTTCATCTATTAAGTCAATTGCCTTGTCTGGTAAATATCTGTCATTAATATATCTAACTGATAAATTTACAGCTGCTTCAATTGCTTCATCTGTTATTTTAACATTATGATGTGCTTCATATTTATCTCTTATTCCTTTTAATATTGTAATTGTATCTTTTGCAGTTGGCTCATTTACTGTAACAGGGCTAAATCTACGCTCTAAAGCTGTATCTTTTTCAATATATTTTCTATATTCTTCAATAGTTGTTGCACCAATTAATTGAATTTCTCCTCTTGCAAGCATTGGTTTTAAAATATTTGCAGCATCAATTGCACCCTCTGCAGATCCTGCTCCAACTATTGTATGAATTTCATCTATAAATAGTATTACATCACCTGCTTTTTTGATTTCTCCAAGTGCTTTTTTGATTCTTTCTTCAAAATCACCTCTATATTTCGCACCTGCAACCATTCCAGAAATATCTAAACACACTACTCTTTTATTTTTAAGAACGTCTGGAACATCACTATTATTAATTTTTAATGCTAAACCTTCAACAATTGCTGTTTTTCCAACTCCAGGCTCACCTATTAAACAAGGGTTATTTTTAGTTCTTCTTGATAAAATTTGTATAACCCTTTGAATTTCTTCATTTCTTCCTATAACAGGATCTAACTTTCCATCAACTGCTTTTTTAGTTAAATCTTCACCAAATTGATTAAGAGTTGGTGTAGAATTAAAGCTACCTTTTTCACCTTTATTTGTTCCTTTATCTTGTGAAATATCTTCAGTTTCATTTATAACATTTATTATTTCATTATATATTTTAGGCAAATCAACATTTAATTCTATCATTATTCTTACAGCAATACTATCTCCTTCTCTTAGTATTCCCATAAGTAAATGCTCAGTGCCTATGTAGTCATATCCTAGCTTTTTTGCTTCAATAAAACTATTTTCTATAACTCTTTTTGCTCTTGGTGTAAAGCTTAGTGCTTCACTTGAAGTAATAACTTCTTTTCCTATCATTTCTATAATCTTTGCTTCAATATCTTCTTCTGTAATTCCTTGATTGCTTAATACTTTACTTGCTACTCCTGCACCTTCTTTAATTAGTCCATACAAAATATGTTCTGAACCAACATAATTATGTCCTAAAGAAATTGCTTCTTCTTGTGCACATTCAATTGCTTGTTTTGCTCTTGAGGTAAATTTATAAATCATATAACTCACTCCTTTCTTTTCTTGTAGGGGGACACATCTTTTTTATCACTGGTCTTTCTTTAGGGAATTAAGATATTTCCCCCTCTTTATATTTACTGATGTTGCTTTATTATATTAACATTATTTTTTTATTTAATCCGCAACTTGGCTGTGCATTGTATATGCTTTTTTCTCGACTAAAGCACGAAAAAAGATATACAATGCCACCGTTGCTATTCTTCAATAGTTATTGATTCAATCTATGAAATCTAATTATTCATTATTAATTGTTTTATAAGCTCTGCTCGTTTTATGTCTCTATCATAAGAATCTAAATTTTGTCCAAAATGTAATTGTAAATTTGCAGGGTTAATATAGAAATACATTTTTGCAATTTGGCTATCATTAATTTCTTTAATTAATCCTAAATCTACACCCATTTTAACATCTGATAGTAGTTCTATAGCTTCATCCCATTTTAGTTTTCTTGCATTTACTAAAATACCATATTTTCTATATACTAAATCTTCAAGTTCTATTTCATTTTTTCCTAAAAGCTTTCTTGCTTGTCTTTCTTGTTCTATTAGTTTATCAACTATACCTTTTAAATTATTAATAATTGTTTCTTCTGAAACTCCTAATGTTTGCTTATTTGATATTTGATAAATATCTCCTATAGAATTTGAACCCTTAATATATTTTGCAATAAAACTTAATCCAAAATCATTAATTGTTTGTGAAATTTTTCTTATATTTCCAGTTTTAGTAAGACCTGGAAGATGAAGTGTTAAACTTGCCTTCATTCCTGTTCCAACATTCATTGGTGATGTTGTTAAATATCCATATTTCTTGCTTTTGGCAATATCAAAAGTTTTCTCAATTATTTGGTCAATTTCTCTTGCAAAATTAAATGTGTTTTCAAGTTCCATGCCTGTACTAAAAACTTGAATTTCAAAATGATTTTGAGCATTTATTACTATGCAAATATTTTCATCATCATTTACTAAAACAGATACATTATTATTTGATGAGTATTCATCAATCAAGCCTTTTTCATTTAAGCTTTTTTTAGTTAATTCATCCATATCTTTTAGCTTTAAAAATTTCAAACCATATCCTATACTTGGAAGATTTGTTTTAACTAAATTTTCAATTTCTTGTATATCTTTTAAATCTTTTGTTTCAAATCTATAGTTTCTTAAATTTCTCGAATAATTAATTTTGCTATTTAAAACAACATCTCCATCTTTTCCTGTTTGCATATACCAATTCATTTCTTTTTCTTCCTTTCTTTTTTCATTTGGGGACAGTCCCATTTTTTAAATGGGACACACCTTTTTAATGTTTTTCACTAAAGTCCGTCCCATTTTAAAAACGGGACTGTCCCCAAATTAAAAATTTACTCATTTTCATGTTTCTTCAACTCATCACGTATCTTTGCTGCGTCTTCATATCTTTCTTCTTTAATAGCATTTTTTAAATCTTCCTTAAGTTTATCTACTTCACTTAAATTAGTTTCTTGTTTTTCTGTCATTTTATCATCTAAGTTTTGTTTAACATTATTTCCTGTTTTTACATCTCCTAGTCTTCCAATATGATTTGTAGCACCTTGCAAACTTCTTAAAATAGGATCAATTCTTGACTCAAAATCAGAATAACAATTACTACATCCAAATTTACCGGTGTGTAGGAAGTCATCCCAGTCTAATCCACATTTACTGCAACTTAATGTTTTAGCAGCTCCTATAGATGGCATTAAACTGATATCATTCATATCATCAAAGAAATCAGTCAAAAAACTTGTAAAATTAATTGGCATATTGAAGTGAATATCATTGATTCCTAATTTTTCACTACAATCTTCGCATAAAAACATTTGCTTTTTCTCTCCATTAATAATTTGAGTATATTTCACATTAGCTTCATTTTTTCCACAATTTTCACATTTCATAATAAATCATTCCTTTCTTTTTTATTTTAGATAGTTGTTTTTTTATATGTGAATAACTAATCCTGTTTAACCGCACATCATTTTATAAAATCCTATGGTCCCCACTTTAGGGATACCCACCATATGGTTTTTAAAAAACGAAATGCTGACACGGATTAGTTATTTTTTAATAAAACAACTATCCTCTCAAATAAAAATTTCTATGTTAAGTTTAACAACATATTTTTCAAAATTGTTGCTCTTAATTTATCGCGATATTCCCTTGGAATATCTAGTACATTATCGCTTGTTGCTACTCTTAATAACTTTGCTTCTTTTGTATTTACTAAATCATATGTTAAAAAATCACTTATTAAAATTTGTGCTTCACTATTTGATAAACTAGTGCCTATATTTTGTATTATATGCATTAAGTAATCTGATTTAGTATTATTTACTTTTTTTATTGTTATATGTCCTCCACCACCACGAGTACTTTCTACATAATACCCTTGTGATGGCTTAAACCTTGTAGATATTACGTAATTAATTTGTGATGGTACACAGTTAAATTTTTGTGCTAAATCATTTCTTTGTATTTCTATTTCGTCATCTTCATCAAATAGCTCTTTGATGAATTCTTCGATTATATCTGAGACTCTCATCTAATCACCTCTTTTTGTTTTTGACTTTCTTTGACTTTCAATGATATTATACTTTCATTTTTATCATTTTTCAACATTAATTTTCATATGTTTTTTTCTCATCTTTTGTGTCTGGCAGATAATGTACTTCTTTTTTCTTTCATTTTCTCATTATATCTTCATTTTTCTTCTAATTTTATAGTGTGGTAATTTGGGACCGGGTACTTTTTTAACATGTAACTTTAGGACCCGGTCCCAATTTACCAATTTTCAGCTTTTTTGTTTACCTAACTTTTCTAATTCTTCTGCTCTTTCTTTTTGATGTTTTGGTGTTATCCATCCAAAAAATGATGATACAAATTCTCCATATTTTGTAGCATCTTCTCCTGTTTCTTTTTTATTTATTTTCTTTTTATCCATAAAAAATCCTTTCGTTAATTCTTATAATATAAGTATTAACAAAAGGATTTTTTTTTATACTTTTTAAATTTATAACTGATTTCTTTTTTGCACTTTTTCAAATGGTGTCTAGTTCCTCTTTAGCCAAACAATACCTTCATAATGTTTTCATACCTATCTTTTATTTCTTCTTTTGTTCTATCACTTAATTTATTAAAATCTCTTTCTAGTTTTTTCTTTACAAATTCTGTTCCTTCTTCAATTGATTTATCCATCTCATTTTTTCCAAATGCTAAATGAAACAATGATGGAATACAGTCAAAATGCGCCATAACATCTGCATCTGCAACACATTGTTCTTCAATTGAATCTCTAACTAGGTTTTTACTTCCTCTATGATTTAATACACATTTTTTTCCATTTCTTTTTTATCTTCTGGATAATTCAATTTTGTCAATAATTCATCTGCAATTTGAGCTCCATAAATATGATGTTCATCTCTTGGACCAATCTCTGATGGCATTGATATATCATGTAATAGTGCTCCTAATTCAACTATCTCAACATCAGCATTATATTTTTTAGCTAATTCAATTGAATTTTTAACAACATATTTTATATGATCATTCCAAAAATCATAACCATATTTTTCCTTGTA
Source organism: uncultured Eubacteriales bacterium (assembly GCA_902787685.1). GTDB lineage: Bacteria > Bacillota > Clostridia > TANB77 > CAG-508 > CAG-269. The sequence continues at coordinate 22,441 of CADAHH010000022.1, read as the reverse complement.
ATTTTGACATCTTTTTAATAATTCTTGTTTTATTTTCTCAACTACTTCGTTCATATATTTTATATTATATCTCCTTTAACTCTATATTATTATTTAAACTTTTCGTTCATAATTCGGATCAAATGGTGGCGTACATATAATTGCAAATTCTGCATTTCCTTCTATACTATGTTTGGCATTAACTGGTATTACAACAAAGTCTCCTTTTTCAACATCAGTTATTTCATCATTAATAGTTACTTTTGCTTTTCCATCAATAATATAGTAGTATTTTATACTTTTTTCATTTACCATAGTCCCATGAAATCCATTTAATTCTCCAATTACAAAATTCAAAGGCATATTTTTTCCTTGATATAAATCTATTATTTCAATCTCATTTCCAACTCTTCTTTTTTCTGCATCTTTAATTTTATAAACCATTTTTCTCCTCCTAATTTACATTTATAAAATCACTATTATCATAAAAAATACCTTGGCTTATTTCTTTCAAATCATTTTTTGATTTGATATCAATGTTAATCGGTAATTCATTTATATCAAACCATTCAAGTTTTTCGCATTTGTCTGGTTCTCCAATTTGAATATTTCCTTCATATTTTTTTGCTAATATTCTAAATATTATTCTATCAGCTTTATAATGATGTAGTATATGTACAATACTTAAATTTTCTCTTTTCAATTCTATATTTAATTCTTCTTTTGCTTCTCGTATCATTGCATCTATTAAATCTTCGTCCTCTTCAACATGACCACCAGGTAACTCATATTTTCCATCATTATATCCTGTATTTTTTCGTAAAGCTAATAATACTTCTGTTTTTCTATTATTCCTTCTTGTCAACATTAAATCAACAACTATAATACTTTTATATCTATTTTCCATTTTTACATCCTTCTTTTTTCATCTTAGGAAAGGTCCTAAATGTGCAAAAAAGGACCGTCCCCAAATGAAAATTTATCGACTTAATTTATACAATATATATTGGTTCAAAGACACATCTTCTTCTTTTGCTTCAACAGATAGTCTATAATGTAGTGATTTTGGAATTCTTATTACAAATTTTCCACTATATTTCTCTTTTTTTAGTGGCTTAGGGATTTCAAATCCTCCTTCAAGTTTTGCTTCAATCCATCCTTCCATTGCTTCTTGTATATTTTTATATGCTTCTTCAAATGTTTCTCCTGTGCTTTGGCAACCATCAAATTCTAGAACTCTAGCATAATAATAATAACCGCTTTCATCATTAATAGGTTGTATTATAAAATTATATGGCATTTTCATATATTCATCAATATTTCTCATTTTCATAAAATCCTTTCTCGTTGGAAAATAATTAAAATTCAACACAATCAAAATTCTAATTATTTTTCAACATTTCAAATCTTAATTCTCTTTAATACATCCTTTACATAAACTGCTTTTAGTGGATTTTCTTCTTTTATTGTAATCACATTACCATCCTTATTTATAAATTGCCTATGTGATGTACCAGTTTTTGCTTTCATAGAATATCCATAAAATTCTAAAACTTTTTCTAGTTCTAAAAATCTGATTCCATTTGGTTGCCTCTTCATTTTAAGAATTAATTTTTCAATATTAGACATATTTATATTCCTTTTACATATAAATAATATCCATTTGTTATGGTATCATATTTGATACTATTTGTCAACATCTACATTCCTGTCAATGGAAGAATTTCATATATAGTTGTTTTCCAAGATGATGGTTTGCTTAAATTAAATCCTTTATAATTACTTGTAAGTAAAACTTTATTTTCAAATATATCATCTCTTTTAACATTTGAGTTAACTTTTGCCTTAATTATAGTTTCATTTTCTGTTTTAAAGCCTATATCTACAGTTCCAAAATCAATTTTTATTTTTGTTATATATTCATCACCAGTAAGTTCTTTTGAAAAATCAATTTCTTCAGCAGTTTTACTTGAAACATCCTCTAAAAGTAATATATATTCATCTTTTAAATTTGTTTTATAATATAAATTATAGCTATTCTCTTGATTAAATGTTCCTAAATATATTTTATTTACTCTTATATAATCTATTGGAATTTCGTCCTCCCAAATAAAACTATCAAGTGGAACATTTCCTGTATTTTGAATATTTATTTTATATTCAATTTCTTCTCTAGCTAAGGCTTTTTCAGGTCCAGTTTTAACAATTTCTTCATCAGGTTTTGCAGGTTGATTTTCTAGTGTTAAAGTGATAATTTGATTATTGGTTGTAACTTCTACATTCCTTTCATTCTCATCTAGTAAATACCATTTGCTTGTTTCAACCTCTTTGATTTTGTATTTTCCTTTTTCTAAATCTTTTGAAATTGCAATTCCTTCACTATCAGTTTGAAGAGTATCTACAATTTTTCCATTTTCATTATAGATTTCAAACTTAACTCCTTCTAAAACTGCTCCTTTTTCTAATCCAGTAATATTACTTTTTTCAGCTGTTTTTTTAATTATTCTTACTTTTCCTTTGATTTTTTCATTTTCAAATACTATATCTTTTATTTGATTTTCTTCTAAAACGATTTCTTTGATTTCATTATTTAATTCATATAATTCATTTGTTTCAACTTCTTTAAGTCTTAGTTTTCCATAATCTCTTAAAGAATACTCTTTTGTTAAAGCCTCTCCATCTTCATTTGTAGTGATTTTTTCTAATACATTATCTTTTGCATCCAATACCTCAAAAACAACATTTTTTAGTTTTACTTCATGATTATCTTTATCTACTTTTATTATTCTAATTTGACCTTTTTTTAATTCATTTTCTATTGTTTTTTCTGTTGTTTCATTCCATTTAATCTCCAAGTTTGTTTCATCAGCTAAATTATACCATTCATTTGTACTAATTTCTTTCAGTCTATAATTCCCTGTTCTTAAGTCTTTTATTTCTATTTTTCCATTATTATCTGTAAAATAACTTCCTATTAATTTCGAATCTTCTGAATATAGCTCAAATCCGACATTTTCAATGGCAAAATCATTATTATCTTTATCCACTTTATTAATTGTTAAATTACCTGTTTTATGTTTGTTTTCTATATCAATAGTGCTAGTTTTGTTATAAACTACATCTACTGAAAATTCAGTATTTTCATCTAAAATATAATTCTCATTAGTTTTTGTTTCTTTCAAATAATATTTTCCTTGATATAAATTAGGAATTTCGATTTTTCCATTTTTATTTGTTAAATATGTCCCTAATTTTTCATTTTTTGAATTATAAAGCTCAAATTCTGCACCCTCTATTGCTTCTTTTGTATCACTGTCTACTTTATTTATTAATATTTTCCCAGTGTTTAATTTAAGGTTAGTATTTATTTCAGCATTTATATTTTGATAGGAATTTGCTGTTAACAAATAATTTTGAGTGCCTGTTATTCTAGTTTTTCCATAATATAATGGATAAGATTTTAATTTTGCTTCTATTTGAATATTAATATTTTTATCTGAATTTAAATTTTGTTTTGGTATTTTTATTTTAAAATTTTCTCCTGAATTAAATGATGTTTTAATGTTTCCTTTTGTATCTGTAATTAGTTCTCCATTTGATAAACCTGAAACTGATTTTATATCATAACTTTGTATAGTAGTTCCTGATGTTACTTTATATACTAAAGAATAGTATTCTCCATCTTCGGTTAATTCTCCTTTTTGAGATATTTTTAGTTCATTTTTAAAACTCCCAGATCCGTTTAAACCAATATTAACAAGATTATGCAAAGCATCAAGCATTGCATGACCTTCTTCATCTCCTTCATCTGCTGTATATAAATTAATATCTGCCTGACCAATCAAGCAATATATTGCAAATTTTGTAACTGCAAAAGCATCAAAATCTGATGAGAGTCCCATCTCTCCTGCTGATTTATATGGATATCCATTTTTTACTGCTCTCCAAACAGCATTATTATCTATTAATGAATCTACATCAACAGAATAATTTTCAACTGCTCCAACTCCATGCATATCTCTGTTTAAACAATACGCAGGATAAAATTTTCCATCTTGATAATGGCCAACAATACTGCATGTACAGTAAGTGTACATTCCTTTCTCTTCTTTATAGTATTTTAAGTGATAATCTGCATCTCCTATCTTTTGTATGTATGCTTCTGATATTTCAAAAGCTGCATTTACCATTTGGTACGCATTAGAAATAAATATTATTGAAAGCAATAATATTACTAATATTTTTGATAAAATTTTTGACATATTTCCTCCTAAATTTAAATTTTTTAATAAGGAGTTTAGAAATAATAATTAAAAAAATTAAATAGATTTAACTTTATATATATTATAATAATTTCTTAATTATGTCAAGTAGCTTAGTTAAATTAATTGACAAAAATTTTTATGCTAATAGTAACTGTAAAATATACTATTAAAGAATTAATATATAAATTTAGAAATTCTTATTTAATAAAATGAGGGATGTTCACGGTACTCAAGCGTAGCGCAGAGGGTCTGAGTGAAAGAGGCTCATTTTATTAAATTAGAATTTCTTTAATGCGTATTGAGCCGAGATTTTTCGAAAAATATTTATATATTAATTCTTTATATTCTAAATAGTATAAACATCCTTTATTCGTTAACAAAACGGAACTAACATTTTCTAAGCTCCTTATGTCGCTAAGAAAATTTAAGTTTCGCATATTTATCTTACACAGTATATCTTATCTGTAGCTCATTCTTCGCACAGCTAAGAAATCTACGGAAAAATTCTCCTTACAGTCCATTTTTCCTAGAATATAAAAAAAGAATTTGAAACATAACTCCAGTTTCAAATTCTTTTAATTTACATTACCATATTTTTTATAAATTTTTTTCCTTTTTTCATCATCTTTTTTGTATCCATATTTGATGCTTCTGAAAACATCCAAATTGCCCCTGCAGAAACTAATGTACCTATCATTACACCTTTTATAAATTTCATATACTAACTCCTCCTTTAGTTTTAGTATTTCATTTTTTTAGGATAGTATACTGTTTTAATTTATAAATACTTATTAATTTACAATTGGATATTTTATAAATATTTATTTATGTAACTCAAACACATCTTTTCTTTCTCCACATACAGGGCAAACCCAGTCTTCTGGTAAATCTTCAAAATTGGTTCCTGGTGAAATTCCAGCTCTTTCATTTCCTGTTTTAGGATTGTAAATATATTTACAAACTCCACATTCGTATTTCTCACCTTTTTCTTCTTTTAAAGTTATAAAATTCCTATACCCTAAAAACATTGCAGCAATTACCATAAGTAAATATGATAGAGCTTTCCAAATTCCACTTTCTAATATTATTATTGCAAATAAACCAAGTGCTGCACTCATTACATACATTATTAAAACTGTTTGTTTTTGTGAAAATCCTAGAGCAACTAATCTATGATGTAAATGTCCTTTATCAGCCTTAAATATTGCTTTAATTGATTTTCCTTTTATAAATCTTCTTATTATAGCCCAAGAAACATCAAAAATTGGTAAACCTAAAGCTAGCATTGGAAGAGCAATTACAACTGCTGTATATGTTTTAGCGAGCCCAAGTATTGATATTATTGAAAGAATAAATCCTAAAAAATTAGATCCTGTATCTCCAACAAATGTCTTTGCTGGTGCAAAATTAAAAGGCAAAAATCCTACTAGTGCACCTATTAATGATGTTATCATAAGAATAGCAATCATAGGAGAATAGTTTAACGCAAAAATTATAAGTAATGAAACACATGATATCAGTGCTATACCAGATGATAGTCCATCTAATCCATCAATTAGATTTATAGCATTTGTTATTCCGACAATCCATATAATAGTTGCAACAATCGAAACTTCATTTGAGAATCCTAAATTTGTAAAATATGGAATACTTATGTTATTTATTTTAACTCCAAAAGAAACCACTACAATTGCAGCCAATAATTGTCCTATTAATTTTTGCCATGGTTTTAATGTTCTTGTATCATCTAATACTCCAGTAGTTAGTATAATTAAAATTCCTATTCCTATTCCCATTATTTTTTTGAAATATAAATTATGATCAAATAAATCTATACTTCCTTCAATATGCATTACTGACATTAAATAAAAAAATGAAATAGCAAATCCTGCAACTATAGCAATACCCCCAAGTTTTGGCATTGCTTTTCTTCTCATTCTTCTATCATCTTTTGGTATATCAACTGCTCCAATTTTTTTTGCAAGTTTAATTGAATATGGAGTAACCATAAATGTTGCTATAAGAGCTAATAAAAATGCTATTGATATATCTCCCCACATATATATAACCCCCAAGTTTTAATTAATTATTTCAACATTGTAATTAATAAATAATCCACTTTCTATTACACCTGTAATACATTTTATTTTATTTTCAAGATTCTCTGTAATCTCATTAAATTTTGTATCTAATATAAGATTTCCATTTTCAGTAATAACAGGTCCATCTTTTCTTAAAGCAAGCCTTAAGGTGATTTCTTGAGCTCCTAATTTAAATAGTTCTTCCTTAACATAGTTTAAAGCTTTAGGAGTAATCTCTATAGGAATTGCAAACTTTTGGCCTAATCTATCTACGAATTTGCTTTTATCCACTAAAATATATGTTTTTGATGCTAGTGCAATATTGAATTTTTCATTATACATTGCTGCACCTCTACCTTTAATCAACCATTTTTTTTCATTAACTTCATCAGCACCATCAAAACACCAATCAGGTCTTTTTTCCATGATATCTGCTGTTGGAATATTTAAATATGTACATAACATTTTTATTTCATGTGAAGTTGGTATTGCTGTTATTTTAATATTTTCTTTCTCAAGCCTTTTTCCAATCTCAATAGCTGCTAAAAAAGATGTTGAACCTGAACCAAAACCTATAACATCTCCATCCTTTACTTTTGATGCTATTATTTTTGCAACTTTTTCTTTTTCTTCTTTGTTTGATATTTCTTCTTTCCATTCACAATTTTGTAAGATTTCTTTTTTCCAGTCCATACTCTTTATTTATAGTATTTTTATATACTATAATCTCCTTTCTCTTTATTTGTTAATAATATATCATACTTTCCTACATAATTCAACAAAAATTTTTTATCCTATGTATTTTTTCAAAATCAAAGTTTTTCACAAAACTCAATTTCAACTTCATTTAAATCATTAAGTCTTCCAGAAACAGCAATAAAATCTCCTCGTCTAAAATTGTTATAACAAAAATCAGAAAGCTCATCATATGCTTTTATTTTCAAAAATGTAGTTTCATCTATTTTTAGTTCAAACATACATATACTTATATGCAAACTGTCTTTAAAATTCAAGTTTTTGCTTACTATAAACTTAAAATCCGGCTTACCTGTAATTACTCCGACTAAAAAAACATAAATTCATTTTACTCATCCTTTTTTATATAATTTCAAGAGCAATAATCACAATCTATAACTATTGCTCTTTCGCAAAATACATATATTCGAAAATCTACTAATACATATTTTGCTGATTCATTTTTACCTTGGGCAATAAAATCATTGCACATTAGGAAGGAATAAATCTCTTTAATACTAATACCTTTACTGTATATATTCCGTAAAATATATAATCCCAAAATTGTATTAGAGTGAGAGACGCGAACCATTGTTGTCGTTGGTGTTGTTAGGATTGTTGTTGTTACGGTTACTTGGAGAATTGTTGTTGTTGTAATTGCCACCCCTATTGACACGATTGTTCGTGTTGTTGGCCTTTCGATTTATCCCTAAAATTATTAACAAAGCTAATGATCTTTATAAAATTACTATTCTATATAAAATACTTTTTCCAGCAAATTCTTCACATTAGCATATTTTATATAACCCAAATGTCCTGCTAAAAATATTCTAGCATTTTTACTTGTAATCTCTCCACAAAAAATTTTACTTTCTAGTTTTCTAACCTTCTTCTTTAGTTTTCTTTTTCCTTTATCTCGTAGTTTCATTCTGTGTTCATTTATTTTATATCCACAAAAATTAACTCCTTGCTTTCCTTTAAATATTTGTGTCTTTTTGTTAAACTTTAAATTCAAATTTACTTCTAAAAATTCAGTTATTTCTTTTAATGCCCTTTTAGCCTCTTGTTTTGTTTTTACAATTATTACACTATCATCTAAATATCTTGCATAGTATTTTATATGTAAGTTATGTTTTACAAATTGGTCTTGCTCATTTAAATAAATATTTCCAAACATTTGAGAAGTATAATTTCCTATTTCTAATCCTTTTTCTCTTTCTTGAGAAAATAGTATTTCTTTTATAAGCCACAATATTTTTTCATCTTTTATTTTTCTTTTAAGAATTTCAAACAATATATTTTTATCTATGCTATCAAAATACTTTGCTACATCCATCTTTAAAATATAATATTCTCCCCATTTTACTAAAGCAGATTTCATACATTTTTGCACATAAAGTGCTGCCCTATGCATACCTCTATCCTTTAAACATGCAAAAGATGTATTTACAAAAGTAGGTACAAATGTTGGTTCTAAAAAATTATCTACTAGCCATCTATGTACTATTCTATCTACATATCTTGACTTTTCTATTTTCCTTAACTTTGGCTCTGTTACATAAAATACTTTATATCCTCCATGCTTATATGTTTCATTTTTTAGTTCATTGTATAACCACATAATATATTCTTCTTGTTTTAAATTAAATTTTATTATTTCGTTTCTATAACCTTTTCCTTTTCTGGATTTCTTATGAGCTTCCATTAAACTTTCATAACTTAATACTTTATCAAATTTGTTTCTTATAGTCTTTGGCATAATATTTTACAAGCCCTCCAATTATTTTTCCTATCTCATATATTAAATTCATAGCTACATTAAATTTCTTTGTATCAATCCATCTTTGTTTTTGCATTATTCTTAAAAATATTCTTTGTGAGTTTAATTCTGCATCTATTTTATTTACTATTTCTAGACATTGCTTTTTATCTCTTAATTTACTTATATACATTGTATTTTCTAACATTTGGTACATGCTTTGTTTATATTCAGTTCCTATACTAAATTTTTCAGTTCTAGGTAGCTTAACTATTACATTTAACATATATTCTATATATCTTTCTATTTTAGGAATTAGCTGTAGCTTATTTTCTGTTTCTTTTACCATACAAAATCTTCTCCAAATTCTTCTTTTACATACTTTTCCAAAGCATCATCATATTCAGTTACTTTAATATATCTATTTCTATTGCAATTCCTACAATCTTTATTAAAGGATATTGACTCTATATTCTTTCCTATAAATTCATGTATTTTTATAATTTGATTTTTATCTTTTATATAGTCCAATACAATATATGAATATCCTATCTCATTCAACTTTTCTATATATTTTTCTATTGAATTTTTGGGAACTCCTACTTTGCATACTCCTTTTTTAGCACAATTAAGTTGCAACCCTAATTCTTTATTTAGAACTATTGCATCAGCTCCTATTGAAATATAGAAACTTCCACATGATATTAATAGTATCTTCAAACCATAGATTAGTTGCAATCTTTGTACCATATCTAAAAACTCCATTTTCACCACTTCTTTCTCTTTTAATTTCGTGACACCATTTTTGCTTTTGTTTCGGGCAAAAAGCTCGCAAATGCAAAAATGGCGCCACGCTAGTGGCGCCACGCTAGTGGAAATTTTCCAGCCTACCTCTCTTCGAGAGATGGCTAAAAAATTTTCACTTTAGCGTATTCCATTCGCTAAAGACCTATGTTTAAGTCTTAGCATTTATTGTATCATTTTATTGTTCATTTGTATTGATTTTAGCTTACAGTTCTACTTTATATAAAGTGAGAGACGCGAACCATAGGAGCCGTAGGTGTTGCGAGGATAGTCGTTGTTACGGTCACTTGGAGAACCGCTGTCGTTGTAAGTGCCACCCCTATAGACACGATTGTACGTGTAGTCGGCCTCTAATGTCCATTCATAGTGACAACCATAAAGGTCATATACATTATTTATTTTATCTTCTTCTTTACTTCCTGTTGTTGTTGCTGTATTATATTTACTGCTATCTGCTGTTCCAACTGTCTTTCCAGTTTTTGCCATCCAATTCATCATTGCATCATATTGACTTCCCCACATCATTGTACTTGTTAGATTATCAGCACTATAACTTTTACATTTACTGTATAATCCGTACCAGCTATTTGTATTACTATTATTTGCAGCTGCTGTTGTTACTGTTTCACTTGCAGGCTTAGATACCGGATTTGTCCCTTCTAATCCTAATTCGTATCTTCCTACATAAAACCCACCATATTTATTTATACTTGATACAACTTTATTATATTCTGTTTGCAAATCACTAGAATTAAACAATCCTCCATATGTTGTATTATCATCATAACTTGAACCTGATAAATATGCTGGCTCTCTATGTGTGCTAGTATCAGTTACTGTATAACCTGGCTTATATGTTGATGTTGTTCCACTAAAATTATATAACAAACCTTCATAATTTGTGCTAGAACCACTTTGTAATTTTGCCATTGGTCTTTCTGTACTTTGGTTTGTTGCTAAATTTACTCCTGATGTAGAAATTGTACTTGCATCTGAACTTATTGCAACTGGTACTGGCACCCACACAAATTCACTTCCATTTATAGATACTACTACACCTGTATCAACTGTTCCTGTTACGTAAGTCATCTCTGTAGTTATTGGTACTTCTCCTGTTATTACTGCTTTTATTTTATCTGGCTCTTTTAAATTATCGTTTGTAATGTCATCATATGCTATTTCTGATACTCCTGTTTGTAATAGTTCTCTTTCAGCATCTGTTAATCCAGCTAGCCCTGTTGGATTGCTTCCTCCTCCTCCAGATGTACCTTCTGTTACTCCTGTTTGATACTCTTTTCCATCTATCTTTACAGTTGATAAATCATCTGCTAAATCTGTTACTTTTCCTGCACCAAATTCATTTTCAAGTGCTGTTTGCAATTTACCCTTTTCTACATTTCCATTTCCTTCTGCTAATACTCCTAAATATGCTATCTGTATTCTCTCTTCTATATCTCTTGTTCCTGTTATATCCCTTGCTTCTCCTGCTTTACTTAATATTGAATTATCTCCACTCAGCATTGCTATTGATATTCCTGCTAATATTAACAAAACAATTATAGTAATAACTAAAGCTATTAAAGTTATACCCTTTTGTCTATTTTTATTGTTTATCATTTTTTCCTCCTCTTCTGCATCTTTCTATACTTAAACTTTTCATTTTTTAATAATACACACATGTATACTAAATGTTGTCCAAAATAGCAAATTTGAAATATTCAAATTTCAATGTGCACATTATTATTAAATGAAAAATATAAAGTTCAAATTTATTATATATTTTCATGCATTTTTTGTCAATGATTTTTCATTTTCTTTTTTATACAAGGTAATTTGTTACAATTCAGTTTGAGCTTAACTTAAAGCTCGCGACAAAAAATTGTTTTTTACTGAACTGTAATGGTAATTTCATCTCTACACTTATTGACTAAGTACTTAAAATATGATAATATAAACAATGCAATAAAAATAGTAAATTAAATATTCATTAAATTGAATATTATTAAATATCATAAATAATGAAAGGACAGATACAATATGAGAAAATACTTTGGTACAGATGGAATTAGAAGAATAGCTAATACTGAACTTACACCAGAATTAGTATATAAAGTTGCAAAAGCTGGAGCTTATGTTCTATCAAAACATACAGATCATGCTCCATTAATATTAATTGGAAGAGATACTCGTATTTCAGGTACATTAATTGAAAGTGCAATGGTTTCAGGTTTTTTAAGCTATGGTGCAAATGTTAAATTATTAGGTGTTATGCCAACACCAGCTGTTGCATATTTAACAAAAAAACTAAAAGCAGATGCAAGTGTTGTTATTTCAGCATCACATAACACTTTTGAGTTTAATGGAGTTAAGTTTTTCAGCAATAAAGGTACAAAAATACCTGATAGTCTTGAAGAAGAAATTGAAGATATAATGGATTCTGGTAAACTAGATGAGCTTACTGCTGTAAATGATAAAATTGGTGTTTCTGAATACGCATTAGAATTAGAAGATGAGTATGTTTATTTCTTTAGAAAAATATTTGATGATATAATTGAACAATACAATAAAAAAGATTTTATAGTTGGAATTGATACAGCAAATGGTGCTACATATAAAGTTGCAGAAAAAGTTTTTACAGCATTAGGTATAAATCATATAATAATTAACAATACCCCAAATGGTATTAATATTAATGATAATTGTGGTTCTACTCATTTAGATAATTTAAAAAAATTTGTTAAAGAAAAACATCTAAGTTTAGGAATTGCTTATGATGGCGATGGAGATAGATGTTTAGCAGTTGATGAAAATGGTGAAGAAATTGATGGAGATAAATTACTTGCTATTATATCTAGCAATTTAAGAAAACATCAGAAATTAAATAAAGATACAATTGTTGCAACTGTAATGAGTAATCTAGGTTTAAATAAGTATGCTAGAGATAATGGATTAGAGCTATTGCAAACTAAAGTCGGAGACAGATATGTTTTAGAAGAAATGTTAAAAAATGGATTTAATCTTGGAGGAGAACAATCAGGTCATGTTATCCTATTAGATTATAACCCTACTGGAGATGGAATTTTAACATCTTTAATGCTTATTAAAACAATTCTTGAAGAAAACAAAAAAGCATCAGAATTAGGTAATTTAGTAAAGAAATACCCTCAAATACTTGTAAATGCTAAAGTTAATTCAGAGAAAAAATATGATTATGAAAAAGATGAAGAAATTAAAAATGCAATTGATAAATTAGAAAAAGAATTTGCTGGAAATGGTAGAGTTTTAATTAGACCTTCTGGAACTGAACCTCTTGTTAGAGTTATGATAGAAGGAGAAAATCAAGACTATATTTCACAAAAAGCAAATGAAATCGCAAAATTAATAGAGGAAAAATTGAAATAGTACTTGCCAAATCAACATTTTTGTGATAGAATATTGTGTGTTAATTAATGAGAGTACTAAAAGGAGGTGCAAAAATGCCAAACATTAAATCAGCTAAAAAAAGAGTAAAAGTTATAGAAAAGAAAACTTTAAGAAATAGTATGATTAAATCTGAATATAAGTCAGCTATTAAAAGATTTGAAGAAGCATTAGAAAATGGTAATATAGAAGAAGCTACAGCTTTATTTTCACAAGCTACTAAAAAAATTGATCAAGCTTGCACAAAAGGTGTTATTGTTAAAAATACTGCTGCAAGAAAAAAATCAAATTTAGCAAAAAAATTAAATGCAGCAAATGCATAAATTATTTTAGAATTAAAGATTATAGAAAAACGCGAAATCTTATGATTTCGCGTTTTTTACATAAAAAAGTGCATTAATATTACTATTATAACCCCTGGTATTCCTAAAAATCCTACAATTAGTGCTGTTATCCATGTAATATTAAGTGCAATTAATCCTGTAAGATTAATTAGAAATAATACTACACCTCCAATAAGAGCATTAATTAATAATTTTATTATAATTTTTATAGGTAAAGATATTACTTTTAAAATTACAAATAAAATAATCATTGCACCTAAAAAAGTTAAAATTTCTGTTAACATATTTTTTTCTCCTTTCATAAATTATTATTTTTATAATTAATATCTTATTTAATTATATTTAAATGAGTTCGTATTTCTGACCTCTGACTTCCTAACTCCGACATCCGACCTCTAACTTCTCACATCCCACTTCCGTCTAAAATCTCTTGCTCTTCATTATTCCTGGTAAATATAGAATGATATATAATAATCTATTTAATCTATCTTTAATTAGCTTAACATTAAACTTATTTTTTGTCAAATAACTAAATAAAATATAATGTTTTATTACATACAGTCTTTTAGAAAACATTACTCCTCTCATATCCTTTTGAAGCGATTCTTTGAAATACATATAGTACCCATAAGGACTTTCTTTAAAAGTTTTGTTTATATTTTTAGTATATCCGTCTTCTATATAGCTTCCTTGTTCTATAATTTCATTAATAGCAAGTAATTGATATTTTTCATCCATTTTATGATACATTCTTGCTTCTGTAATAAATTTTTCATCATGCTCTAATTGATGTGAATACTGCTTCCTAATTTTGCTATTATAAACAATTATTTTTTCTCCACCAATATCCTCTTTAAAATATAAGTCAAACATAGTTGTAATATGCTCTTTTTGAGAAAATTCTTTTCCGCTGATTTTCCCATTTTCTTCACTTTTTAGAAAAACTAATCCATATAGTTCTTGATTTTGTATAAGTTTTTTTGCATTTTTTTCTATAATTTCAAAACTATTATTGGTAAAACAATCATCAGAATCACAATCAACAATTAAATCTCCTGTTGCCATTTTTACCGCTTCATTTATTGCTGACATTTTACCATTATTTTTTTGATATAAATATTTTATTATTACTTTATTCTCATCTATAAAGCCTTGAACTATATTTTTTGTATCATCAGTTGATCCATCATCTACAATAATCCATTCAGGAGTTACATTATATTTTAAATTTTCTTTAATACTTTCATATAGTTTTAGCAAATAATTTGATCTATTATACGTAGCTGTTAATATGCTTAATTTCATTTTTATACTCACTCCTTTTCAATATTTTAAGGTTATATATAATATTTTAACTCTAGATATACTCTCTAATAGTGAATATATAAATATTTTAAGAACAAATCGAATGCGATTGGAGCATTATTAGAAATTCTTATTTAATAAAATGAGGGATGTTCACGGTACTCAAGCGATAGCGCAGAGGGTCTGAGTGAAAGAGGCTCATTTTATTAAATTAGAATTTCTTTAATGTGTATTGAGCCGAGATTTTTCGAAAAATATTTATATATTCACTATTAAAGAATAATATGATATTAAAACTATTATCTAGTAACATTTTAAAAGCGGAAATTTTAATATTAAATATATTAGTTTTTAAATATCAATTGTTTTCAAATATTGCTTTAATTTTATTGATTAAATTATCATTATTAAACTCAGTCTCACTTTCATCAAATATAACATTTCCTTGTAATACTTGCTTTAATCCCTCATATATAGCATCTTCAGTATTTTCTAAAATAAGTTTCCTTGCATATCCTTTAACAGCTTCTATTGCAGCTGTTTTAGTAATAATAATATTTTTATTTAATATTTTTGCTTCATCTATTACCATTCCATAACCTTCAAATTTTGAAAGTAAAACAAAATAATCTGCTTTTTTTAAATATGGATATGGGTTTTCTCTTTTTCCCATTAATTTAAATGTATCTTCAACTTTTAATTCTTTTATTTGCTTAATTAGATTTTCTTTTTCTGGTCCATCACCTATTACATAAATATTGTGATTTATATTTTCATCAATTAATCTTTTATGAACATTTATTAGCCTATCTATAGCTTTTTGAGGAACAAGCCTTGCAATTGTTATTAATGATGGAACAAAGTTACTTATATATTCTTGTCCAACTTGCATTCTAGCTTTTTCTAATACCTTTTCCTTGTCTAAATAATTATAAATAACTTCTTCTTTTTCTTCAATATCTTTTATTTTAAATAATTTATTAAATTCATTTTTGTTGTCTTCACTCACAAATACTAATTTATCATATTTTTTATAAATTGATTTATCTAAACTTAATTTAAGTTTAGCTTTTAATCCATCTCCAAAAACTTTTGAAATGTCATTATGTATCCATGTAATTTTTTTAACATTTTCTCCATATTGAAAAATTCTAGTAATAGGACCTTCTAAAAATGAAACTTGTATATCATATTTTCCTTCAATGTACTTTTTGTAGATTGACTTTCCACAATTTAATACTTTTATGGGGATTATTTTTTTATTTGATTTACTTAATTCATTATATGAAAAATTATATAAACTTATTATCTTAATTTTTTTGTCTAATTCATACTCAAATATACCTTTTCCATAAATTGTAAAAATTGTTATATCATAATCATCTTTTAATCGATTTGCTATATCAACTAATACTCTTTCTGCTCCACCTAAAGTTAAGCTAGTTATTCCAAATACAATTCTTTTCATTCTATCTCACCTCTCACTTATAGCATTCATCTAACTTATCGTATATTATTAATCTCATTATATTTTTCTAAATTAATTAATACACATAACACTATTGCCATAGTCATACTTGAAATGTTGAAGAACACATATCCTGAAATTCCTGATAATAAAAGTGCTAATCCGCATCCTGTAAAATACATTATTCTATCTATTTTTATTTCTTTTATTTTTTTTAATTCTCTAAATAAACTTGAAATAATTAGATAGAATATTGGGCCTAAATATAAAACAAATCCTATTAATCCAAAATTGCATATAAGAGCTGGGATTTCCATCTCCATAACAAGTTCTCCAGTTTGGTTTTTATACCCATTTCCAAATAAAATCAATAAAGGATTTTTTTGTTCTTTAACCAAAAATAAATTATATATAAATTGCTGTTTTCTTAAATCAACATTTGATAATTTATGCTTTTCAGCAAACTCACATAAATCAATTATTGCTTTTTGTTCTGCTTCAGACATATATTCATTTGTTATCTCATTTTTTTGAATTTTTTTGTATATATTTAAAATATCTCCTGTAACATATCTAATAGATTGTGTTTCTTCATCAAAATTATTAAGTTCATTCTCTTTTAGCATTCTTCTTCTTTCTAAAGTACGTGCTCCTAGAATAAATGTTAATATTACAAAAAGAATTATTCCAAATGTTATAATTAATATTTGCTTTTTGTTAAAATAGACTTTTTCTTTAATTGATATAAAAAATTTGCCTATTATCCAAATTGCAACTATAATTCCAAAACCAAATAGTCCTGTTCTCATTCCAGAGAAAACAATTAAATAAATCCCTGTAAAAATAATTAATGAAATTTTTCCCCACTGTTTAAAATTAAAATCAGAAAAAATAATACATAATCCTAAAACCAAAACTGTGCACAAACTATTACCCGATTCAAAATAACCTTTAAATCCAATTCCTTCTAAATATGTGTGAGATGAAGTATTAGTTAATATTGAAAAATATATTGATATTACATATATAATTAAACTTAAATATACTGCTTTTTTTAACTTAGATTTATCTTTTATTATTGCATAAAATAAATATAAATTAACAATCAATAATGAATAATTTATAATATATTGTAATTCATTTTTTATGCTTCCATATGAACTGCCATTATGCAGTTTTTGAAAAAAATACAAATGTATTAATGAATATAAAAAATAAATTCCAATTATTATTATTTTTTTTATTTTATTATTTTCTTTAAAAAACAATATTATAAAGCATATTACAGGTATAATTGGTCTAATTATTGTACTTGGTGAAAAATTAGTATTAAAATAATTTCTAAATAAAAAACTAGCTATATCTAAAATCGGACAAATAATTATATATAAACATAATAGATTTTCTAAAGTACATAATTCCTTTAATTTTTTCATTGATACTCCTATTAAAAATTGAAGTGAGAAATCATACATCGCACTTCGCACCTCACACTTCAACTTTTTGATATTTTCAATAATAATTATATCATATGTAATATAAAGCAATATATTTTAAATGTAACTCTGTTCACACTTCTCATATATATATTTTTGAAACTTTTCTTTTTTAATAATTTATTCTTTTTCCAATCTGGAAATTTTGTATTTAAATTATTCCAAGTTTCATCAAGTGCTCTTTTTCTTTCATCTTTATTATCAATTTTACACATTCTTTTTAATGAACTACATAATAATAATCTTGTATATGTATATTCAAGCTGTTCTTTATACTCTTGATAATAATTATTTTTTTTGTAATATTCAATAACATTATCTAATACCTTGAATATATCCATAGTTTTACTATTTTGTGTATTTACAATGGAATTGTCTCTTTGAACATAATGAATAAAGAATTTTTTAACAAAAGAAATTTTATTTAAGCTTGGTACTAGTTTATAAAAAAACTCTACGTCTTCATATCTTAATCCAAATGGAAATTCTATTTTTTCTTTTTCTAAAATTTCTCTTTTGATTAGCTTATTCCATGCAACAACTCTAGCTTTTTCTAATGCTTCTTTTTTGTCATTATAAATCTGCCCACAATCATATTTTTGCTTATCAGGATATTCCCAAATAAAATCACATTCAACCATATCAGAATTTTCTTTTTTTGCAACATTATACATTTCTTCATACATTGTTGGTTCTATATAATCATCTGAATCTAAAAAAGCAATATACTCACCTCTTGCATATGGAATTCCATAATTTCTAGCACTTGATAATCCACCATTTTCTTTATAATAGTATTTTATTTTTTCTCTATAAAGATTTAATTTCTCTTCAATTATTATTTTAGAACTATCTGTTGAACCATCATCCACAAAAATTATTTCTATATCTTGTAAAGTTTGATTTAAAATTGAATTTATGCATCTTTTTAAATATTTTTCTACATTATAAACTGGAACAATAACACTTACTTTCGGCATTTTTTCACATCTCTTTCTTAATTCTCAAATATGTAAAAACAAATTTGGAACTAGAAATTATGTATAACCACTAGTTCCATTTTTTATTTTTATTTTTTATAAATAGATATCATAATTGCATTAATGTATCCTTCTTCATTATATTCCATATTCACATTATAATTAAAATCATTATTCGATAATATTGTCATTATTCTATCTGCTTTTTCTTGATTTTTAACACCCGATTCTACCATAATTTTAATCTGTTTATTATCAATTATTTTATAATCAGTCATATTATTTCCTGCTAAATCTAACAATTTCTTAATTGTTTCAATTTCTATATTTTCTCCTTCATATAAAATAAATTTATTATTAAATCTTTGTTTTTTTAATTCACTAGCATTATGTTCTTCACTTATTCTTTCTTCTTCTTTTTTATCTATCCAAAGTGTAATTTTATTTAACATTTTAGTATTAATAACTGATTGCTTTTCCTCTAATCTTTTTATAATTCTTTCTCTTAAATTACTAAAAACACTATCAATAACATCACTTTCATAATTATTTAGTATAATATTTTTATTAAATTTTATAGGAACATCCTTTTTTTCAGAAAAATCCATATTAGTATTTAAATCCACTTTTATTTGACTGATATCATTGCTTTTATATAATAATTCTCCAGTGCTCGTTATACTATTTTCATGATTGCTAAAACCTTGTTTTATATCTAATTTTTGAGTATTATCTTCATATATAAAATGTCTTGAATCATCGGCATTTTTTCCAAATGCATATACAAAAATATCTTCACCCTCTTGAGTCAATTGAACTGTTTTATAGCTTAATTCAGTTCCATTTTTTGTATTTAAATCAATAATATACTCATTTATATCAGTTTTCATGGATACTCTATATGTTTTCCCTTTTGATTGAAAAACATTAAAAGTAATCATTTCTTCGTTTTGTCCAAGATATTCTATTGAATTATATTTTTCTGTTAATTTTGATATATATTTTTCCTTTAAGCTTTCACCTTGTGGCTCATTAAATCCTATTTTTTTTATTTCATTATCTATTTTCTCTAATTTTGATAGTATAATTTCATCATTTAAAGCTTGATTAAGTATTTTTTTATAAATCTTATCCAAATCAGTTCTACTTAAAGTTAAAGTATATTGCTTTGCTGTAATACTATCTTGATTATATAATGTAATTAGTGCTTTATTTTTTGAAGAATAACTCTTTGAATTGATATCAGAAAAAATTACATTAAAATAATTTTCTTTCATTTTCTGAATTTCTTCTTCAGAAAAATCAAATAATTCCTTAAAAGTTAATTCATCTATGTTCATTTTTTCTTGGAAATAATTTCCATTATATCCTAAATTTGTAACAACATAGTACATAGTAGCATTTTCTATACTTACAAATTGTTGTACTAAATCAGATAATCTAAAACCATATATTTCGTTTTGTCTTAATAGTTCAATATTTGATAATTCTTCAGATCCATAATTAATTTTAATATTTTTGTAATATGATTTATCAGTAGTATTATTAATACTCTCTGTCTTGATATTGTAAATTTCTTCTTGATCATTTTCGTTTTCTATATAGCTTAAATCTATATCTGTGTTCTCTGTATAATCATTTTCTTTAATGTAATCTAAATACATCTCTTCATTTTTAAAATCAAATACTTCAGCTATATTTTGAATATCTTGTGCTAAATATTTTTTAAACAATATTTCATCTGATTTTAATAAATCAGTTGCGAAAAACAGAATGCACCCAACAATTGCTACCAAAACTATTAATACAATAATAATAATTGAAATAAGTTTAAAATTTCTTTCCATTTATTTCCACATCCTTTTTTATATTTATAATAATAATTTTAAAATCTAATGTTTTATCTTTTTCTTAAAGCACCATATAATACTATACCTGTAGATACAGATGCATTAAGAGATTGTACTTTACCTATCATTGGAATTTTAACTAAAAAGTCACAGTTCTTTTTTACCAAATTACTTATCCCATTTGCCTCATTTCCTATGATTATAGCAAGTGGCCCTGTTAAATCTTGTTCATAATAATATTTTTCTGCCTCTAGTGAAGTTCCACAAATCCAAACTCCGTTATCTTTTAATTTTTTGATTGCATCATTAATATTATTTACTCTTGCCATTTTTATATATTCTAAAGCTCCACATGCAACCTTGCTTACTGTACTGTTTACAGATGCAGCTCTTCTTTTAGGAATAATTATTCCATCCACTCCAGCAGCTTCTGCTGTTCTAATTATAGCACCTAAATTATGTGTATCTTCAATTCCATCCAATACTAAAACAAATGGATCTTTATTCTTTTCTTTAGCTACATTTAGAATATCTTCCACATCAACATATTCATATGGAGGAACAATTGCAATAACTCCTTGATAGTTTTCTGTACCTGCCATCATATCCATTTGAGTTTTATCTTTTTCAACTATAATTATTCTTCTTTCATTCGCAATAGCAATAATCTTATTAATTGAACCTTTTCTTTCTCCTTTAGTAATATAAATTTTGTTAACATCTTTGCCACTTTCTAGTAATTCAAGAACAGCATTTCTACCTTCTACTTGATCATCAAATGATTTTTCAACTTGAATATCTGTAGCCCTATTAGAATAATCAATTGATATTGTTCTTCTATCTGCTTGAGTTCTTCTTTCTGTTTGGACTCTTCTATCAGAATTTAATCTTCTATCTTTATTTTTTCTCCTATCTAATGTATCTCTTTTTTCTTTTCTTCTATCTTTTCCATTTCTTCTATCATTTAAACTCATTGAAACTCTCCTTTTTACACTTTTATATTATAACACAATTTAAGAATAATTCCAATAGTTTTAATATATATATCCTAATTTAGAATGTATTTCTTTGTGGCAATTTGAACAAACTAAAATACATTTTAAAGCTTCAGATTTATAAATTTTCCATGACATGGTGTTTCCAGAACCTAATTTAAATTCTTTCACAGAAGGATCTTCATGATGAAACTCTAGTGCATCTAGGCACTTATTATATCCACAAATAGAACACTTTCCTCCTAATAATTTAATTGCTTGAACTTTCATGCTTCTTCTTAAAATTGTTTTTTGATGTTTTCTTGTTTTATTATCGCTTCTTGTAGATTCACCACTGCATTTATAACAGTATATTCTTGTTTGACTTTGTGTTTCAAATTCGGTCTCACAGATTTCACATTCTTTTATCATATTAATTCACTTCCTTATTATTAATTATATAATACATTAATCTGTAAAAAAAGCGAACGAAATAAAAAAATGTATAAATATTGATTAACAATACTTATACATTTAAATTATGGCGCCTTGTGCAGGGCTCGAACCTGCGACCTATCGGTTACGTACCACATTAACTTTCGTTAACACTATATTTATAAAAATATAATTTGTAGTCTGGACTTGATCTTTACCATATCTAAAATGACTTAGGTAGGTGGTGTAAAGTCTCTACACACAGCATATTGCTTTGCTCGGTATTGTCTTCAGCATAACCTGTTAAGAGTTTCACCGAATTAGCCACCTTATCATTTATATGTTTCCATATAAAGCTGCTATCTTGGTCATAAGACCTACTTTACAGCCGAGCGCTCTACCAACTGAGCTAACAAGGCAAAATATAAAATCTAGCGACAACCTATTTTCCCAGCAGGGTAACCCGCAAGTATTTTTGGCACTATTCTGCTTGACTTCTGTGTTCGGAATGGGAACAGGTATTTCCAAAATAGTTATCATCACTAG
>CADAHH010000021.1 GCA_902787685.1 uncultured Eubacteriales bacterium | reverse complement strand
GATAACATTTAGTAAAAATAGCAAAAATGAAATATCAATTAAAGATTTAAAAATCTATATAAAATAAGGAACAAAAATAAGATTTACTCTTTTTTACTGTGTTAAGTATGATAAAGTTGACAAAACTTAAATTTAGCAGTAAAATAGAGAAGTAAAAAAATAAAAGGAGAAATAATATTGCAAAATAGTAATAGAAAATTATTTGATAGTTTAGTTTCAAGAACTAAAATTTATTTAGTAATAATTTTTGTTTTATTAGTTGTAATTTGTATATATAATCCTAAATTTATAATTCCAGCAATTTTAATTTTTGTATTAATATTAGGATATACATATTTTGCAAATAACAAACGAAAAAGTGAGATATCTCAGCATTTACAGGATTTGACTTTAAATGTTAATCAAGCTGCTAAAAATAGTTTGATATATTCACCAATACCGCTAATTATTGTTGAAACAGACGGAAATATTGTATGGAGAAGTACAAAATTTGTATCAGAATTTGCAAATATAGATATAAACAACTATTTAACAGAATTATTAGAAAATATCAATCTTGAAATACAAGAAAGAAAAGATAAAAAAGATAAATCTATTGTAAGAAATTTAAAAATTGATAATAAAGAATACAAAATTCTTGGAGAGTTTGTAAAATCAGGAAGTAGAGAAAGAAAAAAACAAGAAAAATATATGATGATATTGTATTTCCTAGATGAAACTGAAAACATCAAACTTCAAAGAGAATATAAAGATTCAAAAGCCTGTGTTGGAATAATTATGATAGATAATTATGAAGAAACAATTCAACAAATAGAAATAGATGAAAGACCTCAAATAATTGCAGAAATTGAGAAATCTATTTATGAATGGGCAAATGAGTATGAAGGCATAGTTGTAAAATCTGATAGAGATAGATTTGTATATTTATTTGAGCAAAGATATTTAGAAAAAATCAAAGAAAGCAAATTTAATATTTTAGATACAATAAAAGAAATAAATACTAGCACTAAAGTTCAACTTACTCTTAGTATAGCCATTTCTAATGAAGGAGAAACAGGAAAAGAAAAATATCAATCAGCACTAAATACAATGGATGTTGTACTCGGGCGTGGTGGAGATCAAGCAGCTATTCGAGAAAATGGCAAATACCATTTCTTTGGTGGTAGAGTAGAAGAAGTTGAAAGAAGAACTAAAGTAAAAGCAAGAATTGTTGCTCATGCATTAGAAGAACTTATTAAAGAAAATGATCAAGTTCTTATTATGGGACACATAAATCCTGATATTGATGCACTTGGTTCTGCAATAGGAATGTATAGACTAGCAACAAATCTAGGAAAAGAAGCTTATATAGTTGCAAATACAGATACTATGGCATTAGGGTCAGTAAAAGCAAGTTTAGATGAAGAAAATAAATTTGAAGGAGTAATTATAAATAAAGAAATAGCAGAAGAAAAAATTACTGAAAAGACTCTTTTAATAATTGTAGATACACATAAATCAAATTATGTAGAAGATCCTTCATTATTAGATAAAACAAATCAAATTGCAATAATAGATCATCATAGAAGAAGTCCTGATTTTATTCAAAAAAGTATACTTACATTCCACGAAGTATATGCATCATCTGCTGCAGAGCTTGTAACAGAGCTTTTGCAATATACTAATACTCAAGTAGACCTTTCAAAAATAGAAGCAGAGGTTCTTTATGCAGGAATTATGATGGACACTAAAAACTTCACATTTAAAACAGGAGTACGTACATTTGAGGCGGCAGCATACCTACGTAAATGTGGTGTAGATATAATAAGAGTAAAAAAATGGTTCCAAAGTGATTTAGAAACTTACACAAAAATAACAGAAATTATTAAGACTACAGAAATTATAAATGACACAATAGGAATTGCAGTTTATGAAAGTGAAGATAAAGAAGCAAATATTATATGTGCAAAATCTGCTGATGAATTATTAACAATAGGAAATATTACAGCATCATTTGTTTTAGGAAATGATGGAGAAAAAGTCACAATAAGTGGTCGATCAATAGGAGATATCAATGTTCAATTAATTCTAGAAAAAATGGGTGGAGGTGGACATATCACTCTAGCAGGAGCCCAAATAGAAGGAATGACAATTGAAGAAGTAAAACAAGAACTAAAACAAAGAATAAGTGAATATTTTGAAGAAAATAGTTGTCAATAGGCAACTATTTTAAATTTGGGACAGACTTTCAAATCGGGGACAGTCCCGTTTTAAAAATGGGACAGACTTATCTTTTGGTATTGCTATTTTGTAAAAAATGTAGTAAAATGCTTACATTAGGTGGGGACAAAAAGAACCGGTCCAGTTGTCCTCCGAAAGGAGATTAAGCAAAATGAAAGTTATTTTAAAAGAAAATGTTAAATCAATAGGTAAAAAAGATGAGATAGTTAATGTATCAGATGGATATGCAAGAAATTTTTTATTCCCAAAAAATCTTGCAGTAGAAGCTAATACATCAAATTTAGCTAAATTAAAAACAAAAAAAGACTCTGAAAATTATAAGAAAAATCAAGAAAAAGAAGAAGCTAAAGGGCTAGCCGAGAAAATGGAAAAAGTTAGACTTCATTTTAAAGTAAAGACAGGAGAAAATGGAAAAGTTTTTGGAGGAGTTTCTTCAAAAGAAATAGCTGAAAAACTTGAAAAAGATTATAACTTTAAAGTTGATAAAAAGAAAATAGAACTAAAAGAAACAATAAAAACTCTTGGAATTACAAAAGTAAATGTAAAACTATATGAAGGAGTAATTGCAAGATTAAATGTAGAAGTATTAGGAGAATAATATACCAAATGTAGGGGCGATTTTAATCGCCCGAAAAATATGATAAATCTTATAAAAATTGTAGGGGCAATTTTAATCGCCTACAAATGTGCATTATAATTATCTTGAAAGGATAGGTATAATATGGAAATAGGAAAAGTACCACCACATGATATAGAAGCTGAGCAAGCTGTTTTAGGTAGCTGTCTAACAGATAAAGATGCTGTTATGGATTCTATAGAAAAACTAAAACCAGAGAGTTTTTATAGAGATGATAACAAATTAATATTTGAGGCTATAGCTAATTTATATAATAGATCAGAACCAATAGATTTGATAACTGTTAAAGATGAGCTAACATCAATGGATAGTTTTGAAAAAATTGGTGGTTATGAATATTTAGCTACTTTGCCAGATAAAGTACCTACAACTTCTAATGTTCAAAAGTATATTGAAATTGTTGAAGAAAAATCAACTTTAAGAAATTTAATTAAAACAGCAAATGAGATAATTGAACTTGGATATGATCAAACAGAAGATGTAGATGATATTATGGCAGGAGCCGAAAAAAAGATTTTTGATATTATACAAAAAAAGAGTCAAAAAAGCTATACACCTATTAAAGATGTTTTAATCGAGAGTTTTACAAAACTTGAAGAATTATATAATCAAAAATCTAGAATAACAGGTGTTCCTACGGGATTTGCAGATTTAGATGATAAAACAGCTGGCCTTCATGGTTCAGATTTGATTTTGATTGCAGCACGTCCTGCAATGGGTAAAACAGCATTTGCATTAAATATTGCAGCACATGCAGCAATTAGAGAAAAAGTGCCAGTTGCAATTTTTAACCTAGAAATGTCAAAAGATCAATTAGTAAACAGAATGCTATGTATGGAAGCAATGGTTGATAGTAACAAAGTTATGACAGGAAAACTTGATGAAGATGACTGGAGTAAACTGGCTAGTGTAGTTGGACCTATGTCAGATGCTGGAATTTATATTGATGATACTCCAGGAATTTCAATTACTGAAATTAGAACAAAATGTAGAAAACTAAAGATGGAAAAAGATATTGGATTAGTTGTTATAGATTATATTCAATTAATACAAGGAAGTGGAAGTAGAAAAAATGGAAGTCGTGAACAAGAAATAGCTGAAATAAGTAGGTCTTTAAAAATTCTTGCAAAAGAGCTAAATGTTCCAGTAATTGCTTTATCACAGTTATCAAGAGCAGTAGAATCAAGACCAGACCATAGACCAATGCTTTCAGATTTACGTGAATCTGGTTCAATAGAGCAAGATGCAGATATTGTTATGTTTTTATATAGAGATGATTATTATAATCCAGATAGTGAAGAAAAAGATATTTCTGAGGTAATAATGGCAAAACACAGAGCAGGTTCTACTGGAACGGTTAAACTTCTTTGGATGGGTAATTATACTAAATTCGTAAATTTGGCTAGAGGTTTTGAGGAATGAGGTTGAAAAAAATTATATAATAAAAACCAGTTAGGAAGATAAAAATGTTAAAAAAACATGTCTTAGAAACAATAAAGAAATATAATTTAATAGAACAAAATGATAAAATAGTATGTGCAGTTTCTGGTGGGCCAGATTCTATTTGCATGCTTGATATTTTGCGTAGAATAAAAGATGAAAAACAAATTAATTTTGATATCATAGTTTGCCATATAAACCATATGATAAGAGTTGAGGCCACAGCTGATGAACAATATGTGGAAAATTATTGTAAAAATTATCAAATTCCTTTTTTTGTAAAAAGAGTTGATGTAAAAAAAATTGCAGAAGCCAATAAGCAAGGAACAGAAGAAGCAGGAAGAAAAGTTAGGTATGATTTTTTTGAAGAAATATTTCAGAAAGAAAATGCAACTAAAATTGCAATTGCACATAACAAAAATGATAAAATAGAAACAATTATTATGAATGTTTTTAGAGGCTCTGGAATTTCAGGTTTAAGAGGAATAGAACCAATAAGAGACAATAAATATATAAGACCATTAATAGAAACTGAAAGAACTGATATTGAAAAATATTGTGAAGAAAATAGATTGAATCCTAGAATAGATAAAACAAATTTCATTAATGATGTTACAAGAAATAAAATAAGAAATATTGTAATACCATATATAAAAAATGAGTTTAATCCAAATTTTATTAATACATTAGATAGACTTTCAAATGTTATTACAGAAGAAGATGAATACATGAAAAAAAGAACAATTGAAGTTTATACTAAGATAAAAATACAAGAAAAAGAAGGCTATATTGTAGTAGATTTAAAAGAGTTTAATAAACAAGAGGAAGTAATCAGAAAACGTTTGATTATTTACACTATAGCTCAAACCATAGGTAGTGCACAAAATATAGAAAAAGTAAATATTGAAGATATAATAAAACTTTGTTCAAATAATATTGGAAATAAATATTTAACACCAAACAAAAACATCAAAATTTCAGTAGGAAGAGGTCAAGTGGTGTTTGAAAAAAAATAAAAAAAGATATGTGTCTCTACACACATACCTGTGCAATATAGGCTGTCAAGCATTATGTTTAAGCTGTTATTATTATACTATTATTTTATTATTTGTCAAATTTTTTAAACAGAAAATTTTTTTGTATATAATTAAGGGAGTTGAATATAATAATAACAAGTTTTGACAACAAATTCTTTTTGTTGTATAATACAAGTAACTTATAAGTTCGTAAGAGGTCATAGAACTTATACGAGATATGTCTAATCAACATATCTCTTTTTTTTATTACCTGTTGACATTGTACCGAAAAAAGAATATAATAAACATATAAAATACCAAAAAATCTTTAAAAAGGGTTATTAAAAAACGAGAGGAAAGTAAATAATGATTGGAATTTTAATTGCATTAGTATCCGCAATATTTATGACAGGGATGCAAATAATGTTAAAAAAGAGTTATAAAGAGTTAAATCCTTCAGTGGCATATTTATTTGATATGTTATTTGGATTAATTATATGGATTCCAATAGGTTTCTTATTTGGGGCAACAATAGAGAAAGTTTTAGACTGTATTTTGTATGCGATAATATCTGCAATACTTTCAGAGGCACTTGTTTTTTATGCTTTATCAAAAGGAAATTTAAGTATAACAACTGTTTTAATATCAACATATCCTATATATACGGTGATTTTCTCATTGCTTATAAATAATGAAAAATTGTTACCTTTACAAGTTATATTAATTTTAATAACTATTATAGGAACGGTATTAACTAGTTTTGATTCTCAATTTAAGATAAAAAAAATAATGAATTTACAAATAATAGTTCCTTGTATTACTGCTATAGCAATAGGATTATCAGATACACTTACAAAAAAAATTATCAATAGGACATCTTCGTATAACTTTATTGTAGCAATTGCGATTGTTCAAATTCCTATTGCAATTATATTTCTAATGATAACTAAACAAAGAATAAGAACTGTACTACAAAGTTTAAAAGAGGGAATGAAAGAATATAAGTATTCGATAATAGGCTCGATGCTTAATGTTATAGCGACAGGATGTTTATTAATTTCATTTAATTATACATATGCATCTATAGCTTCTCCATTAACAGCAATATATACACCTATTGTTCTAATCTATTCTTTTGCAGTTTTAAAGGAAAGAATTAATAAGATTAACTTATGCGGTATAATACTTGCACTAATTGGAACGTTTGGAATAATTATTATGGGATAATTTATAAATATAAAAAGGAGAATTTTATATGCCACATTGTAATAAAAAGATGATATCATTTTTTTTAACTACAAAGTGTAACTTGTGTTGTCGTTACTGCTATAATGCCAAAGAAAGAAACAAGATTGAGGAAAAAACAATTCCATTAGAAATTGCTAAAGCCGGAATTGATTGGTATTTCAATAATTGTGAAAGTCGTCATATCCGTTTTTATGGACCAGGAGAGCCTACGCAGGAATTTGAAAAAATAAAAGAAATAACAAATTATGCTAAATTAAATAAAAATGGTGGAGACAGAGTAACTGTTGAAATTCAAACAAATGGTGTGTTTAATGAGAATGTTCGCGATTGGGCACTTGAAAATATTAATATTATGTGGATGTCATTTGATGGAATGCCGGATATACAAAATTACAATCGTCCATTAAATCCAAAATATAAAGAACTATTTGGAGGAAAAACTTCAGCTGAGGTTCTTGAAAATAATGTGAAATGGCTTATAGAGAATAAAGGCGAACGTAATTTAATGGTCGGAGCGAGAGTTACAATAACTGATAAAAATGTTTATAAACAAATTGAAATGGTGGATTATTTTTATAATTTAGGTATTCGCTATGTGTGGACAAACCCATTATTTTACAGTGTTGGAGAAATTCCTGTTTGCGAAGATAATTTAAAAAAAGATTCATATAATTTTGATATGGAAGCATATGTAAATGAATATATCAAAGCATATAAATATGCAAAAGAAAAAGGTTTATTTTGGGGAAGTTTTTATACAATTAATTTTGATGGTGAATCTCCATATCATTGTAGATCTTGTACACCACTCAGTGCTCCACATATTACAACAGATGGTTATATATCAGCATGTGATATGGCATTATTAGGAGAAAAACCTTATCATATGGAAGCTTTTATTGTTGGAAAATGGAATTCGAAAACAAAAAAATTTGACTTGTATGATGAAAAAATAAAAACATTAAATAATCGAAAATCAACAGAAATTGAACATTGTAAAAAGTGTCCTGTGAAATTACATTGTGGAGGATTTTGTTTAGGAGAAACTGTTAATGAAACAGGAAAACTAGATGGACAAAATATAACTAAATGTATAGCAACTAGAAAACTCTATAGAGAATTAGGTCCTTGTGAACCATATAAGTATTTGCATCCATAATTTAAAAAATAAAAATGAGGGAATATAATGAATTATTTAAACGCAAAACAATTCTCCGAAAATTGGGGAATAAGTGAAAGAAGAATAATAAAACTATGTAAAGATGGAAGAATAGATGGAGCTATAAAAAATGGAAGACAATGGTTAATTCCAGAAAACACATTAAAACCATCAGATAAAAGAGCAAATGTTTCAAAATATTTAGATACAAAAAAAAGAGTTTTAATTATAAACATAGAAGAAAAAGTATGTGAATATTTAGTACCAATACTTCAGGCAGAAGGCTATTTAATAGATGGATTATATAACGAGAAAGATACAATTGAAGCTTTAAAAAATGTATCTATGTTTCAAATGACAGATGATGAAAAAAGAATACATGCAATAACAAATAAGTATTATGATGGAATAATAATAATTGACTTAGAGAATAATATATTGGAATCAAAAAAATATAATAAAATTATAAATACAATATCAAAAAAATTATATTGTAATTCACCAGTTTTATTTGTAAAGTCCTCATCTAAAAAGGATACTTTAAAAATAAATTCTAAATTAATTGATGAAGTTGAAATAAGAAAAAATACTTTAAATATAGAGCTACCTAAAAATAAAAAATATTTATTAGATTATGAAAATATATCAAAAGATATTAACTCATTGTTAACAGGATTCACAAATAGTTCAAATAATATGATTAATACAAATGGCACTATTATTGAATTTAATAAAAATGGAAAAAGTAAATTATATAAAAATGGAGAATATTATAAGCTGCTAAACTATTATTTTGTACACCTAAAAAAAAGTGATTATTTATGGAATGTATCGTTAATGATGAATAGTGAATGGATAGAAAATCCTTTAGAAATGAATTTTAGATTAATAAATTTAGAAGCACTTAATAGAGGTGCGAAAATAGAGAGAATATTTTTATTTAAAAAAGAAGAAGTAGAAAGATACAAAAATAATAATACTTTAAAAATATTTATGCAGAGCCAAATGAAAACATTATTTGTAGATTATAATGAGGTTATTGAAAAAGAACCTGATCTTATTGAGGCAGTAGGCAGTGGAATAGCAGAAATAAACAAAGACACATTTTTATGTGATTTACCAGATGATGGTGAATATAGAGCATATGTAAGTATTAATAAAAAAGAAATAGATAAAAATTATGAAGTTTATTTAAAACTAAAGAAATATGCAGTAGATTTGAAAGAGGTATTTAATTAATAAATATTGTAGTAGGAGGTAGGAAGTAGAAAGAAGAGAATCCTATCTCTTTCTTCTTACCTCTGATTTTCAACTTCTATCTTTAAAACCAAAATATTCCTCTAAAACCCCTTGCAATAATTTTTTTGTTATGGTATATTATCAATACAAAAGGAGGAAAAAGTTGTGAAAAGTGGAATAAAATCATTAGCTATTTGGCTAATTATAGGAGTTATTTTAATTGTGGCTATAACATCAATTATAGATAACTCGAATTCAAAAATGACATATTCAGATTTAATAGAAAATATAGAAGAGGGTGGAGTTACAAGTATAAAACTATCAGCTACTGGAGATAGCGCAACTGTAAAATTAAGCGATAATACTGAAAAGCAGGTTAATATACCAAGTTTAGATAGTTTTGTAAGCTATTCTGAAAATTTTATAAAAAATGGAAACTTTACTTTAGAAAAAGATTCAGAATCAATTTGGGTAACAATTATTAGCTTAATTACACCATTTGGTTTATTGATTATTTTCTTTGTATTCTGGTTTTTAATGATGAACCCAGCAAATGTACAAGGCGGAAACAAAACAATGACATTTGGAAAAAGTAGAGCAAGGATGATAAATACAGCAGAAAAGAATAAGATTACTTTTGATGATGTAGCAGGTGTGGATGAAGAAAAAGAAGAACTACAAGAAATAGTTGATTTCTTGAAAAATCCTAAAAAATATACAGACATGGGAGCAAGAATACCTAAAGGAGTTTTACTTGTAGGTCAGCCAGGAACAGGTAAAACACTTTTAGCTAAAGCTGTTGCTGGAGAAGCAGGAGTTCCATTCTTTATAATAAGTGGTTCAGATTTTGTTGAGATGTTTGTTGGTGTTGGAGCTTCAAGAGTTAGAGATTTATTTGAACAAGCTAAAAAGAATGCCCCATGTATTATATTCATAGATGAAATTGATGCAGTTGGTCGTCAAAGAGGTGCAGGACTTGGTGGCGGACATGATGAAAGAGAACAAACATTAAACCAATTATTAGTTGAGATGGATGGATTTTCAGCAAATGAAGGGGTTATAGTTTTAGCTGCAACCAATAGACCAGATGTATTAGATAAAGCGCTTTTAAGAGCAGGAAGATTTGATAGACAAATAGTAGTAGGAGCTCCTGATGTTAAAGCAAGAGAACAAATATTAGAAGTTCATGCTAAAAAGAAAAGACTTGGAGATGATGTTGATTTAAGAATAATTGCAAAAAATACTTCAGGGTTTGCTGGAGCAGATTTGGAAAATGTTCTTAACGAAGCAGCACTTTTAGCAGCAAGAAGAAATAAACCTGTTATTGAAATGCAAGAAATAGAAGATGCTATGGTTAAAGTAACTATGGGACCAGAGAAAAAGACAAAAGTTAGAAATGATCATGAGAAAAAATTAGTTGCATACCATGAAGCAGGTCATGCAGTTGTTAGTAAATTCTTACCAACAGTAGACCCAGTTCATGAAATATCAATTGTACCTAGAGGAATGGCTGGAGGTTATACTATGTATAGACCTACAGAAGATAAATCATTTATGTCTAAAACAGCTATGGAAGAACAAATTATATCTCTTTTAGGTGGTAGAGTTGCAGAAGCATTAATTTTAAATGATATTTCTACAGGAGCTTCAAATGATATTGAAAGAGCAACTGGGATTGCAAGAAGTATGGTTACAATCTACGGAATGAGTGATAAATTAGGAACAATTATGCTTGAAAATTCTCAAGGAGAAGTGTTCCTTGGAAGAGATTTTGGCCATACAAAAAATTATTCGGAAGAAACAGCAGCTTTAATAGATTCAGAAGTTAAGAGAATTGTTGATACAGCATATAAAATGGCAAAAGAAATACTATCAAATAATATTGATAAACTTCACATTGTTGCAGGAATATTATTAGAAAAAGAAAAAATTGATGGTGAAGAATTTGATAGAGTTTTTAATGGGTAAAAAATGTTCAAAAACCATTGACAATAACAAAAAAAAATGATAAAATACTACCGTTATGGAACAACTTGAAAATAGTTATTTCCGTAGCGGTTTATTTTTATTTTATAGGAGGTGAATTTAAGTGCCAACAATTAATCAATTAGTAAGAAAAGGAAGACAAACTGGAACAACAAAATCTAAAGCTCCAGCATTACAACATGGATACAACTCAAAAAATAAAAGAATGACAAATGCTAGAAGCCCACAAAAAAGAGGAGTTTGTACAGTTGTTAAAACTGTTACACCTAAAAAACCAAACTCAGCTTTAAGAAAAGTTGCCAGAGTACGTCTATCTAATGGTTATGAAGTTACATCTTATATCCCAGGTATAGGACATAACTTACAAGAACACAGTGTTGTTTTAATTAGAGGAGGAAGAGTAAAAGACCTTCCAGGTGTTAGATACCATATAATTAGAGGAACATTAGATACAGCAGGGGTTAAGGATAGAATGCAGGGTCGTTCTAAGTATGGAGCAAAACGTCCAAAGAAGTAAAATAAATGAAATCAGGCATCTTGCACGTTTTTATCTTTTAAAAAAAGTTTCAACGTACACCAAGTACGCCTCAACTTTTTTCAAAATCTAAAAACGCACAATATACCTAATTTGATTTATTTTACCTTGACAAATTAGTTAGGGTAAAATAGATTAACAAATTTCATTTATTGCATTTAAACTTAGAAACGAGTATTACAAGGAAAACGAAAGAGCAATGACGAGACAGTACTTTGTGTACGGCGAGGAATTGCGATTGAAGTTTGACACAGTAAGACGAAGTTTATTAGTTTAAAGAGTTGAAAGTGCTTATTCTTACTAAATATAAGCGGTACTTAAATTTAGATAGATTAAATGCACTTAACGGGTAGAAAAACTATCCGAGTACCAAAATACTTTATTTAAAGTATTAATTTTAGTTAAGGAGGGAAGAAAAAGTGCCAAGAAAAGGTTATATCGCAAAAAGAGAAGTTTTACCAGATCCAATGTACAATAGCAAAGTTGTTACAAAATTAGTAAACAACATAATGTTGGATGGTAAAAAAACAGTTGCTCAAACAATAGTTTATGATGCATTTGACATCATAAAAGAAAAAGAAGGAAAAGATCCTTTAGAAGTATTTGAAGCAGCTTTAGAAAATATTATGCCTGTACTAGAAGTTAAAGCTAGAAGAATTGGTGGAGCTACATACCAAGTTCCATTAGAAATTAGACCTGAAAGAAGACAAACTTTAGGCTTAAGATGGCTTGTAACATATGCTAGAAAAAGACATGAAAAAACAATGGCTGAAAAATTAGCAGGTGAAATAATGGATGCTGTAGCTGGTAATGGTGGAGCATTCAAGAAGAAAGAAGATACACATAAAATGGCAGAAGCAAATAAAGCATTTGCTCACTATAAATTTTAATTAGGAGGAAAAATAAATGGCAGGTAGAAAAACCCCATTAGAAAGAACAAGAAATATAGGAATAATGGCTCACATTGATGCAGGAAAAACTACAACAACAGAGAGAATACTTTTCTATACTGGAAAAACTCATAAAATAGGTGAGGTTCACGAAGGTGCAGCAACAATGGACTGGATGGAACAAGAACAAGAAAGAGGTATTACAATTACATCTGCTGCTACAACATGTTTCTGGAATAATAATAGAATAAATATTATTGATACTCCTGGACACGTTGATTTCACAGTAGAAGTTCAAAGATCTCTTAAAGTACTTGATGGTGCAGTTACAGTTTTAGCTGCAAAAGGTGGAGTTCAACCACAAACTGAAACAGTTTGGAGACAAGCTGATAAGTATTCAGTTCCAAGAATGGTATATGTAAATAAAATGGATGTTGTTGGAGCAGATTTTATGCTATGTGTTGAACAATTAAAAAATAGACTTCATGCAAATCCAGTTCCAATTCAATTACCAATTGGTAAAGAAGACTATTTCCAAGGAATAGTTGATCTAATCAAAATGAGAGCATTTATTCATAAAGATGATCTTGGAAAAGAAATAGAAGAAACAGATATACCAGCAGATATGGTAGATATGGCAAATGAGTGGAGACAAAAAATGGTAGAATCTGCTGCTGAACAAGATGAAGAAATAATGATGAAATATTTAGAGGGTGAAGAACTTTCTGAAGAAGAAATCAAAAAAGGTCTTCGTTCAGGAACAATTAATAACCAAATAGTTCCAGTATGTTGTGGATCTTCATATAAAAACAAAGGTGTACAAGAATTACTAAATAGTATAGTAGACTTTATGCCAGCTCCAACAGATATTGCAAGTATAAAAGGTGTAGATTTAGCAGGAAACGAAGTTGAAAGAAAAACTGATGATAATGAACCATTTGCAGCTTTAGCTTTCAAAATCGCAACTGACCCA
Source organism: uncultured Eubacteriales bacterium (assembly GCA_902787685.1). Taxonomy (GTDB): domain Bacteria; phylum Bacillota; class Clostridia; order TANB77; family CAG-508; genus CAG-269. Next base: position 4,808 of record CADAHH010000021.1, on the reverse strand, counting down.
TTTGTTGGAAAATTATGTTTCTTTAGAGTATACTCAGGAACATTAGAATCAGGATCTTCTGTATTAAATTCTAACAAAGATAAAAAAGAAAGAATAGGAAGAATCCTACAAATGCATTCAAATAAAAGAGAAGATATTGATAAAGTATATGCTGGAGATATAGCTGCTGCTGTTGGTTTAAAAGATGTTACAACAGGAGATACATTATGTGATGAAAATCACCCAGTTATATTAGAATCAATGGAATTCCCAGAGCCAGTTATAGATATAGCTATTGAGCCTAAAGATAAAGCAGCTCAAGAAAAAATGGGTATTGCTTTAGCAAAACTTGCTGAAGAAGACCCAACATTTAAAGCATATACAAACCAAGAAACTGGACAAACAATTATTGCAGGAATGGGTGAATTACACCTAGATATAATTGTTGATAGATTAAAAAGAGAATTTAAAGTTGAATGTAATGTTGGTAAGCCACAAGTTGCTTACAAAGAAACAATTAGAAATAAAGCACATGTTCAAGGTAAATTCATTCGTCAATCAGGTGGTAAAGGACAATATGGTGATGTTTGGTTTGATATGGAACCATTAGAGCCAGGAAAAGGAATCGAATTCGAAAGCAAAATTGTTGGTGGTGCTGTTCCAAAAGAATACATTAAACCAATTGAACAAGGAATGAGAGAAGCTGCTCAAACAGGTATTTTAGCTGGTTACCCAGTTATAGACTTCAAAGTAAGCTTAGTAGATGGATCATACCATGAAGTTGACTCTTCAGAAATGGCATTTAAGATTGCTGCTTCTATGGCATTCAAAGAAGGATGTAAACAAGCAAAATCAGTTATTCTAGAGCCAATTATGAAAGTTGAAATTTCAGTTCCAACTGAATACATGGGAGATGTAATTGGAGATGTTAACTCTAGACGTGGTAAGATAGAAGGAATGGAAGAAATCCAAGGAATGGAAGAAATACATGCATTTATTCCATTATCAGAAATGTTTGGATATGCAACAGACCTAAGATCTAAAACACAAGGTAGAGGAAACTATTCAATGGAACCATCTCACTATGAAGAAGTTCCAAAATCAGTTCATGAACAAATCGTAGCTTCTAGAAGTAAGAATGGATAGGAATATTATATTATATAAGAAGCATTCAGAGTTCGAATAGATAGTTTACTATGAAAAAATATCTAATATTGTCTATGTAATATTCAGGAGCTTAACAAGAGCTATTATAAAAATAATTGATAAAAAGGAAAAAGAAAAAAATGGAAAAAAAAGATATAGAGAGTTATCAATTCGAAAAAAATAGACATATAGAAGAAATACTACAGTTATGGGATAAGTATCCTAGCATAGAATTGAAAGTTAATTATAACAATCAAGCGTTCGGTTCTTTAAAAGATTTGTTTGAATATTTTTTAAATCCACAGTTTAGATATGCTGGTGTGGATATAGATTTAGTTGATTGGGGAGAAGTATCAGGAGAAGATATAGAGACTATAAAAAAGGCTTTAGATTTTTTTCGTAAAAATTATTATGATAAACTTGCATTTTATGATGCTTATTTTACTCCATCAAATGTCGAAATAAAAACAGATTCAAATGATGTGGAGGCACCAGAGCATTAAAGAATAGAAGTTATAAATCTATGAAACAATATTATATTCAAATTTATAAGAATATAAATTACTAATACACTTGCATTATTTTTAAAAATAGTATATAATGCAAGCAACAAATTAAATTGTTTTTAAATTTAAAAAAATATAAAATTTTGAGCTAAATTTCTGTAGAGAAAGAAGACAATTTAGACAAATATAGGAATACAATTTTTCTTTATTGTAAATATACATCGCTTTGCTCGTATATTTACGAAAAATTGTATCTATGTTTTGTAACTAAATTTCTTCGTAACAAGTTACTTGAAATTTAGACAAAACATGAAAGGGAGGAATTTTAAGATGGCAAAAGCAAAATTCGAAAGAACAAAGCCACACGTTAACATTGGTACTATTGGTCACGTTGACCATGGTAAAACAACAACAACAGCAGCTATTACAAAATATTTATCATTATTAGGAAAAGCTCAATTTGAAGCTTATGACAAAATAGACGGTGCTCCAGAAGAAAAAGCAAGAGGAATCACAATCAACACAGCACACGTTGAATATGAAACAGACAATCGTCACTATGCACACGTTGACTGCCCAGGACACGCAGATTACGTTAAAAACATGATTACAGGTGCAGCACAAATGGATGGTGCAATCCTAGTTGTTTCTGCAGCTGATGGACCAATGCCTCAAACAAGAGAACATATCTTACTTGCAAGACAAGTTGGTGTTAAATATATCGTTGTTTACTTAAATAAATGCGATATGGTTGATGACCCAGAATTATTAGAATTAGTTGAAATGGAAGTTAGAGACTTACTTTCAAGCTATGATTTCCCTGGAGACGAAATTCCAATCATAAAAGGATCTTCATTAAAAGTACTTGAAAGTACATCTACAGATCCTAATGATGAAGTTTACAAACCTATGAAAGAATTAATGGATGCTGTTGATAGCTACATCCCAACTCCAGAAAGACCAACAGACCAACCATTCTTAATGCCAGTTGAAGACGTATTCACAATAACAGGACGTGGAACTGTTGCTACTGGTAGAGTAGAAAGAGGAACTGTTAAATTACAAGATAACGTAGAAATCGTAGGATTATCTACAGAAAGAAAACAAACAGTTGTTACTGGTGTTGAAATGTTCAGAAAACTATTAGACCAAGCTGAAGCTGGAGATAATATCGGACTTCTATTAAGAGGTATTGATAGAAAAGACATCGAAAGAGGTCAAGTTATAGCTAAACCTGGAACAATTCATCCACATACAAAATTTACAGCAGAAGTTTATGTTCTTACAAAAGAAGAAGGTGGACGTCATACACCATTCTTCAATGGATATAGACCACAATTCTATTTCAGAACAACAGACGTTACTGGTGTTATTGAATTAGCTGCTGGAACAGAAATGGTTATGCCAGGAGATAACGTATCAATGACAATCGAACTTATTACACCAATCGCTATAGAAAAAGGATTAAGATTCGCTATACGTGAAGGTGGTAGAACAGTAGGTTCTGGTGTTGTTGCTGATATAATTGAGTAATAACTAAAAATTAATTTATAAGGGGCTACAAATAATATTTATTTGTGGTACCCTTTTTTATATTCTTAGGAAAGTCATACGTGTAGGTGGTGAGTTTCCTTAGAAGATAAATATGGCGGAATTTAGATTTTGTAGCATTTATAATGCGTACAAAATCTTAGTTTCGGTTTTTTATATTCTTAGGAATAGTATTTCAATACTCTGTGTAAAATATTAATTAATATTGACAAAGAACAAAAAGTGTAATACAATGTAATACAGAGAGGTGATTATTACGACTATTTCTATAAGACTAAATGAGGAGGATGCAAAATTGATAAAATCTTATGCAGAATTAAATAAAACAACAATATCTGAATTTGTTAGAAATGCAATAATGGAAAAAATAGAAGATGAATATGATTTAGAATGCTATTACAAAGCAAAAAAAGAGTTTGATGAAAATCCAAAAACATACACTTTAGAAGAGGTAAAAAAGGAGTTGGGCTTATAGAATGAAATATAAGGTGATATTAGCAGAAAAAGCACGAAAAGCACTTAAAAAACTTGATAAACAGACATCTTCACTTATAATTGGATGGGTTGAAAAAAATCTTGAAGGATGTGAAAACCCAAGAATTCAGGGAAAAGGATTAACAAGTAATAGATCAGGGCAATGGAGATATCGAATAGGAGATTATAGATTAATTTGTGAAATACAAGATAAAAAAATTATAATGTATGTTTTAGAAGTAGGACATAGAAAAAGAATATATGATGATTAATTTGAAAAACAAAAAAGATTTTCTAAAAAGTTGATTTTAGAAAATCTTTTTGTATTTATATAATAGGAAGTTATACATTTTTATAACTTAAACAATCCAATTAAAATCAATAAAACTCCAGAGATTTTAGCCCAGATGCTCTGTGGAACTTTATTAAAATTTGACAAATGTATTCCTAAAAAATTTCCTATGCTTAAAAAAGCAAACTGCAAAAAAGCGATAGTAAGTACAAATATAAACATATTAATTCCAAGTGAAAAAGCTCCAATTCCTATACAAAAGTTATCTAAAGATAAAGCTATTCCTAAAATCAAAGATTCTTTAATATCTATATCATTTGAATTATCTAAATCAAAAGTCTGATCTTCACAATCTGTTTTAAAAACTATTAATAATCCCATCAAAACTAATATAACTGTACCAATTAATTTGAAAAAATTTTCACTAAATATGTTTTTTAAAATATTACCAGATATAATTGATAAAATTGTAACAAGTATTGATATACAAAATAGAATCAATCTAGACCATTTCTGTAATTTAATTCTTTTTAATCCATAAGTAATCCCAATTCCAAGAGAATCAATACTACTAGAAATTGATAAAAATAAAAGGCTAAAAAACATTTAATTCACCTCTTATTACAATATGAAAATTGTCGAAAAAAGTGAATTTTTAATTTTATAAAAATTAATATTTACTCTTTTTTAATATATAGGCTAATTATATTGAAAATAGATAAAAAAATGTTACTAGATAATGGTTTACATTAGGAAAACACAAGAAATAGTGATATATAAATAATTTAAGAAGTTTCGAATGTGATTGGAGAAGGGATAATCATTTCTTTAATATAAATTAATGAGGAAGCGATGGCTTG
>CADAHH010000020.1 GCA_902787685.1 uncultured Eubacteriales bacterium | reverse complement strand
CAAGAGCAGCGAGAGGCTCGTTAATTTATATTTTAGAAATGATATCACTTCGTATTGAGCCGAGAAACTTTGAAGATTATTTATATATCACTATTTCTTATATATCATTCCATAAAAACCATTATCTAATAACAATAGGTTGATAATTAATAGTTGAAAAAATACATTTTATATCGTATAATCATATTTAAATATATATTTAGAAGCAAAAGGAGAGGTATCAATGGAAGATATATTAGAAGATTTGATAAGCATTTATATATCATGCATTAATAGTTATTCTGCAAGATTTCATCAAGTTTTAAATAATAAATATACACTTGTTGATAAAGCAATGATTACATCATATTTATTTGTAAAAATTATTGAAGATAAAAAAATGCAATGTGAAGAAGCTACTAATAGTTTGTTAAATTATATACTAAAGCAGATTATATATAGCGAAACGGGAAGTATTTCATTAGAAGTTCAACAGGACAAATTAAAACTATATAATGAGATTTTAGACAGTTTGATTTTAGAAAAATTTAAATATAAAAATAGAATTTTAAGAAAGTTAAAATATCAATATATAGTTTTAAAAGAAAACCCATATAGTAATTTATTAATATTTTTAGAAGATATAGCTGAATATGTTACTTTGGAAAGGATGCTTTCAGAAGGACAAGTACAAGTTCAAAATTTATTTGATAATAAAAAAAATACAATAATAAACTCTATAGGCACTCTTGATAAAAATGATATTTTTTATGATGCAAAAAAACAAATTATAAATTTAATATCAGGAAACCAGTTTAATCAAAGTGATTATGGAGAATTAATGCATATTGCACTAAATATAAAAGATGTTTATAGATTTTCAAATTGTGGAGTTATATCAACTCCAGAAAATGTGTTATTTCACTCATATATGGTTACTATAATTAGTATACTTTTAGCTGAGTATTGTAACAAAGAATTAAATGAAAATATTGATATTTATAAAATTATGGTTATATCTTTATTACATGATTTTACAGAATACAAAGGAACAGAAATTATAGCACCTTTTAAGAACTATAATGATATAACAAAGAAAATGTTTTCAGAAATTGAAACTGCTGATACAAATGAGTTGATTGGAAAAATTGGGCAGAAATTAGGGGACTATATTCATATGATAAAAACTACTAAAGAGGGTTATATTTCTGAACTTATTGATAAAATGCTTCCAATAATAAGGACTTGGATTGAGATAGGATATTTTAACAATTATACATTTATTGGAATATCACATACAATTTATCAAGATAGACTTAAGAGATTTTTAAGAGTTGAGAAAATTGATGATTTAAATAATAAATCATTTTTCTTAGATCTTTTAAGAGAATGTTATATTTATACAAAAGGACATTCATTAGAGGCGAATACAGAGTATTCTTTAAAGTTTTATACACCTGATGAATTAAATGAGTTTAGAAAAGAAACTGAACTTTTAAAAGAAAGGCCAGAAACATTTTTAATATAAGAATAAAAAACAAAATATTATAAAATAATAAGAATATATTGAAAAACAATAAAAAAACATTGACAATCAAAAAAGTATATGCTATAATGCCTCCATAAGATTTAAATATGGAGGTCTTTATTTATGAAAATAACAGGGGAAAACGGAATTGGAAAGATTTTGAAAATATTCTTACAAGTATGTTTTTATTGTGGAATTATTATTTTGGTTGGATTACCATTTTTATTAAATAAACTGGGTTGTAATTTAGGTGCAAGTATGTATGTTATTTATCCGAACGGAATTGTTCTTTTAATAATCACTCACAAATTTATTAATTTATTTAATAGTTTAAGATTAAATAATCCATTTTGCGAAGAAAATGTTAAAATATTAAAAACCACTGGGATTATAAGTTTAATAGGTTCTTTATTATGGCTAATTGATTTTCTTTATGAAATAATACTAGTACATTCAGAAGATATAGTTTTTAATTGTACATTATTATTTTTGTGTATTTTGTTTTTAGGTGTTTCAATAGCATTATATATATTATCAGAATTGTTTAGACAAGCAACAGAATACAAAAAAGAAAATGATTTAACAATATAGGAGGTGTTTGAAATGATTATAGTTAATTTAGATGTTATGATGGCAAAAAGGAAAATATCTTCAAACGAATTGGCAGAAAAAATAGGAATAACACCTGCAAATTTATCTGTTTTAAAAACTAATAAAGGAAAAGCTATTAGATTTTCAACACTCAATAAATTATGCAAAGAGCTTAAATGTTTGCCAGGAGATATTTTAGATTATCAAGACAAAGAAGATGAGGTAAACAATGATTAGCATCGGTGTGGGAGCATTAATACTTGCTTTTATACTCTTTGTTGGAAAATCAATAGGGTTATATATGATTTTTAATGGCTTTTTTAAGTTATGCAAATTGATAGTTATTTCTAATTAAGACGATCAGATTATTAATAAGTAGTGATAATTTAAGAAAGGGATAAATATGTTAAAAAAAATAACAATAATTATTTTATATATTATTGCTGTATCAATTTTAGGTATTTATGGAATAGCAGAAATAACTCCAAAATTTTATTTATCAGGAGTGACTAAAGTTATTATACTATGTAGTAGCTGTATAAGTTTATATTTTGGTGGATTATTACTTTCAAAGTATATAAAAAATAATAAACCAATGAAAATTAATATTTGGATATTTTTTGTGTTGTATATAATGTTATTTGTAACTTTAACATTATTTGATATATTTTATGGTAGAAGTGGATTTTCAAATATACATTGGACAAAAGAAATTCTAAGAAGATATATTCAGAATTCAATGAATCTTATACCATTTAAAACGATTATTGGATATATAAAACCATTAAATAATATATCAAGCAGAATAGTAATAACAAATATTGTAGGAAATATTATTGCTTGTATGCCATTTGCATTTTTTCTACCAGTATTGTTTAAAAAACAAAATAAAATAAAGGTTTTCACATTAACAATGATACTAATTGTTTTAATAATAGAATCATTACAGCTTATAACATTATCAGGAAGTTTTGATATTGATGATCTAATTTTAAATGTTTTTGGAGCAGTAATACTATACTTGATTTTGAAAATTAAAAAAGTTAATCAGTTAATACACAAAATATTCTTAAATATATAAATTTTCGCACTATTTAAATAATTCATAAAAAATAAAAAAATATTGAAATATTGGAAAAACCGCCAAAATATTGCAATTATGTTAAAAATATGGTATAATTAATATGTACAAAAGCGAATATGAGGTGAATAATATGAAAGGAATTGCAATATTAATATATTTTTTAATATTTATAATATTTGGATTAATTGGATATGCAGTAGTTCAAATAAAGCTTTTTGGTATGAATATAAAAGATTTTTGGAGTTTTGTGGAAGCTAACCAAATGTTAGATAAATTATATGCATTTACAAAAGAATATGAAAAATTAACTATACAAGAGCAAATAATATATTTAAAACAAGCAGAAGAAATATTTAATGCATTTGAAAAAGTACCAAATGCATTATGGGAAGAAGAATATGAAAAATACAATGCTGTATTAGAAAAATATAAAAATATAAAAATGTACAGATGGGCAAATAATTAAAAACGCTTAGCATAATAATTCCATTATTATATAATATAAAAACAGATACTGTAAAAAAACGGTGTCTGTTTTTTTATGTATTTTTCCATTGAAAATAATAATCATTTATGCTAAAATGAAACAAAAAATATAGAAAAGGTAAAAAAATGGATAATTGGATTGAAGTATATGGTGCACCTTTAAGACATGAGGCATTGGTAAGAATAACTGATGAAATAGAAAAAAATAGTGATTTTGTTATTGATAAAAGTAATGTCAGAGATTATTTTGAATGTGATAGTTTTTTAGATGTTCTTGAAGCAAATAATATTGAATATAATATAGAATTAAAAAGACCATCTGAATGGAATGAAAAAGGACAGCATAGTTATGGGGAAGTTACACTTTTTGTGTATATAAAAGAATCAGATGAAGACAAATTAACTTTTACAGAACCAAATTATTTTGATTTGCCAGAAGAACTACAAGGAGTTAATCTAAATGAACCTGAAGAAGATAATGAAGATGGTCCATTAGAAAAAAATGGAAAGTTATTTATGAATTTGATATTAGTTTTATTTATTGGATTATTTATTGGGTTAGCAATAAGCGCAGAAGATGAAACTACAAGAAGAGTTTGCATTATTATAGGGATAATAGCTATAATAGCTGGTATAAAATTAAATAAGAAAAAGAAAATAAGGAGAATACAATGAATTTAAAAATTGAGGATATTTTAAAATGCACAGAAGGTAAACTTATTATTGGAAACAAAAATGCTGAATGTAGTAGTTATTCAAGAGACACTAGAACAATTAAACAGGGAGATACATATATTGGAATTAAGGGCGAAAATTTTGATGGTACTTTATTTTGGGAAGAAGCATTTAATAATGGTGCAGATACAGTAATTATAAATGAAATAGAAATTGATGATACTAAAAAAGAAAAATATAAACAACAAGGTAAAAATATACTTATTGTTGAAGATACTATAATTGCACTTGGAAAAATGGCGACATATAAAAGAGATTTATATGGAGAAAAGCTTAAAGTTATTGGAGTTACAGGAAGTGTTGGAAAAACAAGCACTAAGGACATAATTGCAAATGTTATGTCTCAAAAATATAAAACCTTAAAAACTGCAGGAAATCAAAACAATTTTATAGGATTACCTTTGACTATTTTAAAAATAAAAGATGAAGAAGTTGCTGTAATTGAAATGGGAATGAACCATCCAGGTGAAATTAGTTATTTAAGTAAAATAGCTAAACCAGATATTGCGGTTATTACAAATATAGGAACATCACATATTGGAAATTTAGGTTCTAGAGAAAATATTTTAAAAGCAAAATTAGAAATTCTTGATGGAATGAATAAAAAAAGAATTGTAATTAATAATGATAATGATTTATTACATAAATGGGAAATAGAAAATAAAGAAGATATTGAAATTCATACATTTGGAATTAACAATGATAGTGAAGCAAAAGCAGAGAATATATCTCTTAAAGCTGATTCAAGTGAATTTACATGTAAATATAATGATGAAGAAATTAAAATAGAAGTACCAGTTAGTGGCGAACATTTTATATTAAATGCACTTTGTGGATTATCTTTTGGAAAACTATTTGGACTATCAAACGAAGAAATAAAAAAAGGAATTAGTACATTTAGATTAACTGCTAAAAGAATGGAAATAATAAAGCTGAAAAACAATGTTACATTAATAAATGATGCTTATAATGCTAGTTATGAGTCAATGAAGGCTTCAATTCTAAGTCTTAAGAATATGAATGGAAACAGAAAAATTGCAGTATTAGGAGATATGTTTGAATTGGGTTCGTTTTCAGAAAAACTTCATAGAGACGTCGGAACAGAAGTTGTTAAAAATAAAATAGATAAATTATTTGTTATAGGTAATAATGCAAAATTTATAGCAGAAGAAGCTTTTAATCAAGGATATGATAACGAAAATGTTTCTTATTTTACAGACAGAGAAACATTAATAAAAGAATTAAAAGAATTTTTACAAAATGGAGATGTTGTTTTAATTAAGGCATCAAATGGGATGAAATTATTTGAAGTTGCAGATGCTATTGTAAAAGGTTAAAGAATAATTAGTTTATTTTGAAAAGAGAGGGAAATTTTATGATTAAATTAGGTGTTATTTATGGTGGAGAATCTACAGAAAACGAGGTTTCTATAAAATCTGCAAAATCAGTTATAGAAAATCTTGATAAAAACAAATATGATATTTATCCTACATACATAGATAAAAATGGAGAATGGTATGAAGATAAAGAAAGTAACAAGATTAAAATAGAAAATATTATAGAATATTTAAAGCAATTTGATGTTGTATTCCCAGTTTTACATGGATTATATGGAGAAGATGGAACAATACAAGGAATGTTTGAATTATTTGGAATTAAATATGTTGGATGTAAAGTATTAGCATCATCTGTTGGAATGGATAAAGTATATACAAAAATAGTATTTGATAAAGCGAAAATTAATCAAACAAAGTATATATATATCAAAACAGACAAAAGCAGTAATTATATATATGTAGATGAAGATTTTAATGAAAATAATATAGAACTTGATGACTTAGCTCTTATTGCTGAAAAAAAATTAAAATATCCAATGTTTGTTAAACCATCAAATTCGGGATCTTCTGTTGGAGTTAATAAAGCAGAAAATAGAGAACAATTAATTAAAAATATAGAGATAGCAGCTAAGTTTGATAGAAAAATCTTAATTGAAGAAGGTATAAAAGGAAAAGAAGTTGAATGTGCTGTTTTAGAAACAAAAGATGGAAGAATAGAGGTAACAAATCCTGGAGAAATTATACCAGCAGGAGAATATTACTCATTTGATTCTAAATATAATGACAAAGAATCTAAAACTCTGAATAATGCAAGAATCACAGAAGAGCAAAAAGAAGAAATTAAAAAATTAGCATTAAAAGCATTTAAGGCGATAGATGGAAATGGACTTTCAAGAGTTGATTTCTTTGTAGAAGATGAAACTGGAAAAATATTTATTAATGAAATTAATACTATGCCTGGATTTACTCAAATTAGTATGTATCCAAAACTATTTAATGAATATGGGTATACATATTCAGAATTACTTGATAAGTTAATAAATAACTAACAAATTTGATTTTTTTATTGAAATCTTGTCGAAATTGATATAAAAATAATGACAAATAAAGAGATAAAGGAGGATTTTTTATGGAATACAAAATTGTAGGTCAAACTGTACCAGTAGTCGAAGTAAAGCTTAACAAAGGAGAATCTATGTATACCCAAAGTGGTGGTATGGCATATCAAACTGAAGGAATAAAAATGCATACAAATGCTCGTGGTGGAGTAATGAAAAGTTTAGGAAGAATGTTTGCTGGAGAATCAATATTTATGGCAAATTATACATCAGAAACAGATGGAGCAATGGTAGCATTTGCAACAACTGTACCAGGAGCTTTAGTACCAATTGATTTAAGAAATATGCCTAATGGTTTAATTATGCAAAAAGGAGCATTTTTATGTGCTGAACAAAGTGTTGAAACAAGTATAGCATTTACTAAGAAATTCTCTGCAGGATTTTTTGGAGGAGAAGGATTTATTCTTCAAAAAGCAAAAGGAAATGGAATAGTGTTTTTAGAAGTAGATGGAGATGTTATTGAAAAAGAATTAGGTCCAGGAGAAGTTTTAAAAGTAGATACCGGAAATGTTGTAGCATTTGATTCAAATGTATCTTATGAAATAGAAACAGTAAAAGGTCTTGGAAATATTTTTTTAGGTGGAGAAGGATTATTTTTAACAAAACTTACAGGACCTGGAAAAATCATCTTACAATCTCAAAACTTTAATGATTTTGCAGGAAGGATAGCTACACGTATTCCATCAAAAAAATAAACCATATATTTGTACATCTGGAAAGAATGGTATAAAAGATGATAGAACAAGAATATAGAATAAAAAATCAAGAATCATTTGAATTAAAGCATATTTTTGACTGTGGCCAATGTTTTAGATGGAATGAAGAAGATGACCAAAGCTATACAGGTGTTTTTAAAGGAAATGTTCTTAATGTAAAAAAAGAAAAAGATACAATTATTTTTAAAGGTATAATTAATGGCAATATTAAAGAAGTTGTAGAAGATTACTTTGATTTAAAAAGAGATTATACAAAAATTAAAAAAACATTATCAAAAGTAGATAATAATATGAAAAAAGGAATTAAATATGGAGAAGGAATTAGAATACTAAATCAAGAATTGATTGAAACTATACTATCCTTTATAATCTCTGCAAATAACAATATACCAAGAATAAAAAAGATAATTGAAAGAATTTCTGAAAATTATGGTACAAAAATAGTATGGAATAAAAAGATATATTATTCATTCCCAACCCTTGAGCAATTAAAAGATGTAAGTGTTGAAGAATATAGAAATTTAGGATTAGGCTTCAGAGATAAAAGAATTTATGATACTGTACATATGTTATTAGATAATCAAGTTGATTATAAAAAATGGTATAATGAAGAAGATACTTTTAAAGTAAGAGAAGAGCTTTTAAGTCTAGCAGGAGTGGGACCAAAAGTTGCAGATTGTATTTTACTTTTTTCAGATTTAAAAAGATTTGATGTATTTCCAATAGATGTTTGGGTAAGAAGAGTTATGAATGAACTTTATATAAAAAATCCAGATGAAACAAAAGTAAATAAAAAAGAAATAGAAAGAATTGCTTATCAAAAATTTGGGAATTTAGAAGGTATAGCTCAACAATATTTGTTTTATTGGAAAAGAGAAGCATAGAAAGCAAGTGCAAAAATTTTGCACTTGTTTTTTTATTTAAATTATAGTATCATAAGGTGTAAAGAGATGAGTTATATCCGAAATTATTATATAGAGTAGCAACGGCGGCATTGTATATCTTTTTTCGTGCTTTAGTCGAGAAAAAAGCATATACAATGAAAGCAAGTTGCGGATATAGAATATTGATGATTTTTAACAAATAAATTATTAACTAGAAAGAGGAAAAATAGATGTACTTAAAAAGATTAGAAATGCAAGGATTTAAATCTTTTGCAGATAAAACAGTATTAGAATTTATGCCAGGAATTACAAGTGTAATTGGACCAAATGGATCAGGGAAGAGTAATATCGCAGATGCCATTCGTTGGGTATTAGGAGAGCAAAGTATTAAAGAACTTCGTGGTGGAAAGTCTGCAGATATTATTTTTGCAGGAACTCAAAGTAGAAAGTCATTAGGCTTTGCAGAAGCTTCACTTGTATTTGATAATATGGATGGAAAATTACCTATAGAATACCAAGAAGTTATTGTTACAAGAAGAATTTATAGAAGCGGAGAAACAGGATATTTTATAAATAAAGTTCAATGTAGACTTAAAGATATATTAGAGCTATTTATGGATACTGGAATTGGAAAAGACGGCTATTCTATTATCGGACAAGGAAAAATAGATGAAATATTAAGTAATAAATCTGAAGATAGAAGAAATGTATTTGAAGAAGCAGCAGGAATAGTTAAATTTAAAACAAGAAAAGAAGAATCAGAAAAAAAGCTAGAGCGTACTAAACTAAATGTTTTAAGAATAAATGATATCATATCTGAAATAGAAGGAAACCTTGAGCCTTTAAAAGTTCAAAGCGAAAAAGCAAAAAAATATGTTGATTTAAAATCAGAACTAAAAAATATAGAAGTAGGTCTTTTTGTTCATAATATAGAAAGATATAAATCAGATTTAGAAAAAACAGTTCAAGATGCAACTATTATCCAAGAAAACTGTGATTTAGAAGAAGCTAAACTTGAAAAAATCAAAATAATTAAAGAAGATTTAAAAAGTACGATTGATGAATTAACTGAAAATATTGAAAAAACTCAAAATTTAGGATTTAGTAGTCAAAAAGAAATAGAAATGCTAAATTCTGATATAAATGTATCTAAAACTAAAATTCAAAATAATGAAGAAAATAAAGAAAGATTTACACAAGAAATAGAAGAAATTAAGCAAAAAATTGAAAAATCAATACAAGATATGGAGCTAAAACTTAGTAGAAAAGATGGTTTAAAAGAAAACAAAGAAAAGTTTGAGAAAGAGCTTGAAGAAAAGACTAAAAAATTAGAAGCAATAAATAAAACACTATCTGAAAAAGAACTAGAAATTGAAGAAGACAAAAGAAAATTAGAAGAGAATATCGATACTAAATATGAGATTGAAGGATTTATAAATGAACAAAAAGTTAATATTTCAAATATAGAAAAAAGATTAAATCAAATTCAAAATGAAATTTCAAATTCAATTTCAGAGCTAGATAATACTAGATTTACTAAAGAAGAACTTGAAAAAGGCTTTTATGAGGTTCAAAAGCAAAAAAATGAAAAACAAAAAGAATTAGAAGAATTAAAAGAAAAAAATAATGTAATTAATGAAAAAATAAAAACAATTGATATAAAACTAAATAACAGTATTCAAGAACTTAACTTTAAAGAATCAAAATACAAATTTTTAGTAGAAACTGAAAAAGAAAAAGATGGATTCCAAAGAAGTGTTAAAACTCTATTAAAGGATTGCGAAAAAATAAAAGAGCTTGGAAAAGGTGTTAGAGGGGCAATTGCTGAACTTATTGATGTTCCTGAAAATATTGAAACAGCAATAGAAATGGCACTTGGTGCAAGTATGCAAAATGTTGTTACAGATAATGAACAAGATGCAAAAAGATTAATTGAGCATTTAAGAAAAAACAATTTAGGAAGAGCATCATTTTTACCAATTTCCAATGTTAAAGGTAAAAAACTAGATAAAATAAAAGGTAATAATAAGGGAGTTTTAGGAATTGCATCAGACTTAATAAAATATGATAAAAAATATGAAGGTGTTATTTTAAATCTACTTGGAAAAACTGTTATAGCCCAAAATATGGATATAGGAATAGCACTAGCTAAAGAAAATGGATATTCATTTAGAATAGTAACATTAGATGGAGATATTATAACTACAACAGGAGCAATGTCTGGTGGATCAGTAAGTAAAAAAACTGTAAATATTTTAGGTAGAAGTAAGCAAATAGAGAACTTAGCAAAAGAGATTGAACAAATAAAAGCAAACCAGGAAAAACTAAAAGAAGAAAAAGAGGATATTTTAAAATCTTCTGAAGATTTTATAAAAACTGTTCAAGAAATGGAAAATGTTTTACAAACAATAGAAATTAAATACAATGTAGAAAATGAAAAAATCAATACAGTAAATCAAAGTATTCAAAGAATTTCTAATTCATTAGAGAAAATAAAACAAGAAAAACAAGAAGGTGAAAATAAAAAAGAAGAATGTTTAAAAACTATAGAGCAAGAAAATGTTAAAAAATTAGCTTTAGATGAAGAAAATACAAATTTAAAAGAAAAAATTGCGCAATTTTCTGATTCAAATAAAGATAAACAAAAAGAAGTAGATGATTTAAATTTTGATATCACAAATTTAAAAATATCTGTGTCATCATTTAATGAGAGTGAAAATTCTATTGATGAGATGACAGAACTTTTAAAACAAGAAATAGAAAATCAAAAGAACAATATTGAAAATAAAAAACAACAAATAGAAAAGATGAGTGAAGAGCAAGTTGAGCTTGAAAACAAGATAAAACAAGATGAAAAGAAAATAGAAGAGATAAAAGATAAAGTAAGTAAAAGTGACAGTGACATTGAAAAAATGAAACAAGAAAGAATAAAGTCAAATGAAAAACTGTCTCAAAAAGAAAAAGAAGAAGTTGATGAATTCAAAATAATTGAAGATTTAAAATCTCAAATTGTAAAACTTGAAGTTAAAAAGACAAAACTTGATGAAGATTTAAATAATGTAATTACTTCACTTTGGAATGAATATGAACTTACACCTAATGCGTGTGAAGATTACCAAAAACCTGAAAATATTGCATTAACAACAAGAAGAGTAAATGCTTTAAGACAAGATATACGTGAGCTTGGCTCAGTAAATGTTGATTCAATAGAAGAGTACAAAAACTTGAAACAAAGATATGAATTTATGTGTGAACAACGTTTAGATTTAGAAAATACATCTACTAAATTAAGAAAAATAATAGCAGAAATTACAGAAAATATGAAAGAACAATTCAAAGAAAAATTCAAAATAATAAATGAAAACTTTGGGCAAACATTTAAAGAGCTATTTGGTGGAGGAGAGGCAAAAGTTGTATTACAAGATGAAAGCAATATTTTAGAGTGTGGAATAGATATTATTGCACAACCACCAGGAAAAAAATTACAAAGTATGGCACTTTTATCAGGAGGAGAAAGAGCATTTACTGCAATTGCTTTATTATTTGCAATATTAAAAATGAATCCAGCCCCATTCTGCGTATTAGATGAAATTGAAGCAGCACTTGATGATGTAAATGTTAATAGATATGCAGAGTTTTTAAAGAAATTTGCAAAAGGAACACAATTCTTGGTAATTACACATAGAAAAGGTACAATGGAAGCTGCAGATACGGTCTATGGTGTAACTATGGAAGAAAAAGGAATTTCAAAATTGTTGTCTATGAAGTTGAAATAGAAAGGAAGACCGTATGGAACAATTTGAATTAGTTGATATAAATGGAAACAAAACCGGTACAATTATCAATTCTGATAAATTTAAAGGACCTGATTCTATACCAGAAGGTGAGTATATACCAATAGTTAAAGTTGTAATTATTAATAAAGATAAAAAAATATTACTTCAAAAAAGAAGTATGAACAAATCAGCAAATCCAGGGCAATGGGGGCTAACTGGTGGAAAAGTCGATGCAGGAGAAGATAATTTAACTACTGCAATTAGAGAAACCAATGAAGAAATTGGAATTGAGCTTAATAAAGAAAAATTAAAATTTCTTTGTAGATATCATACTAAGAAGGCTGTTTTTACAATTTATTATATTCAAAAGAATATTAATATTGATGATTGTAAAATACAAACTGAAGAAGTTGATGAATTGAGATATTTTAGTATTGATGAACTAGAAAAATTAGAAAAAGTTGAAGGAAAACAATGGTTAGAAGAAATGAAAGGTATATTATAACATAAAAAGATCTGTCCCAAAATGAAAAAATTAGCAAAAAAGGACCGTCCCCAAATGAAAAAATGAATAATATATTAAAATTTGGCAATACTTCTATTAAGAAGATTTACAGGAGGAAAAATCCTATGGAAAAAAGCCAGATGAAAAATATGGTAGTATTAAGAAATTTGCCATCTAATTTGATAGAAGAAGCTATTGTTGTTTTTAAAACAGTAAAGAGTGCAAAAGAGTTTCAATACATAGATAAAATTGAAAATTTGAAAAATGAACAAAATAAAAAAAACACCAAAGATTATATGGTTAAAGAAGCAGAAAGTGTTATTTCTAATTGTATTAAAACTAATGAAAAGAAAAACAAAAAAAATGAGAATTCAATTATTAATAAAAAATATAAAAAATTAAAATGGTATAGCATTATAGTTAGTATAGCTTTTATTATAGCATTATTTTTGTAAAAATGTTGATTATATGTATATAATATGTTATAATATACATATAATATATAAAAAGGGGGGCAATAATATGGCCACAATTAATGTTAATGTTGATGAAAATGTAAAAAAACAAGCAAAAGATACCCTGGAATATTTAGGAACAAATTTTACTAATGTAATTAATATGCTTTTAAGACAAATCATTTTAACTGAAAGTATACCATTTGAAGTAAAAATTCCAAAATTAAATAAGGAAACTATGAAGGCAATGGAAGATACAGAAAAAGGAATAGGTTTAAGCAAAGCTTATACTAACTTAAATGAAATGTGGAAAGATTTAGAGAAAGAGGACTGATATAATTGCTTACAGTTAAATATAGTAATTTATTTAAAAAAGATTATAAATTAATGAAAAAAAGAGGCTTAAATCTAAAACTGTTAAAAGATGTTGTTAATATGTTAGCAAAAGAAAATAAATTACCAGACAAATATAAAGATCATTATTTAGTTGGAGAATATAAACGGGTATAGAGAATGTCATATACAGCCTAATTGGCTTTTGATTTATAAGATTGCTAAAAATGAATTAATATTAACTGCTTTTAGAACTGGTACACATTCAGACTTATTTGAATGAAAATATAGCTTAAGTATAATAAAAGAGAAGTCATGGTTGAACAACTATGACTTTTTTTCTTTCTTTTGTGCATAATGTATGAATAAATAATTTCCTTCGGACATAGTATTTAATATAATAAATTTTAAATGATTGAAAGCCACATAGGAAGGAAAAAGTATATGGAAAAAGCTATGTCTATTGAAGAAAGAATTAGAAGAGCAGAAGATATTTATAATAGAAGATATGGAAATAGTTATTATTCATCATATAGAGGAAGCCAAGAAAAAAGAAAAAAAATATCTTTTTCAAGAAGATTTATTAAGCAAATGATAATTTGTTTATTGGTCTATGCAGTATTTTATGTAACAGCCAATAGAGAATATTTTTTGTCAAATGAATTTAGAAATAAAGCAGAAGAATTTACATCTCAAAATGAAATTTTAAAAAATACATATAATTACATTATTGGATATGTTGATAAATATTTTAATTCAAATAGTGAAAATGATAATAATCAAAAAGAGAATAAAGAAATAGATTCTAATTCTCAAGAAACAAATCAAAGTAATGAAGTAATAGATAATAATTCAGAAAAAACAAATGAAACTGAACAAAATATAGGTGGATCAAATGAAGGTATAGAAGAAGAACCTCAAAAAACACAGGAAGAAATTGATGTAGAAGAAATTAAGAGTAAAATAAACTTTATAGTTCCTGTAGAAGGAACTATAAGTTCAACTTTTGGCTGGAGAAATCCAACAACATCGACAGTTCCTAAATATCATACAGGATTAGATTTAGCTGCACCTACAGGAACAATTATAAAATCAGCAACCGATGGAGTTGTAACTATGGTATCTAATTATGGAGACTATGGAAAACATTATAGAATACAAAAAGATGATGTTACAATTATTTATGCTCATTGTAGTAAATTATATTTAAATGAAGGTGATTATGTTACACAAGGACAAGAAATAGCTGAAGTTGGATCTACTGGCAATTCAACTCGGACCACATTTGCATTTTGAAATAAGAAGAGAGGATAGGTATGTAGATCCACAGTTGATACTTGATATTTAATCTCACTTCCCACTTCTTACTTCACAATTCTCACATCTACGTGAAAGGAGCAATATGATATTTAGAATTGATTTAAAAATTTTTCTAATACTAATTCTTTTTTATTTTACTAATCAAATTGAAATATATACTTTAATAATGATTTTTGCAATTATTCATGAACTAAGCCATTTGCTTGCAGGATTAGTTTTAAAAATGAAAATAAAACGAATAACACTTATGCCAGTGGGACTTTCGATAGAATTTAAAATTCCATATGAGGATTTGAATATAAAAATTTTAAAATCAAATAAACTTGAATTAAAAAAGATTTTAATTGCAATTGCAGGTCCAATAATAAATATTATAATAATTATTATTTCATTAATTTTAAATATAAAATTAGAATTAAAGCAGTTAATAATATATTCTAATCTACTTATAACAGTATTTAATTTATTGCCACTTTATCCTTTGGATGGTGGAAGGGTTTTGAAATCAGTATTATGCTTAATTAGAGGGAAAAGAAAAGCAGAGAATTTAATAAATAAGATTTCAAATATTATGTTTTTTTTAATTATGATTATTTTTAGTATATTAATATATTACTTAAAAAATACTTCAGTTTTAATTATTATGTTTTATTTGTTATACATAGTTATAAAAGAAAATAAGATATATAAATTGAAAAACAAGATGTATGAAATGGTAGATAGAGAATGAAAAAAATATTATTAAATAAAATGTTAATAGATTTTTTAAGGGGCGATTAAAATCGCCCCTACATTTGCTAATCATACATTTTTGGTAAACAATATGCCGTCATATTTTCCATAGTAGTTTTTACGCAATCCAACTTTTTGAAAATCAAAATTCTTATATAAATTAATTGCAGTGGCATTATTTGAGCTTACCTCTAAATTAATTTGGTTAATTTTTTTTTCAATGCAAAAATTAATAATATGTTCCATTAGAGTTTTAGATATACCGTTTCCCTCTAAAAGATTTTTTAATAACAATATTTGTTATTTCAGCTGTATCAATAATCAGCAAAACTCCAACAAAACCTATAATTTCATCTTTAAATTTTGTTACAAAATAAACAGAGTTTGGATTTTCAATTTCACTTTTAAATACTTCATAATTCCAAAAATCATCAAATTCAGTTTCTAAAATATCTTTGATTTCATTTAAATCAGACATATTCATAACAGAAATTTCCATTTCATTTTCCTGCATTTAGTTGTTCCTCCATTTTTTGTTCTGCTTCAGATTTTCTTAAGTAAAGAGGTTCTAATTTTAAAGAATCAGGATTAAACCTATTTCTATAACCTAAAATACCGATGTTTTTTGCACATAATTCATTATTATCTACAAAAGAACTATTTGGAAGATAATTTAAAATTGTTTCTTTATTTTTTGTAGCACCATCTCCAACAAAAGTTATGGAATATTCTGGATTTATATGTTTTAATTCTTCAAGTAAATCTGATATATTTTCAAAAGATGCATTTCTCCTTATAATATAACTATCACCAATATTTTCAACTATTTCAGCAAATACATTATTTCTTCTTGCATCAATTAAAGAGCATATTACTCCTGTATTTGCAACATTCAAGCTAAGTCCTTCTAAAGAATTTACACAAACATATTTTAAATTTAAACTATCTACAAAAGCTTTTACAGTAGCAATCCCAATACGTATTCCAGTAAATGAACCGAGGACCAATATCTATTGCCAATAAATCTATGTTTTTAAGTTGTAAATTGTTTTCTTCTAAAGCTTGAGAAACAAGTGGTAATAAGCTTTCAGAATGTGTTAAACCATTATTTAGATTTACTTCTTTTATTACTTTTTCATCTTCTAAAATAGCAATTCCACATATTGAAGAAGATGATGTGATACTTAGTATTTTCATATGAATATCCTTTCATAATTATATTTATTTATAAGTAGGAGGTAGGAAAGTAGGAAGCAAGACATCCGACATCTGACCTCCAATCTCCGACCTCAATCATCTCACTTCACAATACCGTATTGAATTCATCTAAAATCCTCTCATATTTCTCTCCAAATGCTTCGAAGTTTAAAATTCTAACGTCATCATTTTGTTCATCTTTATTAAAAGTAATTTTAATATGTTCTAAAGGTAGAGCATCTTCTATTTGTTCACCCCATTCAATTAAACAAATTCCTTTGTCAAAATATTCTTCTCCACCAATTGCATAAAATTCATCAATATCAGCTAATCTATACACATCAAAGTGATAAACTGTGGAAAATGAAGTTTGATATTCGTTTACTATATTAAAAGTTGGACTGGAAATTTCATCTTCTAAATTATAATAAGATAAAAAGCCCTCTGTAAATTTTGTTTTTCCGGCTCCAAGTTCACCTGTAAGAACAATGGTATCACCAATATTTAAAAATTTTGCCAATGTTTTTGCAATTTTAATAGTTTCTAATGGAGAATTAGATTTTAACTCTAATTTTTGCATAATTAAATCCTTTCAATTATTAGTATAACAGTTAAATAATATTCTATATTAATTTGATTATATAATACTACAAAAATGTATAAAATTCAATAAAAAAGGTTGTATTTTTAATGAAATTAAATTATAATAATAAAAGTATAAAAAAAGAGGCGATTAGATGAAGAATAAATCATGGATTATAATTGTAATTATGGGAATAGCTCTTACAATTTCAATAGGATATAGTGTAGTACTTAGTAATAAAAAAGCAGAAAAAGAAAGTACAGTTACTACGACTAGTATTATAGAAATGACTGCAACAACTGCAACTATAAAAAATACACTAAAAGGAACAGGAACAGTTGAGTACAAAGAACTACAAAAAGAAAATGTAGAAAATAATAATGTTACTTTAGAAGATTCGGGTACTAATAAAGAAGAACAACCAGTTGAAGTTATAAAGCAATATATTGTTAAATTGTCTGTTGAAGATAAAGATTTTAGTAAAGTTAAGGAAAATCAAACTGTAGAAGTATCTGTAAAAAATGAAGAAAAAAACCTTAATTATATGGGTAAAGTAAAACAAATAAATAAAGATCCACTTTCAAAATCAACTATAGATATAGAAATTACAAACCCAGACGAGAATTTACAAGCAGATATGCAAGCAGTATGTACTATAATTATTGAAAAAGCTGAAAATGTTGTTGCACTACCAATTGAAGCAATACAAAAAGACGAAGAAAACAAAACATATGTTAATTTAGTTCAAGATGGTACAGAAACTGAAAAAGCATATATTAAAACAGGAATATCAGATGAGTATTATGTTGAAATAGAAGAAGGTTTAAGTGTAGGAGATAGAGTCCAAATAATAAAATCATCAACAACAGTTGTTAATGACAATGAAAAAAACATTTTAAAACCAACAAGCGAAAAGTAATTTTCGCTTGAATGTTTTTTAATGCGTTAGCTACAACGAAGTTACGAGCAAAAAGAAATATAAAATAATTGAATAGAAAAATAAGAAGACTTATGCCACTATAGCTCAGTAGGTAGAGCAACTGATTCGTAACCAGTAGGTCAGCAGTTCGATTCTGCTTAGTGGCTCCAAAATGCGTTTTCGTTGAACCAAATGTACTTATTGATACAAGCGAGTTTGAAGAAAACAAGAGTGATTATCATTCACAATATATAAGTCGATTTAGTCGGCTTTATTTTTTTACCTTAAATTTCCACAAAGTAGAAAAATAGCCTCCAAGTAGAAAAATACTGGTCATTCGTTGTTTTTAATTTTATCGATAGTATAAAATAAAGTGTATACTTTTTTAAATTTCGTATTTTATAAAAAATTAATATAGCGCATTTTCATTATTATATGGAGATTTAGTTTCTATTCCAACATTTCCAGTATCATAAATATAATACTTATTACACTTATTGCATGATAAATATAATCCATCTGGCATTAATCGAACCAATCGTTCACCACAATTAGGGCAATGTAATATCTTTTTAGTAGTAAGTATGTTTATTATCATTGATTTCAATTCCTTATAACAATTTTCAGTTCCAAATGTTTCTTTTCCAAATTTCCATGCAATATCCTTGTTCTGAACAATATCTCTTATATTAAGTTCTGTTACTCCTGTATTTCCATCTGGATTATATTTTATTTTATAATTGTTAAATAAGAAAACTACTCTTAGCATTAAAAAGTTTTCTGTAATTTCTTCTAAATTTTGTATTTCATAAAGTTCGATTATTTTATTTTTTTATCACAAATGGTAAGTTATATAATAATCCATCTACTTTAGCATTTTCTTTACTAAAATCTAAGACTATATCAATTCTTCTACAAACTCTATTTACACAAGTATAAATATCAAATAATTGCTTTGATGTAAATTGTGAGTTATTTAATAATTTAGTAATAGATGTTTCTGTTTCATTTGGTAAGTCAATTATTTTCTTTACAATTTCATAAACAGGAACGTTCCAAAATGGATCATTGTTTCCAATTACTTCTTCAACTAATTTTTTTAATTCTTCATCTTTCATATTTTTTTCCTTTAAATTATTATTTTTTATAAAATTTAAAAATTTTATATCTTAATTACTATAATTCCATACCTCCCATATCAGTTTGATATAGTTCCTGTCCTGTCATTTTGCCTTGTTTTTTACTAGCCTCTATTCTATTACCAATTTCCTGTAAACTTTTTCTTTCTGATAAAATCTCTCTCCTTAACTCTGTTGTATCCATTCCATTTTGAGAATAAGATGTATACATTTCTTCTGCAAATTGCAAACTATCTCTTATTGAATCTTCAAAAATATTTGCTTTTTCATTTTGAGATAGTGGAATGTTTCCGTCTTGTAAATAATCATATAAGTTATTACCTGACAAATTTATATGAAAATCTTTAGTTTGATAATCATAAAATGCATTTCCATTAATATCACTTTGTTCATATAATTGCTGAACCATGTCTTGTTTTTCTATTTCACTTTCTTTGATATTCAGTTGCAACATTGGAATATTATCACTACTTTTTGTCGTACAAGCTTCTGTTCTTATTCCTTTACTCCATAAATTTTGTAAAGCTAATGATAAATCTCTTCTACCTCCAGAAATACTATTTGCCATATTTCTTTGTTGTTCTAGTGGTAATTGGAATATATAGTCAGGCTTTATCATATAAAAATCTGATAGGTTGCTACTAACTTGATTATTTAATAAACCATCTAATATACCTAAGCCATTGCCATTAGGTGTCATATTGTGCAATTTTCCATTATTTATAATATTATCAAAAATAGCTTGTTGTGTTTTTGAGTCAAAAATATCATCTAGTCTTTCTCCTCCAAGTAATTCCTTTAATGCTTCTTTAGGTAATATTCCATTTTTTATTTTTTCGGCAGTTTCTATAATCTGTTTTTCATCTAAACTCATTATTATTACTTCCTTTTTATTTCTTTTGTTATTTTAGATTGATCTTTATCTTATACTACTTTTACTTTTTTTGCAACAATTTTTGATATTTTTCAGCAAAAAAGAGTAAATCTTATTTTTGTTCCTTATTTTATATAGATTTTTAAATCTTTAATTGATATTTCATTTTTGCTATTTTTACTAAATGTTATCCACA
>CADAHH010000019.1 GCA_902787685.1 uncultured Eubacteriales bacterium | reverse complement strand
TTTAGTCAAATAAATAATGTAAAGTTAGAGTTTAAAAAACAGAGTTATTTCAATACTTTTATAATTCAACTTTACATTATTTTTAACTTTACATTGTAATATAACTACAGCAATTTTACCATTTTTTATTGCAACAATAATACTTTGCTTACAGTCAAATTTAGTAATAACATTAGGAACAATAGGAGCACTTGCGATTATAAGATTTAGAACATCTGTTAAAGATCCAGTAGATATGATGTATTTATTATGGAGTGTATTTATAGGGATTATATGTGGATGTCAGTTGTTTGAAGTAGGAGTTCTAACATCAGTTGCAGTTACACTTGTATTAATAGCGCTAGAACATTTAAACTTTGGTAGAAAATCATTTGTTTTAATTGTAAGAAGTACAGAAGATGTTGAACAAGATTTAACAAAAATGTTTAAAGACAGAAAAATAAGTAATAAATTTAAATCAAGGAATTATTCTTCAAAAGGTTATGACTATGCAATAGAGCTTACATATAAGAATATTCAGGAATTAAATGGTGAATTATCAAAGAATAAAAGAATTGATAAGTATTCTATAATTGAATATGATGCAGACGATATAGTCTAAATTGAAAAAATAATTGCGTTTTGGCGTTGTTAAACTACGCTACGAAAATCCTCAACGTGCACAAAGCACGCTTCCGGTTTTCTTGCTTGTTTGCCTAGCCAAAATCACAATTCTTTTTCCAATTATGTAATAAACAATTAATGTGAATTTTATTAAATTTTTCTTGTCAAAATTTAATTCTTTTCCAACTAATGAATTTAAAGAATAAAGGAAATAAAACTATGAGTAGAAGGAATATATTAATTGCTGTTAGTATTTTTACAGTTATGGTTATTATTTTAATAGTTGTGCTGAATCCGAGTCATAGATTTAATAACCTTTCTGTAAGTGAAAGTAAATGGGATAGCATTCAAAAATCACGAACTGAAAATAATAATTTAAGGCTAGAAGATATTAGATTTAATGATTATAAATTAATAATTGATGAAAAGAGTAATACTTTATACTATTCTTTGATAAATGATAGTTCAAATAAGTATAATCCAAAAGTTGAGTATGATGCAAATAACAATGTGAAATTAGCAATTTTTGCTGATGAAATAACAGATGAGAAAGTTAAAAATAATCATCAATTTAAAATAATGATTTATAATGAAAAAGAATATCATATATATAACCTTAAATGTACAGACATTCCAATACTAAATATAAGTTATGATAAAAATGATGAAACAAACAAAAATAGTGTTCCAATGGAAATATATTTGTTTGATAATTTATCAAATATACCTAATAAAATAACAATATCTAGAGGTAAGCTTAAGATAAATGACGATAATTATACATTTTCACTTCATATGTTGACACCTGGTAAAAATAAAAGAGATAATAAACTTTCAATTTTAAACATGAAACCAAATAGCGAATATGTGTTATCAAAGGTGAATCAGGATATTTCACAAGAAGATAATTTGGAAAATAAAAAACATATAGTGGAATTGTTTTTAAATAATGAATATCAGGGTATCTATTTATTAGGATTTAATGATACAAGAAAACAGTAAATTACAGAATAAAGCTTTTTATAGTGTTACGAGATTTTTTTTTGCAGAATGATATAAAGAAATAGTGCTATATAAATAATTTAAGAAGTTTCGAATGTGATTGGAGAAGGGATAATCATTTCTTTAATATAAATTAATGAGGAAGCGATGGCTTGCGTAGCAAGAGCAGCGAGAGGCTCGTTAATTTATATTTTAGAAATGATATCACTTCGTATTGAGCCGAGAAACTTTGAAAATTATTTATATAGCACTATTTCTTTGCCCGTTGCAGGACAATTATAATTATAGACTGAACTGTAACTGTTACAACAAATAATTGTTATTGAGTTATTGTATTTAGCAACATTTTAGTATATAATTCTTATAGATTTAGGTAAAGGAGGAATTTATATGTCAATTTATGATTATAAAGTAAAAAATAGAAATGGTGAAGATATTTCAATTTCAGATTATAAAGGGAAAGTTTTAATTATTGTTAATACTGCTACAGGATGTGGTTTTACACCACAATATGAAGGATTAGAAAAGTTATATAAGAAATATCATGATAAAGGATTAGAAATTTTAGATTTTCCTTGTAATCAATTTGGAAAACAAGCACCAGGAACTGATGACGAGATACATGAGTTTTGTCAATTTAAGTATAATACTTCTTTTGACCAATTTACAAAAGTTGATGTAAATGGAGAAAATGAAATTCCTTTATATACTTATATAAAAAATGAAATTAAAGAAGATATTATTGATGGAATAAAAAATAAAATGGCAATGAAAGCTATTGAAAAAATAAGCTCTAGCTGTAAAAAAGATGGAGACATTAAATGGAATTTTACTAAATTTATAGTAGATAAAGAAGGAAATATTGTAGCAAGATATTCGCCAACCTATAAGCCTGAAGATATGGAAGAAAAGATACAGAAATTGATATAAATAAAAAACAGATATCTATAACTAAAAGAAAGGTGTAAAAATTGAAATGAAACTTATTTGGGGATTATTAATTCCATTTTTAGGCACAACCTTGGGTTCTGGTATGGTTTTTCTTATGAAAAACAAGATAAATAAAAAAATAGAAAAATTATTATTAGGATTTGCTTCAGGTGTAATGATTGCAGCATCAATTTGGTCTTTAATTATACCAGCACTAGATATGGCTGAAGAACAAGGGGTTATTACATGGATGCCAGCTACAATTGGCTTTTTACTTGGAATATGTTTTTTATTGATATTAGATAGTATTATTCCACATTTACATTTAAATACAGATAAGCCAGAAGGATTAAAATCAAAAATTCAAAAAACTACAATGATGGTCTTGGCTGTAACACTTCATAATATTCCAGAAGGGATGGCAGTAGGTGTTGTATTTGCAGGGGCTATTGCACAAAACACAGGTATAACAATGGCAGGAGCAATAGCACTTGCAATTGGTATTGCAATACAAAACTTTCCTGAGGGAGCAATAATATCAATGCCACTTAAAAGCGAAGGTATGTCAAAACTAAAAGCATTTTTATATGGCACTTTATCAGGCATAGTTGAGCCAATAGGTGCAATACTTACAATTTGCTTAACTAATTTAGTTGTTCCTATACTTCCTTATTTGTTATCATTTGCAGCAGGAGCAATGATATATGTAGTAGTAGAAGAACTAATACCAGAATCACAAACAGGTGAACACTCTAATATAGGAACAATAGGTGTAGCAATAGGATTTGTAATAATGATGATTTTAGATGTGGCTTTGGGGTAATTTTATAATAGTGCACCTAAAACAAGGATTCCAAGATTATCTCTATAAATTTTGTCAAACTGTGAAGTAGGGAGTGGATTTATTCCACGACCTACTTCAATTGTATATCCAGGTCTAATATAATTTTGAATAAACCAATCTTTATAACCTGCAAAGCTCGAGTTATAAGGAGTTTCTTCCAAACTATAACCACTTACATTAGAGAATTGTGTTCCAATTGAAAGTGCTTCACTTGGAGCATAATCTTGAAACTGCCAAAAGATGACTTCACCCTGTGTATGATATGTTAAAATCAACCTAAAATCATGTTCTAAAGTAAAATTATAAATTGCAAGAGATTCCGGCTCAGTAAGTGGACCGAAGTCCCACAAAGTCACGAGGACTAGGAGATGTAAAACCTTGAGAAAATTTAATTTTTCTTGCTTCATTCCAACCTGCAGGAAACTGTAAATTTAAATCCACACCTGTGAGCTTTAAAAACTTCCAACTACAAAAATAAAATGTTAAAACGCAGTAATCATCTATATTACAGAGTATTTCGATAATAAAGAAATATTCTGTATTTTTTTGTGTTTTTACTGCTAGAATTGGAGTGGAAAAATGGAAGAAAAACAAAGAAATAGAGTAGGATATTACTCAATAATACCATCAAAAATACTGTATAATAAGGAATTAAAGGCAAATGAGAAATTACTATATGCAATGATAACATCACTTGCATGTAAAGAAGGCTATTGCTTTGCGACTAATAATTATTTTGCAGAAGAATTAGGAGTACATCCTAAAACAGTTTCAAGTTGGATATCAGATTTAAGAGATAAAAATTTTATAAAAGTTGAAATGGTTAGAAAAGAAAACAAACAAATAATCCAAAGAAAAATTTATATAAATGATGTTCCATATCCATTAAATAATGGATACCTATATCAATCAAAAAATGGACAGGCTATCAATCAAAATACGGAAGATAATAATATAAGATTTAATAATAAAAATAATAATACATGTCATAGAAAATTTATATCAAATTATGAAAATCAGAGGCAATATACTAATGAATTTTTAGAGAGTTTGTATGCAAATTAGTATGAAAAAATTATATAAAATAAGTAAAAAAATTATCTTTTTTGTTAAAAAAATGTAATAAAAATTTCTCCCAGCGGGCTAAAAAGGGTTTTAGGGATTTTGCCATAAACAGCAAAAATGGTGTCAAAACACCAAGCTGGCGAATTTTGGGCATTAAAAAATGCTCTCCAAAATTCGGAGCAAAATAGATTTGGTATGAAAAATATATGCTATATTTTATGGGTATAAATTTTATATTTAAAATATGTAGATATGTAGAATAAAAAAATAAAGAATGGTATAATTATTTTGAATAGAAATTTATAGTAATTTATATGTTAACAATATAAGTAATATTGCGAACAAGTAGGATAGAAAAAATAGCGATTTATAAAAAGACCTAATTTTTTTATAAAAATTTTTAAAATGTAACTTACTTGTAACTTTGGCTATTATATAATCTACTTGTAAAATGAGAAAGGAGTTATTAGTTATGGAGATATTAAGAGTTGAAAACTTAACTAAAATCTATGGAAAAGATACAACGAAAGTAATAGCACTTGATAATGTATCATTTTCAGTTGAAAAAGGAGAATTTGTTGCAATAGTTGGTGCATCTGGAAGTGGAAAATCAACATTGTTGCATTTATTAGGAGGAGTAGATAGACCTACATCTGGAAAAGTTTATATAGATGGTAAAGACATATATGATTTTAATGATGATAAACTTGCTATATTTAGAAGAAGGCAGGTAGGACTTATATATCAATTCTATAATCTAATACCAATTTTAAATGTAGAAGAAAATATAACTCTACCACTTTCTCTTGATAATAGAGAAGTAGATCAGAAAGCATTAGATGAGATGTTAAAGTTATTAGGACTTCAAAATAGAAGAACACATTTACCTAATGAATTATCTGGAGGACAACAACAAAGAACAAGTATTGGTAGGGCTTTAATTACAAATCCTACAATTATTCTAGCAGATGAGCCTACAGGAAACTTGGATTCAAAATCTAGTGATGAAATAGTGGCATTATTAAAAAAATCTAATAAAGAATTAAAACAAACAATTATTATGATTACTCATAATATGGAAATTGCAAAATGTGCTGATAGGATTCTAAAGATAGAAGATGGAAGAATTGTTGAGGAGGTGTAATTATGGACTTACTTAACAAATTAACCATAAAAAATTTAAAATTAAATAAAAAAAGAACGATAGTAACAATTATAGGAATAATGTTATCTGTTGCACTTATAACAGCAGTTGCTTCAATGTATTCAAGTGCAATACAATCACTTATAAATTATGAAACTCGTGAAAAAGGAAATTTCCACGTTGCATTTTTTGATGTTCCAACAAGTGAAATTAGTACATTTAAGAATAATAGAAAAATTGAATCTATTAACTTAACACAAAATATAGGCTATAGCAAAATTGATTCGCAAAATGAGTATAAGCCTTATGCCTACATAAAAGCATTTACATCTGATTCACTTAAAAATCTTTCAATTAAGTTAGTAGAAGGAAGATTACCACAAAACGAAAATGAAATACTTATTCCGACACATTTAAAAACAAATGGCAGAGTATTTTTAAATGTTGGAGATACAATTAGTTTAGATGTAGGGAAAAGAATTGAAAGTACAGGATATGAATTAAATCAATTTAATCCTTTACAAAAAGATGAAGAAAATAATTGTAATGAACAAATAATTGATACACAGAAAAAAGAATATAAAATTGTAGGAATAATAGAAAGACCTGCAACTAATATTGAACAACGTTCTGCACCTGGATATACATTTATAACTTATCTTGATAGCAATAATTTAAGGGGCAATGTGGATTTATATACAAGATATACAAAAGATGGAATGAAGAATGTATATGAAGTAACAGCCAATATTTTAGGGGTAGATGCAGAGAAATATGAAAGATACCTAAATCCAACTGGAGAAATGCCAGATGAAGATATAATTAAGTTTGGTGCAGAGGTAGAAAATAAATATAAAACTAATGTAAATCAATATTTAATAGATTTAGAAACTGATCCTATAAGTAGCAGTAGTGTTGGTGGATTAGGAATAGTTGTAGGCATTGTAGTAGGAATTATAGTATTTACATCAGTATTCTGTATAAAAAATAGTTTTGATATATCTATAACAGAAAAAACAAAACAATATGGAATGTTAAGAAGTATTGGAGCTACTAAAAAACAAATAAAGAGAAATGTATTTTATGAGGCAACAATTTTAGGAGTTATTGGAATACCTTTAGGTATTGTTCTAGGATTTTTAGCTTCTTACATACTAATAATTATTAGTAATTACTTTTTAGGTAATAATTTCGTAAAAGGACTGGTTTTAGAATTTAAATTTTCTTATATAGCAGTTATAGTAGCGGTGTTACTTGGAATTATAACAATATACTTTTCTGCATTTAGAAGTGCAAGAAGGGCATCCAAAATTTCTCCAATAGAATCAATAAGAAATAGTGGAAATATAAAAATAAAATCTAAAAAGTTAAAATCTCCTAAACTTATAAAAAAATTATTTGGAATTGGTGGAGAAATATCTTATAAAAATTTAAAGAGAAATAAAAAGAAATATAGAACTACAGTAATTTCTATTGTTGTTTCAGTATTTGTATTTGTAGCATTGTCTAGTTTTATGAGTATGGCATTTGATACAGTAGAGAATGAATTACAGATATCAGATTATAATGTTTCTCTATCATCTACATCAATTTATGATGCAAGTGATGAAAAGTATAATAAATTTATAGATACAACTAAATTAGATAATATTGAAGATTATACTATATTAAGAAATGTCGGTTTTGAATATAAGAATAGAAGATTTAATCCAGAGTATATAAAATGGGGAAATTTAGATTTAGATGAAAAAGTGAAAAATGAAGCCACAGAGTATTTTAATATATATACATTAGGAAAAGAACAATATAATAAATATATAAACACACTTGGCTTAAATTATGATGAGATAAAAGACAAAGCAATTTTAATGGATTATTCAAAAGTTCCTAGATATGTAGAAGGAAAAAATAAACCTGAATTTAAAACTATGAGAATATATGATTATCAAAAAGGAGAAAAATTAGAAGGAAGATTGATTGATGATAAGCCATACACAATAGAAATTGGTTATGTAACAGATGTTGTGCCTTTTGGCTTAAAAGACCACGCAGATGGATATTTAATTATTAGTGAAGAACTTTATAATAAAATAGCACCTGATAAAATGTCAAAAGTTATTCAAATTATGTATAAATCTAATAATGCAGATAAATTACAAAATGATATTGATGAGCTATTAAAGGGAGAAAATTACAATTTAAATAACAAAGAAGAAAATGTTAGAGCAATGAATAATTTATTTACATTAGTTGGTATATTCTTATATGGATTTATAATTGTTATTTCTTTAATTGGTATTACAAATATCTTCAATACAATTACAACTAATATGGAATTACGAAAGCAAGAATTTGCAATGTTAAAATCTATAGGAATGACAAATAGTGAATTTAAAAGAATGATAAGGTTAGAAAGTACATTTATGGGTGTAAAATCATTATTATTCGGACTTCCAATAGGAATTGGATTATCATATTTAATCTATCATTTCTTGACTGAACAATCTGGACTTCCATATAAATTGCCTGTTGTGGGAATAATTATAGCAATAGTTGCTGTTTTCATTCTTATATCTTCACTTATGAGATATTCTATGAACAAAATTAACAAACAAAATACTATTGAAACAATTAGAAACGAAAATATATAGCAGGAGAGGGAAAATTTCCCTCTTTTGTGGTATAATGTATAAGAAAGGAAAAAATAGATATGAATATTTTGTTAGTAGAAGATAGTTTAAGTATTATAAAAGGCTTAAAATACTCTTTTGAAAAGAATAATGATAATCTAATATACAATACTAATGTAAAAGACACTATCCAATATTTAGAAGAAAATAAAAGTAAAATTGACTTTATAATTTTAGATATTACTTTGCCAGACGGAAACGGTTTTGATTTATTTGAAAAACATATAAAAGATACAAATATTCCAACGATATTTCTTACTGCAAAAGATGAAGAAGATGACATTGTAAAAGGATTAAATATTGGAGCAGAAGATTATATAACAAAGCCATTTTCTACAAAAGAGTTATTAGCAAGAATAAATAAGATTATGCTTCGTACAAAAAAGCAAAGTATTATTATTGTAAAAGATATTAAATTTGATATGGATAAAATGATTGTATATAAAAGTGAAAAACAAGTAGAATTAACAAGTTTAGAGATAAAATTGCTTAACTTATTATTCTTAAATATAGGTAAAGTTGTATCAAGAACTATTATACTAGATAAAATATGGGAATGGACTGGTAATGATGTAGATGATCATACAGTTACAGTTTATTTTAAAAGGATAAGAGAAAAATTAGGAACAGATATAATTAGCACAGTAAAGGGAATAGGGTATAGAATAGATGAAGAATAAAGTTAGATTAAAGAAATATTTAGCAATCATTTCAATTATATCAATTTGTATATTAAGTCTGTTCCTAGTAATTAGAGTGTTAGAATATAAAACATATACAAATAATTTTAATAACAAATTAGATATGATTATTAGTAAATTGAAAGATACATATCCAGATGTTTCAGACACCGAGATAATGGAGATTCTAAACAGTAAAGAAAGAAATTCAAGTTCTATTATTGAAAAGTACGGAATTGAATTAAGCAAAGATTCTGTTCTTTTGGAGAATAAAGAAAGTTTTAATAGATTCCTGTGTGTAGATGCAATATGTTTAGTATTTGGAATTGCTATATTGGTAAGTATATTCTTTATATATGATAAAAGAAAAGACAAAGAATTAGCAAAAATAACAAAGTATATTGAAGAAATAAATAGGAGGAATTATTCACTAAAAATAGATGAAATATCAGAAGATGAACTATCAATTTTAAAGAATGAGATATATAAGACTACAGTAATGCTAAAAGAAAATGCTGATAATTCTTTAAAAGGGCAAAAACAACTACAAAGGTCATTAGAAGATATTTCACATCAATTAAAAACACCATTAACTTCTATTTTGATTATATTGGATAATTTACTAGATGATCCAAATATGGAAGAACAAATTAGGCAAGACTTTATTAGAGATTTAAAAAGACAAGTTACAAATATAAGTTTTTTAGTACAATCATTATTAAAATTATCAAAATTAGATAGCAACACAGTTAATTTTATTAAATCAGATAAATTACTAAAAGACATTGTTGATGAATCAATTAAAAATGTGGAAGTTGTCTGTGATTTGAAGAATATATCTATATTTACAAAAGGAAATGATAGAGCTAAAATAAATTGTGATTTTATGTGGGAAGTGGAGGCTATTACAAACATAATAAAAAATTGCGTAGAACATTCAGAAAACGATAGTAAGATAAATATAAATTACGAGCAAAATAATGTGTATTCTAGTATAACTATTCAAGATTTTGCAGGAGGAATTGACAAGAAAGATTTACCACATATATTTGAAAGATTTTATAAAGGTAAAAATGCTTCTAAAGATAGTGTTGGAATAGGACTAGCATTAGCAAAAACTATAATAGAAAATGATAATGGAAGTATAACAGTAGAATCTGACAATATAGGAAGTAAATTTATAATAAAATATTTTAAATTATTATGATAAATTACAGGTTATAAAGATGTTTACAATATTTTGGTATTGTTCACAAGTATTGAGCTAATAAATTGTAATTTATAAAAATAATTAATAATTTTTTTATAAAAAGAGCTGACAAATAAAATGGAGCACGTTATACTACTAGTATATTTATGTTTGGAGGTAGTAGAAGTGGAAGGAAAATCTAGTGTTTTAAACGATTTATTTGTTAGCAGAGAAGAAAATATATGTGCTTTAACTGAATATGATAATAAAAGGATTAAGGAACTGACGAAAGAAAATGATACTTATCAAATGCTTTTAGATAAACTAGAGGAATTATCTAATGATGATATATCAAAATCCAAAGTTAAAGATAGCTTAGAAAGTTATATTGATAAAGTAAATGTAATAGGTTCTTACGAGAACGAAAAGTTTTATAAAATAGGCTTCATTGATGCAATGAATTTAATATTTGAATGTATGAAACAAGGCATATAATATAAATAGATACATCTCATTAATTTAACAAAAAGAGATGTATTTTTTATATAGTTATAAATTTTAGTGAAAGGACTCATAATATATTAATAAATTAAAAAATTATTTTATTAGCAGTTGATTTTAAGATAAAATAATGATAAAATGTTGATAGTTAATATAAAGGAGAGTGTGAATTATGATAAATATTAGACCAGTGTCAGATTTAAGAAATAAATATCCAGAAATAGAGGATTTGGTTTTAAAAGAAGATGAAGCAGTGTATCTAACAAAAAATGGATATGGTTCTATGGTAGTAATGAGCCTAGAAAAATATTCAAAATTAATGAGTGATTTAGAATATGAAGAATATATTGAAAATGCTTTAGATGAAGCAGATAAAGAAGCGGAAGATCCAAATACTAAATATTATTCTCATGAGGAATTTAAACAAATGGCTAGGAGGATAATAGATGGCGAAAAATAAATATACAATAAAGTATACAGATACATTTATAAAACAGTTTAACAATATTCTAAAATATTTTATATATAAACTACAAAATAAAATTGCAGCCGAAAACTTTTATAATGAAGTAATTACAGAAATAGAGAAAAGAAGTGAAAATCCTGAAAGTTTTGAAAAATATAAATCTAGTCGAAAAAGAAAAAATACATATTATAGAATTTATGTAAAAAACTATACAATATTTTATATAGTAAAAAATAATACAATGGAAATAAGAAGAATCTTATATTCAAGAAGAAATTTTAAAAATTTAATATAAATAAATATTAATACTAATAAGCATATGGAAGTGACCATATGTTTATTTTTTTTGTGAAAAATTAAAAATTTTTCATTTTACCCGTCATATTTTTAATTTTTAAGTGCTATTAAGGTTAGAAAGAAAAATTTTTTTAAATTTGCCCATAACGTTTTCAATTTTCAATCGCTGTTAATAGTAGAAGGAAAAATAAAAAAATTTAGAATTGCCCGTAAGATTTTTAAAGTTGAATCGCTATTAAGGTTAGAAATAAAAAAAATAAAAATTTTTTCATTTTGCCCATAACATTTTGGATTTTTAATTGCTGTTAATAGTAGAGGGATAAAAATTGTGAAAAAATTGGGACAATTTTAAAATTTCTTACTTAAGTGATTAGGTGAGTAAAATCGCACATTGACAAATACACTTGATTTAAGTGTCATAGTAAGCCATTTTCTTTAATATTCTGTATTAAGTAGAAAGGATCTGAATAAGTATGAATGAGGATAAAAGTAATACCAAAGATAACAAATTAGAGTTCAATACATATTGTATTTTTACAGAAGAAAAGCAAAATATAGGAGAAACTATAGGATTAGTTTTTAAAGATTATTTGGAAAGTATAAAAGTTAAGAATAAGTAATTATTTTAAAGAGCACGTTATATTATTTACATAGATGATTACGGATAGGAGGTTAAATGCTGGATTTAAGAAGTCAAAATTTTAAAGTACGGAATGTATATTAGACTATCTAGAGAAGATGGCGACAAACAAGAAAGCGAAAGTATCGGTAATCAAAGAAAAATTTTGCAAAGATATGTAAAGGAGAATAATCTATGTTTAGTTAAAGAATATGTTGATGATGGAATTTCAGGAACAACATTTGATAGACCTTCATTTAATGAGTTATTGCAGGATATAGAAAACAAAACTATTGATATGGTAATTACAAAAGATTTATCAAGACTTGGTAGAGATTATATTAAAACAGGTTTTTATTTAGAGGACTATTTTCCAAAAAATAATATTAGATATGTTGCAATAACAGATGGAATAGATACATATATAGATAGCACAAATAACGATATAACACCTTTTAAAGCTATAATGAATGATATGTATGCTAAAGATATTTCAAAGAAGATTAGAAGCGTTTTAAAGGAAAAACAAAAGCAAGGAGAATATATGTGTAGTATTCCGGCTTATGGTTATAAAAGACATCCTACAATAAAAAACAAATTAATTGTTGATGAACAAGTACGAAATGTTGTTGAAAAGATTTTTGAAATGTACGCAAATGGACATGGTAGTGTCGAGATAGTAAACTATTTGAACTCAAACAAATATCTATCTCCAACAGGTTATAGAAAAACGGGATTAGTTCAAGATGAGAATAAAATAAATTACAATTGGAATGAAGTAACATTATGCAATATGCTAAAAAATGAAGTCTATATTGGAAATACAGTTCAAAATAAAAGGTCTATCATATCATATAAAGTTAAGAAGTTTAGAACAATTGATAAAGAGGAGCATATAAGAGTTGAAAATACCCATGAGCCCATTATTGATAAAGATGTATTTGAAAAAGTACAATGTATTATAGAAAGAAGAGGGACAAATACTAAACTAAAATATGATTATTTATTACGAGGATTACTTTATTGTTATCATTGCAAAAGAAAACTGCAAATTGTTTTAAAGAAAAATTCAAAAAGAAACGCAAAATCACATCCATATATAACTTGTAGTGATGCAAAAGAAAGAGGATGTGTTTGAAAAACATATTATTTATGTTGTAAAAAAGATATGCCAAATATATGCTGACAAAGAAATTTTTTATGGAATTTATGAAAAATATCAAAATAAAACTCTTGATATTAGAGAAGGATACAAGAAAAAAATAGAACAAATTGATAAAGCGATATTTGATATAAATAATAATTTAGACAAAATGTATATGGATAAATTAAAAGGAGTTTTGCAGGAAGAAGATTATATTAGAGTGTCTCAAAAATTTAACCAAGAAAGACAAAAACTAAACGAACAAAAGCAAGAATTAGAACAAAAACTAATTGGAACAGAAGACAAAATTGAAAGTAAAATTCATACAAAAGAAGAAAAAGAATTAGATGAATTAATAGAAAATTTTTTAAAATTTGAAAAGCCAGATAAAATGTTTTTATACAGATTAATTAATAAAATTGAGATTGATAAAGACAAAAATATTTACATATATTTTAATTTTTCAAAGTTAAATTCTATTAATGAAAATCTAGAAGAATTTATAAAAATTGAAGAAATTTTAAAAACAGAAAAAACAGGATAAGATTAGAATACGTAGAGAAATGTAGGGG
Source organism: uncultured Eubacteriales bacterium (assembly GCA_902787685.1). Classification (GTDB taxonomy): domain Bacteria; phylum Bacillota; class Clostridia; order TANB77; family CAG-508; genus CAG-269. Next base: position 122,235 of record CADAHH010000019.1, on the reverse strand, counting down.
CGATCTTGATCGCCCGCGGGCGAATAAATTCGCCCCTACAAAAATCATTAAACATCAGTAATCTCAAAGGGTTACGAACGGTTGGAAGTTTTTTAAATCCACACCTCTAATATTTGCTTTCCAGCCATTTGGAAATGGAATATTAGGATAATTGTTTGCAATTAATTCAGTATTAGTGTAAAGAGAAGAATTGGGTCTTATTTCACCTGTAACTAAATTTACACCATCTGGATTAATCATTGGCATAATGTAAATAGTTGTATTATCATAAAGCTGACGGGCAGAGTATCCATAGATATTTAAATTATTTACATATGTATAACAATAGTCTGCTAAAAATTGCATAAGAAGCGGAGAGGTAATCCACTCATTGGCGTGAATCGCAGCTGAGTAAAATACTTCTTTTTCACCATTACCAATCTTAATTACAGGAATATCATTTCCTAAAACACTTTTACCGGAAGAAGAGATTTCTAAAAATGGATATAGTGTTTTTAAACTATTGATGTTAATTTGTAGAATGGAATAGCTGTAATTAATATTAGTAGGAACAATAAAACCCAAACCACCATTTATATATGGCATTAGTGCATTCCAAGTATTTCTTCCAACAATTCCATCAGGATTTAATCCAAAAGCATTTTGAAAATTGATAACTGCACGTTTTGTTGTGTTTCCAAAAATTCCATCAATATTTCCTTCATAAAATCCGAAAATTTTTAAAATATTTTGTAAAAATTCAACTAAAGGACCGTCTTGATCCAAGTTTTAAAACTTTCATATAATCACCTAGAGTATAATATTCAAAAAGAAAAAAATGTTGCTTAATAATAATTCAAATTTGTGAGAAGTTCCTTTTTTACATCAATGAAAATAACTAATCCTGTTTAACCGCACATCATTTTTTAAAATCCTATGGTTCCCCCTTTAGGGATACCCACCATACGGATTTTAAAAAACGAAATGCTTGATACGGATTAGTTATTTCTTATTTAATGTGTAAAAAAGGACTTAGAATTTTTTTACAGCATCAGGAAAAATCTTTTATCATAATATAAATTTTAAATAATACAATAGCTAAAAAGGAGGATGATTAAATGTCAAAATTTAAAATATTTGCTAAATCAATATTGATTCCAGTTATTGTAGGAGGAGTGGTTGGGCTAATTACTTCTAATGCTATTAATTATAATGATTTAATACAACCAGTTTTTGCACCACCAAGCTTTTTATTTCCTACAGTTTGGACTATATTGTATGTTTTAATGGGAGTGTCTTATGGGATTCTAGAAAAAAAGGGATTAAATGATTCTGAAATAAATGCAATCTATTATTTACAATTAACAGTAAATGCATTGTGGTCTTTTATATTTTTTGTGTTTAAATGGAGACTTTTTGCATTTATTTGGATATTAATACTTGATGCACTTGTTATTGATATGATAATAAAATTTTATAAAAAAGATAAGACAGCAGGTTTATTACAAATACCATATTTGATTTGGATTTCATTTGCTACTGTTTTGAATTTTGCAGTATATTTGCTAAATAGATAATTGTTTCATAGTGGACGGACCTTTTTGACAACTTGCAATATTTGAAATAACTAATCCGCGTCAGCATTTCGTTTTTAAAATCCGTATGGTGGGTATCCCTAAAGGGGGTACCATAGGATTTTAAAAATTATATGCGGTTAAACAGGATTAGTTATTTTCATTGATGTCAAAAAGGTCCGTCTCCGATGATTTTTTTTACAAAAAGATGTTTACTTTTTTTATCTTAAGTGATAGAATTCAAATAACGAAAGACAAGGAGAATAAGCATATGAAAAAGAAAGAAAAAAAGAAATTGCAAAAGCTGATTTTTGGTATAATAGTTACTGCAATTGTTGCACTAATATCATATTTATATCCACAATTTGAAGATGAAATTCATCAAATTTTAGGAACAGAAATTGTTAGTGCTACTACTACAATTACATCTTTTGATTTATCAAGTATTCCTGAATTTACCGATTCACCATTTGTATATATAAATAATAATACACCAGATTTTACTGAGGAAGATTATAAAAAAGGAGTATTTGAATATTATTCTGAATTAGATAGTTTAGGAAGATGTGGAGTAGCATTTGCTAATATTTGTAAGGAAATTATGCCAACAGAGCCAAGAGGTGAAATTGGAATGATTAAACCATCAGGTTGGAAATTAGCAAAATATGATATAGTTGATGGAAAATATTTATATAATAGATGTCACTTAATTGGTTATCAGTTGGCAGGTGAAAATGCAAATGAAAAAAATCTAATTACAGGCACAAGATATTTAAATGTTCAAGGAATGTTACCTTTTGAGAATGAAGTTGCAGATTACATAAAAAATCAGAATAAAAACGAAGATAAACATGTATTATATAGAGTTACACCTATTTTTGAAAACAGTAATTTAGTAGCAAGCGGGGTTCAAATGGAAGCATATTCTGTAGAAGACAATGGACAAGGAGTATGTTTTAATGTATATGTTTATAATGCTCAGCCTGGAATAGAGATTAATTATGAAAATGGAGAAAGCTCATATGTTGAAAAATAATTACAATTTTAGCTGTGTTAAAATCTTACTTAAAAAAGCTTGTGTACCATATGTACACTCCGCTTTTTGCGTAAGATTTTGCCTTGCTAAAATTTAATTCTTTTTCAACTATAAAATTAGTATAGATATTAAAAATAAAAAAGGGATGGATGTTAAATGAAACAAAAAAATAAGCATAAAAAAAGAAAAAAACAAAGCAATAAACCAACAAAAACAATATTGCTTATAATTATAATTGCATTGATTGGAGTAGGTGGATATTTTGCTTTTAACTATTTTTCAGCCAATCCTGCACAATATTTAGAAGAGTATGTTTCAAAAATAAATGAAGAAAAATATGAAGAAATGTATCAAATGCTTGATGATGAGAGCAAATCTAAAATATCAGAAGAAGACTTCATTAAAAGAAATAAAAATATATATTCTGGAATAGATATGGCAAATATGCAAATTACAGTAAATGGAATTAATAGAGAAGGTACAAGCAAAGCAAAAGTTCAATATACAACTAAAATGAATACTTCAGGTGGAGAGATTAATTTTGAAAATACTGCAGTTTTAACAAAAAAAGAAAATACATATAAAATTAATTGGTCATCAAATATGATTTTTCCAAATTTAAATGAAACGGATAAAGTTAAAGTATCTAGCAATAAAGCAATAAGAGGCAGTATTATAGATAGAAATGGAGTAAAACTTGCAACAAATGGAAAAGCATCTTCTGTTGGAATTGTTCCAAATAAACTTGGAGACAATAAACAAGAAAATATAAACAAAATGGCAGAGATATTGCGAACAACACCAGAAAGCATAAATAATAAATTAGGAGCATCTTGGGTAAAAGATGAGACATTTGTACCTATAAAATCTATTATAGCAGATGATGCTGAATTAAAGAATAAATTACTTATAATACCAGGTGTGAAAATTACGTCAATAGATGCAAGAGTATATCCATTAGCAGAAGCTGCGAGTCACATAACTGGATATGTTGGACAAGTTACAAAAGAAGATTTAGAAAAAAATCCTGGATATTCAGCAAAAAGTGTAATTGGTAAAACAGGATTAGAAAAGATTTATGAGGAAAGATTAAAAGGAAAAGATGGACTACAAATATATATTGTAGATGAACAAGGAAATAAAAAAGAAACGATCCTAGAGCAAGATAAAAAAGATGGAGAAGATGTTAAGTTAACAATAGATTCACGAATTCAAAAAAATCTATATAATGAGTTAAAAAATGATGAAGGTGCATTTGTTGTTATGGATTATAAAACTGGAGAAATACTAGCTTTGGTAAGCACACCATCTTATGATGTTAATAAAATGACTCTAGGAGTTACAACAGAAGAGTGGAAAGAAATATCAGAAAATGAAAAAACTCCTATGCTTGCAAGATTTTTACAGAGCTATTGTCCTGGTTCAACTTTTAAACCATTAACAGGAGCAATAGGACTTACATCAGGTTCATTAACTACTGATGATACATTTAATTATTCGGGATTAAGTTGGAAAAAAGATGCTTCATGGGGGAACTTTAATGTAACAACTTTAACAGCATATAAAGGTCCAAAGAACTTAAAAAATGCATTGATATACTCAGATAATATTTATTTTGCACAAGCTACACTTCAAATTGGAAAATCAAATTTTATTGATGGATTAAAGAAATTAAAATTTGGAGAAAATATTGATTTTGAAATGGGATTATCGAAATCAAAATTTTCTAATTCTGAAACAATTTCATCAGAAGGTCAACTTGCAAATAGTGGTTATGGACAAGGCGAAATACTTGTAAATCCTGTACATATGGCATCAATTTATTCTGCATTTGCAAATGATGGAAATATGTTAAAACCATACTTAGAATACAAAGAAGATAAAAATCCAGAGTTTCTTGTAGAAGGAGCGTTTTCAAAAGAAGCTGCAAATATAATAAAAGATGATATGATACAAGTAGTTGAACAAGGAACTGCAAAAGATATGAAGATAAATGGAATAAAGATTGCAGGAAAAACTGGAACTGCAGAACTTAAGGCATCAAAAGAAGAAAAAGCAGATACGATAGGTTGGTTTGATTGCTTGGCACTTGACTATCAAGATCCATACTTAATTGTTGGTATGGTAGAAAAAGCAAATGAAAATGGAGGAAGTCATTATTTGATACCTATGATAAAAAGAATGTTTATAAAATAATTAACTTGTGAGTTGTTACTAAATTTTTAATAAATGTAACAAAGTTATTGAATTATATATTAATTTATAGTAGAATATATCTGTAAATAGTGAGAAAGGAATTTGAAAAATGGATATTAATGATTTAAAATCTAAAGCAAAAGAAATCAGAAAAGATATCATTACAGAAGTATTCAATGCAAAATCTGGACATCCAGGAGGATCACTTTCAATTGCAGATATTATGACAGTTTTATATTTTGACGAATTAAATATTGATGAAAAAAATCCTAGATGGGAAGATAGAGATAGACTTGTTTTATCAAAAGGTCATTGTGCACCAGCTTTGTATGCTGCACTTGCAGAAAGAGGTTATTTTGAAAAAGAAAAATTAGTATCTTTAAGAAAACTAGACAGTAATCTACAAGGACATCCAAATATGAATGATGTTCCAGGTGTTGATATGAGTACAGGTTCACTAGGACAAGGTTTATCTGCTGCAAATGGTATGGCTATTTCAGCAAAGTTAGATAATAAGAATTATAGAGTTTATTGCATATTAGGAGATGGAGAAATACAAGAAGGACAAGTTTGGGAAGCTGCAATGTCTTCAAATAAATTTAAATTAGATAACTTATGCATTATAGTTGATAATAATAATTTACAAATAGATGGAACAACTGAAGAAGTAATGGATTTAAAACCAATTGATGAAAAATTCAAATCATTTGGATTTAATGTCATTATAATTGATGGACATAATTATGATGAAATCAAATCAGCATTTAAACAAGCAAGAGAAACAAAAGGAAAGCCAACATGCATAATTGCAAAAACTGTAAAAGGAAAAGGAGTTTCTTTTATGGAAAATCAAGCAGGATGGCATGGAAAAGCACCAAATGAAGAACAATATAATCAAGCAATGAGTGAATTTTAATTTATTAATTATACTTATAAAATGTTTATATTGATAAGAAATACTATTATAGAAAAGGAGAAAATATGAGTGTTTTAGATAAAATAAAACAAATAGGAAAGAGAGCTATGTCATTTTTTAGACTTAGAAAGGAAAAATCTTTAAATCCAGCAAGTACAGAATTAACGCATGATGAAGAGCAAGGAATGATTGAAGGAACAAATATACCAAAAAGGATTATTAATGAGACAATTGGAAAATTCTATAACTCTAAAAGTAAAGTATCAGATGCTTCGGGTGTATCTCAAGAGGAATCAAAAAGAATTAATCAATTGCTTGACAGTGTTTCTAAAGAGTTACCAACGCCTGAAGCTAGAGGTAGTTTTAGCGAGGCAAGAAAATTGGCTATTACCGGGTTAGAAACAGAAATGAATAATCCATTAGCTTATATTCCTGAAGAATATAAGCCTGAAGTTGATAAACTTCAAAGGGAGCAAAGAGACAAATTAGTCAGTGATATTTTAGAAAGAGATAAAAGTCATCGTTTGTATGTTATTAATGCTGTATTGGGAAGTGAAGCTATAGAAGATCAATCGTTTTCTTCATTAAAGAAAAAATACATTGATGCATTTATAGATTTAGAAGGAGAAAATATTTATGGATGTTTTGGCATAGATAGAACAGAACCAAATGCAGATAGTGTTATAATACACAATTTATTTAATACAAGCGCTATTGCAAGACGTCAACTTATAAGTAAAATAATAGGATACAGTCAGCAACAACAGCAACAACCTAAACATAATTTTGTAACAGAAGGGTATAGAACTAAGAAATCACTCGCTGAAATTGCCCAAGAAGCCCAAAATACTGCTGGAGACGATATGAGTTCTAGAACTACTATACATGAAAAATTAGGAGATGATATAGAACAATAGAACCTATATGATAAAAACCACAAAAGTTGACCAAAAACTAAATAAATCAAAAAAGAACCGTATCTAATTGAAAAAAGTTAAAATATCTGCTATAATAGAAGATAGATTAATAAACGGAGGGATAAAATATGTTTGAAGCTAAATATAGTAAGTTCTTAACAGTATTATTAATAGTTATAATAGCTGCTGTTGTTGGATTAGGAACTTTTTTAGGGGTTAGTTATTATAAAAAATATTCAACAGATAAAGATTCAGAAAAATTTGTTTCGACTTTTACTGAAGATATAGGAGAAACAGAACAAAATACAACAGAAGAGATTCCACAAGAAGGTGGAAGTATAGCTGAAAATATTACACAAGCAGAAGTGGCTAAATCTACTGGAAAAAAGAAACAATATAAAGGATTTAATGCAATTGGTACAATCGAAATTCCAAAAACAGGTGTAAGTTATCCTGTTTTAGAAGATCCACCAACTGTAAAAAAATTAGAAACAGCTATTACTGCAATATTTCCAGAAGGAGCTACTTTAAATACAGTTGGAAATGTTGTTTTAGTAGGGCATAATTACAGAAATGGGCAGTTTTTCTCTAATAACAAAAAATTAACAAATGGAGACAAAATATATATTACAGACCTTAATGGTGACAAAGTAACATACATTGTATACAAAGTTTATCAAACAGGGGTAAATGACACTTCAAGTTATAATAGAGATACAGATGGAAAAAGAGAAATTACTTTATCAACATGTACAGATGCAAGTAATGACCAAAGAATTATAGTTCTAGCTGCTGAACAATAATATAAAAAATAGAAAATGCAATGAAACTATTGCATTTTTTTATACTCTAGGAAAGTCATCGTTGAAAACGATAGATTTGATGTAGGGGATAAATAGGAAGTGATAAAAATAATTATACATTTTATAATAAAATCAAAAGAGAAAAATTATATATTTAAAAAAACAGAGGATGGTAGAATTGAACCTCTTAAAGTAAATAAGATTAAGGTGAATTTTGATATATTTGAATGGAAATTACCTCTATCAGATAGATTAATGATAATTCGAAAATTTAAAGAAGAGTATAAAGAATTCGAAAATAGTACAATTAGTAGTGTTAAGGTAGAACCACCAATAAATGGAGTAGATGGAATTGATGGAGATGAATCTATATTAATTGTATCCTTTGTAACTGATAAAAAGATTCAAGAAGGCGAAAAGGTAAAAGAAGGCACTTTAACAAAATTTGATAAAAATCAAATACCAGATAATATAAAAAAGGTCTATTTTAGACAATATTCAAGTCCTTCTTCACATGAACAGGTTTACATTAATACTTTAATAGTAACCTCTGATGGAAGATTAGTTTTTCCTTATTATAATACGCCGAATACTCAATTAAAAAAATAGATGCAACACATGTGGTTTATGCAGATGATAAAACAGGATTAATTCAAACAGAGCCTTTACAACAACAATGGAAAATGAGAATAATGTTATTTTTAAATAGTATATCAAATAAAAAATATGATATTACGGCTATTCATAAAGTTGAAAAAAATTTATTTCAAGAAACCATAAAAAACTATATTAAAAGGCATTTCTTTATAAAGGATGGAGTTTGCTGGAAGGATTTGACTTATAATGAAAAAAATGACAAACGAGCGAAAAATACAAAGAAAAAATATACATATAGGGTAGTATTATTACCAGATAAGGCAGATGAACTAGATACTGAAAATATTTGTATCTTTACATTTTCAGAGTTTTGTGACTATGCTATAAGATATGTTAAAAAAAATACTTCTGATGAAAAAGAACCATCATCTGATTCAGAAAATATAGGATATAAAAAAGAATTTAAAGAATTAATATCAAATGTTTTTTTCTGTAATATACAAGTGTTTATAGATGCAATTTGTGAGTTATGCAAAGAAAAAAGTATAGAAAAATAAGTATAGATTTTCATTATGGAGAAGTAATATGAGTGATAAAATAGTAATTCAAGGTGCTAAAGTACACAATTTAAAAAATATAAATCTAGAAATCCCTAGAGATAAGTTAGTAGTTATTACAGGACTTTCAGGCTCTCGGAAAGTCTTCTTTAGCTTTTGATACATTATATGCAGAAGGGCAAAGAAGATATGTAGAAAGCTTATCTTCATATGCAAGGCAGTTTTTAGGAATAATGGAAAAACCTGATGTACAAAAAATTGAAGGATTATCTCCTGCAATTTCTATTGATCAAAAAACAACATCAAAAAATCCTCGTTCTACAGTTGGAACTGTTACAGAAATATATGATTATATCCGTTTGCTATATGCAAGAATTGGTGTTCCATATTGCCCAAATTGTAATACAAAGATTGAAAAGCAGTCAATAGACCAAATTGTGGACAAAGTTCTAGAATTGCCAGAAGGTACGAGAATTCAAATTTTAGCACCAGTTGTTAGGGGTAAAAAAGGAGAATTTAAAAAAGAATTTGAAGGATTTAGAAAAGAAGGTTTTGTTAGAATTAAAATTGATGATGAAATTTATGATTTATCAGATGAAATAAATATAGAAAAAAATAAAAAACATCAAATAGAATTAGTTGTTGATAGACTAGTTATTAGAGAAGATATCAGAAGCAGACTTACAGAATCTATAGAAACATCACTAAATACTGCAGATAATATGGTTGTAATAAGTATAGTTCCAAAGGATGATATGGATTTATCAAATTTTGCTGGAATTAATAAAAAAGATGGTTCAAGAGAGATTTTATTTAGTTGTAATTATGCATGTCCAACATGTGGTTTTAGTTTCCCAGAAATTACACCAAGAATGTTTTCTTTTAATAATCCATTTGGAGCGTGTCCAGATTGCTTAGGAATAGGTTATCTTATGAAAATGGATGAAGATTTAATTATTCCAGATAAGAATAAAACATTATATGATGGAGTAAAAGCATTTGGTGCAAGTACTATGAAAAAGGGCGATACAATGGCAAAAATGTATTTTGAATCTATAGGAAGGCACTATAATGTTGATATTTCAAAACCAATAAAAAAACTACCTAGAGAATTTTTAGAAAAAATCCTTTATGGTACAGGTGATGATGAAATAGATTTTGAATACAGTTCTTCTTTTGGAACAAGAAAATTTACTGCACCATTTGAAGGAGTAATTCCAACACTAGAGAGAAGACATAGTGAAACAAAATCTCAAGGTATGAGAGATTTTTATGAATATTATATGAGCAACCATGATTGCCCTACATGTAAAGGAGCCAGACTAAAAAAAGAGGTTTTGTCAATTAAAGTTGGAAAGAAAAATATTAATGAACTTACTCAAATGTCTATAAACAAAATATATGATTATATTAAAAAATTAAAACTTACAAAAAAAGAACAAATGATATCAGAATTGATTGTTACAGAAATCGAAAAAAGATTACAATTTTTAATGGATGTTGGGCTAGAGTATTTAACACTTTCAAGACCTGCTGGAACTCTATCTGGGGGAGAAGCACAAAGAATAAGACTTGCAACTCAGATTGGTTCTGGATTAACAGGAGTACTTTATATATTAGATGAGCCAAGTATAGGTCTTCATCAAAGAGATAATGACAAATTGCTTGCAACATTAAAAAAATTAAGAGATTTAGGTAATACTTTAATTGTAGTTGAGCATGACGAAGATACAATGTATGCAGCAGATGAAATCATAGATATTGGACCTGGAGCAGGTGTACATGGTGGACAAGTTATGGCTCAAGGTACAGCAGAACAAATAAAAAAAGTAAAAGAGTCAATTACAGGTCAGTATTTAAGTGGAAAAAAGAAAATAGAAATACCTAAAAAACGTAGAAAATCAAATGGTAAATGTATAGAAATAAAAGGAGCAAAAGAAAACAATCTAAAAAATATAAATGTAAAATTTCCACTTGGGGTATTTACGTGTATAACAGGAGTTTCTGGTTCTGGAAAATCAACTTTGATAAATGAGATTTTATATAAAACCATTGCACAGAAATTAAATAGAAGTTCAGAAAAACCCGGTAAGTGTAGTGAAGTAAAAGGAATTGAAAATATTGATAAAATAATCAATATAGACCAATCTCCAATTGGGAGAACACCACGTTCTAATCCTGCAACATATACAGGTGTATTTGACGATATAAGAGATATTTTTTCAACTACAAATGAAGCAAAACTTAGAGGTTATAATAAGGGTAGATTTAGTTTTAATGTACCTGGTGGTAGATGTGAGAGTTGCCAAGGAGATGGAGTACATAAAATAGAGATGCACTTTTTACCAGATGTCTATGTACCATGTGAAGTTTGTAAAGGTAAAAGATATAATTATGAAACATTAGAGATTAAATTTAAAGGCAAAAATATAGCAGATGTTTTAGACATGACAGTTGAAGAAGCATTATCATTTTTTGATAAAGTACCAAAAATTAAAAACAAAATTCAAACACTTTATGATGTAGGACTTGGTTATATTAAATTAGGACAATCTTCAACAACTTTGTCAGGTGGAGAAGCACAACGTGTAAAACTTGCAACAGAGCTTTCAAAAAGAGCAACTGGAAAAACTTTATACATATTAGATGAGCCTACAACAGGATTACATATTGCAGATGTACATAAACTTGTAGATATTATTCAAAGACTTGTAGATACAGGTAATACTGCAATTGTTATAGAACATAATTTAGATTTAATTAAAACAGCAGATCACATAATAGATTTAGGTCCAGAAGGTGGAGATGGTGGAGGAGAAATAGTAGCACAAGGAACACCAGAGGAAGTGATGAAAAATAAGGATAGTTATACAGGGGTATACCTAAAGAAAATAATTTAATAGTTTTATTATTTAATGATTAATATTAGAAATAGTGCTATATTAATAATTTTCAAAGTTTCTCGGCTCAATACGAAGTGATATCATTTCTAAAATATAAATTAACGAGCCTCTCACCGCTCTTGCTTCGCAAGCCTGCGCTTCCTCATTAATTTATATTAAAGAAATGATTATCCCTTCTCCAATCACATTCGAAACTTTTCAAATTATTTATATAGAACTATTTTTTTTATATAAATATATTAAACTGTAAATCGTAATCTCAAATATAAGTATTAAAATTTTAATCTAAACCCCTTGATATTTGCGAAAATCTATGGTATAATATCTAACGTTGATTAAACACATAGGTGGAGCTATTCAAAGAAGTGCCTTATAAATAAGGTCTTTGGAGGTGTTGATACTTATGGAAGAAATAACAAAAAGGAGGAATAAAAAATGGCAGTAGTTGCAATGAAACAATTACTAGAAGCTGGTGTTCATTTTGGACATCAAACAAGAAGATGGGATCCTAGAATGGCTGAATACATATTCCAAGCTAGAAACGGAATCCACATCATCGATTTACAAAAAACATCTAAAAAAATTGATGAAGCTTACGAATTTATTAGAAGTAAAGCTGAAGAAGGAGCAAGTGTTCTTTTTGTAGGTACAAAAAAACAAGCTCAAGAATGCATCAAAGAAGCTGCAGAAAAATGCGGAATGTTCTATGTTGATCAAAGATGGTTAGGAGGAATGCTTACAAACTTCAAAACTATCAAAACAAGAATTAAAAGATTAAAAGATCTAGAAACAATGCAAGAAGATGGAACATTTGATGTTTTACCTAAAAAAGAAGTTATTTTATTAAAGAAAGAAATGGAAAAACTTCAAACAAATTTAGGTGGAATTAAAGATATGGAAGAAATGCCAGGAGTAATTTTCTTGGTAGATCCTAAAAAAGAAGCTAATGCTATAAGTGAAGCAAAGAAATTAAATATTCCAACTGTAGGAATAGTTGATACAAATTGCAACCCAGAAGTATTAGACTATGCAATTCCAGGCAATGATGATGCTATAAGAGCAGTTAAATTAATAGCTGATGTTATGGCAAATGCAGTAATTGAAGGAAAACAAGGTGAAAGCTTTGAACAAGTTTTATCTGAAGAAAACGAAACAGAAGAAGTAGTTGAAGAAGAAAAAGCTCCTGAAACTATGGAAGAAGTTGTTGCTAATTCAGAAGAAACAGTTGAAGAATAATATTGATTAAGGTAGAGGTTAGAAGTTGGAGGTTGGAAGTTGGATTTGAATTAAATCATTTTTAATCTATAAACTCTAGCCTTTAATTTTTATTAAAAAGGAGGATTATATTTATGATTACAGCTACAATGGTTAAAGATTTAAGAGAAAAAACAGGTGCAGGAATGATGGACTGCAAAAAAGTTTTAACAGAAGCTGATGGAGATATGGAAAAAGCAATTGAACTTTTAAGAGAAAGAGGAATTGCTAAAGCTGCAAAAAAATCAGATAGAATAGCAGCTGAAGGATTAGTTTTAGGATATGTTTCAGAAGATCAAAAAACTGGAGCAGTTGTTGAAGTTAACTCAGAAACAGACTTTGTTGCACAAAATGCCGAATTTAGAAGTTTTGTTGAAGCAGTTGCAAAACAAGTAGTATTAAAAAATCCAGCAGATGTAGAAGCATTATTAGAACAAGATTCTATTGAAGAATCTGGAAAAAAAGTTTCAGAAGTTCTAATTGATAAAACAGCTAAAATTGGTGAAAAATTAAGCATACGTAGATTTGTAAGATTTGAAACTACTGATGGTTTAATTGAAAAGTATATTCATGGTGATGGAAAAATAGCAGTTTTAGTAAATCTTAAAGGTGGAGACTCAAATTTAGCAAAAGATATTTGTATGCAAATAGCTGCTGCTAGACCGGAATACTTAAATAGAGAAGCTGTTCCTCAAGAAAGACTTGACAAAGAAATGGAAATTTTAAAAGTACAAGCTATGAATGAAGGAAAACCAGAAGCTATAGCAGAAAAAATTGTTCAAGGAAGAATTGGAAAATTCTATAGTGAAATTTGTTTAGTTGAACAAGAATTTGTAAAAAATCCTGATATTAAAGTTTCAGAATTATTAAAACAAAATAATAGTGAAGTTGTAGAATTTGCAAGACTTGAAAAAGGTGAAGGAATAGAAAAGAAAGAAGAAAATTTTGCAGAAGAAGTTATGAAACAAATAAAATAATCATTTATCTCCGATAATAAACATATAATTTATTATCGGAGGTTTTTTATGTTTTTTGTTATCAATAAAGAAAAAATATATGCATATGTAGTATCTGTATTAACAATAATTATGCTTTTTTTTGTGTCTTCTTTTTTTAAATCTGATATAGAAGATATTAAGCCGGTGTCTAGCAATTTAGTTCAAAACAATAATATAGAAAATACAATTTCTGATATTGTATCAAATGATGAGTAGGAAGTTGGAAGTTTCATACCTCATACCTCATGCCTCATACCTCCAACTTCCTACTTCAAAATATAATGTTTATTAACAATTTTTTATTCAATAAAAATACATTTTTATCTGGTATAAAATGCTAATAAAACGGATATAATTAAAACATAGATGGTAATAAACAAAATAAAGAGAGGAATTAAATATGCCTTTTATTGGTATTTTTGCAAAAGAAAATGATAATAATTTCATAAAAAATGAAATAAATAAATATGCTATTTCAAATAAATATGATGTTATTAACATTAATTTAAAAAGTTTGGATAATTTAAAAAATGTAAAATTTGATGTTTTGATTATTAAGGAAAACATTATAGAATTATTAAAAAGGTCAAATAATATCGATAAGATAATTAATAATTCAAATTATATAATTATAAATACTGATATTAATAATGATTTTATTGCAGAAGAAAAAGATAATATTATTACATATGGATTTAATACAAATTCTGATATTTCAATTTCTAGTATAAAAGATGAAAATATTTTACTATGCGTAAAAAGAAAAATTAAAGGGATTAAAGAACAAATAATTGAAGAACAAGAGGTTGCGATAAACGTTAGAAAGCATAATATAAATAAGTTATACAATATTATGGCTATTTTTACGGTATTATGTTTGTATGGAGAAAGACTGAAAAATAATTAGAATTTTATAATATTATGAGTATTTATTTTGGAGGTCAGAGGTGGGATGTGAGAAGTGAGTTGGGATTTAAATACATATATTACAAAAATATTACAAAAAAATTTCAAAAAATTAACATTTTATGTAGACAAAACGTCAAAAATATTGTATAATATTGGAAGTGAGATTATACTTTTAGATAATTGCAACAATAGATAAATCCAAAAAAGAAATAGGGAGGAATTAAAATTGGATACAAATTATTTAGAAAACAACAACTTAACATTAGTTGGAAAGGTTACATCTGAAAAGAGATTTAGTCACGAAATTTATGGAGAGAGCTTTTACTCTTTTGATCTTCAAATACCACGTTTAAGCGGAAGTGAAGATATTATTCCAGTTACAGTATCAGAAAGATTAATTAATGATGAAATGATGCAAATTGGAACAACATTACTTATAAAAGGTCAATTTAGATCTTACAATAGTTATGAAAATGAAAAGAACAGATTAATTTTAACAGTTTTTGCTAAAGATGTTAAAAAGCTTGAAGAAGATGAGCAAGAACATAAAGTTGATGAAAATGGTAATGAGATTATCGCAAATGATTTTGCTAGAAAGGATATAGTTACAAATGAAGTTGTATTAATTGGATACATATGCAAAAAACCTGTTTATAGACAAACTCCATTTGGTAGAGAGATTGCAGATATTTTATTAGCTGTAAATAGAGCATATAATAAATCTGATTATATTCCATCAATTGCTTGGGGAAGAAATGCTAGATTCTGTCAAAACTTAGAAGTTGGTACAGAAGTAAAAATAGTAGGTAGAATTCAATCAAGACAATATGAAAAGAAATATGAAGATGGAACTATAGAAAATAAAGTAGCTTATGAAGTTTCTATTGGAAGTTTAGAAGTTGTTAAAAACTCTGAAAATAATAGTGAAGAAGAAAATATAGAAGAAGCTGTATAATTTGATGCTAGACACACTGTTCATTAATTAAAACAGTGTGTTTTTTTGTGTAGCAGGATGTGAGAAGTTAGAACTTGAAAGCTGAAAGTCACACCTCACACCTCTCACCGCATATGTCATACATTTAATCTCAATTTTATTAAAATTTCTTCATGATACCACTTGACAGCAATAGGCTATTTGAGGTATAATAATAAAGTATATCGGGTAAAAAAGGTAAGAAGATACGACCTAACAAAATCCCACATACAGTTTTGTATGACCGGAAGGGGGGAATAAATAATGTCAATATATGTAAAAGATGGAAATATAGAAGATGCAATAAAAAGATTTAAAAGAGAATGCGCTAGAAATGGTGTTGTTCAAGAATATCGTAAAAGAGAACACTATGAAAAACCTAGTGTAAAAAGAAAGAAAAAATCTGAAGCTGCAAGAAAAAGAAAGTTTTAATATAAAGATAAAAGTCATCATCGAAAGATGATAGACTTGACGTAGATTTCTTAGCTGTGCGAAGAATGAGCTACAGATAAGATATACTGTGTAGGATAAATATGCGAAACTTAAATTTTCTTTGCGACATAAGGAGCTTAGAAAATGTTAGTTTCGTTTTTTATATAATTGACTAAATCTTAATTTTATGAAATAATATAAATACTTGGGAGGAAAAAATATGAATGAATTTTTAAACACAATACAACATGATATTTTAGATAAAAGGATAGTAATGGCAATAATTATAATACTAATTGGAATTATTATTTATAAAATTATAGGAAGAGCAATAAATAAACTCTTAGATAGAGATAAAAAAAATAAGAGATTAGACAGAAAAAGTAAAACTATGATTAAACTAATTGACAATATTGTAAAATACATAATTATAGCAATTGTAGGAGTTTTAATTTTACAAATATATGGTATAAATGTAAATTCAATAGTTGCTGGATTAGGTTTAGTTTCCATTATAGCTGGTCTTGCAATACAAGATCCATTAAAGGACATAATCTCAGGGATTAATATTATTACAGATGATTACTATGCATTAGGAGATGTTGTAAATATTGATGGAATAGAAGGAAAGGTTATTCAATTAGGAATTAGAACAACAAAAATATTAGATACAAAAAGAGGAGATGTTTTTGTTTTTGCAAATAGAAATATAAGTAAAGTAACAAAAGTTTCAGAAGAATTGTATCTAGATGTTCCATTATCATATGAAGATCAAATTATAAAACAAGAAAAGATATTAAATGAAGCTTGTAAACAAATTCAAAAACTAGACAATGTTGCAGAAGCAAAATATATTGGGTTAAATGAATTTGCTTCATCTGCTTTAGTTTATAAAATAAAGATTATGTGCAAACCAGAATTTAAGTATCAGGTTAAAAGACAGTCTAATAGAATTATAAAACTGGAATTAGACAAAAACAAATTATCAATACCATATAATCAAATAACTGTCCACAATGCAAATACAAAGAATTCATAGTTTGGACACAAAAAAACAGTATAATAAATAAAAAATATAAGTTAAGATTTAATGAGGTGAGAAGTGAGAAGTGAGATCTTGAAAATCCCACCTCTCACTTCCCACATCCTACTTCAAAATGATGGTAATTTATGAAAGGAAACCTGATAAATAATGGAAGATTCAACAATATTAATAGTGGATGATGAATTAAGGATGAGAAAGCTTATAAAAGATTTTTTATCTAAAGAAGGATGCCATACAATTGAAGCATCAAATGGAGAAGAAGCTATTGAAGTATTTCAAGAGAATAAAAACAAAATAAATTTAGTGTTATTAGATGTTATGATGCCAAAAATTGATGGATGGACTGTTTTAAGAAATATTAGAACAGAGTCAAATGTCCCAGTAATAATGCTTACCGCACGAGGAGAAGAACAAGATGAACTTTTTGGATTTGAGCTTGGAGTAGATGAATATATTTCTAAACCATTTAGCCCAAAAATTTTAGTTGCAAGAATTGTAGCAATTCTAAAAAGAGTAAATGGTGACAAGAAAAAAATCAAAGATTATGCAGGAATTGTTATAGATGATTCAGCAAGAACTGTATTTGTGGATGGAAAACAGATTGAATTAAGTTTAAGAGAATATGAGCTTTTAAAATATTTAGTTGAAAATGAAAAAGTTGCTCTTTCAAGAGATAAAATTTTAAATAATGTATGGAATTATGATTATTATGGTGATTCTAGAACAATTGATAGTCATATCAAAAAAATTAGGCATAAACTTGGGAAAAAAGGAAGGTTTATTGAGACTATACGTGGTATAGGATATAAATTCGATACGTCCATAAACAAATGAAAAACTTCGTTTTGCCTTGCTAAAATTTAATTCTTTTCCAACTATATAATTTAATTAAAGAAAAAGGAAAGGTTTTCAAATGGATACAAAAATCAATTACTTTAAATCTATAAAAACAAGATTGTTTTTGTCTCTTTGTATAATTGTAATTTCTATTATTGCAGTATTAATTTTATTAAATAATTTTGTTTTAAAACAATTTTATGAATTTAATAAAAAAAATCAATTAATAGATGTATATTATGTTATTAACAATTATTATAACAGTGATAATATAGATACAGCAATATCAGATGAATTAAATAAAATATCGTTAAAAAATAATTTTAATATATTAATAAAAAATAATTTTGGAAACACTATATATAGCTCTAATACAGATTTTTATTCTGCAATTGAAGATTTAGCTCTATCTATAATACCAGAAGGTAGATTTAATAACAATATTTTAGAAAAAAACAATAAATATACAATAACTAAATTTAAAGATAATAAAAGTAATATGAATTTTATAATACTTACAGCAGTATTAGATAATTCATATAAATTATATATAAGAATGCCTGTGGCAGCTATTGAAGAAAGTGTAAAAATATCAAATGAGTTTTTATCTATAATTGCCGTATTTGTAATTATTATTGGAGGAATAGTATTATCTATTGTGTCAAAAAGATTTAGTGAGCCTATAATTGAATTAAATGATATTACGAAAAAAATGTCAAATTTAAACTTTTCTCAAAAGTTTAAACCATCTGAAGCTCATGATGAAATTGATATGTTAGGAGAAAATATCAACATCTTATCAGATAAATTGGAAAAAACTATAAATCAGTTAAGAAATACAAATGTCGAACTTGAAAAAGATGTAGAAGAAAAATCTCAAATTGATGAAATGAGAAAAAGCTTTATATCTGATGTGTCTCATGAATTAAAAACACCAATTGCGTTAATACAGGGATATAGTGAAGGTTTGATAGAAAATGTAAATTCTGATGAAGAATCACGAAAATTTTATGCAGAAGTTATTTTAGACGAAGCAACCAAAATGGATAAACTAGTAAAACAATTATTAGAGCTTATGAAGCTTGAATATGGAAAAATGCAATTTAATAATAAAGAATTTGATTTAGTAGAATTAGAAAATGAGATAATTAGAAAATCTGCTGTTATGGTTGATAAAGAGAATGTAGTAATGGAAAATAATATTTCAGGAAAAATAATAGTATTTGCAGATGATTTTTATATTGACCAAGTTTTAACAAATTATATAACAAATGCAATAAAATATGCTATAGAAATAAATGGAGAAAAAAGAGTAAGAATTGAAAATGAAATAGATGAAAAAAACAACAAAGTTAGAGTAAAGGTGTTTAATACATTTGTACAGTTTTCAGAAGAAGAAATAAATAGAATTTGGAAAAGATTTTATAAAATTGATGAATCGAGAAATAGAGAAAGCGGAGGCAATGGAATAGGTCTTTCTCTTGTAAAAGCAATTATGAATAATTATGGCAATAAATATGGCGTAAAAAACGTTGCAGGCGGGGTAGAATTCTATTTTGAATTAGACTTGGTTGTCAATGGGGACGGACCTTTTTGACAACTTAATAAAAAGGAATGAAAAAAATGAACTATTTTAAGAAAATAATGTTAAAAATGCTATTGATAACATTCTTTGTATCATTAACTGTAATACTGATGGAAATAAATTATCCTTCGATAGAAATAGTTATTATAGTTCTACTTTCAATTATAGGTGCAATAGCTACTTTTATTAGTATAATACTTGATGTAATATTTAAAATTCCAAGAGAATTAAAACAAAAACATAATGAAATAAAAGATAGTGATGAATATAGTGATAATAGTGATTTAGAAAATATATTTTATGAATCAAAAAATAAATTAGAGAATAAAAGAAAAGAGGCTATTAAATATTTAATAATAATGTGTGTGACTTTTTTATCTTTAATGATAATAAATTTAGCATGTATTGAATTAAATTTAAGACTAAGAATTACAATGTTTTTTAGTTCAGCCTTTTTATTTGGTATCATTGTATTAAAATATGAAAATAAAAGAAAAAACTATACTTTTTATTATAAAGAAAAAATAGTAAGTGAATTATTAAAATCAATAGATATTAATATACGATATGATCCTAATGGAGATGAAGATAACTATAAAAGATTTATTAATGTGGGATTTATAGAGCCTAAATATAATAAATATACGATAAAGGATACAATAAGCAAAAATAATACAGATGATTTTTTCGTTTTAAATAAAATAGATTTAATTGATAAAGGACATAAAGCGGAGATTTTAGTTGATTCTTTTGTGTTCTCATATATTAAGATAAATTCTTTTTCACCTATACAATTAAGTATGAGAAGAAATAGTAAAATAAATGAAAAAGATATAGACAATACTAATTTTGAACGTTATTTTATAACTGATTTTAATACAACTTTTGGTGAGTTTAAAATAATAATAGATAATATAATAAATATAGTCATTGAATATTATAATAAATATAAAATTGATTTAAATTTGAAGATAAAAGATAAAGGAATATATATAAAATTTTATATAAATAATAGTATATTAGGAACCCCATTTATTTTTAAAAAAAGTACAGATATTAATACACTCAAAAGTAATTATACCATAATGAAAGGAATGGTTGAATTAGGTAAACAGCTCAAGAATATAATAGAGGAAAACGATATTTACTAAGGTATAGATGTGATTAAAATATCAAATAAATATAATTTATAAAACAGTGAGACAAAATTGTATTAGAAATTAAGGCTCACTGTTTTATAAATTCAAAATTCTTTTTGCACGTTTTACGTCTTCATCAGTTGCAGAAGGAATGCCTTCTAGTTCATATTTTAAACCTAAATTATCCCACTTATATTTTCCTAATGTATGATATGGAAGTATTTCGATTTTTTCAACTGTTTTTAAAGATTCAATAAAGCTTTTTAAGTTTAATAAATCTTGTCTATTATCTGTAATCCCAGGAACTAAAACTTGCCTTATCCACATTGGTTTGCCAATTTCACTTAAATATTTTGCAAAAGCTAATTCTTTTTCATTTGAAAATCCTACTAAATCTTTACATTTTATTGGATCTATATGTTTAATATCTAGTAAAAATAAATCTGTTAAATCAACTAATTCTTTCATTTTATCTGTTAATTCAACCATCCCGAGAAGTATCAATACAAGTGTGAATATTTTTTTTCTTTAATTTTTTAAATAATTCAATTAGAAATTGATATTGTAAAAGAGGTTCTCCGCCTGTTACAGTAATACCTCCATTTTTTATATAATTTTTATAATGCATGATTTTATGATAAATATCATCTAATGATTTATAAGATCCTGAATTGATGTCCCAAGTGTCACGATTATGACAATATTTACATTTTAAGCTACAGCCTTGTAAGAATAGTACAAATCTGATGCCTGGACCATCTAATGTTCCAAAAGATTCTATTGAATGAACTTTAGCATAGTATCTTAAATCTAATTTTTTTTGTTCCAATTGAAACCTCCTAATGCTACTTTAATTGAAATATATTTACAGATTAAAAATAGCTTCTAATGTTCGAAATGATTAATTAAATTTGAAAAGAATTGTTATTTGGCAAGGCAAAACTCATTCAAAAGGCAAGGGCGCATACGTGGTGTATGAAACCGCGTTTTGAATGAGTTTTAACACAGCCAAATGGCAATTATTTTTCAAAGCTTAGATTTTCTCGTGGATTGTTCGATTTATAACATCCAACTGCTGTTCTCTAGTTAATGAAGTGAATTTAACTGCATATCCTGAAACACGAATAGTAAGCTGAGGGTATTTTTCAGGATGTTCCATAGCATCTTCTAATAAGCTTCTATCAAAAACATTAACATTGATGTGATGACCAGTTTGTGCAAAAAAGCCATCTAACATATTTACCAAATTTTCTATTTGATCATCAAGTGTTTTTCCAAGAGTTGATGGAGTTATTGCAAATGTATAAGATATTCCATCTTCAGCTGCTTCAAATGGAAGTTTAGCAATAGAATTCATTACAGCTAATGCACCATTTGTATCTCTACCATGAAGAGGGTTAGCTCCTGGTCCAAATGGAGCTCCTGCTTTACGACCATCAGGGGTATTTCCTGTTGCTTTACCATAAACAACATTTGAAGTGATTGTAAGGATTGATAAAGTATGTTTTGAGTTTTTATATGTTGGATGTCTACGAAGTTTTTCTATAAATGTTTTAACTATTTCAACAGCTATTTTATCAACTCTATCATCATCATTTCCAAATTTTGGATAATCACCTTCAATTTCATAATCAACAACAAGTCCGTTTTCATCACGTATAGTTTTAACTTTAGCATATTTGATAGCTGAAAGTGAGTCTGCAGCAACTGAAAGCCCAGCTATACCACATGCCATAGTTTGAAAGATATCTTTATCGTGTAAAGCCATTTCAATTGCTTCATATGAGTATTTATCATGCATAAAGTGTATACAATTTAATGCTTTTATATATATTTTTGCAACATAGTCCATCATTTGTTCGTATTTTTCAACCACTTCAGCAAAATCTAAATATTCAGATGTAATTGGAGCAAATTTTGGTGCAACTTGTTTTTTACTAACTTCGTCAACACCACCATTAATAGCATAAAGTAACGTTTTTGCTAGGTTTGCGCGAGCACCGAAAAACTGCATTTGTTTACCAATTTTCATTGGAGAAACACAACAAGCAATACCATAATCATCACCTAAAGTAGTTCTCATAACATCATCATTTTCATATTGAATTGCAGAAGTTTTAATTGATAGCATTGAAGTATAATGTTTAAATCCTTCAGGTAACCTTGTAGACCATAATACTGTTAAATTTGGTTCTGGAGCAGGTCCTAAATTTTGAAGAGAATGAAGAACTCTAAATGAATTTTTAGTAACTAATGTTCTTCCATCTATTCCCATTCCACCAATACTTTCTGTTACCCAAACTGGGTCTCCAGAAAATAGTTCGTTATATTCAGGTGTACGTAAAAATCTAACTAGTCTTAATTTCATAATAAAATGATCCATTAATTCTTGTGCTTGTTCTTCTGTGAGTGTTCCATTATCTAAATCTCTTTGTATATATATATCTAAAAATGTAGAAGTTCTACCTAAACTCATTGCTGCACCATTTTGATCTTTTATAGCTGCTAAATATCCAAAATATAACCATTGAATTGCTTCTTTTGCATTGTTTGCTGGCATTGAAATATCAAATCCATATTTTTCAGCCATCACTTTAAGTTCTAATAATGCTTTGATTTGTTCAGATATTTCTTCACGATGACGAATGATGTTTTCTGTTAAATCATCATAATCTAATTGTTCTAATTCTTCTCTTTTTTCTTCTATAATAAAGTCAACTCCATATAGAGCAACTCTTCTATAATCACCAATAATTCTACCACGACCATATCCATCTGGTAGCCCAGTTAAGAGCTTATTTGAACGTGCTTTTCTAACATCTGGAGTATAAACATCAAATACACCATCATTATGAGTTTTTCTAATCCCGTGAAATGTTTTATCTACTTCAGGGTCAACTTTTCTTCCATAAGCTTCACATGATTTTTCAACTATTTTAATACCTCCAAAAGGCATAATTGCTCTTTTTAAAGGTGCATCTGTTTGTAAACCTACTATCTCTTCAAGATTTTTATCAATATAACCTGCCTCGTGACTAGAAACAGTTGAAATTGTTTTAGTATCAATATCTAAAACTCCTCCAGGAGCTTCTTTTTCTTTTTTATATAAGTCTAGAACTTCAGCCCACAATGCTCTTGTTTTATCTGTTGGTCCAGTTAAGAAACTTGAATCACCTTCATATGGAGTATAATTATGTTGAATAAAATCACGCACATTGATTTCATCTTGCCATTCTCCTTTTTCAAAGTCTTTCCATGCATCAAAATTCATTTTTATTACCATTCCTTTCTAGTACTATTATTTACAATTTGTCCATATAATATAATATCATAAATATAATTTTATATCAATAAATAATGGGAAATATTTAAAAAAATGTTGAAAAATGGGAGCTAATTTAGTATAATAAGGAAAATGCGGGTATAGTTTAATGGCAGAATCCCATGCTTCCGACCTGGTGATGAGGGTTCGATTCCCTCTACCCGCTCCATAATGCGTTTTCGTCGAACCAGTTATACATATTGATATAACAGAGTTTGAAGAAAACAAAGTGAATATCATTTCATAATATATAAGTCGATTTAATCGGCTTAATTTTTTTGCTTTAAATTATCTTAGCTGGTAAATAAAGTAAGAATTAGCCTTAAAATATTGAAAAAAGGAGGTTTTTGTGATATGATATCTACAGTTAAAAGAGAAATATCAATAAGTAAAGAATTACATTCTAAGATTGAATGGGCTTGCACTTTTAGTAATTGTAAACCAAAGATAAAGAATGGTAATTTGAGAATGGTAGAAAAAACTAATATTGCTTATGTAGAACCACATACTGCTATTATTAAGAATAAGCTGTATTTATTCTTTAATGAGCACGAATATTTTTACATAGGCAATTTAGCCAATAAATATCTACTCTCAAAATTAAGAGATTTTATCAGTGGTAACTAATACTAGAAGTTTATTAATTTATAGTAAATTTCATTTCCTATAAATTAATAAAGCACATTGCACAGAAAAATTGCATAGCAATTTTTCGCGTCAACAAATCTTTACGCTTTTTTATTTAATTCTATTTATAAAAACCAAATAAAGTGCTAAAAAAAGCGAGATTTGTTATTTTCAGCAAGTTATATGACAAGTAAATAATAAAGTTAGTTTAAAGTGTTAGTTATCAGGCTAGCACTTTATATGAAAGCAGGAAATTTAAATTATATAGTTGCATATAAACTAGATAGAGTAACTAGGTCTGTTAGAGATTTAGAAGTTTTAATAAGTACATTAGAGCAATATCATTGTTATTTAATTTGCGATAGAGATGGTGTTAATACTAGCACAGCAAATGGTCGTTTCTTTGTTAGAATGTTAACTGTTCTTTCTCAACTTGAAATAGAAATAGTTAGTGAAAGAACAAAGTTTGGTTTAAATGGTGCAATAAAAGCAGGTCATATTCCTGGTAAAGTTCCACTAGGTTATTATAGAGATACTGATAAAACATTAAAAGTAGATGTTACTACAAAAGATATTGTTTTAAGAATATTTGAATTGTATTTAGAAGGTAAAAGCTATCAAGCAATATCTAATATTCTAAATGAAGAAAAAATCCTATCTCCTAATGATAAGAAATGGTGCGACTCTACTATTGATAGAATTATAAATAATAAAATATATATGGGAGATTATGAAAGATATAAATACGATACAGATAAAGAAACTGAATTATTTGTAGATGTTGTACCACCTATTATAACAAGAGCTATGTGGGAAGAAGTACAAAAACAAAAAGAGAAAAATCAAAGGTCTTATTGTAGAAATAGAGTTTATATCTTTTTTCAAAAACTTGTATGTCCTACTTGTCGGTAAAATAATGACTTGTAAAGGTGCAGGTGGTAAAAAAGCTAAATATATGTATTACTTCTGTGATAATTGCAACTTATATTATAACGAAGATGAAATTGAAGATTGTTTAATTGATTATATTTTAGACTTAGTAGAGTATGATTTTCATGTAAATAAATACTTCTACCCTTTACTTGCTGAAAAGAAAAATGATGAAACTAAAGAAATTGAAAAAGAAATCAAAAAATTAGAACAACAAAAAGAAAGAATTAAGAAAGTCTATCTTTCCGGAATTGTAAAAGAAGAAGATTTTGCAGAAGATTATAAACTGATAGAAAAGAAATTAGCAGATTTAGAAAACAAGAGAATTGACTCTTTAGACTTTGATAAAGAAGCATATAACCCACAACATCTACTTGCTGAAAGAGATATAGAAAGAGAAAAATTGACTGAACATCAGATGTATAAAGATGTTTTGCTAAAACTATGGACTATGAAAAGTAAAGAAGAAAAACAATCTTTTATATCTAAATTTATTGAAACAGCAACATTAAAAAAAGATAAAGACGGCAATTTTGATATAGATAAAATCAATTTTAGAAGTAGTTTTGTTGAGCAGATAGATAAGTTATATGATAAAGGTGTTGTAGATTTTCCTACTATGCTAGAAAGAGGTGGAAAACTAGAAGATACTAGAATTAGTGTAAATATGAACGATAAGCAATTACAAGACTATTTAAGTACATTAAAAAAAGAATTAGATATAAACTATATGGATTTGGGAGAATATTATTTTCACGATGATAAGATAGATGAAAACTATGATAATAAATCTAAAGTTGCAATGATTAGGGATAGACATATTGAATTTAAGTTAAAGAAAAATCAAAGAGTAATCAGAATGGTAGCAATAAAACAATATAAAAACTTTTTAGCTAAACCAGAAGGAAAATTACGACTAGGGCTAGTCACTCATACTACTTCAAAGAAAAAGCATAAGTAATTGTTGCAACTATTACTTTATATTTGTACTATGTGTAGCAATATAAATTTTGTGTGAGGTAATTTGATAAATTTTATCCCTGTGGGAGAAAATTTATTGCCTCGCAGAGCCCCCGAGTTATGATGGCACGTCATAACTCATAGGGGGTTAGGACTTATGACAAGGTCAAAGTCCTATGCTTCGAAGAAAATTCTAAAGGAGGAAAAAGATGGAACAAGAATTAGCATATTCATTTCACTTGGGTAGTGATAAAAACAAAAGTAAAGTAGCAAAAAAGACAGCTAAAGGAAATGTATCTGGAACTACTTCCCTTTCAAATAATGCTATTCAAAATGCAAATGATTTATCTAGAGTAAATAAGCATAATTTACGAGATTATGATAATCAAAGTGAATTAATTACTACTATTTATGGAACAGATAATATAGTAAATGATGTAAAACAGTTGTATTTACAAGAATTTGAAAATGCTCGTATAGAATATAATAATAAACAAACAAGAAATGACAGAAAGATTGATAATTATTATAAAAAAGTATGTGAATCTCAAAATGACATTGCTTGTGAGATTATTATTGAACTTGGAGATATGGACTTTTGGAAAGATAAAGATGATGAATATAGATTTAAGATGATAGAGCTTTAAAGTAGCCAATGCTACAATACATTTTGACGAAACATCTCCACATATGCATGTTATAGGTGTTCCAGTAATAGAAAATTGTAAAAGAGGTATGGAAAAACAAGTAGGAAAATCACAACTATTCACAAAAGAGTCTTTAACCAAAATACAAGATAAGATGAGAAATGCTTGTATTAAATCATATAATAAATTCTATGATGTTGATAGTAGGCTTAAAGCAAAACAAAAAGGCAGAAATCAAGACATAAATGTCAAAGATATGGGAGATTACAAAAAATTCAAAAAACAAATAGAACAAAACCAAAAGAAACTTGAAAAGGCTAATAATAAAACAAAGGAACTAGATAATAAGAGTAAAAATATAGCTGACATATTAGATAATCTAAAACCTACTTTAATGAATAAAAATAATATGGTTATTTCAAGCGAGGATGTTCAAGAAATAAAAAACTTTACTAAAGATGTAAAAGATACCAATAAAACTATTAGAAGTGTAAATGACCTAAATTTAGCTATTAAAGATTTTGAATATTCTGCATATGAAGTAGAAAAAGAAAATCGCTCCCTTAAATATCAATTAGAGCTAAAAAATGAAGATATTAAAGGTTTAAAAGATGATTTATCTGCAAAAGAAAAGATTATTACTAAATTAAGAGAAGAAAAAGAAAGCTTAAAAGCACAATTAGAGAAATTCAAAGGATTTTGGCATAGTATAATGAGTCATTTTCATAAAAAGATAACTTATGATAATGACCAAAATTATAAAATAGTTAGTGATGACCTATATAAAAATGGAATATTTGATGACAATGATAATGAAATTGCAAATAATATTTATAGAAAAGTAACTATACCAGATGAAAATAAATCATCAAAAGATAAAAATAAAAAAGATATAAGATTTTGATGGAGGTAATAGAAAATGGAACAACACAAAGTAAATTATTTAATAGATATTATAAATGATATGGATATAAAGAATAAATTAAGATTAGCAATAAGAATGAGTGATAGTAATTATACTAATCTAAAATACGATAAACCTGAAATGTATGAGATATTTGATAATCAATTAAAAGAACTTGATGAAAAATATAAAATGGCTATAATCAATTTTAATAAATACCCTACTGTAACATTTGCAATGGCTAAAATAATGGAAATGTCAAAAGAAGAGCAAAATCAAGTCACATTATATTTATTTAATAATATTTCTCTTGACTTTCAATAAAATTTGTTTAGTTGCTGTATTGTAAAAATCGACTTAAATTGATATAATAATGTGCAATGAAGAATAATTTATAAAAGGGATAGAAGTATTTATGAATAAAAAATTGGTAAAAGAATTTTTAATAATAACATTTACAATAATGATAATATTTTGGGGTAGTTGTGCACTAATAAGTCAAGTATTTAATTTGACAGTAAATAATATATTTTTAAGAATTATGCATATTATAGGTGGCTTTTCTCCAACAATTGCTTCTTATATATCACTAAAAAGAAATAATAAAGTTAAGAGTTTTAAAGAATGGGTAAAGAAAATATTTGATATAAAGCATAATCTTGGGACTTACGCTTTGATAGTTTTATTTGTATTAATTTACTATATTTTAGGTTGTTCAATAAATGGCTTCAAAGTTGGTGCACCAATATTTATGATTATAATAATTTTACCAATGATGTTGGTTGGTGGTGGAAATGAAGAAGTTGGCTGGAGAATGATATTGCAATCAGAACTAGAAAAGAAATTTAACTTCAATATAGCAACTATTATTACAGCATTTATTTGGTGGATATGGCACTTACCAATATTCTTTATAAAAGGCACTGCTAACATAAATATGAACTATTTCCTTTTTGGAATAATGTGTTTAACATTATCATATGCATTAGCCACAGTAAGAAAATTATCAAAAGGAGTATTCCCTTGTATATTATTACATTGTTTCATAAACGGATTATCGGCAATATTTGTATTTAATTTTAGCTGGATTAGCTGTATTGCAACCTTAGTGGTAACTATAATATTGTCAATGCTTATTTTAAACAAAAACAAGAAAATGGAAAATAGAAAAGTGAGTGAGGAATTGTGAGTAGAAAGAAAAAAATTGTAATAACATCTATAATAATATTTTTAGTATTAATTTTAGTGATAGTACCATTTAGTGTTTCAATATATATGTATAATCAATATTTTGGAATTAGATATGAAACTTATAAACCTCTATCATTTAAGGTAGAAGATTTTCCAGGGTTACAAAGAACAAAATATGAGTTTACTTCAAACAATGGTCAAAAGCTAATAGGATATAATTATTATCATTCGAATGACAATATAAAAGGTATAATTTTATTTGCACATGGATTTGGTGGAGGTGGTCATAATTCTTATATGGATTGTGCTAACTATTTTGCTAAAAATGGGTATTATGTTTTTGCTTTTGATTGTACTGGAAACGATGAAAGTGATGGAAAAAAGGTTAATGGATTGCCACAAGGTGTAATAGATTTAAATTATGCAATATCTTTTGTTGAGGGAAAAGAAGAATTTAAGGGTTTACCAATTATGCTATTTGGTCATAGTTGGGGAGGATATTCTGTAACAAATGTATTAAAGTATCATCCAGAAGTTAAAGCGGTTGTTTCACTTGCAGGGTTTAATAGGTCATCTGATCTTATAAAATCTCAAGGAGAAGAACTTGTTGGGAATGTTATAAATGTATTTATGCCGTATATAAATATATATGAAAAAATTAAATTTGGTAAATATGCTTCAAATACAAGTATGAAAGCATTTGAAAACACAAATGCCAATATTATGATTATTCATAGTAAAGATGATGATACAGTTCAAAAGAAATTCGGATATGACATATATTATGAAAAGTATAATAATTCACCAAATTTTACATTTATTTTATTTGAAGATAAAGGACATAATCAATTAATGAATTCAGATTTTGCGATTGAGTATAAAAAGCAATTTAATGATAAAATGAAAGAATACTTTAATGGTTCTGAAATTACACAAGAGGTAAAAGAAAAATATATTAATGATAATTTAGATAGAACTATATATGCAAATCAACTTAATAAAGAACTTTTTGCTAATATACTAGAATTTTACAATTCTAGTATATAGAATTTCGGGGGGGAAGTGAGTAAAGATATTGAAGAAACAATATGTAATACTTTGAAATTATTACTTTTTTATTACAAAATCATTAAATGTTTAAAAAAATTAGGAAAAGACTTGTTTTCTTATCAAAATTATGCTAATATATATATGAGCGGTATCCAAGAAACTTTCGAAGCCTTGGGTCATTTTTTATATATGAGGTGATTATCTGTTAATGAAAGAATATATGACTAATAATGAATTGATTGATTATTTATCATCAAAAGGTGTAATTATTGAAAATAAAGATAAAGCTCTACAAAGAATAGAAAGATATACATATTATTCAATAGTTAATACATATAAATCAATTTTCAAGGATAAAAATGGTAATTATATTGATAATGTAACATTTGATGAAATATATTCTTTGTTTGAATTTGATAAAAATATAAAAAATATAATATTAAAAAACTGTTTAGAAATAGAAATCGTAATAAAATCAATTATGTCAAATCAAATTTCAAAGATATATGGTGTAAAAGATTATTTAAAAACTTCTAATTGGGATAATAGTATTGATAATACTATAAAAGAAAATTTATTTGAGAAAATTAATAATGAAATTAAAAAAGATTATAATACTCATACAGCTGTAACACATTATATAGACAAGTATGGATTTATTCCGCCATTTGTTTTAGTTAAAATTCTTACATTTGGCGTAGCAAGTAGTTATTATGGTTTACTTAAGCAAAGTGATAGACAGGCTATTGCAAAGTATTTTAAAATATCAGATAAATTACTAAAACAGATATTAAAAAACTTAACAACAATTAGAAATGTTGCAGCACATTCAGATAGATTATATAATTATACAAGTAAATTTTACCTTTCTTTTAAATTAATAGATAAAAACTATGTAAAATCTGATAATATAACTAATTTATATATGGTAATAAGATGTATGGAAAAATTATTAACTAAAGAACAATATGAGGATTTATATAATTCTATACTAAAAGAAGTAGAAGTATTGGACAAAAAACTAAAGTCTATAAATATATCTAAAGTTTTAAAGATAATGGGCTTTCCAATGAATAATGATTAGGAATATGAATATAATAATTATGAACGGTACTTAGAAAACTTTCGAAGCTCTAAGTCATTCAGTAGCCTAGAGTCTTATTACAGATTCTAGGTATTTTATTATTTATTCAAAAAGTATTGAAGATTTACAAATTTTATGTTAAAGTAAAACTAATAAATCGAATTATATAAGAGAGCATGAAACAAAGTACGTCTCTTTTTCGCATACCTGTTTCGAAATCGCTCCATAAAAATAATTTGAACTCTAGTGTAATCGCTAGAGTTCTTTTTTTAAATGTTATGGCTAAAATAATGGAGATGAATGATGTAGAACAAAATCAAATTGCTTTATATTTATTTAATGAAATAAATTAGAAAAAATAATAATATATGTTATGTTCGCTTGTAATTTGCAAGAAAATATAGTATTATAGTCGTATCCTTTTCAAAGGAAATCTTTAGGAAAGGAGGTGTCATAGATGTCAAGTTTTGACTTAATATTTTTTCTTATTGTTTTACTTTTGGGTAAAGACAATGGAAAAAATGAAGATGACCGTGATTAAGAGCTGAAACTTAATCAAGAGTGAGTAGTTAGTGGCTACTCCTCTTTTTTTATTCAAAAAAAGAAAGATATGAGTTAGTGGCTCATATCTTTCGATGTCATTTATGTCTTGTTTGACTTAATTTTGACCTTTAGCTTAAGCTAAATATAGTATACTACATTTTCTATTATATGTCAAACGATTTTCAAATATTCTTTAAATAATTAATTTATTTATTGTAACTTTACCTTTGACTTCATCAATCCATCTTTTTATATCTTTCTCCATATTTTCAGTTAAAAATTCAACATCAAAGTATTTGTGTTCTTCAGAGCCATGATAATCACTTCCAGCACAAATTAATAAGTTATTTTCTTTAGCAAAATTATACAAATAAAGAACTTCTTCCGCATTTTTAGGTTCATTAGAGATTTCTATTCCATCTATATATGACAAACAAGAATTCAATATTTTATCAACTTCTACATTTTTGGCATACTTATAAGGATGTGCTAGAAAAATTTTACCACCATTTTCATGTATTATTTTTGATAATGTTTCTATTTTAGGCCAAACTATACTCATATCAATATATAATGGAAAATCTTTATTCATTGAACTTTCTCTATATAAATCATTTACATTTTCAATTTTGTATTTACTTAAAAAGTCTTTATTTTCGTTTGATATTTCTAGCATTCTAAAGACTGCAGCATGTGCAAATTCTTTTTCAGGATTATACGGATTGGATTTATCTAATTTGAGATTTAACTTTTCACACAACTCTTCTAACATAGCATAAATTTTAGTTTGTCTTGATTCAATAGTACCATATTGTTCTTTAGCCCAAGAATTAACCTTATTTAAATCAAATCCATAGCAAAGAATATCATAAGTAACATTATTTATGAGTGAATCTGCTTCCATTCCATAAATTATTACACCATTTTTGTATATCGTATTTATATCTAAATCTAAATATGCATCACATGTATTATGATCAGTAATTGATAAATAAGATATTCCGTTATTAAAACTTTCATTTATAATCTCATTAATGTCTAGAGTTCCATCAAGTGAATGTTTAGAATGAGTGTGTAAATTTATTTTTCCCATTTTAATCACTTCTTCCTTTCGGTATTAGTATATCACAAATATAAAAAAATAACTATAGTTTAACTTGCAAAAATATAAATTTTATGCTAAATTAGTATTAATAAATCGAATTATATAAGAGAGCTTGAAACAAAGTATGTGTATTTTTCGCATACCTGTTTCGAAATCGCTCCATAATTAAAAGAATCGAACTGCTAAGTCCGATTCTTTTAACTGTTTTCAGAAGGGGTCCCCAAAAAGTATTATTATTTTGAATGACTTTCTTCAAGATTTTCTAATGCAACTTTAACTGCTTCAACAACAAAAGCTGTAAAAGTACAGTCTTTCCCCTTGATAGCATTTTCAACATCTTCTATTACATTATTTGGAAATCTAATACATTTATTTGTAGTTGGTGGAATAGATGGAATTTTAAATTTTTTCATAATATCACTCCTGCATAACAATAATATATATAATAGTATATATAAAACAATACAAAATATCTGCATAACAAAAGTATTGCAATTTGTAATGTATTATGCTAAAATATTTATAAAATAAAAAAGGAGGATAAAAAAATGTCAATGATTCATTGTAAAGAATGTGGAGCTGAAGTTAGTAAAAGTGCAAATGTATGTCCTAAATGTGGAAAAAGATTAAAACATACTGAGTTAAGAGTAATAATAGGAGTGATATTGCTATTAATTGGATTAGGTATTTTGTTTAGTGCTGATACTACAACTAATACAAGTAATAACAGTAGTTCGAATAATCAAGTTGTACAAGCAAAAGAAAAATTTACTCTTGTCTCATCTGAAATGAACAATGATAGTTTGGGTGGATGCTATATCGAAGGAACAATTCAAAATAATACGAATAAAACATACAGTTATGCACAAGTTACATTTAATATTTATGACAAAGATGGAAACCAATTGGGTACAGCTGTTGATAATATTAATAATTTTCAAGCAAATGGTACTTGGAAGTATAAAGCATATGGTTTTACAACAGAAAAAGTAGCTAGATGTGAGTTCGTAGAAATTACAGGATGGTAAAATATGTTCTATTGCATATTTACATTATCAAAAGAATGTGATAAAATAATACTATATTAAATAGAGGGAGAAAATGATATGCTAAACAAACAGTTTAAAACCACAACCGAAGTAACATATATGAAATCAATTATATATACTAATTGGTTGTTTTAGTGTATCTTAAAATATAGAGTTTAAGTTACGAGTTCTATTACAATCCAAAAGTTGTAGTAAAAGTCATCATCGAAAGATGATAGACTTGACGTAGATTTCTTAGCTGTGCGAAGAATGAGCTACAGATAAGATATACTGTGTAGGATAAATATGCGAAATTTATAGTTTCTTAGCGACGTAAGGAGCTTAGAAACTGTTAATTCCGTTATTTTAGTTAGGAGATGATAATTATGACCGAAAATGAAAGTGAAACCGATACCGATACAAATACCAAAAATAATTTAAATATTAATAAGTTAAAACCCCTCTATTAAAATAAAAAAGAAAGACAAATATATAGCTCAAAAATTCGTAGCTACAAAGATTACCTATTAGATATATGGAATCAGATAAACAATATAGAGCTGAGCTTCAAGGTTCTGTTGGGGGACTATCAAGAGTATACGCAATTACAGTAGAAGATGGACATTCATTTTGCAGAATAGATCAAGTAAAAGATGAAATTATAAATATCTACAATATTATTAAAGATTTCTACTCAAAAATGGGATTATGGAATAATTATTGGGTTTCATTATCTGTAAGAGATAGTAAACATCTTGAAAAATATATTGGAAGTAACGAAGATTGGGATTTAAGTGAAAAAATCCTTAAAGATATTTGTAATGAATTAGATTTAAATGCAAAAGTATGTGAAGGTGAAGCGGCTTTATATGGCCCAAAGCTAGATTTTATGTTTAAAGATGCGATTCGGCAGAGAAATTCAAATTCCAACAATACAACTTGACCTTGCAACTCCTAAAAGATTTGGCCTATTTTATATTGACGAAAACGGAGAAAAACAAACACCAGTAATGATTCATAGAGCAATACTTGGATCTTATGAGAGATTTTTGGTTTTGTTATTAGAACAGTTTAAAGGGGTATTGCCAATTTGGCTTTCTCCTGTACAAGTTAATATTATTCCCGTAAATAATGAAGCTCATTATTCATATTGCAAAGAATTAATGGATAAACTTTTAGAAGAAGATATTAGAGTAGAAATAGATAATAGTGAAGAAACTTTAAATAAAAAAATAAAAGTAAGTAATGATATGAAAAATCCATATACTCTAGTAGTAGGTAATAATGAAATCGAAAATAATTCAGTGAGTTTCCGTAAACTTGGAAGCAGAGAACAAAATGTTATGAAAATTAATGAATTTATTAATATGATAAAAAATGAGATAAAACAGGATAAACAAATTTAATTTAAAGTTTAAAAAATTAAAGTAATTACCACCACAAGTATTGACCTGTGGTAGTAATTACTTTAAAATATATGTGGTTATTAATATGATTTTCTTATGAGGTGGAAGATAAATGAAAGATATTAAAAATATCATTTTTGATATAGGTGGAGTAGTAACTGAAGAAACAGGCGCAAAGGCTTTTACCCATTTGAGTAAAATGAAAATAAAAGTATTAGACGATTTAGTTTTTTATAATAAAAGATTTAATGAAATTATTAAAGGAAACTTATCATCAAAAGAATACACTGAACAATTGATAAAAGAAAATAATGATAATAATTTTGTTTCACATAAATTGTAATAATACATTTAAAAAAATTAAGTTAAAAGTAATAAATATAATATAATCAAATATTTTTATTTATTACTTTTTAACTTAAGATAATATTTTTCAATTTTATTATATAAAAATGGTTCGAGTATAGGAAGAAAAAATATTACAAACCATAATACTTTTGTGGCAAAACTCAATATTACATTAGAAAACTCATAGTTATCCCAGAAAAATAATAAAAATATATACCCTCCAAATAAAAAGTTTAATATTTCTAATATTATAGCATTCGATTTTTTATTTATTTTGAAAAAATTAGTTGTTACTCTAAAAACAATACATATAATGACTCTACTTATTAAAAGTAATATCATTGATAAGATAGCCAAGATTGGATTGGATATATATCCATTTGCAGATATTATTCCGTTATATGATGTTGTTGTGGCAGACCTCTCATACAAATCTAAACATATCATAAATGAATAACTAGCTATAACAATTAACAATACAGAACAAACTAACTCAATACAAATATTTTTGAAAATTTTCCACATAATTATTCCCTCTCTATTAAATAGTATTATATTTGACAATATATATAATGTCAAGTTTTTACACTATTGATAAAGTACTAGGATTGACAATAACTAAAAAAGATAGTATACTAAATTAGCATTGATGAAGAAAAAATATATGGATATTTATAGAGAGCAAATGATTGGTGGAAATTTGTAATTGAAGTATATGGTGGCACTTCGGAGCATAATTTAATAAAAATTAAGGTGGGTAATACAAAAAGTATTACCAATTAGGGTGGAATCGCGTGAGCATATGGCTTTCGTCCCTAACTATTGTTATATAGTTAGAAGGACGAAAGCTCTTTTAATATATAACAAAATTTAATTTTTATAGGAGGTTTTGCTATGGTTAAAGATATGCAAACAATAGTTAATTTTTGTAAATCGCGAGGATTTATGTATCAGGGTTCTGAAATTTATGGGGGAATTGCAAATGTATGGGATTTTGGTCCATTAGGATGTAGGCTAAAAAATAACATTAAAGATGCTTGGAGAAAACGATATATTCAAGAAAGAGAAAATAGTTATGAAATTGACGCAGCAATTTTAATGCATCCAAAAGTATGGGAAGCAAGTGGACATGTAACATCATTTTTTGATCCAAAAATGGATTGTAAAAAATGTAAAACACGTTTTAGAGCAGATAACTTTATAACTGATATTTCAAAAGGTGAAACAAATGGTGATGGATTAAGCTATGAAGAAATGGAAGAATATATTGAAACAAATAATATAAAATGTCCAGTTTGTGGAGCACATGATTTTACAAAAATAAGAAAATTTAGTCAGATGTTTGAAACATACAGAGGAACAACTGATGAAGATAAAAGTATTATATATTTAAGACCAGAAAACGCACAGGGAGAATATGTAAATTTCTTAAATGTTCAAAGAACAACAAGAAGCAAATTACCATTTAGTATAGGTCAGATAGGAAAAGCATTTAGAAATGAAATTACACCCGGTAATTTTAATTTTAGAACAATAGAATTTGAACAAATGGAATTTCAGACTTTTTGCAAAAAAGGAAATGATTCTGAGATATATAATTATTTTAAAGAATATGCAAAACAATTTTTCAAGGATTTGGGATTGTCAGTTGATAATTTAAGATTTCACGATCATGAGAAATTAGCCCATTACGCAAAAGAAGCATGTGATATTGAATATAAATTTCCTTTTGGCTGGGGAGAAATAAATGGGACACATAATAGAACAGATTATGATTTAAAAAGACATCAAGAATATTCTGGAAAAAGTATGGAATATTTAGATATTGAAACAAATGAAAAATATATTCCATATATTATAGAATCAACAATTGGTCCAGATAGAACAGTTTTAGCTGTGCTATGTGAAGCATATACAGAAGAAATACTTGATAATAATGAGGCAAGAATAGTCTTGAAATTGAATCCAGTTTTATCTCCATATAAAATTGCAATATTACCACTAACTAAAAAACAAAGTGAAAAATCAAAGGAAATTTTGAAAAATCTATCAAAAGAATTTATGTGCACATATGATGAATCAGGTACAATTGGAAAAAGATATAGAAGACAAGATGAAATTGGAACACCATATTGTATTACAATTGATTATGATACAGAAAAAGATGATTGTGTAACTATTCGAAATCGCGATACAATGGAACAGGAAAGAATAAAAATTGAAGAAATAAGTAATTATATACAATCAAAATTAAAAAAATATATGATATAATAATCAAGTATAGATTTATGAGATAATTATAAAGGAAAATAGGAGATTGATTATGAATAAACCAGTAAGAAAAGCGGTAAGATGTTTTATTATAGATAATAACAAAGTACTAGTAATAAAATACAAATCACCTAATAATAGAGCAGGATGGTATGACATACCTGGTGGAAAAATTGAGAAATGTGAGATACCTATTCAAGCAGCAATCAGAGAAGTGTTTGAAGAAACAACTTTAAGTGTTGATAAATTAGAAAGAAAAGGTAATTTGATTGTAGAGTATCCAGATAGAATATTTGATTTTGAAGTATTTGTGGCTAAAAAGTTTCATGGATCTCCTGTGGAATTACAGGATAATTTTTCAGAATGGATAGAAATAGATGAGCTATTATCCAAAAATAATATTTTGTCTAATATACAATTATTAAATAATAAGTATATTAAATATTTAAAAGATAACAATCAGGATTTTAAAATACATATTAGTGTACATGATAATGAAAATATTGAAAATATTGAGGTAGATAATTTTTATTTTAAGCCAAGTATAAGTGAAAAAAATGGAATTCAACTTGTAAAAGATACATTTAAAAATATTTTATCAATAGGAATAAGTACAGCAGGTTCTGCTGAAATAGAAATGGCAAAAATTGCACCGAATAGTCATATAATTGCTACAACGATTGATTTTGAAGGATTGAATTTTACAAAAAAAATAATAGAAGAAAAGGGACTTGAAACACAAATAGAATTAAAATTAGAAGATGTATCTGAAAAAATGCCATATAATGATGAACAATTTGATTTTGTATATGCAAGACTAGTACTACACTATTTAGATAATATAAAATTAGAGAAAGCGCTTAAAGAAATAAAAAGGGTTTTAAAACCTAAAGGGCTATTTTATATTGTTGTTAGAAGTAGAAACGAAAGGGAGGCAAAACTTGAAGGTGCAACTTATGATGAGAAAACAGGAATCACAAAATATCCAGTATATGAAACTTTAGGTACTAATAATGTAAAATATTTATATAGAAGATTACATACAATAGATTCTTTAAAAGAATTTCTGTTAAAAGAAAATTTTAATATTAAATATGTAAAAGAATATAAAGAAGAATGCTATAAAGACTATAAAAGAACAGAAAAAGTTGAATTTCCAAATACAATTATAGAATGTTTAGTTGAGAAATAAAGTAAAAAATAATCAGAAATTGGGAAGAACCTTGCAAAGAAGAATTTGATGTGTGGTATTGTTTTGAAAGAAATAAATAAACTTATAAATGAAAGAAGGATTTTTATGATTTATATAATAAGACATGGACAAACAGACTGGAATATAGAGCATAAAACACAAGGACAGACAGATATAGTTTTAAATAACAACGGAATAGAACAGGCAGAATTGATTACAAAAAAAATTGCAAATTTAAAAATAGATACTATTATTTCTTCTGATTTAAAAAGAGCGTATATGACTGCTCAAATAATAAATAAAAAATTTAATAAAAACATTGAAACAGATAAAAGACTAAGAGAATTCAGTTTTGGTACACTAGAAGGAATTACAAGAGATAAAATAACTCCGGAAATATGGGATGATTTTAATAAAAATCCAAAAAAATTTAAGGCAGAAAAGAGAGAAGAAATTTTCAACAGAATAAAAAGCTTTGTAAATGATATGAAATTTAATAATAAAAATATTCTAGTGGTAACTCATGGTGGACCTATAAGAATGATAAAGTATTATTTGGAAAATGGAGAGAGTTTTAATGATAAAAAATATTTAGTTGAATATATGACTATTAAAATTAACAACTTAGGTTTATTTGTTATTGATGAAAAAATGAATTTAATAAAATACAATTTATAAAAAAATCAATAGATAGATTAAGTGCTTTATGGTAAAATAAGATTATAAAGCTGATGTTGTATAGGAGAGATGTGAAATATATGATTAAAGCGATTTTTATTGATATAGATGGAACATTAAGAGATAGCAATAGAAATTTATCATCAAGAAAGATAAATGCAGTAAAAAAAGTTACTGATAAAGGTATATTAGTTATTTTATGTTCAGGTAGACCAAGAAAATACACTGAACAGATTAGTAGAGAATGTTTTGCAAGTAAATATATTATTACATCAAGTGGTGGAATGATTTATGATTATGAAGAAAATAAGGTTTTATATGTGAATGAAATGAATAAAGAAGCTCTTATAAAACTTTATGAAATAGCAAATCCAGAAGATGTTAGATTCATTATGAATGTTGGTGAAGGCAGAGTAGTAAATAAAGTAAAACATGCAGATCAAGAAATTCAATTAGATGAGGATATAAAAGATTTTGTTTATAACAATCCTGTTGTTCAATGCACAATAGCAGATAGTAATTATGATAAAATAAAAAAATTAATCCCTAAAATTGATAAGGTTAAAAACGTAGAAATTAAAAATAGACATAAGAGCCTATTAGATGATAAATTTAAAGATGATAAAACAGTATTTTGTGATATTGCAAATACAAATTCCAACAAAGGAAACGCAGTAAAGAAGTTGTTAGAAATCTTAAATATATCAAAAGAAGATACAATAGCAATTGGAGATGATAATAATGACTTATCAATGTTTGAACAAGTTGGATATAGAGTTGCTGTAGATAATGCTATTGATATTGTTAAAGAAAAAGCTGATGAAATAACATTAACAAATGATGAAGACGGAGTAGCTGTATATTTGGAAAAATTACTGGAAGAAAATAAAGAGTAAAGTTGATGAGGTGTAATATAAATGAATAATGCAAAAATAATTAAAATTTTATTCACTGGAGGTTCAGGGGCTCGGAAAAACAAGTACAATAGAATTTGCAAAAGGATATTTTGAAAATAAAGGATATGATGTATTTATAGTTAATGAAATACCAACAATACTATTAAATAATGG
Organism: uncultured Eubacteriales bacterium; assembly: GCA_902787685.1. Lineage (GTDB taxonomy): Bacteria > Bacillota > Clostridia > TANB77 > CAG-508 > CAG-269. The sequence continues at coordinate 81,229 of CADAHH010000019.1, read as the reverse complement.
ATTCAATTCAAAAAGATGTGGAAGAATGAATTTTTTAGAGTTGATTGCAAAAATAGAATTATATTTAAGTAATTTATTAATTGAACAAGCTCAAAATTCTAACAATGAAAAGAAAATGATATTGTTTGATAAGTGTCCGATTGACAATATAGCATTCATAGAAAAAGATGAATTGACTAATATGTTTAAAAATATTAATACAAGTTTTGATGAGATTATAAATTCGTATGATTTAATATTACATTTAGAAACAATAGCAAAATCTTATCCAAAACTATACACAAATGACAATAACAAAAATAGAACATTAGATAAAGATTTAGCAATAGCAAGAAATAATAGATTATTAGAAGTTTATGGACAAAATTCAAAATGTATAGTTATTGAAGGCTGTAAAGATATAAAGGAAAAACAAGAAAAAGTAATTAAAGCAATTGAAAGCATTTTAATATGAGATAAAAGTGGTTAAATGATTAAACTATGTGAAAATTAAAAATACAATTTGATGATTTTTGGTTTTCACTTATATATGGACATTATTAAAGGAAGAACAGAGGTGATTGAAGTGTCAGAGTATATATGCAAAATTGCAACAATTGAAGAAATGGAACAAAATTGGAATTATTTAATTGAAATACATCCAAACAATAATGCGTGGAAAATATATAAAGAAGAAGCTATAAAAAATATGAAAGAGAAAAACACCATAGTATATTATGGTATTTTAAATGGAACTATTATATCAGAAGCAACAGCTTTCGTTTATAATACAGATGATACAAATGAATTAGTAAATGAACCTACATCATATTTATCGGCTTTTAGAACTAGAAAAGAATATCAGGGAAAAGGTTATTTTTCAAAATTATATAAATTTATGGAAAATGACTTAAAAAATAGAGGTTATACTAAATTAGTTGTTCGGAGTAGAACCATGTGAAGTTAAAAATATGTTAATTTATTTTAAATATGGATTTACAAACTTTATAAAAGCAGTACATGAAAAAGAACCAGCCCAAAATGAAAACGAAGAACCAAGAGATGTTTTAGTTGATTATTATTTAAAAAATTTAAATAATAGTATATCTAAAAACTTTGGAAGAGGAAAAATAATTGCTATATGTGGTAAAATTGCAAGTGGAAAAACATATTATGCAAATACAATAAAAGAAAAAGAAAATGCAGTAATTTTAAATACAGATGAATTAACATATAGTATGTTTGATAATGAGCAAGGCGAAAAATATACAGAATTAGCTAAAAGAGCTAATGAATATTTATCAAAAAAAGCTGTAGAAATTGCAAAAGCAGGTTGTAATGTAATTTTAGATTGGGGATTTTGGAAGAGGTCTGACAGAGAATATACAACAGAATATTTTGAAAGCAGCAATATAAATGTTGAATGGCATTATATTGATATTGATGATTTATCATGGGAAGAAAATATCAAAGAAAGAAACAAGAAAATAGATGAAGGTTTAAATGTAACAGACTTCTATGTTACAGATGGACTTAAGAAAAAACTATTAGGAAATTGGGAAACTCCAAATAAAGAAGAAATTGATATATGGTATTCTTTTGTAAGAAACAAATGAAGAATTATGTAAATTTGACGAAAAAAAGAAAATATGTTATAATTGAAAACATAATTTAAGAGTTTATCTAGGAGTACCTAATCCGAGCGATAAAGTACAATTAAAATAAATTGATTGTTTACACGAAAGTAAGATATATAAAAGTCTTGCAAAGGAGTCTTAAAAAGATTATTTTGTGAGGCTTATTTTTTATATGAAGGGAATGATATTAAGAATAGAAAAATAGGGGGAATTAAAATGTTGTTATATTTATCATCGTACAAATTAGGAAATAAAACAGACATATTAAAAAAATGGCTTAAAGAAAATGAAAAGACAATTGTTATTATAGCTAATTCAAGAGATTGGAGTCCAGATACAGATGAAAAAGAAGAAAGTATAAAAAGAAATATTACTGAATTACAAGAACTAGGATTTAGTGTTGTTAGAATTGATTTAAGAAATTATTTTGGAAATAAGGTTAAATTAAAAGAAGATTTAGAAAAATACAATGCATTCTATGTAATAGGTGGAAATACATATACATTAAGAATGGCTATGAAATATAGTGGATTTGATGAGTATATAAAAGGAATTTCTAACAAAAGTAATTATCTTTATTCTGGATATAGTGCTGGAATTTGCGTTTTATCTCAAGATTTAGGAGGATTAGATTTAGTTGATGAGCCAATAAATCCATATACTAAAGAACCTGTTTTATATGATGGATTAGGACTAATAGATTTTGTTCCTGTTCCACACTATAAATCAGATCATCCAGAGAGTGCATTAGTAGATAAAGTTGTAGCTGTATTTAATGAAAAGGAAATCAAATATAAAGCATTAAAGGATAGAGAGGTAATTGTACAAGATACAGAAAGGAATGAGAAAAATGAATTTTGATATATTAGAGTTGATTAAACCATCTAATGAGTATAAAGAACAAGTAATGAATTATAGAAAAGTGTTTTTAGATAATAATGAATCTTTTGATGGTTGTGCAGGACTAGAAGAATGCAATACATACGAAGAATGGATTGACTTTGAAAATAGATTATCAAAAAAATATGGTGAAAACTATGTACCATCTGATGTGTATTTAGGGGTTAGAAAAAGTGATAATAAACTTGTTGGAATTATTGATATAAGAAAAGGATTAACAGACTTTTTGTATAATTTTGGTGGAAATATTGGATATAGTGTAATTCCAGATGAAAGAAGAAAAGGTTATGCTACTGAAATGTTAAGACAGGGTTTAACAAAATGCAAGGCTATGAATATTAACAGAGTTTTACTATGTTGTGATAAAGAAAATATAGGATCAGCTAAAACCATAATAGCAAATGGAGGGGTTTTAGAAAATGAGGTTATAGATGAAGTTAATTTAACAAAATCAGGAACAATTCAAAGATATTGGATTAGTTTGAAAAAAGATATACAGATAAATATTTAAAACAAATGTTAGAGGAGTAGTGATGAAAATGAAATATTTTAAGAAATTGGTAGGAGAAAGAATATACTTATCTCCAATGTGCATAGAAGATGCAGAAAAATATGTTGAATGGTTTAATGATTTTAAAGTGACGGACGGAGTTGGAAGTAGTTCAAGAGTTATGAATGTTGAAAATGAAAAGAAATTTATGCAAAATACATTAGATAATAATGAATTAAACTTTGCAATCGTCAATTTAGAAAATGATGAATTAATTGGAAATTGTGGTATTAAAAATATTAATTATTTGCATAGAATTGCTGAACTTGGAATATTTATTGGAAAGGAAGAAAATAGAAATAAAGGTTATGGCTCAGAAGTTTTAAACTTATTACTTGATTATGGTTTTAATTATTTGAATATGAATAATATTATGCTAAATGTTAAATCATTTAATGAAAGAGCAATTGCCTGCTATAAAAAAGTTGGTTTTAAGGAGTTTGGAAGACGAAGAGAAAGTTATTTTTTAAATGGTAAATATTATGATGATATTCAAATGGATATACTAGCTAGAGAATTTAAAGGAAATTACATAAAAAATAAAAATGTGTAAAAATAATAAATAGATATAATTACATACAATGGTGTAAGTTTACATAAATATATTGACAAATATGGTAAATTTATGGTATTATAGTAGTATAAATGCTATGAAGAGGAAAAGTAACTTTACAGTTTATAAAAGTGAGCTACGTATAGTGTGAAGTAGTTATAAGAGTTTAGTGAAAGAACACCTCTGAGCAGACTACCGAAAGGCAATGATGCTTAGTAGACTAGTTCGGAAGCAATCCGTTATCATATTGCTATGCTTGTTGGAGCAGAATAAAAAGTGATTATTAAAGTAGAAAAATATTAAAAATAAAATTCTTTGATAATAATTAAGGTGGCACCGCGGATACCTGTATTCGTCCTTATTGTAGGATGATACAGGTTTTTTCAGTTCTACGTCAATTGCAACTCAAAGAGTGCAATTGACGTAGAAATGAAATATGCAAAATATATAGTTTCTTAATGAAGAATGAATTTAGAAACTATTGATTTTGTATTTTTGTATTTAGAAAGGAGGAAAACTTATGTTATTAAAGATAATAAATTAGAAGTGGTTGAAAAATAATTACAATTTTGACTGTGTCAACTTTTATTAAAAACGCGGTTACATATTATATATATGCGCCCTTGCCTTTTTAATAAAAGTTTCCTTGTCAAAATTTAATTCTTTTCCAACTAGATTAATATTTGAATAAAAGAAGGTAGTTGAAAAATGGAAAGTGAAAATGATAATAATAATGACAATAATAAAAATAATAAAAAAACATGAAATAGATTTATTCACTTTGGTTTAAATCTATTTTATGTAAAAATAAAATAGATATGTCCTACAAGTATCTTAATTTATAAAAAAATTAAATTAAGAAAGAGGGAATTGAAATGAAGAAAGAAATTAGTTATTTAGAAATATTAGAGGCTATTGATGAATGTAAAAAACATTTTGAAAGCCAATTAGAAGTTAGACTAGGATTAACAAAAGTACAAAGTCCTATATTTGTAAAAACATCTACTGGATTACAAGATAAATTAACTGGTGTTGAGAAAGCAGTTAGCTTTAAAAAAGGAGAGGAAAAATTTGAAATAGTACATTCTCTAGCCAAATGGAAAAGAGTATCACTTGGTAAATATAAAATTCCGGCGCACAAAGGAATATATACAGATATGAAAGCAATTAGAAAAGATGAAATAGTTGATGATATTCATTCTTTATATGTTGAGCAGTGGGATTGGGAAAAAGTGATAGGAAAGGAAGACAGAACAATTGATTATTTAAAAGATACAGTAAAAAGCATTTATAAAGCGATTAGACAAACATCAATATTTATGAAAAAGAAATATCATTATTTGACATTTGATTTACCTAAAACTATATATTTTATAACAAGTCAAGAACTAGAAGATATGTATCCAGATAAAATGCCTACCCAAAGAGAACAGCTAATAGGAAAAGAGAAAAAAGCTGTATTTATAATTGGAATTGGAGATAAATTAAAATCTGGAGTAGTTCACGATAAAAGAAGCCCAGATTATGATGATTGGAAATTAGATGGAGATTTATTAATTTATGATAAAGTAATTGATAAAACAATTGAAATATCTTCAATGGGAATTAGAGTAGATGAAACATCTTTAAAAGAACAATTAGAAAAAGCTAAATGTATGGATAGATTAGAATATCCATATCATCAGAAAATACTAAAAAAAGAATTGCCTTATACAATTGGTGGAGGAATTGGGCAATCAAGAATATTGATGTTAATACTTGAAAAACAACATATTGCAGAAGTTCAAGCATCTTCATGGGAAGAAAAAACTGAACTTGAATTAAAAGATATGAAAATATTATAAGAAAGAGGCATATGTATGGAATTAGAAATTAAAGAAGGATATAAATATAATAAAGAAATTAGAGAACTGTTTACAGAATATGCTAATTTAGTAATAGCTGGTGATAAAGCTTTTATAGAATATCTTAAAATGCAACATTTTGATCAAGAAATTGAACATTTAGAAGAAAAATATGGATATCCAAATGGAAGATTATATATTGTATTTTATGTATGTATATTAATCTCAACAATAATTGCTATAATTAGATATGATATTAAACGACAAAGTGTTATTAAAGTGTGTGAAGAATCAAAATAGCACTATAATGCGACCAAAGAAAATGTCGGAGAATGTTAGTGAGAGCCAATAAACGAAAAATAATTCATTTTAGGGTTTTTTACATACTATCAAATATATTTGGAAAACGATGTAAGTTTGCATATAAAAAAGCACCTGAAACGTATTAGTTTCAGGTGCTATAAAAGATTGTTTTAGATGGTCGAGGCGAGTTACCTTCACCTCGTACTATTTTCTTTGATATTTAAAGCTTTTCAGCCGATATTTTTTGATTTGCGGAACAATTTTGCAGAACATTTAAGGTTTATAATCCTTTAAATATCGCAAAGTTCCAATAAATTTTCATAAGTAATATAAACTATTTTATGCAACATTAGTTTCTGGTAATTCTACTCCAAAGATATTTTTATCTACTAGATATTGAATTGCGTTATCTGTTTCTGATTCAATAAACGAACTATCGACATCAATATAATATTTCATAGTAACAGCAATATCTTTATGACCTAGTATTTGTTTTAATACTACTGGAGCAATTTTTGCCTCTGCACATCTTGTCGCAAAAGTACCTCGAAGCATATGAGTATGAACATCTGTCTTTTTTACAAGTTCGCCTTTTTTGTTATAATCTTCATAAATTCCAATTCCTAGTTTTAAGGCTATTCTTTTTAGACAGCTATTAATTGAGTTTTCTAAATGCATTGTACCATTTGATTGACAGAATAATAATTTGTCTTTGTTTTTTATTTTATGCTCAAGAGCCATATCCATTATTTGTCTGCTTAAATTATTCATTTTTATTGTTCTTGTACCCTCATTAGTTTTTGTTGTTTCTCCAATCATAATTTTTCCGTTTTCATCTTTGGTTTGTGTTCTTTTAATATCAACAATATTTTTGGATAGAATAATATCATTTTCATAGTTTAAAACCAAAGTTTCTCCAATTCTCATTCCTGTTGTTAGTTGCCATAATAGAAGGTATTTATAAGAACATTCTTCATAACTTACATTCATTAAGTAATCTACAAGTTTCTTTTCTTCTACGAGTGTTAATGATTTTCTTTTATGCGATTTATATTCGCTTGCAGGCTTTTGAACTCGTTTATATCCTGACATAAAATTTTCTTGTATTATTTTTTGATATTCTGCTTCGCCAAAGCCCATACATAACAATTCATAGTTTTGTTTAATAGTAGATTCTGAATATTTTGATAAAGAAGATAAATAATTTACAACATCTTCTCTTGTAACCTTTGAAATGGCTTTATTTGCAAATGGTGCTTTTGCTATTTGTTTCAAAGTGTCTGTTTTTCTTTTTAAGGTTGATTTGTTGATTTTTTTTAATTTGAATTGCTCTTCAATACAAGGTTGTACTAATTCAACTAATGTCTTATTACTTTTTGTAATAATTCTTGGACCACCAGCTTTATTTAAATCTAGTTTATATTGTAGAGCATCATTTAAAGCTTGTTCTTCCGAATCTGCAACAAAAGTTTTTCGATTTGTCTTTCCTGTTGTTTGATCTCGTCCAACTGTTAATAATGCTTTGCAGGTTTTTGAAACATAGCATTTTTCACAATTTTTGCATAACTCATACTCTTTTTCTTTGTCAATGTGCTTGTCCGTTTGTATTTTTTCATAAATTTTGCAATTAGCACATACATCTTTTTCTTTATTATTTTTTGGTTTTCTTGAAATATATGTGCCTACTGTTATTCCCTTAAATTCCATATAATGCATCTCTCCTTTTTGATAAATTTAAGGAAAACTATTGCTTTTTTTGGATTTTACTGGTATAATTATATCAGTTTAAGGGAACTATAGCAATAGTTTTCTTTCAGTTTTAAAAATACATAAGAAGGTTTAAATTGTGCTTATTTAAATCTTCTACTTTTTTAATTATTGGCATTTCCAAGATTTTTAAAGTAATCTTTAAAGGCTTCTTCCATAACAAGCCAAGACTTACCAATCTTTTTAGCAGGGAAATCTTTTTTATGAAATAAATCTAAACAAGTTTGATTTCCAATATTTAGTGCTTTTCTAATATCTTTGGTTTCTAAAAATACAGTACCATTAAGAGTTTTCATAGGCGTCTCCTTTCATTTATATTTAATAATTACATATACTTATTGTTATTTTTATCTTGCTTTGGAATTACACCAGTCCGATTACATCCGACTTACCTTCAATACGTGCGACGGCTCATCAGTCGATTATTCTGACTTCAACGCTCAAGTTATGACTAGGCAAAAGTTTCTTTAAATGTTGTAAAAATAGTTTATGATGTTCCTTAAATCTAGAACATATTTGTCAATGTACTGAAACATTTTATATTTCTATTGACGAATTATAAAAAAGGGTTTATAATATTAAGTGAGAAATATATAAATAATATTCAAGTTCATTGACATTTTAACATGATATTTATAAAATGTCAATGAAATTTTATAAATATTTTAAATTTCTAACGTATTTTTTGAGGTGATGATATGAATTTATTAAACATAAATGTACCAAAAGATAGAGCATCAATGATTTTAGACCATTATACAGGGGCAGAATCATATTCTACAACACTATATTTATATAAATCTAATATTGTATTTTGGGAAGAAGGAAATAAGTATTCTGCTGAAATGGAAATAGATTTAAATAAAAATCCCAAAAAAGCAAAAATGATCAAGCAAACACTTGCAAGAGAATATGGATCTTTTCTTATAACTTTTTTAAATGCCGACTTTTCAAATGCTGAAAATGCATATAATACATTCTTTGTTTATTATGGTTTAGAATGCTTAAACCATATTGATAATATTAGGAAAAAGTATCCTATCGAATATACATCTAGATATGTATCTACTAAAAAATTTTTAGATTATTACAATAAAGCATTTGAACTTGTAAAAAAAGACTATATAAAATTTCAAAAAGATATTCGAAATACTGTAGATTTTGTATTTAATTTGCACGAAAATAATAGCAGTTCAGATTTAGATAGAGTATCAAAATTTTTAGCATATTCTATTGCTATAGATTTATTAGAGCATTTTTTTTCAAGTATGCGTTTCTCAATTGTGAAGGGTTATAATAAAGATGATATCAAAGAATATGACAATAATGATAAAATAGAAGAATTGGCTTATGAAATTGCAAATGATAAAACAAATAATATGTGTGCATATTTATATGAAAGTACATCACATTTTGCACTTGCTTATATTTCTTTAAATGATTTAATAAGAAATACTAAAAAGAATATTAGTATTTGCCAAAACTGTGGAAGATATTTCTTGCCAAGCTCAGGAAAAGAAATATATTGTGAGTTATTTAATTTAGATGGAAGCCCAAGTTGTAGAAGTTATGCATCTCGTAAAACTTATGAAGGAAAAATAATTGATAATGTTGCAGAATTAACATACAAAAGAGAATATCAAAGAAGAATAACAAGAGTTTATCGTTCAGATGAAACCGAAAAGACAATGAGACAAAAAGAATTTGCTTTGTGGAAAACAAAGGCAAGAAAGCAATTGTCATTATATAGACAAGGCAAGATAACTCAACAAGATTTTTGTGAATGTATGACTGCTAGAAAACAAGAATTATATAATGTTATAGAAACTTTACCAGAAGAACTTTCAAATAAAGTAATTGAATATATTGAATATCTTAAATACTCAATGATTACAAGTAAAGCACCTAAAAATCTAATTGTTAAGGATAAAAAAGATTTAAGAGAAAAGTTAGAAGAAGGAATAAAAGACACGGAAAATGGAAGAGTATGCTCACTTGATGAGGCATTTCTTGAAATAGATTCAATTTTAGCAGAATAAGGTAGGTGCTTAAATGGACGAAAAATATGAAATAAAGCTATCTATAAAGGCGAAAGACGATTTAAAAAGTATAGTTTTATATATAAAAAATAATTTAAATGAGCCATCTATTGCAAATAAATATGCAAAAATAATACGAGAAGAAATTCAGACTTTGGAATATTCTCCACAAAAATTTGCAATTATAGATGATAGTTCTGTAAAAGATTTGAATTTTAGAAAATTAATTATAAAAAATTATATCGCTTTTTATAGAATAAATGAAGAAAATAAAATTGTTAATGTTGAAAGAATCCTATATGGAGCATCTAATTGGATAAATGAGTTGTAAAAAGCCATTCGCTATGAATGGCTTTCACTAATACTTAATGATTTACATTAAATTCATCTGCAGAAACTTTAAATATTTTAGCAAATGCAAATAATTCAAAATCTTGCACTAAACGATTATTAGTTTCTATTTTAGAAATTTCTTTAGAAGTTAAATCTATTCCTTCTAATTGCAATTTTTCTGCTAAATCCTGCTGAGACATTTGAGCATTTTTTCTTAATTCTTTTAATTTATTTCCAGATATATTTTTCACATTATTATATTTAGTTATTTTCATTTAATATTACCTCTTTCGCTTTATTAACGATTTTATTGTAATATTTTTACAGGAAATATTATCTCTAATAAAGCGAAAACTTTACAAAATTTACTTGATTATTTTTTTTAGTTGTGATAATATATTTTTGTATTAATTTATTCTACAAAAGAGGGAGGTGAAAATTGAAATGAACAATATGAAAAAATCTCTAAAAGTTAGTAATGGTATAACTTTGATAGCTTTAGTTGTTACAATAATTGTGCTTTTGATTTTGGCTGGAATATCAATTATGATGCTAACAGGAAATAATGGAATTTTACAAAAAGCAACAACTGCAAAACAAGATACAGAAATACAAAGTATAGTTGAACAAGCAAGAATAGATATATTAGCAAAAATATCAGAAAAAAAAGGTGAAAATATTACAGAATCTGAATTGGAAGAAATACTAATATCATCTGATTATAGCACTCAAGGAACTTTATCAAATGAAGAAAATATTTTAGAGAGAACTTTAACTTCAAAAGATGGAAAATATGAAATACCAGTTTCTGAAATATATAATGGAAACTTAGCAGCTGAAAGTACTGCAAACACTATTACATTTCGTCTAGATATGTATTTGGAAAATGATAATCCAATTTTTGAAGCAAAAGATGGAATGACTTGGAGAGAATGGATTACAGCGTATTCTCAAACAGATTTTTCGGCAAATGGCACTGCTGTTCAATTTCGGTAGTGGTGATGATGCTTACCTAGTATGTCCTCCTGGAACGTCAAGTCCTGCAGTCTACATGGATGATCAAATTATAAAAGATGCTGTGTACGGTTTATGGTATTTGGAATATTAAGTTGTTCGGACTATTTGTAGAAATTCATTCATTTGCACTAAATTGCTACTGCGTATCAATGGAACGAACGTTGAAGAAACAGCTAATATATTAAAGATTGTGTATAATAAATTTACGTAATCTAAAGGTTATAAATATAATTTTAAAAAAATAACTCTTCTTGGCTGGATAATTTCTAGCCAAGATTTTATCTTTCTAAATCCACTTCTTTCTCTCTATCTTCTCTTTTTATCTGTTTTTCAGCATCTATTAAATATGATTTTCTCTTTCAAAATCTCTAATTAATTTATTTTCATCTGTAATATCAAATTTCTAACAAATTAATTTTATGATTTTATAAAATTATCTATTTCTAGCTTTTTTCTTTTTATTAGCAATTATAAGTTCTTGTGCTTTTTCTTTGAATTCAAGTTGCTTTTTGCAATCTTCTTTAATTTCTTCATATCTTGTAATAATCCTATTACAAGCATTTTTCTGTACTTTAATAGTATCAATTTTTTCAGTAAGTTCATTTATTTCTTTTAATATATCATTTTTGTTAGTTTCATTTGCAGTTTTGTGCTTTCTCCATAAAATTTCTCTTTTTCCTTTTAATTCAGGTAGTTTCATTTCTAAATTATCCATATAATTTTGTACTTCTTTAACAGACTTAAAATTATTTCTTCCTAAAAAATTGATTTCTTCAAAAATCATCTTGTTTTTTCTTTGCTGTTTGTAGTATGCTGGCGATAATTCTTTATATTCATTTTTAGCAGGTAAAGTTCCAAACAAATATAAATAATGAACATATAATCTATAAAATGAACTTGTTTGCAATAAAAACTTATTAATTCTTATACCAGTATATGTTTTTTTATAATATTTTTTCTTATAGTTTGCCACAGGAGGCAAATCTTCTTTTATATATCCATAAATTCGTTCTTTAATACCTTCTACTGAATATTTTTCTCCAAAAGCTCTATTTATTCTTACATTTCTTGAATAGTATGGCGATTTCAAACTTAAGTATTTTCCACTATCTTTTATATTCTCATAACCTTTTGATTTTAAAATCAATTTAAAGTCAGAATACTTTTTAGCCGATTTTATTGCTTCATCAATATCAATTATTATCTTTTGCATTTTTTTGTCTGTACGGATAAAATAATCAATATTTTTTTGCCTAAATTCCTTTTCTTTTTCAGCTCGTGGTGTAGTCACAATAGATAGTCCATATTTAAAGCATAGATTATCAGATGTTTCCTTCAAAAAAGAAATATCTTCTTTTCCATTGTGATATTTCTTTCCATCAATAAATGAAACAGAATTTAATATTAAATGATTATGAATATTTTCTTTATTTATATGAGTACATACTATAATTTGATATTTATCTCCCCATAATTCTTGTGCTAGTTCTATTCCAATTTGATTTGCCATTGAAGGAGATACTTCATTTCCTTTAAAAGATTGTATTATATGATAACCTAATGTCTTATCTTCTTTATGGAAAAACTTTTTAGTAAGTGCCATTTCTTCATAAGCTGTATCAACAGAGCAATTTACACTTGAAACAAGAATGCCATTGTCAGTTTTATCTCCATTTTTACCATAGTTTATAACTGCTTGCAAATTGCTTTTAATTGTTTTTATTTTTATTACAGCCATTTCTTTAACACCTCTTTCTAATTTCTTGAATATACTTTCTTTTGAAATTCTAAAATAAATTTTGAAACAGCATTTTTTAAATATTCTAAATCTTCATCTCTAACATCTCTTTTTGTATTTACTACTTTTGCAATTTGATTTATATTATTTGCTATTCCAGAAATATCTCTTGTAAATTCTCTAATCTCTTTTGTTGGTTGTTCTTTTATCTTGTATCCTTTAATCATACTTCGTATAAATTCAGATTCATTTAATCCTGCTTTTTTAGATTTTTCTTTTAATAATTTTTTCTCTTCTGAATTTAAATAAAATTGTTGTTTTATTGTTCTTGCTCTCATAATTTTTTAGCTCCTTTCTCAAAATTTTTTAAGGGGATTGGGGAAAGATTTCCCCATAACAAAACTGACAAGCTGTATTTAGACGGGAGGATAAATGCGTCGCTTGCTTTTAATATTTCAAGTTAAGAAAATTACTCCTAGTTATCCACTTTTTATCAAAAAATGTGCAAAAAAAAGAAGAAATCTTATAAAAATTTCTTCTAAATTTAAAGTTATTTTTCTTTTATTAATCCAACATCTTTTAAGTATAAAAACATTTCTTTACCACCTAAAAGGAAAATTTCTTTTTCTTCAAAATCTCTAATATCCATATGAATTGTAATTAATTTTTGTAACATTTTACATTCAGTTTCATTTAGTATTAAACGTTCATTTTCTTCTAAAATATATTGTAAATTTGGATATTCATTAAAGATTTCATCTAGCTTTTTTCTTAATTTTTTATATTCATTATTTCTGTTTAATAAATCAGTTTTTCTTTCTTCAATAGCCTCAGTTAGATACATTTCATATAATCTTACTTCTTCCATAAAGGTTTCCTCCTACACATAAATTATTTCATTAATAACAATTTCTTCTGCTCGGTTTTTAATATTATTCATAGCTTGTACCCATTCCATTTGATTACTTGCTTTTAATTCTTCTGTTACATTTTCTTGTTTTGCTATTTTAGATATAATTGCATTAATTCTGTCATTACATGCAATATTTATTTCATGTAAATATCTGTTTAATTTACAATCCATAAGTAAATTTAAGTATTCAGCTTTTTTATGCTTTTTTAAATAATTCAATTTCATTCTGCCATATTTTCCAATTTGATAATTTGTATTTTCCTTGGGCATTATTAAGTTTGGTAGATAATAATTGCCACATCTTATATATTCTATTCCTGTTTTTTCATCAATAAATCTTTCTTTTAATTCTACATTTTCCATAACTTTCAATCTCCTTTTTTATTCATTTTCAACATTACAATATAAACTGTTTAATGATCCAGTTGGATAAACTCTTTGTTCAAAATTAGCAGATTTTTTCTTTGAAGAAGGTGTTACATTACTATAATTATTCTTATTATATTTATTATTATTAGGTCGTAATTTTTCCGATTCTTGATTCGTAAAATTTCCGTTTATTGAATCGTAATTTTTACGAGTCATAAATTTGCTAGTAGGCTCATGATTTATTTTACCTACATATATAATATTATTCTTTTTAAAGCCTTGTCTTTTTTCATAAATAAGTTTGCAATCTGTTAATTGCTTAAAAGATTTTGTGACAGTTTTATCAGATAAATTTAATTTTTCCTCAGCTTCTCTTCTTGAAAATATCAGAAATATATTTCCATTTTCATCTACCCATTTATTTTGCATAGATATTGATAATCTATCAAGTAATAATGCATATAGCAATTTGCTTTCTGCAGATATATTTTTATAATATGGATTTTTAAATAATTCTTTTGGAATCTGGTAGAAAACATTTTCAAGATATTCATTTATTTTATAAGGTATAAAATCCATAGCAATAGCTCTCCTTTCAGTTTTGATAAATTCTGCTGAAAGTATTTAAATATCAATGAATTTTGTTTTGCGGAACATTGCGGAACATTTTTTTATGCCCTAAAATCTTTTGCGGATTTTGAGAATTTCTTAAAATTTTTCGGAATTGAAACAAAAAAATACTATTCTCTAAAATCCTTAGAAAATAGTACATTTGATATTGTTTTGCTATTTTTAAATTCTGATGAATTCTATTGAAAAATAGCTAATTTCTGGTCGAGGCGACTTGAAATCATCATCTCGAAATAATCTATATATCAATATTTTTATACGTTATTTCATTTCTAGAACAAAATTCTAGAAAATAAAAGTTTTTAAATCTTCTTCATCCTTCTACATCATACCTTAGTATTCTCTAAGGTTTTGACGATTTTTCTTCTTTTGTATATTTGTTTATAGAATCACCCAACTCCATTTTAACTCTATCAACATATTTTTGCAACTCTTTTTTCTGAATTTCTAATGGAAGATCTGTATATCTATCTAAAGTCATTCTAATATCTGAATGTCCTAGAGTCTGTTCCATAACTTTATAATCTGTTCCTGCACTATATATGTTGGTAGAATAAGAATGTCTTAATTTATGATTATGGGCATTATCTACAATTCCAATTTTTGCACATATTCTTTTTAAACAACTATTTAAAGCACTATCTGTGTAAACATTACCATTTGGGTTAGGAAATAATAAATCATTTTCATTAGGTTTCATATGTTCAATTGCATGAATTAAAACAGGTTCGGTTAATTCATTCAAAACAATATCACGTTCTCCACTTGGAGTTTTTGTTCTTATTCCTAAAATTGCATGTCCTTCTTTATCGTTGGTTGCTGTTCTTTTTATATGCAATATGCCTTTTTCAAAATCAACATCTTTTTTTGTTAATCCTAGCACTTCACCAATTCTTAATCCACAATGAATTGCAATTAAATATTCATCTCTATGAGAATATTTAAAATCTGGACTATACAAGTATTCTAGTAATTTTTTGAAATCTTCATAAGAAAAAGATGTGACTTTTTCTTCTTTAACTAGACTTTTAGGCATTTTTATTCCATAATACCCTACGAAAAAATCTTCTGTAATAAATTTTCTTTCAAAAGCAATTCCAAAGGCTTGTTTTAACATTTGATAATCTTTTTTTAAAGTGTTTTGAGCATAACCTTTTTCTCTTTCTAAATTTAAAAAATCTTCTATTTCAGCTCTTTTAATTTGATTAATAGGTTTATCAAACCAAGCTCCAGAATTTCTTTTGAGACGATTTAAAATTTCTGAATAAGTTCTGTAGGTATTATCATTATTAAGACCACTATTATTTTTCTTTTCCATAAATTCAAGTGATATTGCTTCAATAGTCATTGGATTTATTTTCTCTTTATTTGGCTTTGATTTTAAACCTCCAGGATTATCTTTTTTAAATTGTTCGGATTTGTATATTGCCTCATTGTATGTTGAACCTGTGAATTTTTTTCTAATAACGTCTCCTGTTTCTTCATCTACTCCAACATTAATTGTAACACTATATTGTTCTGTAATATAAAATTTATCGCAATGTGCTTTATCTGAACAATTATGACAATCTGAACACTTATTCATTAGCTTGAGATTTTTTCTATTATTACAAAAGTCTTTATTTAGGCATTTTTTACAGATAGGGCAAATAGGTCTATCTTTTGTAGTTCGTGCTTTCTTGACCAAGTATGGTGCTTTTTCATTATAACTTTTTCTTTTTCTTGCCATTCGTATTCTCCTTTTTTGTAAAATTTCGAAGAACACCTTGTCAAATCAAGTTTTTTAGATTATAATAGATTTAGCAAGGTATTCTTGCAAATGAATCTAAAGTCTTAAGCTTATTGCTTAAGCAAAGTTTTTTAGAGGATTTAAAGGGCTAATTTAAATCTTCTTTTTTATTTTTTTTCATTGTTTAAATATTTTCTTAAATTATCTTCACTTATTAAAAGTTTTCTTCCAATATATCTTGCACCAGCTTCTTTAGCTTTCATTATAGCATAAGCTGTTTCTTTCGCAACATGCAAATTACGGCAAATATCTTCTGCAGAAAACATTTTTATTCCACTTATTTGTACCATAATTTTGTCTCCTTTCGTTTGTATTTTGTAATTTATATTTTTCTCTTACCCTAAATTACAGGGCTTTTGTTAGTCGTCGATGTTTAATCGATTCTCTGGAATCTCACCACCACTCTATCAAGACTGGCTACACTCTTTGCGTGTGATGGTACTTTTAAACCACTCAAGCTGAGACTATGTAGGAGAGCATTTCTGCTACTATCTAACAACGGAAATATTCAATTTTCAATGTTCTTATCTCAATCTGCGTTAGTTTTTACACCAACAGTTCGAAGAACTAACGAAATAATATCATAAGTACTTGCCAAATGTCAATAGTTTGTGATAAAATAATTATAAAAAATAACATAAGATTGGAGAAGAAATATGTTAAACCATGAATTAAGCCTAAAAAATCAATTTTTTATAGATAAATTTAACAAACATAAAATGATGGCATATGAGTATTTAAGATATAATCAAAAACATAAAGAATATGAATTTGGAAATAGAAGAGAGAAATACAAATTAGGAATTCAAATTTGTGATTTTATTAATACAGATTTTAATAATATACCAATGGCAAGAGAGTTTGTTAATAAATATGATGTATCTACAATAGCACATTTAGCAGAAATAAAAATATATGAATATTATTCTGTACAAGAATATAATGAACTAGTTGATGATGTTTTAAATAAATTAAAGGACAAACTGGAGGAATATAGAAAAGCATTTATAAATGATATTACATATATATACAATTTAAATGAGCTAGAAGAACTAAATGATTTAACACCAAAACAAAGATTACATATATTAAGAAGTAGCAAAAAAGAATCTGAGACACAAAAAATATATGACCCAAATAATCTAAAGCTTACTTTAAATAATTTTGGTGATTTTACATATCATATTAAATTAAAAGAAGAGGATGCACAAGAAACTGCTAAATCTTGGTTTAAAGATTATTTTAATACATATGCATTTGAAGCAAATGATATAATTCAAACATTTATAATTGAATTATATGAAATGACAGAAATTGAAAGTACTGCAATAAAGAAATGTAAAAACTGTGGAAGATTCTTTGTTCCAGATAATAGAGTAGATGAATTATATTGTAGTAATATATATGAAAATAATAAAACTTGCAAAGAAGTAGGTCCATTTAGAACAAAGCAAAAACTAATGCAAGAAAATGATGATTTAAGAATATATAGAAATGTTTATCAAAAACTTTTATTAAGAACAAGGAGAAATCCTAATAATGAGCAATACGAAAATGATTTTAACAAATTTAAACAAAAAAATGCTGAATTAAAAGAAAAGATTGAAAAAGGAAAGATGACTCAAAAAGAATACATGGAGTGGCTTGAGAAACAATAAAAAAGTTTAAATGCTTTAGATTACAAAAATAATTTGAAAGGGGAATGTTACAAAAAGAAAAAAGATTACAATCAAAATAGGTAACAAAAGAACATATAAGCTAATTATTAAGAAAAAAGTAAAACGGAGAAAAAAGATGGAGAGAATTAGTTCTAAAAAAACAGAAAAAAAGGCATTAAATAAAATTGAAAACCTATTAGATCAATTAGATTATATTGATTACAAATTTAATTCTGATGATACAGGCATATCATGGGATGGATATATAGACTTATATAGAGGAAATATAGACCAAAAAGAAAATTTTGATACAAGAATCGATGTTCAAGTAAAGGGTAAATCAACAAATGCAAAAAAATTGCAAAGCAAGTGGAAGTTTGATATAGACAAAAATGATTTGGAGAACTATAACAAGATTGATGGGACTTTATTTTTAGCTGTGCGATTTTTAAAAAATGGAGAATTTAAAATATATTATAATTCATTGTTGCCTAAAAATATTTATGATTTATTAAAAGAACAACCTAATTCAAAAAATGAAATAAGGGTTACACTTAAAGAAATAACGGACACTTTTCATTTAGAAAGGATATGTAGAAATTTTGCAATAGATAAAGATACTCAAAAAAAATTAGCAAAAGAGATTTTTAATAAAGATGCAATTTCAATAGAAGGCAAAAAACTAAGTACATTTTCTACATGGAGTAGAGGAAAGTTTAACCCTTTAACAATTTTGGGCGAAGAAAAATTCATTTATTTAAGAGATGAAAATCAAAATATTATAGATGTTGAATATGCTGAGATTACTAAAGTAGTTCATGGAATAGATATTAGTATAAAAAGCAAAAGTGGTAAAGTTTTTTATGATACTATAAAATGTAGTGTAGATATAGATGGAACAGAAATAATCACATTCGGAAAAGCTTTTTCTTTAGCTAGGCAACAAAAAAAGATTTCAATAAGTTTATCAGGTACATTAAATGAAAGAATAAAACAATTAGAATTTTGGGATGATTTGATAGACAATAATGGATTTTTTATTGGAGAAGGATTAGTGACAATAAAACCTCAAAAAGAAGAAAAAGTGAGATATTCGAAACTATATGAAGCCTATTTAAAAATATATGGCTTTTGCGAAAAACATAATATAAATAAAGATATTAACATAGATGAATGGGATATTGAAGATATTAATAGGTTATTAATATGGATTGATGCAATAGACAATAATCAAAAAATTAAAATTAAAGAATGGGATATTTCTACATTTGGGTCAATTCAGATTAAAGACATTAGATTTTCTATTTTTGCTGATAAGTTAAAAGATGACTCTTTCGAAGTTTATAGTCTATGGAATGATTCTAGGAAAAATCATTTTCAATTTAGATATGACGAGGGAGAAAATGGAATATGTACAAAAAACTTCTTTTCAATATTAAATAAAGATGCGTATTTGGCTGATGACATTGATATAGAAGAAATGAAAATGTCTTATAATGAAAAAGATTTGGAAAAAGGAGAAGAAATACTTTTAAATCTTCAAGCTTTAGAAATATTAAAAGCTTATGATTATATACATAAAACTTCATTATTAGATTATGCAAAATTTTTATTGAAAAAAATACTAGAATTTGATAATATGCATGATATTGCAAGGATTAATTATTTACAAATTGAAAAAAGATTAAGAAAACTAGAGCAAAGTGAAATTGAAGAATTAATAAAAATTAGAGATAAAAATGAAGAATCGTTCTTTAAGATTTCTTGCAATATACTTATTGATAATTTAGAAGAAGCAAAGTTGCAATTTAAATCTTTAAAAGATCAAGAAAGAAAAACATTTAGTGAATTCCCAATTTATAAATTATTGAATTATGGCAAAGAAGGTGATTAAGATAAAGCGACTAAACATATTCATAGATGAAAGTGGAGACTTTGGTTTTGTAAAAGGAAGTTCAGACTTGTATGCAGTATCATTTACATTACATGAAAGTTCGGATTCAATACAAAATGAATTAAAATATTTAAATGAAAGATTAAAAGACCTTGATTATGAAGGTATGATACATTTGGCATATCTTGTAGCAAAAAGAGGAGATTATTCACATTTTGATTTAGAAAAAAGAAAAAGTATATTTTGGGCAATATTTTATTTCTCAAATAGAGTAAAAGTTAAGCTAAAAACTATTATAATAGATAAAAAATATATAAATAAAAAAATGCAACTAAATATGGCTCTAGCAAGAGAAATAGGAAAATTCGTAAATGATAATAGAAAATATTTAGAATCTTTTGATAAAATAGTTATTTATTATGATAATGGACAAGAAACATTAGCAACAATACTTGATACTATTTTTGCAACTAATCCTAAAGTTGAGAGAAGAGTAAAATTCGACCATACAAAGAAAAGATTATTTCAGGTTTCGGACATGCTTACAGTAATTGATAAATTAGACTATAAAAGAAAGAATAATATTCCTTTTACTAATGCTGAAAAATTTTTCTTTAAAGGGAAAGATTTTAGACATATAATTAATTTATTAAAAAGTAAAAGACTATAATAAAAAGCCATTCGTTCGAATGGCTTTTACTGACGCTTTGCATCAGCTCGGGTCAGGTCCTAATCTAGTAAACTATTTCAGACCCAGTAAATAATATTATTTATAATATATATTATTCTTCCTTATATTTAAATTATACACTAAAATTTGAAAAATGTACATACTTTTTTAAAATATTTTTTTTATATTTAAATTCAATGTCTTTGGGCAAAATAACTTGCATAAAAAAGATTATTGATATTGACAAGAAAATCTATTAATTATAAAATACAAGTATAGTGGCTTAAGATGATTAAAAATTATAGGAAGGATTACTTATGAATAATAAAATAGAAAATAGGCAAATTTCAATGGAGACAATTAGAAAAGTTGCAGATTATTTAGAAGATTATAAAGAAAAATATGATAAAAGATTTGAATTAGACAATAAAAAAAATAAGAACCTTTCATATACAGATAAAATTTATGAGTATGGAAATGGAGAAAGTAAAATAACATACCAAATAGAATATATGAATGGAAAAATTATGAAAGAAGAAGATTATGTATGGTTTGTATCAAATTTGCAAAATGCACGAGATATAAAGAATATTGAAATTAATTTATCAATTTCTTTTGAAACTACAAAGCAAACCACGCATGGGGATTATATTTTTAATAGAATATATCTAGGATTATTTTTTAATCATAATAAATCAACAATAGAAGTTACAACAAGCAATCAAGAAAGTGAAGCACACAATTTACATATGGAGGTTGTGGACATTCTTGAAGATAATGATGTTAGATTAAATTCTACAATTAAACATAGAAACTTAAGAATACAAGCTTTTGCAATAGCAGTTGGAATTATAGTATCATATATTGTTTATAGTATTATTAAAATAAATATAGGAAAAATACAAAATAATATTATAGAATATATAAATAATAAATATGTAATCATTGTTGGACAATGGATAATGGCTATTGTGCTAGGAAATATATTAGCTAGCTGGTACATAAGGATTATATATAAGCCACTTTTACCTGAAAAAAAATATGCAGGATATGATAGCTATAATAATAGATCAAAATATGTTGACAATTTAGAAGACTATACTAAACAATCTGAAGTTCAAATTGGTATATATTGGGATGCAAAACAAAGAAGAGAGAAAATTGAGAAATTATATAAAATTTGTAAGAAAATACTATTAATACAAATTATTATAAGCACAATACTATTTATAGTCTTAAAATAGATTTTTAAATAGGAAGGTAATGAAATGGATATTAATACATATTTACAAGAGCTAAAGGAAAGGTTTAATTATTCAGATGAACTTTTAAATTTTATTGGAAAATCAATACCATTCATGATTCAATATTATGGACAAGATAAAAAAGATTTGATTTTAAACTGCTTTCGCAATGTTAAAATACATATTGAGGAAGAAAATGAAAATATAAAAGATTATTTAAACGATTATTTTGGAGTTGATAAAGAGTGGGAAATACCAGCTTTGGCGGCAGCACTATGTGATACAATGGTTAAAAAAACAGAAAATAGTTTGGAAAGTAAAACAATAATTTACGTTAACAGACATTTTTTTGGAATTTATAAACCTTTTGATTTTAGTAATGAAGAAAATCAATCAACTTTAATACATGAAATGTGTCATGCTGTTAAAGGATATGGAAGAGAATTTAAATTACAGGATAAACAAATTATAGCATATCAAGGATTAATAGAGAATATATATGAATATGATTCAAACAGTGAAATGTACAATAAAGTTCAATCAAATAATGTTGGAATTGAAGAAGCATTAAATTCTTATGATGAAGCACAAATTATGACACTTATGACTGGAAAAGAATGCGAACCTAATGGATATAAAGCTATGATGCCAGCATCAAAAAAATTAATGAGTTTTCCTAAATTAGCTAAAGCAATTAGAATATCTCAATTTGAAAATCCAAAAGAATGGATTAAACTAATTGGAAAAGAAAACAGCGAGGCACTGATATCAGGATTCGATGATTGGGTTAGTTCAATGTATGTATCAATACAAGATATTATGAATAATCCAGACGAAATTGATAGTAAAAGAGATAGAGGAATAGAAAAGATAAGAAAATTTACTAGTACATATGAAGAAAGAAATGATAATAGTATAAATAATATAGTATTACATCAGCAAGAAGGTTTACCAGAAGAAAAGCGCATTAAAATTCAAAAAATAGTATATTTGATGAAAGTGCTAGCATCAAAAGAAAGAGCATTAAACGAAAAACAAATAGAATTGGGACAATATGGGAAGGATAAAGCATTATTAGATAAAGATATAGAGGAGAAAAGACCTGATGAAAGATCATAAAGATATGATTGTATATAAAAAAGATATTTTTAGCAAAATTAAACATTTTTTTTGTAATTTATTTAAGAAGAACGTTCAATTTGATATAGTAGAACAATCGAAACCAGAGATATGTTATATAGGAAGGTCAAAAAAGCAATTTAATGATTATATTTCCTTTAAAGATAATAAAGATGATTTGAGAATTATAAATGAGATTAAAAAAAGCCCAGATATACTTGTTAAAATGAATATGGATGAATTAGATAATATAGAAAAAGCAATTATTAATAGAACAAGATACATAGACAAGAAAATAGAAAAAATAAAAATGGATTTAATGTTGCAGAAAAAGAATTTTTTACAATAGTATTAAAGGAGGATTATATAATGTATAACAAAAAAGAAAATAGAGACTATGAAATAGAATTGATTAAATTAGTGATTTATTATATGGTTTCTACAATCACCAATATTAAAAAAATAGAAGAAGCAAAAGAAGTCTATAATTTATTTAATGCACATAAAATACTAAAAGAAGAATTAAAAATTGAATCTATAGATGAAACAATATTTTATTTTGAACAACCAGAAGATAACATAATAAATAGATTAGCAAATAGATTTAAAAACATAGATTTAGAAAGATATAAAGAAATAGTACAAAATGTTAGACTAAAATTGGGTGAGGCTAATAGTGTTATAAAATATAGGTATAAAATTTGTACATTAAGTTCAGAAGAGGATGTAAATGCATTTGCAAATGAGATATACTATTTTAATCAAAGCATTGAAGAATTAAAAGAAGAAGCAAATGATAATATGTATGCAAAATTTGAATTAGGTTATAGATATTATAACATAGATGAAAATGAAAAGGCATATAATTTATTCAATCAAGCTGCTAATGAAGGAAACAAAAATGCTATGTATTACAAAATTTGTGCATTATATGATGGAAAAGGTATTCAAAAAGATGAAAAAAAAGCATTTGAAGAATTAAGTAAACTAATTAAAGAAACGAAAATAATTGAAGCTTTAACATTACTTGGAAAAATGTATTATGAAGGAAGAGGTGTTGAGAAAAATTATCAAAAGGCATTTGAGTGCTTTAATGAAAGCTGTTATTATGATTCTGAAGCAACTTATTACATCGGAATAATGTATTTACATGGTCAAGGAATAGAAAAAGATGAATGGGTTGCTAAGTATTATTTGCAAAAGGCTAGAACTAAAAAATCTGTAAAAGAATTAGTAGAGCTACTAAATAAAGAAAAAAGAAAAGAAATTGATTTTTCTGTTGATTTTATTGATAGACATGGTCTACTTGATACTTATGATAAAGAATTAAAAAATAATAATTCATCTAGTATAGAGAATATTGTCGAAGCTGTAGTGGGTGACATATCTAAAATGCCAATTGGAACTGAGGCTACATTATTCGAAATAATATGTAAATATAAGAAACTTGATAGAAATGATGATATAAAGTTCCTTTTTGAATTGACAGAAAAAATCAATGAAAAATGTAAAGAAAAAAATATAATACTAGATTATAGTAAGTATAAAGGAAAAAAAGTAGGATTACCATTTAATGTGTATTTTGTAAGAAAATAGAGAATATATTAATTCTAAATATTTATTAGAAAAACTTTATTAAAAAAAAATACGGAAAGCCAAATATTTTGATAAAGCTTTCCGATTTTTTTACCTATATCCAAAATTCTTTTTAGGTATATTTATAAAATTTCCTATAATTTCTTTGAATTTGAACTTATTTTCATAATAATATTTAATATCCTCATATTTAGCAATAATCCTATTACACGCATTTTTCTGTGCTTGAATAGTATTAATTTCTTCAGTAAGTTCATTTATTTCTTTTAGAATTTCATCCTTTTTATTTGTATGAGCAAATTTATGTTTTCTCCACAAAAGTTCTCGTTTTCCTTTTAATTCATGTAGTTTATTTTCTAGATTCTCTTTATATACTGATACATCTGATATCGAAGAAAAAGAATGTCTTGCAAGAAAATTAAGTTCTTCAAATATCATATTATTTTTTCGCTTTTGTTTATAATAATCAGGAGATAGTTCGATATATTCATTTTTAGCAGGTAATATTCCAAAAAAATATAAATAATGAACATATAACCTGTAAAATGAGCTTGTTTCAAGCAAATATTTATTTATCTTTGGTCCAGTATATACCTTTCTGTAATATTTCTTTTTATAATTTTGAACTGGTGGTAAATCTTCTTTTAAATAGCCATAAATTCTTTCTTTAATACCTTCTACAGAATATTTTTCTCCAAATACTCTATTTATTCTTATATTTCTTGAATAGTATGGAGTTTTCAAACTTAAATATTTATCACTATCCTTTATATTTTCATAACCTTTTGATTTTAAAATTAATTTAAAGTCAGAATACTTTTTAGCGGATTTTATTGCCTCATCTATATCAGTTATTATTTTTTGCATTTTTTCGTCTGTACGGCTAAAATAATCAATATTTTTTTGCCTGAATTCTTTTTCTTTATTTGCTTTTGGTGTATCTATAATAGATAGTCCATAATTTAAACATAATCTATCAGAGGTTTCTTTTAAAAATGCAATTTGTGCTTTAGAATTATGATGTTTATAGCCATCTATAAATGAAACAGAATTTAGAATTATATGATTGTGGACATTATCTTTATTAATATGAGTACAGATTACAACTTGATATTTATCTCCCCATAATTCTTCAGCAAGTTCTTTTCCTATTTGATTTGCAAGTTTTGGAGATACTTCATTTCCTTTAAATGATTGAATTATATGATAGCCTAGAGTTTTATCTTCTTTATGAAAAAACTTTTTAGTAAGTGCCATCTCTTCATAAGCTGTTTCAACTGAGCAATTTACACTTGAAACTAAAATACCATTTTCTGTTTTATCTCCATTTTTCCCATAATTAATTACTGCCTGTAAGTTGCTTTTAATATTTTTAATTTTTATTACTGCCACTAAAATCATCTCCTCTTGAATATATTTTCTTTTGAAAATCTACTATAAATTGGGGCATAGTATTCTTAATATAATTTAAATCTTCATCTTTAATATATCCAACGGTATTAACTACTCTTGCTATTTGATTTATATTATTTGCTATGCCTGTAATTTTTCTTGTAAATTCTATAATTTCTTTAGTTGGTTGTTCTTTTATTTTATAACCTTTAATACAGCTCCTTAAAAATTCAGATTCATTTAAACCAGATTTTTTAGATTTTAGCTTTAATAAATTTTCTTCATCTTGATTAATCCAAATCTGTTTTTTTATTGTTCTTTTTCTCATAAAATTTTTCACCTCCCAAAAAATAACAGCCAATTTCTTGACTGCATGAATAAATTTTATAAAATTAAAATAGGGGATTGGGGAATAAATTCCCCATAAACAATTTTTGCATAAAAATTGCAAGCGGTATTTAGACGGGAGTATAAATGCGTCGCTTGCTTTTCATATTTCATAGGTTAAAATTTTAGTAATTATTTAAAGATTTAGACATAAAAAAGAAGAAATCTTATATAAAACTTTTTCTAAATATAAGTTATTTTTCTTTAATTAATCCAACATCTTTTAAATATAAAAACATTTCTTTGCCACCTAAAAGAAATATTTCTTTTTCTTCAAAATCTCTAATATCCATATGAATTGTAATTAGTTTTTGCAACATTTTACATTCAGTTTCATTTAATACTAGATGTTGATTTTCTTCTAAAATATATTGTAAATTTGGATATTCATTAAAAATATCATCTAGCTTTTTTCTTAATTTTTTATATTCATTGTTTCTATTTAATAAATCAGTTTTTCTTTCTTCAATAGCCTCAGTTAAATACATTTCATATAATCTTACTTCTTCCATAAAGTTTTCCTCCTACACATAAATTAATTCGCTTGTTACAATTTCTTCAGCCCTGTTTTTTATATTATTCATAGCTTGTACCCATTCCAACTGATTAGTTGCTTTTAACTCGTCTGTTACATTTTCTTGTTTTGCTAGTTTAGATATAATTGCATTAATTCTGTCAATACATGCAATATCTATCTCGTGTAAATATCGGTTTAATTTGCAATCCATAAGTAAATTTAAGTATTCAGCTTTTTTATAATTTTTTAAATAATTTAATTTCATTCTGCCATATTTTCCAATTTGATAATTTGTATTTTCTTCAGGCATTACTAAATTAGGTAAATAATAATCTTTACATCTTATATATTCAATACCTGTTCTTTCATCAATAAATTTATCTTTGATAACTTCCATTTTCACATTCTCCTTTTACATTATTTTTTAAAAATTTGGTGATTCAAATTTGTTCGATTTTCACTACTATCAACGATTGGCATAAAGTTTTTCTAAAGATCCAGGAGGATAAGTTCTTCCCTGATACTTTTGATTTTTACTTTGATAGCTATTATAATTATTATTTATATATTTATTATTATTGCTATTATGGACTGCTGATTTTCTGCTTTCAGGACTGTTTATTTTATACACTCTTGACTGATGATTTTCAGCAGTCCCAATTTCTTCTAATTTTGAATTTTTCATCATATCTATGGTTTTGCCTAAATAAATAATATTTGGCAGATTTTTACCTTGCTTTTTTTCTTTTATAAGATTACATTCTTTTAATTGTAAAATTGCACTATCTAATGCAGAACGTTTTATATGTAATCTTTCTTGTATTTCATCTCTTTTAAAGATTACATACATATCCCCTTTAGCATCATAGAATTGTATTTTTCTGTTTTCTGTTATTTGTTTAAATGACAAATCTAACCTATCGGTTAAAACAGAATAAAGTAACATAGCATTTGGTGATAGAATTTTATATTCTTCTTTTGTTAATAATTCTCTTGGAAATTTCAT
Source organism: uncultured Eubacteriales bacterium (assembly GCA_902787685.1). Taxonomy (GTDB): domain Bacteria; phylum Bacillota; class Clostridia; order TANB77; family CAG-508; genus CAG-269. The sequence continues at coordinate 53,385 of CADAHH010000019.1, read as the reverse complement.
AAAACTTTCAAATGAAAGTTTATCCGTCTTTTTAAATGGGGTGAATTCATACATTATAGACCTCCTTCCACATAAATTTAATCTAAATTGTTCTAGAAAAGTTCTAGAAAATAATCTTAAAACACTTGATTTGACAGAATCTTGCTCTTCGATTAATTTTAAATTTTTAAAATTTTAAATTAGATTTCTGTTCTAGAAAAATTTTCTAGAACAAAATTTGATGATGTAGAAGGATTTTAGAAGATTGAAAAAAGAAAAATACGTTATCTCAATTTCTTGAAATAACGTATTTTATGCACTTTTGATATAACTTTCGTCTTTCTGCAGTTTCCTGCAAAAGCTACTTTAGATGGTCGAGGCGACAGGGATCGAACCTGCGACCTCATGGTCCCAAACCACGCGCGCTACCAACTGCGCTACGCCTCGATTTTCAAACTGCTTATATATAATAGCACAATTTTTAGTTAAATTCAAGGGTTTTTTAAAAAAATATTATGTTTCTGTTGAAAAAACAATTAAAATATGCTAATATAATAGAAGTTTAAGGGATAAGAATAGAAGTTTTGAGCTTTTATTTTTATGCCTATTTTTTTATTTAAAGGAGGAAGAATTATAGAAGAGCAATATTATAAAGTTTGGTTATCATTAATAAAAAATTTGGGATTTAAAAAATATTCTAATTTAATAAAAAGATTTAAAACAAATAAAAATATATTTCATGCAACAAAAAAGGAATTAATGCAAGTTGATTTTATTTCAGAAAAAATGAGTGAGAATATTTTAAATCTAGAAATTCGAAAACAAGCTATAATACACTTGAAATATATGCAAAAAAATCAAATTGATATTATTTCAATTTCAGATGATGAATATCCATATTTATTAAGAGAAATATACGGACCACCAATTTGTTTATATATTAGAGGAAATAAGGATATTTTAAAGGGTGCAAATGTCGCAATAGTAGGATGTAGGGAATGTTCAGAATATGGAAGAAATATAGCCCAAAGATTCAGTTATGAATTATCAAAACAAAATATAAATATAGTAAGTGGTTTAGCAAAGGGAATAGATGAATTTTCACATTTGGGAGCAATATTTGCTAAAGGCAAAACTATTGCGGTTTTAGGTAATGGAGTAGATATTATATATCCAATTGAAAATAAATATTTAGTAGATAATATATTAAAATATGATGGAGCAATTATATCTGAATTTCCATTAGGTACAAAACCTGAAAAATTGAATTTTCCACTTAGAAATAGAATTATAAGTGGCTTAAGCAAAAAAATAATTGTCATTGAAGCTAAAAAGAAAAGTGGAACTTTGATAACTGTTGATTTTGCTTTAGAACAAGGAAGAGATGTATATGTTGTACCTCGGAAATATTGATGCTCCTAACTCTGAAGGAACGAATGATCTTATAAAGCAAGGAGCCAATGTGATTACAAGTTTTAAAGATATTATCTAATATATATAATCTTCACTATTATTTAAAAAAGGACCGGGTCCCAAATTGAAATTTCAAAAAAGTACCCGGTCCCAAATTAAAATTATAACTGTTTTTCTCTCAAATATTTTAATTTAGTCGCCATACCGCCTCGAATGTGCCTTTCAGCTTTATTTTCATCTAAAATTTCTCTAACTTCTTTTGCTAATATAGGATTAATTTTTAATAATCGATCAGAAACATCTTTATGTACCGTTGATTTTGAAACACCAAATTTTTTTGCAGTACTTCGTACAGTATCTTTTGTTTCAATTATATAATGAGCGAGTCTTGTTGCTCGTTCTTCAATAGTAAATTTTCTCATTTAGTGCCCCCATTTGAAATACTTTTGTTTAATTATATTCAATAGTATATGTTTTAGAATATAATAGTAAATTCACAAGTCGACATTAATCGACATATAATAATATTAGCCTGTGAGAGGTGAATATTATGAAAAGATTAAAAAAAGGAGACATAGTCGGGAGAGTATCATACAATAAAGATATATTTTTTATTATTAAAGATATAAAAGATAAAAAGAATGTACTTTTAGAAGGATTATTTGTAAGAATTATTGCAGATAGTGATATTAATGATTTAGAATTAATATCACTTAAAGAAATAAATAAAGAAGAAATCATATTTGAACAGGGAATAAAAAAAGAAGAAAATCGAAACCAAATAAAAGCTATTACAGGAAAAATATTACATTTAGATGGAGATAAAAGATATAGTGAAAAATCTAGTAGGTATTATCAAAAAATGGGGATAAATGCAATTGTAAAAAATGTTTCTGAAAAACGACAGCCAAAAATTGTGTATAATCTATTAGAATATTATAGACCAGATATTTTAGTAATTACAGGACATGATGGAATGTTTAATAAAAAACATGGATTTTATGACATATATAATTATAGAAATTCAAAATATTTTATTGAAACAGTTAGAGAAGCAAGAAGATTCGAAAAAGATTATTATACAGATTTAATGATTTTTGCAGGAGCTTGCCAAAGTTATTTTGAAGCATTAATTCAGGCTGGAGCGAACTTTGCATCAAGTCCAGCAAGAATTTTAATAGATATTATGGATCCACTAAAAGTTGCAAGAAAAATAGCAACTACGGATGAGTTTAATTATATCAGTATTGAAGATATAGAAAAAGAGCTAAGAGATGGAAGAAGAGGTATTGGAGGCATAGGAGCAAAACGGAAAGATGAAGCTGCAAGACAAATAAATAGTTGTTTTGCAGCTAGTTACATTTTTGTAATATTTTTGTAACATAAATGTAATAATATTGTAAAGAAGCTCTGAAAGTATTGAAATAGAAGCAAAAACCCTGAAAGACACAATTACCAAGGCTTTGACTTTTTACTACCCGAATGTTATAATTTAGACATAAATTATTATTGTAGAGGGTGATATAAAATGATTTGCTCAACAGATATTTTGAACTTAAAGTCAAATATTTTTGACAAAATTGGACAGAAGATAATAGTTAAAGGATCACTTGGGAGAAATAAAAGTTTTGAAAGAGAAGCTACAATAGATAAAGTGTATGCAAACATATTCACTATAAAATATGATGAAGGAGCAAGAAATGCAACATATAGTTATACAGATGTTTTAACTAGAACAGTTGAAGTTCAAGTTTTAAATTCTGATAATACATATTGCCCATTAATACCACCAGCAGAACCAATAGTTAAAAGAAAATATAGAATACAAAACACATAAAAAGGCAAGTATTTAACACTTGCTTTTTTTCTACAAAAATCTAAAATTTTTTAAAGGAATATCTTTAATAATAAAAAAATATTTTTAATAATTAATAATTTTAAAGAGGAGAAAGGCTATGAATTTAAAAAGCCAAAAGGGGTCAATAACTTTATTTGTATTAGTTTCTTGCTTGTTTTTTTTAGCATCAGTTGTAAGTGTTAATATGTATATGCAAAGTAAGCAATCTGCTGTTGATAAAGAATATAGGCAAGTAAAAGCTAATTATGAAAAAGATATAAACAATATGAATTCGATTTATGCAGAATTATTAGGTAAAAATAATCTATCAGTTGAGTTTGGAGTTCCTGAATTTGATAAAACAAATAATAAGGTTTCAGTTGATGTATATACCAATTTAGAATACTATAATATAGAGACATTAAAATATGGATGGTATTCAAGTAATGAAAACACTAATACACCTTTAATTGAAAATATAACAAATTGGACTTATGTTGAAAATCGAAATGGAGAAAACGAATTTATAGCAAGCAGTAATACTTTAGAAACTCAAAGATACTATTATTTATGTGTTATGATAGATAATAAACAATTTTGGAAAAAAGCATATGATGATTATATAGAAGATGGTATGATTTTACATTTTGATGGAATAAATAATGCAGGATTAGGTGATAATAATCACGATTCGTCATCAACAATATGGAAAAATTTATGTGACGATGTAAATGATGGAGTATTAAAAAATAATCCATTATGGGGAGAGAATTGCTTATTATTTGATGGAGTTGATGATTGGGTTTCTATTGGAGAAATGAATAGTAGGGATATTACTATTGAGGCAGTTATTGAAAATACTCAAATAAACGATAGAGAATCGGCTTATGTTGGTAATTGGGAAGGAGGAGGTTATGGACTATTATATAACTCAATAACTGAATCTACAAAAAAATTTCAAAATCAATTTTGTGGATATATAGGTAATAGTTATAAGCTATTAAACAGTGATAATATAATAGTTGCAGATAAGAAGTATTGTCTAACAGCAAACTATGATAAAGCAAATAAAACGATTAATTTTTGGGAAAATGGAATAAAAACATCAAAAACAAGTATAGAAGGAGATATAAAAAATCCAAATAATAATACTATTATGGTTTTAGGAGCTAATCCAAATGGACTAAATGCCAGACGGAAGCTATTTAAACGGAAAAATATACTCTGTTAGAATTTACAATCGTTGCTTAACAGATAAAGAAATTCAACAAAATTACAAACAAGATAAAATCAGATTTAATGTAGAGAATTAAAAGACAGAACTATCTGTCTTTTAATTTGTCCAAAATACAAATATACTTAATATAATACTTAATAAAGAGAAAACAATAGTAAAAATTCCACCAAATTTATTATTATTTTGTTTTATTTCAAAAAAAGCAAAAGATAACATGTGCAAAAAGATAACTATGCAAACTTCTGAAAAAAACAATTTAATAGAAAAAGTATTCATACTCTATCTCCTTCATGTCTTATTATTAAAGTTGATATAATATCCTCATTAAATTCAATATTAAACTCTGCAGTTTCATATTTATTAGCCCAATCATAATTAGAAAAATCAGAATTAGTTATAAATTTACGTTTTGCAATTTTATAAAATTCATTTATATCAGAATTATATTCACGTGATGTTTTGTATAAGTAAGATTTAAATTCTTCTGTTAGATACTCTTTCAGTGCAAAATTTAATTTTTCTAAAGTTTTATCATATGGTGTATTTTGATTATCTAGTACATTAATCACTTCTGCTGTTAAATTAAATTTAATATTAATAACTGGTGTATCTTTTGAAATATCGATATCAGTTTTTAATTGTGATAAATCACCTACTTTGATATCTACTTTTTCTGCTTCATCAAAAGGGCTCGTTATAGTTAATACGAAATTATCAACTTCATCTTTTAAAAGTGAATAACAAAGTGTTTCTATTGTGGATAGACTTCCCACATATTTATCATCTTTAAATACTGCAAGTCCCATATTTTCTGCACCACGATCTCCTTCTGATATGGCAGATTTTGGATCAAAAGATTGATAATCTTGTTTATTATTCTGTATAGTTTTTGTTATAGTATTCTTATTATCCATTTTTGTAGATTCATTTTCTTTATTAGAATTATTATTTGTATCTGATGATTTAGAAGTGTTATTGCTTTTTGAAGGGACTGAAACATCAGAATTTTGAGAATTTGAAGAAGATGGATTTTCATTTTTTGAATCCGCATTTTCAACTAAACTACCTAAAATAGTTACAGCGCCAGAGTTTATATCTAATAGATTTTCGTAAAATCTTCCTAGTGGTATATTAGAAGTATATCCAGTATATTCACTTGAAGTAGGGAAAATATCATAATATTTTGTTAAAACTTGCTCTAAAGAAGAAGTTGAATGTTTTAAATAATCAACAGCATTACAATCTGTTACAACAACATTTGTTGTAGGTCTAATCTGAATATTATGAGTTAAAAAAGAAACTTCATCTAAAATGCCAGTCTTTGCAAAATCTTCTGAAAAGGCTATTACTTTACAGTGAGATAAGTTTAATTGTTTACCAATATACGCATTCATAATTGTTAAGGCATTAGGAATAGTTGGAGCAATAATAGTGTTTATAATAGGTTCTGTTTGTTCAGAAGAAGAATTTTCTGAGAAAGAGCCTAAATTTGCAAATTCAAAAGTAACAGAAAGATTGTCACTATTAGGAAGTTTATCTATTCCGAGAGCTATAACATAATCTAAATGGTCAATGTTTTGTGAATAATAAGAAGAAGAAAAAGCATATAGAAAAATAATAATTGTCATTATAATGATGAACCATTTTAATACAGATTTCATAAATGCTCCTTTCAAAAAACAAAATAATTATTAGTGAAATATAAATATTAAATAATTTGAAATTTTCGAATGTGATTGGAGTAATTTTAGAAATTCTAAGAAATTTTTTGGAAAATGTTCGCGTCGAGCAAAGCGAGGACTAAGTGAAAGGGTGCCGAAAAATTGATGTAGAATTTCTTAAATTACGAAATGAGCCGAGAAAATTGAAAAGTATTTAATATTTATAGTTTACTGAGTATATTTAAATTTCTTCTTAATTATTGCTCCTATAAAAATAATTAGTGGAACAACAAAGGTAAAAACAATAAACAAAATTTTAGAAAGACTATTTTCTAAAAAATCCAAAGTTGAGTCTTGTTTTAATCCTAATGCTATTCCAAATGAAGTAAGTAAACAAGGGAATATAAGAGGTTTACTATCTGATAGATTTGTAATGTTTTTCAAAATTTCTAATATAAAGTATAAATTTATATTTAAAGCAGAAATAAGCCCTAATACACATAAAAAGATAAATGCAGCATCCATTCTTTGAAAGAAAGTACCGAACTCAATATATCTTACAGAAATATAAAGAGGTGGAAGTTGAGAGTGATTCATTGCATCTGAAAATAAAAACAATATATCTGCCACACAAAATATTAAATAAACACCATTTAAAATAGAAAATATTAAACCAATTTTAGTTATTTCTTCAGGTTTTTTTAGCTTGGAAGGAAAGAAAAATAAATAACTTAAACCTGAAAAAGTAAAAATATTTGTTAGCCCTTTAATAAAAGAATGATTAAATCCATTTCCGAAAATAGGAAACATATTATTAATATTAAAATTTTTTGTATTACCAATAAAAATAAGAAAAATTGCAGTATATAAAAATGGTACAATTAAGCTTGTAGCTTTGAATATACTATTATTTCCAAAGCTGGCTATAATACCTGTTGCAATAGATAAAAGTGCAATAATAAAAATAATATGAGTAAGGGGGTAATAGATTAGTTGCATTGCATCAGAGGTTTGTCTTAAAAATAGTGCTAATATTAAAATGAAATAAATGACAAAACCAAAGCCTACAATAGTTTTTAAAAATTTCCCGCCTAGATATTCTGAAATATTCAGAATATCTTTTCCTATAAAATTTTTAGAAAGCTTGCACATAATAAAAGTTATAATAATTCCTAATATACTTATTAAGCAAGAGGTTAAAAGACTTGCAGAATTTACTTCTTTTATTAATATACCTGCTGATGTAAGAACTATATCTGCAATGGACATCATTATTAAACTATTAATTACTTCAAAGTTCCCTAATTTTCTTTCCATTAATACCTCCACTTTTTAGATATTTTAGGTTGAGCATATTTCTTTTTTGGTTGAATAAATCCAGGTCTTTTCTCATATTTCCAAGCAGGTTTTACAAAAAAACTATTTAAGTGTGTAGACAATGAACTTGTAAGTGGAGACACAAAACTTACACCAAATGAGCTCATACTACAAAGCATATTTATATAAACAAGTAATCCTGCTCCAATACCAATAAACCCAGCACAAAAACCTAAAAGTGTAAATAAAAATCTATAAATTCTTAAATGAAAAGAAAATGCAAAATCTGGAATTGCAAAAGAGCTTAAACCAGTAATAGCTACTATTATTATTAAAATAGGACTTACAATATGAGCAGATACAGCAGCATCTCCTAAAATTAATGCTCCTACAATTCCAAGAGTTGCACCAATTGGCGCAGGTACTCTTATTCCAGACTCACGAATTAATTCAAAAGAAATTTCCATAAGTATCAATTCGAAAATTATAGGAAAAGGTACATGTTCTCTACTTGCTAAAATAGAAAACAATAACTCAGTTGGTAATAGTTCATGATGAAAACCAGTAATTGCAATAAACATTCCTGGAGCTAAAAGTGTAATAAAATATGCCAAAATTCTTAAAATCTTTAAAAAATTCGCAAATAATGTTTTTAGGTTTGTATCTTCAGGAGAAGCTAAAAAATCAATTAAAACTGCTGGTGCAATAATAGCATATGGGTTTCCATTTACCAAAATTACAGCTCTACCTTGCATCAAAAATTTAGAACATTTATCAGGTCTTTCTGTTTCCAAAAGAGTTGGAATATCAATTTTTTCATTTTCTTCAATTAATTGAGCAAGCTGGCCAGATGAAATTAAACTATCTAATTTTAAATTATTAATTCTATATTTAATTTCTTTTACAAGTTCTGGATTAATAATATTATGCATATAACAAACAGCAACTTGGGTTTTACTTATTTCACCAACTTGTATACTTTCAATTATTAAATTTTCATTATTTAGAATTCTTCTTAAAAGAGATGTATTAACTCTAATATTTTCAACAAATGCTTCTTGTGGACCATTAATAATATTTTCATTTTGTGGGGTGTCTACACTTCTTTGTTTAAATCCTTTAATATCTATATCAAAAGCAATTTCTAATGTATCTATAAATAAAGCACAATTTCCAGAATTTACATTTTCTATTAATTTATTGAGTTCTGTTTTTTTAGTTAAATTATTTTGAGGAATAAGACTATCATAAATATAATCCTCTAAATTAAATTTAGTAATTTTTTTTACAGATATGTTATTATTATTTTCTGATATTAATTGATTAATGTTTTCGGTATAAGTATTGCTGTATGAGCGTAACATGAGTGGTTCTAGAACAAAATCATTAATTAGCTTTGAATCCACCATACCATCAATATAAACTAAAAATGCTTTATATGTTTTATTTTGTGCAATTAAATTAAAGGTTCTTATCATAATATCAGAGTTAATATTTGTTTGATATTTTGATTGAATATATTTTAAGTTTAATTCTATATTTGATGATACATTTTGTTTAGGTGCAGGTTCATAATTTTGTAAAGAATTTCCAGTAGACTTTAATTCAAAGTTATAGTATTGTTTTGGGTGATATGTGAACAATTCCTTAATATTCATGAAAATCTCCTTTAGAAAATAGTATTTACAAATATAGGAAAAATATACGTTGCAAGTTACTATATAATAGTTTAATATATAAGAAATAGTGATATATAAATAAATTTCAAAGTTTCTCGGCTCAATACGAAGTAACGAGCCTCTCGCTGCTCTTGCTTCGCAAGCCATCGCTTCCTCATTAATTTATATTAAAGAAATGATTATCCCTTCTCCAATCACATTCGAAACTTTTCAAATTATTTATATATCACTATTTTTCTGATTGTTCTAACATTAACTATATTGCAATTGCTTTTTTAAAAAAACTATTGACAAAAACGAAAAAAGTAGCTATAATAGTCATGTTGACATGGCGAGGTAGCTCAGTTGGCTAGAGCATCCGGTTCATACCCGGCAGGTCGAGAGTTCGAATCTCCCTCTCGCTACCAACAAAAAAGCTCATAATTACTAAATTAGTAATTATGAGCTTTTATTTTTTATTCTTGACCAGTAAGTAAGCCTAAAAGTTTAGGATAAATTGTATAAGCATTATTTTTCCAATTTTCAGAGATTAGCTTGGCTTGTTCATTTGAACCAGCAAATGTACGTACTTCAAAAATTGTTTGATTGTTTTCTATTATTTTACATTTAACAGTATAAGAATGTTCATCTTCAGGAATATATTCTGTGACAATAGAATTTTCCTGAGTAATATTTGGTAATTCATTTTTTAATGTAGTGTCAGCTTTTAGCTTTTTTAATCCTGGTAAAACATCTATAGTTAATTTTAAAGAGTCTTTCCCTTCAGAAGTAATTTTATATATTGGTTTAGTATTTTCATCTTCTTCATCTTTAGTGTAAGATTCTATTAGTTTGGAATCAACAAGGTCAGTTAATATTTGTTTATAATAAAAATAATTAATATTATTGATTGGCATAATAAATTTGTATAAATCACTTTCAGTAATATCTCGATTAAGTTTATTTAAAATATATAATATAGAAACCTTATCTTCTGCCAAACTATTACTTGTGTTTTCGTTCATAATAGTTACTCCTTACATTAGATTTCGAATGCATTATATCATAAAGAATACATAAAGTAAACGTTTTATTATTGATATTATAAAAAATATATAGTAAAATATTACTAATAAAAGCTAAATAATAAATAATATTTAGATGTGAAAAGTTACAGAAAAATCTATATAAACTAGGAGATCTATATGAAAAAAGAGAATAAACTAGTATTACTAATAATAGGTATTTTAATTTTATTAGACCAAATCACAAAGTTGATTTTCTTAAGCAAATCGTGGACTATTCCAAATCAAGATAATGGATATCATATAATAATTAGTTTGATAATAATTATAATGATATTTAGATATATTTTTAGCGACAATAGCTATATTAAACTTGAAACAAAGATTGTACTAAGTTGTGCAATATCAGGAGCGGTAAGTAATGTAATTGACAGACTTTGGAAACATAGTGTAATTTTAATTATAAATTTAGGACATCATATAGAGATTAATTTAGCCTATGTTTATATAATTATTGCGTGGATAGGAATGGCAGTTATTTTAACAAAAAATACTATGAAAATAATTAAAGAAAGAAAAAGAAAAGCTGAAAGGATATACAAAAAACATGAAGATAATAATAAATGAAGAATTAAAAGGAAAAAGAATTGATAGTTTCATTTCGGAACATAATACTGAATTAACTAGAAGTACAGTTCAAAGATTAATTGAAGAAACTCAAATTACAGTAAACGGAAAAAAAACAAAACCATCTTATAAAACAAATGTAAATGATGAAATTATGATTAATATTCCAGAACCAAAAGAAGTTGATTTAAAGCCACAAAACATACCAATTGAAATATTATTTGAAGATAATGACATTATTGTTGTAAATAAACCCAAAGGTATGGTTGTTCATCCTGCAAATGGAAATCCAGATGGTACTTTAGTTAATGCAGTTATGGCAATATGTAAAGATTCTTTATCAGGAATTGGTGGTGAAATAAGACCTGGAATTGTTCATAGACTTGATAAAGATACTTCAGGAGCAATTATAGTTGCTAAAAATGATAAAGCTCATATTAAATTAAGTGAAGATTTAAAAAATCATAAAATAAAAAAAACATATATAGCTTTAGTAAGAGGAATAATTAAAGAAAATGAAGCTACAATTAATATGCCAATTGCCAGAAGTAAGCAAGATAGAAAAAAAATGGCGGTAGATAAAAATGGAAAAGAAGCTATAACACATTTTAAAGTATTAAATAGATATAAAGAAAAATATACACTATTAGAAATAAATATAGAAACAGGTAGAACCCACCAAATAAGAGTACATTTATCTCATATTGGATATCCTATTATTGGAGATAATACATATTCAAATGGTAAAAATGAATGGGGTATTGTCGGGCAATGTTTGCATGCCAAAGCTTTAGATTTTAAACATCCAATTACAGGAAAAGATATACATATTGAAGCACCTATACCAGAGTATTTTAATACTATTTTAAAAGAATTGGAAGGAAAAGAATAAATGGAAGAAAAAAGATTGCAAAAGTATTTAGCAGAAGCTGGAGTAGCTTCTAGAAGAAAATGTGAAGAATATATATTACAAGGAAAAGTTGAGGTAAATGGAAAAATAATTACAGAGCTTGGAACAAAAGTTAATTCAAATGATGTTGTTAAATATAATGGAAGAATTATAGAACCTGAAGAAGAAAAAGTATATATATTATTAAATAAACCGATAGGCTATGTAACTACTTTGCATGAACAGTTTGGAAGAGATAAAGTGCTTGATTTAATAAAAATTAATAAAAGAGTAGTTCCAGTTGGAAGGCTTGATATGTATACATCTGGGGCTTTAATTCTAACAAATGATGGTGAATTAGTAAATAAACTTACACATCCTAAAAATGAGATTGAAAAAACATATAATGTAACATTAAAAGGAAAAGTTTTAGAACAAGACATTGAACAATTAAAAAATGGTGTGAAAATAGATAATGATTATATTACAAAACCAGCAAAAGTTAAAATCCTTAAAATAGATGAAGAGAAAGATATTTCTAGAATACAGATAATAATTCATGAGGGAAAAAATCGACAAGTTAGAAAAATGTGTGAAGCAATTAATAAAAAAGTATTAGCTTTACATAGAAGTAAGATTGGTAATATAGATGTTAAAGATTTAAAACTTGGACAGTGGAAATTTTTAAGTTTAAAAGAAATTGAAAACAATGTATAGACAGGTATTTTTAAAAGTGATAAAATGATAATAACATAAGATAAAGGAGGAAAGAAAAATGGTTCAAGATAACCAAATTAAAGCACAAGTATCACCTTTTGCTATTAGAAAAGGTGAAATAAAAACATTTGATGGCAAAGACGGATATGTATCAATGAATCAAGTAATACATAAAATTAACGTAGGCCAAATTACAGATATTCATTTCGCTATTTTATATTTAGTAAATGAATTTGAATTTATTACTTCAAGGCAATTAATGCAAATGCTAGAAATTAAAGGGTATGACATAAAATCACAAGATAAACTTAATAATAAGTTAGAGTCTTTAGTTAAATGTAAAGTCCTAACAAGATATTACTTTAACTCTGATGAAGGAAAGGGGATATATAGAATTTATTGCCTAGAAAAAATGGGAAAATACTTATTAGATACCCGTGATGATGTTGAATGCAAATGGCAACAATCAGATAATACAAAACCTGTTGCTATGATAAAGAAAAGATTAGCTGGAAACCAAGTCCTTATTGCGTATCTAAAAAAAGTAAAGGTTTTTGATAGTTATATAGTAAAGCCAGCACTTACAGCAAAAACAATGAATAAAGTGTTTAAACCAAGTGGTGGTTTAGTTACACTTACAAAATCCAATAAATCAATTCAATTTCTTTTTGAAGTATTTAGACGTGAAGATGACTGGAAAAAGAAATGTGTAGATAAAATGAAATTTTACAAAGATTTTTATGATAATTTCGTTCCAATGGATTCAGGAATGAAATCTATCCCACAATTAATTTTAGTTTGTGAAGATGATAAACATATGGCAGAGGTTTTTAAAGAGATTATTACTAATAACATTACATTTGAAAGAATTAATCTATATTATACAACAGATTTAAAACAAAATAGTGATAGTCTATCACAAAGTTTAACAGAATTTATTTTAGATGAAAAAACAAATAAATATAAAGCACAAAATGTTGAATTAAAACTATTACAATAATTAAGTGAAAAAAGGAAAAAAGGGGACGGAGTTGAAAAAAGGGGACGGAGCTAATTTTTCACAAACGTGAAAAATTAGCTCCGTCCCCTTTTTTCACAAACGTGAAAAATTAGCTCCGTCCCCTTTTTTCAACTCCGTCCCCTTTTTTCGCTTTTTTCACGTAACCAAAATACTTTTTATTTAATATATTAATATAGAAGTATAAATTTGGAGGAATTAAAATGTTTGGAATAGATGTTAGTTATCATAAGGGAAATATAGATTGGAACAAAGTTAAGCCTAATATAAATTTTGCAATTTTAAGATTAGGTTGGGTAGGTAACAAAAAAAATCATTCTTTAGACTCAAAATTTGAACAGTATTATAGACAATGTAAAAAACTAAATATTCCAATTGGAGTGTATGTTTATAATTATTGCAATTCAGAAGAAAGTGCTAAAGATGGAGCTCGCTGGGTTATAAATAAGCTTAAAAATAAAATTTTGGAGTTACCTGTTTATTTTGATATGGAGGATGAATCTATTCAAAATTTAGGAAGAGATAAGTCAACTAGTATATGTATTGCTTTTAATACAGAAATTGAAAAAACAGGTTTATGGGCAGGAGTATATGCTAATTTATACTGGTATAATAATTATTTAAATAAAGAAGAAATAAAAAAGCGTTATACTACTTGGATTGCTCATTATACAGATGGAACTGATAAATATAAAGGAGAATATGATATGTGGCAAAATTCTTCAACTGGTAAAATAAATGGTGTTTCAAGTGATGTGGATACAGATTATTTATATAGGGATTTAATTTCACAAATAGGTAATATTAAGCCTACAAATCCTAATGATGAGATTCTAAAATTAGCTAATGAAGTTATTTCTGGAAAATATGGAAATGGTGAAGTAAGGAAAAAAGCTTTAGGGGATAAATACGCAGTTGTTCAAGCTAAAGTAAATGAGCTGATGGCTGAAAGGAATGAAATAACTTATGTGATAAAAAAAGGAGATACTTTGTCTGGAATAGCAAAAAAATTTCACACAACTGTAAAAGAATTAGCTAGAAAAAATAATATAAAAAATGTTAATAAAATTTATGCAGGAGATGTGATTAAGATATAAAGTACAAATTATATTGTGAATTTTTACAGAAACAGGGTTTTTTAATATAATATCAGTTATATGATCAAAAAAACAGATTATGTAAAGCAATACCAAAAAACTTGACAAATCCAACGAAATACTGTGTAATGACTAATATTATAATATAGGAGGAAGATATATGGAGTTTGCAGTAAAAGTAGAAAACAACCCTTTTGGAAGCAAAGTAACATATTCTAACGGAGAAGTTAGAGTTTGGGGATCTAATGGAACGACTAAAAGAACGAGAGATATAGAAAAAGAAGAGAAAAAAATAGATAGATATATAAAAACACATACAGATCTACCAGAATATTATGTATTAAAAGAAACAGGTGGATGGGATGATGATCAATACGAATATGTAAATGTCGATGTGGCAGTACACGATGGTGAAAAATATTTAAGTACAATATATTTGGAAGTAATGTATCGACAAATGCGAGCATACGAAATTGAATTAATAGATAGAAAAGAACGTCCATATGATCAAATATCTGGAGTAAAAACAGTAGAAGATTTAGAAAAATGTTGTTCAGTTAGAAAAGAGTTTTTACGTGAAAAGTTAGGATCTGAATTTGAGGATTGGTGCAAAAATCAAGAACTTGAATTATTAAAAGAGTATTTAAAGTACGAACAAAGCAAAATTGATGAAGCAATTAAAGAACTGAAAGCTGATATAGCATCTACAACAACCAAAATCGAGAAATTATCGTTAGAAGGAAATATGAGTGAATCAACAAGAAGATGGTATGATAATAGAACATCGTGGCTGGCTCATTGCCAATTAGAGTTGAAGAATACAGAAGACACTAAAAATGGAATAGTAAAAAGATTAAAAGAATTAGGTGAAGAAAAATGACAATAACGCAAAGACATTTTGATATCCTAAAAGATTTTTTAGATAGAAAAATAAATCTAGAAGATATTGAAAAAGAAGATAGAATAATTATATTAGAGCTATGTAAATCAAGGAAAAAACAAATTCAAAATAAAATTGATAATATAGATAGAGAATTAGAAGAATTAAATAAAAAACTAAATAATATATAAAAAGAACGGAGATTTTATCCGTTCTTTTGTTTTACTTGGCTGGACTGGCTAGATTCGAACTAGCGCATGCCAGAGTCAAAGTCTGGTGCCTTACCGCTTGGCTACAGTCCAATATATAAATATAAAAAAATAGTGGAAAATAAATGGGGTGGAAGATGAGACTCGAACTCACGACCTCCAGTGCCACAAACTGGCGCTCTAACCAACTGCGCTACATCCACCATAAAGTATTGGTGGCTTCAAGTGGAATCGAACCACTGACACGAGGATTTTCAGTCCTCTGCTCTACCAACTGAGCTATGAAGCCAAATAAAAAAATGGCGACCTGGAACGGGCTCGAACCGTCGACCTCCGCCGTGACAGGGCGGCATTCTAACCAACTGAACTACCAGGCCATATAAAAAAATAATGGTGGTCGTTATAGGGCTCGAACCTATGACCCCCTGCTTGTAAGGCAGATGCTCTCCCAGCTGAGCTAAACGACCATTACTTTCAACGCTATATAGTATACTATCTTTTTTAGGGGTTGTCAAGACTTTTTTTGTATTTTTATGAAAAAATTGTTACTAGATAGTTGTTATAGATCAAATATTTTTTTAAAAAGTTGATATATTAATATTTTGAAAACATTAGAAATTCTTATTTAATAAAATGAGGGATGTTCACGGTACTCAAGCGTAGCGCAGAGGGTCTGAGTGAAAGAGGCTCATTTTATTAAATTAGAATTTATTTAATGCGTAATGCAGCCGAGATTGTTTGATAAATATTAATATATCAACTTTTGATGAATATTAAAATGTAAAAATCAATATGAAGTAATAAAAAGTTTTCATTTTATAAAATCATGAATAGTAAGCTAAAAAATGGTTAAAAATATAGTTGTAAGGAGGAAAAAGAAAATGAATATTGATCAAAATGATTTAAATGTTTTAGATGAAGTTAATAAAGGTGCAACTATGGGAATGGATGCTATTGAATTCGTTGAAAAGAAGGTTGGAGATGAAAAATTTAGAAATGTATTAAATGAAGAATATAGCAAATATGAAGAAATATCAAAAAGAGCAAATGATATATATGCAAGTTATACTTATAAAAAAGACCCACATGAAACAGGTGGAATGAATAAAATCATGACCTGGTGGGGTATACAGATGAAAGCTATGAATGATAAAAGTAATTCGAATCTTTCAGAACTTTTATTAAATGGAACGAATATGGGGATAATTGAAGGAAGGAGATTATTAAATCAAAATCCAAATATAAATGAAGACATTCATACTTTACTTGGAGATTTTGTTAAAATGCAAGAAGATAGTGTGGAGAAATTAAAATGTTATCTATAGAAGTAATAGGATAATTATAGCTAAATAATACTTTAAAAAGTTGATATATTAATATTTTGAAAACAATCGAATGTAATTGGAGCATTATTAGAAATTCTTATTTAATGCGTAATGCAGCCGAGATTGTTTGATAAATATTAATATATCAACTTTAGCAGTATATAAAAAATTAAAAACTATTATTTAGTACCATAGTATAGTAGAGTTTTAATTTTTTTATTGAAATATATGATGATTTTTGATATAATCTAAACAAAAAGAGAAGGAGAAGAAATTATGGAGCAAAGATATTTAAGATGTAAAAAATGTTCAAATATTATTGCACTAGTTAAGAAAAATGAAAAGGATATTGTTTGTTGTGGAGAGCCTATGGTAGAAATAATACCTGGAGAAGTAGATGCGGCAAAAGAAAAACATGTACCTGTTTATGTCAAAGAAGGTAGTAAGGTTACAGTAAGTGTTGGAGATGTTGCTCATCCTATGCAAGATGACCACTATATTGAATGGATTTCAATTCAAACAAAAGCTGGTAATCAAAGAAAAGCATTAAGACCAGGAGATTTACCTAAAGTTGAATTTTTAATAGATGAGAGTGATGAAATAGAAGCTGTTTATGCATATTGTAATTTACACGGATTATGGAAAAATCAGTAATAAAGAGGGCAATATTATGATAGAAATTAAAAATTTTAGTAAAATATACAATGGAGAAAATAAAGCTGTAGATGATGTTAATTTAACAATTAATAGTGGAGAAATATTTGCATTTATAGGGCATAATGGGGCTGGAAAAACAACAACAATAAAAGCAATTATGGGAATATTGGATTTTGAAGAAGGAGATATTCTAATTAATGGACAATCAATTAAGAAAAATCCAATAGAATGCAAAAAACAAATGGCATACGTTCCAGATAATCCAGATTTATATGAAAATATGACTGCAATAGGTTTTATTAATTTTATTTGTGATATGTATGAAGTACCAAAAGAAGAAAGAAAAGAAAGAATTGAAAAATATGCTGAAATATTTGATATTAAAGATAAGCTAAATAATGAAATATCTTCATTTTCACATGGTATGAAGCAAAAAGTTGCAATAATAGCTGCACTTTCTCATAATCCTGATGTTCTAATTATGGACGAGCCTTTTGTAGGGTTAGACCCAAAAGCTGTTTTTGATATAAAAGAAATTATGAAAAAAATGTGTCAAGAAGGAAAAACTATCTTTTTCTCAACTCATATTTTAGAGGTTGCAGAAAAACTATGTACAAGAGTTGCAATTATTAAAAACGGAAAAATTGTTAAAGTAGGAAGTATGGATGAAGTTAAAGGTGATGAGTCTTTAGAAAAGGTATTTCTTGAATTAGATGATAAGAATATATAATGAAATTAGGATAAATTAAAGTATGAGTTAGGAAATTGGAAGCGGGAAGTAGGACAAATAAGTTAGATGTCTGACCTCTGACTTTCGACCTCTGACCTCCCACCTCTCACCTCAAAATTACGAAAGGGATGAACTTTTGAAATGAATAAATTAATCACATTAATAAAAGCAACTATGTCACAAGACATGAATTTATTTAAAATAAAACGAAAAAATGGATCTAAAATTAGCAAAATCATTTTCCCAATTTTTCTATCTATTATTTTAATGTTTTGTATTGGTACATATGCTTGGGGAATGGCAGAGATTTTAGAACCATTAGGGTTAATACATGTTTTATTAAGTATTTTTATTATATTAACAGCAGTAATAACAATATTTGAAGGAGCATATAAATCTCAAGGAATTCTATTTGAAGCTAGAGATAATGATTTATTATTTTCATTACCTATTACTAAAAAAGCTATTTTCTTTATAAGAGCTCTAAAGTTAATGACTTTTCAGCTTCTGTATAATTCTTTATTTTTAATTCCATCAGTGATAGTATATGGAATATATACAAAAATAAATATATATTATTGTATTATTTCAATTTTGATGATAATTATGTCTCCCATTATTCCAACATTCATAGGATGTTTTATAGGTTATGTAATTAAAGGAATATCATCAAAATTCAAATCTAAAAAAGCGGTACAAGTAATACTTTCAACAATATTATTATTAGGGATTTTTTATTTATCATTTAATAAGGAAAAACTAATTTCATATTTAATACAAAATGCAGTTAATATTGATGATATAATTAAAAAGATATATTACCCTGCAGTATTATTTAATAGTTTAATAATAAACTTTGACATTACAAACTTTATAATTTTACTTGCAATTAGTATTATTCCAGCAATCTTATTTATATATTTGGGTAGCATATTTTACTTTAAAATATCTTCAAAATCCTCTGAAAAAGGAATAAGTAAAAAAATAACAGTAAAAAACAATAAATACAATGTTAAGACACCACTTAAAGCACTAATAACTAAAGAATTAAAAAGATTTTTTTCATCTCCAGTATTTATTATTAATGCAGGATTTGGACTAGTATTAATGGCTGTAGCAACTATAGGATTAGTAGTAAATTCTAAAGGATTGATTGATGGCATTTTAAATGGTATGGAACTAGAAATTTCAGCTGAAACAATAGCTCAAAAAATATCAAAAATATATTTTTGTTTAGTTGTATTTATGAGCTTTATGACATCTATTACATCATCTATGATTTCATTAGAAGGTAAAAACATTGAAATAACTAAAAGTTTACCTGTACATAGCAAAAAAATATTATTATCAAAAATTATCACAAGTAATTTGATATCAATTCCGATAATATTAATATGTGATACAATCTTTTTTGTATATTTTAAAATAAGTATTTTAGATATACTACTTATTACTTTGGCTAGTTTTGTATTTCCTACATTTAGTGCAATTTTAGGATTAATTATTAATTTAAAACACCCTAAACTTGATGCTAACTCAGATACAGAAATAGTTAAACAAAGTATGAGTTCTTTCATTGCAGTATTTAGTGGCATGTTATTAGGAATGGCAACAACTGCGATAACTGTAATAAATGGAATGAAAAATAATGTAGTAATTATTGAGATATTAGTATTTTTATTAGCAGATATATTGTTATGGCAATATATCTCAAAAATTGGAACTAAAAAATTCGAAAAATTAACATAGCACAGCATGTTGCGGATTAATAATAATAAATGTAAGGAGGAAAGTTGCAATTCAAGTTAATTTAATTAAATTTGAATTACAGCAAAAGAAAGATGATATACGAATATATACCACAAGGTGTTTGTTCAATGAAAATAATATTGGACATTGAAGATAATATTGTAAAAGATGCAAAAATTGTTGGCGGATGTGATGGAAATACAAAAGGAGTGTGTTCTTTGATAAAAGGAATGAAAGTTGACGATGTAATTAATAAACTTAAAGGAATAGATTGTAGGATGAGAGGAACTTCATGTCCAGACCAATTAGCAAGAGCGTTGGAAGAATATAAGAATAATAATTAATGAGGAGATAAAAAATGATTGAAAATAAGGAACCAGTAAGAACAAAGGATGGTTATATTAAAATAAAAGTTAAAGAACTTATAAAATGGAATGAGCCAAATGGAGAAGGTTGTTTAGTAAGTGATAAAATAACAAAAGAAGGATATAAAATAGGATACATGTATAGAGAAAAGCCAGATGATGGAAGACCTGATAGTGGATGGAGATTTATGGCAGGAAATGAATCTGATGAGTATAATAATAATCCAGATAATACACATGTTTTTGCTGTTAATACAATTTGTAATTATGATCCAGATATAGTGCCATATATTCATTCGCCAATTGGGAGTGTATATATCAGAATTGATGAGAATAATTTTGAATTAGATGATAGAAGTAAGCCAATTTATATAACAAAGCAAAATATATAAAATAATAAAGAGTTATGAAGTAAGAGGTATGAGGTAGGAGATATGATTTCTTACCTCATACCTCCGACTTCTTATCTCATTAAATATATTAAAATTGAAAAAGATTTAATCCTATTTCTTCATCAAGTTGTCTATCCACAGTTCCTTCAATTATGTGGATAACTATTTCACATGTAGCACTTACAATAGCTCTATTTAAATGACCACCAAAAACTTTACCATCTGCATCTCCAGCACTCATGTGAATATGTGTATAAAACTCCCCATTCATAGTATTAATTGTTCCTGTAAGAGAAACTATTTCAAAATCTCCTTTAAAAGTATTTGAATAGTATTTTTTTTCAGCTGTTTTAAAAACACCCACAGTAAAATCATTAGTTGCTCCAAGTGCATTAACATTTGCAAGTTTTATATTTTCTTTTATAGAAATATCTTTGATTTTATCTAAGATTTCTTCTCCTTTATCAATTCGTGCAATAATTGTATTATTAAATTTTCTATATTCCATTTCTTTAATCCTTTCTAAAAATATATTTTTAATTATTTTATATAATTTTCCTGAATAGATTTCACAATTGCATCCATATATTGTGGATAATTGTTTACTATATTTTCTAAGTCATCATTGATTTTTATATATCCAAGTTCAATTTGATAAGCTTCTATTCCTATATTTGAGTTGTAAAAATTGTTTTTACCATACGATTTATTTCTTCCATCAACAAATGCTCCTGTTGAAATACCACCTGTTTCTCGTATTATGTATAAATATGGGGTTGATGTTGTTATATTATATGGTTCATATCCACTTTTTGATGCTCTTGTTTTATATGCTAAAATATCAGCATTATTAAAATTTCTTACATAAACTCCATCTTCTGCTTTAAAAGATTTGAGGTTTGAATAGTTCGTACTACAGTTATTTACAATGTTTTTAGCTATGCTTGATGCAAAATTTAAATTACAATTACTTGGGGCATAAACTTCAACACCACCTAATTTTTTATTGTAAATATTTTCATTTAAATGTAAAGAAAGTAATAGTTTTGCATGTGATTTATTTAAAACATTAATTCTACCATTTTCATCATACATATTGGTTGTAGTATCTTCAGTTTCGCTTTCAGAGCCATTTCTAGAAATAAAAACTTTAAAACCAAGGGCTTCTAGTTTGCCTTTTAAATCTACCCCGCACTTTAAAGCTAATTCTGCTTCGGTATAATCACCTGATTTTGCACCTTTGTCCTTGCCACCATGACCAGGATCAATTGCAAAGTCATAAATATCTTCTGGGAGAGAGTCAACTTCCTTAACACTAAGATTCAGATATGGGATGTCATTATATTGATTAAAATAAATATCTATTTTGTTATTAGAATTGTTTTTAGTTATTGTATAATATGTTAAATCAGAATAGCTAGAGGCATTTTTTAATGAATAGTATTTTATATCGCTATTTGAAAATGTAAGTTTTATAAATATATAATACTCATTTATAGGAATAGTTTCTAAATCAAGGCCGTCATTTATTTTATCAGTGCTAGAAAAAGAAATAGTATTATTTTGTGTATTAAAATCAGATTTTATGCCGTATTTCATTACCATCTAAATCACGAAGGCATAAATCAATACTATCTATTCTTATTCCAGAAAGTTGTACAAGGTCTAAAGTGCCTTCAATATTAAAGTGAGTACCATAAATGCTGTATTGCTCTATATTTACAAAAGTTGTTTTATCAACTAAACTATAAAGCTCTGATTTTTTTTCTTTTAAAATATTTTCAGGACGATTATCATTTATTACTTTAATAACTATTAGTAAGCACATAAAAATAGAAAAACAGATTATTATAATTTTTAAATTTTTTGGTAATTTATTTATCATAATAAACCCTTGTCCTTTCTGTACTTGACAAATATCTTTGAGGTAAGAGGTTGGAGGTAAGATGTATTTGTAGGTATCAATTAATCTCTGTAATTTTTAAATTATATTTATCTTCAAACACTTTCTTTTTTGCAATATATTCTTTGGTTCTAAAACCCTTAACATCAATCACATCATAAGTTCCATCATTATTAAATGTAATAAAATCAGCCTTATATTTAAGACCAGGAGCTAAAATAAATGTAGGTTGCAGGCAAAAACCTTTAATGTCATTTGATTTTAGTCTTATTTTTAAATCTTGATAATATTCAGCTTCTTTTAGGCTATCAAAAGTATGACCATCTACAGATGTTTTATAAGATCTATACTTAGCTTTTTTCGGTTTTTTACTATCTTCATAATTTTTATAATCTTCAATACTCCAATGTTCCATGAAGGTCTCCTTTTTTTATATAAAAATAAACAACAATTATGTTTTAAATCAAATATATTTAATATTAAATCGAGTTCGACCTACTCGCAGTTCTGAAGCTGTTTTAGATTTTTTGATTTTGCTGATAGATTATATAAACGGCGTGCATTTTAATAATAAGTGCTCGTAATTGCAGTTCAGAATGTTAACATTTAAAAATATTATAGTCCGTTGCTATAAATCTTAATTTTTATCGTACTTAAAACGGCTGGAGAACGGAGACTTTAATATTAAATATATTTGATTTATAGTTTAATAATTCTTTTAAAGAAATTTTATAGAAATATAAAAAATATGTCAAGAAAAATGAATAAAAATATTGAAAAAATCGCAAGATATGATATAATGACAACAATAATAAAATAGTGCATAGCACTAAAAAGAAAGGATTGATTAATTATGGAACTTAAAGGATCTAAAACAGAAGCAAACTTATGGACAGCATTTGCTGGAGAATCTCAAGCAAGAAATAAATACACTTATTTTGCAAGTCAAGCTAAAAAAGAAGGATATGAACAAATTGCTGCAATTTTTGAGGAAACAGCTCTAAATGAGAAAGAGCATGCAAAAATATGGTTTAAAGAATTATCTGGAATAGGTACAACAGCTGAAAATTTAAAAGTTGCTGCAGATGGAGAAAATTATGAATGGACAGACATGTATGCTGAATTTGCTAAAACTGCTAAAGAAGAAGGGTTTGACAGATTAGCATATCTTTTTGAAGCTGTTGGAAAAATAGAAAAAGAACATGAAGAGAGATATAGAAAACTTTTAGAAAATGTTGAAGAAGGAAAGGTCTTTGAAGCAGGTTCTGTAAAAATATGGAAATGTAGAAATTGTGGACATATTGTAGTTGGAACATCAGCTCCAGAAGTATGCCCAGTATGTAATCATCCAAGATCATTCTTTGAAATAAAAGCAGAAAATTATTAATACATTTGGGGACGGTTCTATTTTGAAAGTGTTATATTAAAAAGAACTAATCCGCGTCAGCACATCGTTTTTTTAAATCCGTATGGTGGGTATCCCTATAGGGGGAACCATAGGATTTAAAAAATGATGTGCGGTTAAACAGGATTAGTTCTTTTCATTGAATTTTCAAAAAAGAACCGTCCTCAAATGAAGAAGAGAGATTAAAATGAAAGATTATATTACAGTAATAGGTGGAGGGCTTGCTGGATGTGAAGCTGCTTATCAAATTGCAAAACAAGGAATAAAAGTTAAATTATATGATATGAAACCTAATAAGTATACTCCAGCACATTCTAATAAAGATTTAGCTGAAATTGTATGTTCAAATTCGTTTAAATCTAACCTACTCACAAATGCATGTGGATTATTAAAAGAAGAACTAAGAAAATTAGATTCACTTTTAATAAAAATAGCTGATAAAACTAGTGTTCCTGCAGGACAAGCACTAGCAGTAGATAGAGAAGTCTTTTCAAAAAATGTTACAGAAGAAATTAAAAATAATTCATTGATTGAAGTTATAAGTGAAGAAATTGGAGATAAAATATCTTTAAATGATTTGTCTAAAGAAGGAATAGTAATTGTAGCAACAGGACCTTTGACTTCTGAAAAGTTATCTAAAGAAATAATAGAATTAACTGGAGAAACAAATCTGGCTTTTTATGATGCGGCTGCTCCAATTTTAACAAAAGAAAGTATAGATTTTAATATTGCTTTTTATGGCAATAGATATGAACAAGAAAAGAAAAAAGATGAATCAATTGAAGAATGGCAACAAAGATTACAAGAACAAGATGCAAGTTATATTAATTTGCCAATGAATAAAGAGGAATATGAATTGTTTGTAAGAGAGTTAGTTGAAGCAGAGGTTGTTACTTTACATGATTTTGAAAAAAGAGAAATATTTGAAGGATGTATGCCCATCGAAATAATGGCAAAAAGAGGAGTAGATACTTTAAGATTTGGACCACTTAAACCTGTAGGATTTGATGACCCAAGAACAGGGAAAAGACCTTATGCAGTTGTACAGTTAAGGCAAGATAATACAGAATCTACCTTATATAATATAGTTGGATTTCAAACAAATTTAAAATTTGGAGAGCAAAAAAGAGTATTTAATTTGATTCCAGGTTTAGAGAATGCTGAATTTATAAAATATGGGGTGATGCATAGAAATACATACATAAACTCTACAAAGTTGTTGGATGAAACATTTAATTTTAAATCAAACAATAATATATATTTTGCAGGGCAAATAACTGGGGTAGAAGGATATGTTGAATCAATTGCATCAGGATTAGTTGCAAGTTTAAATGCTGTAGAAAGATTTAAAACAGAAAAACAAAATGAAAAAGCTAAAAAAATTGCATTTTCTGAATTTACAATGATAGGTGCACTTTCAAAATATATTTCTACACCAAATGACAAGTTTCAACCTATGAACGCAAATTTTGGTATTTTACCACCACTTGATGAAAAAATAAAGGACAAAAAATTGAAATATCAGAAGTTAGCAGATAGGGCACTGGGTGTTTTATTAAAGTGAGAGAAGAGATACTGTAGGGGCGATTTTAATCGCCCGCAATATTAATAATGATAATTTTTAGGCGGGCGATTAAAATCGCCCCTACATTTTTTATATAATTTTAAGTTCTTACTGAATTGTAATATCAGCAAAAACTATTATTACAAAAAATGTTGAAAAAAAAGATATATTATGTTATAAATAAAATAAAAAAAGGAGTATGAAAATGAAAAAATGTCTATTACTTGGAAATGGTGGAAGAGAAGCTGTACTTGCAGAAGCTATAAGTCAAGGATATGAGTTATATTCAATAATGCCTTATGAAAATCCATCAATTTCAAATTATGTAAAAAAATCAAATGGTAAACTTTTGATAGGA
Organism: uncultured Eubacteriales bacterium; assembly: GCA_902787685.1. Classification (GTDB taxonomy): domain Bacteria; phylum Bacillota; class Clostridia; order TANB77; family CAG-508; genus CAG-269. The sequence goes on along the minus strand of CADAHH010000019.1, from coordinate 27,373 downwards.
GATCCATTTGATAAGAAATTCGTTGAGGAATTTATTAAAACAGAACAAATTGATACATGCTTAATTAGTAGTGACAATTTATTACAAGATGGATTAATCGATTTAGCAAAAAGTTTAGGTTTGAAAACCTTTGGACCCACATCAAAAGGTGCTAAAATTGAATGGAGTAAAACTTATGCTTTAGATATAGTAAGCAAAATAGCTCCTGAGATGGTTATTAAAAACTATCAGATTAAAGATGAAGAAGAATTAAAACAAGTAATAGATACATATGAAGATGATTCTTTTGTTGTAAAACCTGAGGGGCTAACAGGTGGAAAAGGTGTTAAAGTTGGTGGAATTCATTTTAAAGGAAAAGATGAAGGATTTAATTATGCAAAAGGATTATTACAAGAAAGTGGAAAAGTAATTATACAAGATAAAGTTGAAGGTAGAGAATTTACTGTAATGGCCCTAACAGATGGCGAAAACATAGTTACAACACCAATTACATTTGATTATCCATATAGATATGATGAAGATAAAGGACCTGGAACAGGTGGAATGGGATGTTTGAGTTTTGAAAATGGCTTATTACCATTTTTAGAAAAAGCAGATGTTGATAAATGTTCAAAATTAATAAAAGATGTTATTAATTATTTGAATAAAGACTCTTTTGAATTTAATGGTGTAATATATGGTGGTTTTTTCAAAACATCAAAGGGTATAAAGTTTATCGAATTTAATGCTAGATTTGGAGATCCAGAAGCAATGAATGTATTAAATATGCTAGAGACACCTTTTGAAGAAGTAATGGAAAATATATTTAATAAAAATTTAAATACAGAAAACTGTAAATTTAAGAAAAAAGCATCATGTTTGGTATATATGGTAAGCCCTAATTATGCTTTATCTGGGCCAAAAGTAAATTTAGAATACACATTAAACAAAGAGGAAATAGAAAATAAAGGTGCAAAAGTTTATTTTGCAAGTTCAAAACAAATAGATAATAATAAATATACTTCTGTTGGTACTTCAAGACTTGTGGCAGTAATTGCAATAGACAATACTTTAGAAGATGCTAAGAAAAAAGTATATAATGCAATCAAAGGAAATATAAGTGAGAACTTGGATTATAGAAAAGATATTGGAACAATATATGTTCATTAAGATTGGAGTAAACAGATGTTAGAAGAATTAAAAGAAGAATGTGGAGTATATGGTATTTATAGTGCTGAACCAAAGAAAAAAATAGCTTATACTATAGCTGCTGGATTACAAACATTACAACATAGGGGGGAAGAAAGCTGTGGTATAGCAATAAATGATGAAGGATTGATAACTTGTTATAAAGATAAAGGCTTAGTTTCAGAAGTTTTTACAGAGAAACTGATAGAAGAAAAACTACCATCAGGAAAAATGGGTATAGGCCATGTTAGATATTCAACAACAGGTTCAGATAGAAAAATAAATGCTCAACCAATTGCTGTAAGGCACAAAAAAGGAAATTTAGCAGTTGTGCATAATGGGAATCTTACAAATGCTGTTGAATTAAAAAGAGAGCTTGAAGAAAATGGAGCAATTTTTTCAACAACAAATGATACAGAGATTATATGCTATATTTTAGTACAAGAAAGATTAAAAACAGACAATATAGAGGATGCAGTTAAGAATATGATGAAAAGAATAAAAGGTGCTTATTCAATAATAATTATGACATCTCAAAAATTAATAGCAGTTAGAGATCCACAAGGATTTAGACCATTAACTCTTGGAAAAATGGGAGACGATTATTATTTTTCATCAGAAAGTTGCGCTCTAAATATTGTTGGAGCTGAATTTGTTAGAGATATTAAACCAGGAGAAATAGTATCTATATATAATAATAAAATAGAATCTTGTGAATATATGACAAATGAAAAGAAAGGACTTTGTATTTTTGAATATATTTATTTCTCAAGACCAGATTCTATAGTTGATGGAATGAGTGTGCATGAATTTAGAAAACAAACAGGTAAATATCTAGCAAAGCAAGCGCCTGTTGAAGCAGATATTGTTGCAGGTGTCCCAGATTCGGGATTAGATGCAGCTCTTGGGTATGCGCAAGAATCAGGAATTCCATATGGAATGGCATTTATTAAAAATAAATATATAGGCAGAAGTTTTATATTAAATAACCAAGAAAAGAGACAAAAGGCAGTCGCATTAAAGCTAAACCCAATAAAGCAAAATGTTGAAGGAAAAAGAATTGTTTTAATTGATGATTCAATTGTTAGAGGAAATACAATAAAAAGGACAATAAAAAGATTAAGAGAATTCGGAGCAAAGGAAATACACCTAAGAATTGCATCTCCAATGTTTATTGATGTATGTTATTTTGGAACAGATATTGATAAAAAAGACAAATTAATTGCTAATATTAAAACAAAAGAAGAAATTAGACAAGACATAGGTGTAGATTCACTTGAATACTTAGATTTAGCGAATCTTAAAGAAATTGCAAAAGGAAGTAATATGGAAGATTTTTGCTTTGGATGTTTTACAGGTAATTATCCAATAGAAGTGCCTAAGACACTTGATAAAGATGTGTTTGAAAAAATTAAGTTTTAAAAATGAGTGCATTTATGCACTCATTTTTAAAACTTTTTACCAGTAAGCCTTTCATATGCTTCAATATACTTATTTCTAGTAACTTCAATTACATCAGCTGGAATTGGAGTAGGATTGCTTGCATCCCACGAATTTGCTTTTAACCAATCTCTTAAATATTGTTTATCAAAGCTTTTTTGAGATTTTCCAACAGTATATTCATCTAATGGCCAAAATCTGCTAGAATCAGGAGTTAAAACTTCATCTCCTAGAACTAAATTTCCATCTTCATCTAAACCAAATTCAAATTTAGTATCAGCAATTATAATTCCTCTAGATAATGCATATTCAGCACATTTTTTATATATTTCAATTGAAGCATTTTTAATCTTTTGAGCTAAATCGGTTCCGATTATTTCACACGTTTTTTCAAAACTAATATTTTCATCATGTCCCTCGGCTGCTTTTGTTGAAGGAGTAAAAATAGGTTCATCTAATTTTTGAGATTCTTGCAAACCTTCTGGTAATTTTATTCCACAAACTGTACCATTTTCCTTATAGCTTTTCCATCCAGAACCTGTGATATAACCTCTAACTATACATTCAATAGGAACCATTTTTAATTTCTTGACTAACATACTTCTATTTTCATATTGGTCATTTTGACATTCAATAGGAAAATCAGATATCTTTGTTGAAATAACATGATTTTTAATAATATCTTTTGTATAATCAAACCAAAATTCTGATATCATATTTAATATTTTTCCTTTGTCAGGAACTTCATTTGGAAGTATAACATCAAATGCAGAAATTCTGTCAGAAACAACAATTAAAAGACTTTTTTCATCTACTTCATAAATTTCACGTACTTTACCACTACTAATTTTTTTCATTTTAAATTCAATCCTTTCTAATCACATATTTTCCAAATATGATTTATATCCAATATTTTGTAATTTTTCATCTTTTTTTGTTACAGTATCTTTTAAAGAATTTTTAAATTCAAGTAATTTATTTTTCAAGTTTTCATCTGAAATAGCAAGCATAGAAGTTGCAAGTATTGCTGCATTTTTTGCTCCATTTATTGCAACAGTTGCAACAGGAATTCCAGATGGCATTTGTACTATAGAATATAGTGAATCTACTCCACTTAATGTTTTAGTGTGTATTGGAATACCAATTACAGGGATTGTTGGAACAAGTGCTGCAAATACCCCAGGAAGATGTGCTGCTCCACCAGCTGCTGCGATTATTATTTTACATCCATTTTCTTTTAATGTTTTAGCATATTCCATTGCTTTTTCTGGTGTTCTGTGAACAGATAAAATTTTCATTTCATATGAAATACCCATCTCATCTAAAAATTTTGCACAATCTTTAACAATAGGTAAATCTGAATCACTACCCATAATAATTGAAATATCAAATTTTTCCATTTAAAACCTCCACTATTTTTTATTTAAAGTTATTATATTATTTATTTTTGAAAAAATCAATGATTTACAAAAAATAAATCACGGAAAAAAATGTCGATAAATCACCGAAAAAATAACCTACAAATCACCGAAAAAACTTGCTATAAAGTAATTAATATGCTATAATTTACTTATATTAAACGATGAAAGGAATTTTAAATATAATGAATAAATATAAAAATAGAATAGCAGATAAATTACTTGAAAAAAAATTAAAAGGAAAAGGTGCTGTATTAATTCAAGGTGCAAAATGGTGTGGGAAAACGACAACAGCAGAGCAAATTTCTAAAAGTGTTTTATATATGGCAAAACCAGAAGACAAATCACAAAATATAATACTTGCAGATATTAATCCATCTACATTGCTAAAAGGTGATACACCAAGATTAATTGATGAATGGCAGATTGCTCCAAAATTATGGGATGCTATTAGATTTGAAATAGACCATCGAAATACAGAAGGAAATTTCATATTAACTGGGTCATCGGTTCCAGCAGATATGAAAGAAGTCACTCATTCGGGTACTGGTAGATTTGCATGGCTTACAATGAGACCTATGAGCTTATTTGAATCAGGAGAATCGAATGGGACGATTAGTTTAGAAGACCTTTTTAGAAGTGAGGATAACATTTCAGCTCAAAATATGCTTGGTTTTGAAGATATTGCCTTTTTATGTTGTAGAGGTGGTTGGCCTAGAAGTACATTTATGGACAAAGAGATAGCATTAGAACAAGCATTTGACTATTATGATGCAGTTGTAGAATCTGACATATCTAGGGTTGACAACATAAATAGAAATCCAGAAAGAGTAAAAAAACTGATGAGAGCATATGCACGAAATATTGGAACTCAAAGTTCAAATGAAACAATTAGAAATGATATGAAAGAAAATGATGCATCATCATTAGACGTAGATACAATTTATGCTTATATTGAGGCTTTAAAGAAAATATTTGTGGTGGAAGAATCAATAGCTTGGAATCCTAATTTAAGAAGTCAAACTGCAATAAGAACATCAAATACAAGATACTTTGTAGATCCATCAATTGCAACTGCTGCATTGGGAATCGGACCAAATGATTTAATTCAAGATTTAAATACATTTGGATTTGTATTTGAAACATTGTGCATAAGAGATTTAAGAGTATATGCTGAAAGTATAAATGGTAATGTTTATCATTATAGAGATGCTAATGGATTAGAATGTGATGCAGTTATTCATTTAAGAAATGGCGCATATGGACTTATAGAGATAAAACTTGGTGGAGATAAACTTATAAATGAGGGAGTAGAAAATTTAAAAAGTATGTATAATAAAATTGATACAAAAAAAATGAACAAACCTTCATTTTTGATGGTGTTAACAGCAACTGGAAACTATGCATATAGAAGAGAGGATGGAGTTTATATTGTACCAATTGGATGTCTGAAAAACTAATTAATTATTGTAGAAAATAGGAGTTTAGTACAATGAATAAATATACACAATCTAATAAAGTATTGATTTTTAATAATTGTAGGCAAAAGGCATTCTTAAGTTTCAAAAAAACATTGGATAGTTTATATGGAAAAGAGAATATAACAGAAAAAATATTTCAAAAAGAATGGCTCGAAAATTTAGAACAAGAAGAGAATGTAATTGCAGATGGATGGTATAATCCGCCACCATATGGAATGGCAGTGCTGTTTGGCGATAGGGTTTCATTTGATTCTTTAAGAAATTTCAACAGAAGATGCATCATTACCACAAATTTCTCAACACAACTTGATACAAAAAAGCAGTGATGGTTATATTATATGCAATGATATTGATGAAATTATCCAAAAAACATTGAAATTTTAAGCAATATAGTATAAAATAACTACAGAATATATTAATAGGAGGTTCAAAATGAAAGCATTAATCAGTGTATCTGATAAAACAGGAATAGTAGATTTTGCAAAAGGACTAGAAAAAAATGGAGTAGAAATAATATCTACTGGTGGAACATTTAAAAAACTAAAAGAAGAAGGCGTAAATGTTAAAGAAATATCTGAATTAACAGGATTTCCAGAATGTTTAGATGGAAGAGTAAAAACGCTTCATCCAAAAGTACATGCAGGAATTTTAGCAATAAGAGATAAAAAAGAACATATGGACCAATTAAAAGAATTGGGAATAGATACAATAGATTTTGTAGTTGTAAACTTATATCCATTTAAACAAACAATATTAAAAGATGGAGTTACAAGAGAAGAATGTATTGAAAATATTGATATTGGTGGACCTACAATGCTTCGCTCTGCTGCAAAAAATTATCAAGATGTTGCAGTAATAACAAATCCAGAAGATTATGAAGTTGTTTTAAAAGAATTAGAAGAAAATGGAAAAGTATCAAAAGATACAAAATTTAGATTAATGCAAAAAGTTTTTGAACATACAGCACATTATGATGCTATGATTGCTTCATATATAAAAGAACAAAGACATGATTATGAATTACCTGAAAAATTAACTTTAACATATGAAAAAGTACAAGATATGAGATATGGAGAAAATCCACATCAAAAAGCAGCATTATATAAAGAAATTGGAAAATGTGAAGGTTCACTTACAACTGCTAAACAATTAAATGGAAAAGAATTATCATTTAATAACATAAATGATACAAATGGAGCTTTAGAATTATTAAAAGAATTTGAAGAACCAACTGTTGTTGCTTGTAAACATGGAAATCCATGTGGAGTTGGAAGTGATGAAAGTATTTACAATGCATGGAAAAAGGCATTTAATGCTGATAAAACATCAATTTTTGGTGGAATAGTTGTTTCAAACAGAGAAATAACAGAACAAATTGCAGAAGAAATGAGTCAGATATTTTTAGAAGTGGTTGTTGCACCATCTTATGAACCAAAAGCATTAGAAATTTTGAAAACTAAGAAGAATGTTAGAATTCTTGAATTAGAAAACATTTCTAAAAAACAAAATGAAAATGCTTTAGATGTTAAGAAAATAAATGGTGGTGTAATAGTTCAAACTATAGATTCAAAGTTATTAGATGAATATGAAGTTGTAACAAATAGAAAACCTACTGAAAAAGAACTAGAAGATTTAATGTTTACATGGAAAATAGTAAAATATGTTAAATCAAATGGAATAGCACTTGGAAAAGATAAACAATCTATTGGAATTGGACCTGGACAAGTAAATAGAATTTGGGCCACAAAACAAGCAGTTGAGCATGGAGAAGAGCTTATTGAAAAAGGTATCACAAAAGGTGCAGTTCTTGCATCAGATGCATTCTTCCCATTTAGTGATTGTGTAGAAGAAGCTCACAAAGCTGGAATTACAGCAATAATTCAACCAGGTGGTTCAATAAAAGACCAAGATTCAATTGATAAATGTAATGAATATGGAATTGCTATGTTATTTACTAAAATGAGACACTTCAGACACTAATTCTTTTCCAAACATATTAAATTATAGACGACATTCAGTTACAATTCACAGCTTAATAAATATATATTTTATCATTCCGTTTGGTGTCGCAATTTTCATATGTTCACTTATATAATAAATTATATAAGTGAACAATATATGTGAATTGCTCCAGGCGCCCTACGCTTCGCTCCGGTTGAACGCTTACGCACTCCATTTTAAAATATATATTTATTAAGCTGTGAATTTGTTATATAAAAAATTAGAATAAAAATACCTTCCAAAGAGATAATATTCTTAAAGGGAGGTTTATTATTATGTCTAATAAGATTAATTTTAGAACTGATTTGGCTTTGGAAAGAAGAGATATTTTCAAAAAGAGCAATAATTTAGATGAGATTGATGGAATAGATGCAGAGGAAAAGGTAATAGATGAAAATTTAAAAGTATCAAAAGTAAAAATAACAAATTCAAATGGTGAGCAAGCAATAGGTAAGCCAATAGGAGACTATATAACTATAGATATAAAAAATCTAAAAATTGCAGAAGAAGAAGAAATTCAAAAATCTGCTGAAATATTGTCAAATGAATTAAAGCAAATTATAGATAAACATATTGATTATAAAGATGACATATTAGTTGCAGGATTAGGGAATTTACATGTAACACCTGATTCGCTTGGGCCAAAAGTTGTAAGTGATATTGATATAACCAGACATATAATAAAATATATGCCACAATATATTGATGAAAATGCAAGGCCAGTAAGTGCATTGTCTCCAGGGGTTTTAGGAACAACTGGAATTGAAACTTTGGAAGTTTTAGAAGGTGTAATAGATAAAATTAAGCCTAAAATGTTGATAGTTATAGATGCTCTAGCTTCTAGAAGTATTGAAAGAATAAGTAGTACAATACAGCTTTCAGATACAGGAATTGTTCCAGGAGCAGGTGTTGGAAACACAAGAAAAGAATTATCAAAAAACACTTTAGGAATTCCTGTAATAGCAATTGGAATACCAACAGTTGTAGAAAGTGCAGTGTTAGTTAATGATTGTTTAGATTTATTTATAGAAAAGCTCCAAGAAGAAGCAAAATCAAACGAGTATTTAAACAATTTAAAAGAACAAGACAATTATGAAGAAATAAAAGAAGCCTTAAACCCATATGATTATAATATGATAGTTACTCCAAAAGAAATAGATGAATTAATAAAAAATATGGCAAGTATAGTTGCGAGGGGGATAAATTTGAGTGTGTAGCTATACACAGTTTGATAAGTATAAGAAGTTTCGAATGTGATTGGAGAAGGGATAATCATTTCTTTAATATAAATTAATGAGGAAGCGATGGCTTGCGAAGCAAGAGCAGCGAGAGGCTCGATAATTTATATTTTAGAAATGATATCACTTCGTATTGAGCCGAGAAACTTTGAAAATTATTTATATATCACTATTTCTCTTTGTTTCTTTTCATAAAATCACTATCTAGTAAGAAGTTTATTTATAATAATTGCAATAAATCTTGAAAATTCAACATACATATGATATATTAAAAACGAATGAGAATTCATTCATTTTTAATACTTTTTATAAATATAATTAGTATTAATAAATTAATAAAAAGGAGTGAAAATCTCTATGAAAAAAATTATTTTTAAAGGCTGTGGAACAGCAATTGCAACACCTTTTAATGAACAAGGTGTAAATTTAGATGAATTTGCAAAACTTGTAGAAGATCAGATTCAAAATGAAGTAGATAGCATTATAGTTTGTGGGACAACTGGAGAAGCTGCAACTATGACAGAACAAGAAAGATTACAAACTATAGAATGTGCAGTTAAAGTATCAAATGGAAGAGTTCCAATAATTGCAGGAACAGGTTCAAACAATACAAAAGCTGTTATAGAGATGAACAAAAAAGTTGAACAATTAGGAGTTGATGGTGTTTTAGTTGTTACACCATATTATAATAAAACAACTCAACAAGGGTTAATAATGCATTATACAGAAGTTGCTAAAAATACAACATTACCAATTATTCTATATAATGTACCAGGTAGAACTGGAGTAAACATTAAACCAGAAACAGCATTAGAATTATCTAAAATAGAAAACATTGTTTCTATTAAAGAAGCAAGTGGAGATTTATCACAAGTAGCTAAAATAGCTAATTTATGTAGAGATAATTTAAATATTTATTCAGGAAATGATGATCAAATAATTCCTATCTTGTCATTAGGTGGAATTGGTGTGATTTCAGTTCTTTCAAATGTTAGACCAAAATATACACATGATATGTGTTATAATTTCTTTAAAAAAGAAACAGAAATTGCAGGAAAAATGCAAATAGATGCAATACCTCTAATTAATGCTCTATTTTCTGAAGTGAATCCAATTCCTGTTAAAGAAGCTCTAAATATTTTAGGATATAATTTTGGAGAACCAAGATTACCTCTAATAAAACTTAGTGAGGACAATAGGAAAAAACTTGAAATTGAGATAAACAACTTGAAATAGAAAATGAAAATGATATAATATAAGATGTGAGATTAAATAATTGATAGATGCCTTTGAGGTAAGAGGTAAGAAATCCGACTGCTAACCTCCGACCTCTGACTTCATATTTTAACATAGCAAAATGAATGGTGATATGCCAAAGGCAAATTACAAAAAAGGAGAACAAAGTGATTACAGATACAGAAGAAATACTTCAAGACAAAGAATATATTGAAATAATTTCAGAATTATTAAAACAAGAAAAAGTTATAAAAATGAAACAATTTAGACAACACCATAACACGAGCTGTTTTGATCATTGTTTATTTGTTTCATATAATACATATTTAATATGTAAAAAACATAAATTAGATTATATTTCAGCAGCAAGAGCAGGTTTATTACATGATTTGTTTTTATATGATTGGAGAAAAAGAGAGAATGGCAGAGAGGGATTACATGCATTTACTCATCCAAAAGAAGCATTAAAACAAGCAATGTCAATTACGAAACTTAATTCTAAAGAACAGGATATTATAAAAAATCATATGTGGCCAGTAACACCAGCTTTACCAAAATATAAGGAAACTTATATAATAACTTTAGTTGATAAATATTTTGCAGTTGCTGAAGCATTTATTGGAAAAGAGTTGAAAATTAAAAAACTTTATGGAGCAATATCAAAACTAATAGAAACATAAATTTATTTTTTTTAATCCGCAACATTGCTGTGCATTGTATATGCTTTTTTCTATACTCTAGGAAAGTCATCATCGTAAGATGATAGACTTGACGTAGAGGAGAGATATGGCAGAATTTAGATTTTGTAGTATTTTATATGCATACAAAATCTTATTTCTGGCTTTCTCGACTAAAGCACGAAAAAAGATATACAATGCCGCTGTTGCTATTTTATAAATCTAATTTAAAAATAAATAGTAATAAATGGAAAGGAATAAAGTAAAATATGTTAGAAGTTATGGTCAATGGATGCAATGGAAAAATGGGAAGTGTGGTTGCAGATTTAGTAGATAAAGATCCAAATATTATACTTAAATGTGGTACAGATAAAGTAGATACAGGGATGCTTACATATCCTGTATATACAGATTTAAATCAAATACCAGAAAAACCAAGTGTTATAATAGATTTCTCAGTTCCTGTAGCAACATTTGGAGTTTTAGAATATGCAAAACACAACCAAGTTCCAATTGTTATAGCAACTACAGGTTTTACAGGAGAAGAAGAAAAGAAAATAGCAGAATATTCAAATTATATACCTATTTTTAAATCATCAAATATGTCATTTTCAATTAATATGTTTCAACATTTAGTAAAACAAATAGCACCAAAGTTTAAAGACACAGATATAGAAATAATAGAAACACATCATAATAGAAAAATAGATGCACCAAGTGGAACAGCACAAATGCTTGCAAATACAATTAATGAGGCACTTGGTGGAGATTATAAATATGAATATAATAGACACGATAAACATGAAAAAAGAGATAAAAAAGAAATCGGAATTACTTCAATTCGTGGTGGAAACATAGTTGGAGAACATACAGTTATGTTTATAGGAGAATCAGAAACATTTGAATTAAAACATACATCATATTCAAGACAGGTTTTTGCAGAAGGTGCAATTAAAGCAGCACAATTTATAGTAAATAAGCCTAATGGTTTATACAATATGGATGACCTTATCTGTTGATTTATCAATAGATAAGGCATTTTTGTCGAAAAAAGTCGATGAAAAAAATTAAAAATTCTAAAAATAATGTTGACAAATTATGTATATCGTTTTATACTTTTAGTATAAATTAATTAATTTTTTTGTAATAGTTTTATGGATGCATACATAAAATATTACTTTTTTCAAAAGTTATAACTTTTTTCATTAATTTTTATTCTTACAATTTGTTAATCTATTATAATAACAAAACTAAGAATCAAAAGTATTAAGGAGGTAGATAATTAAAAAGAATTAAACAAGATTTAACACAACTACAAAAGATTTTTAAATTAAAACTATAAATATACCTATTATATTAAATAGGTTAATATATCAATTTTAGAATAATAATTTGGAAAGGAGAGAAAATTTGAAATAAACCAGATTGAATATATAAATTGATGTAAAATATAATAATATGTTATTAAGAACAAATAGATGGCAATATTGTATTGCCATCTTAATCTTAATTATTTGGTTCAATTCCTAAATAAGGAAGAGTTTTTTTTAGTATTTTAGCAACAACTGGAGCAGCAGTTTGACCACCTTGATGACTATTACCTGTAGGATTATATAAAGTTACAAGTACTACAACTTGAGTATTTTCTATAGGAGAAATAGCTGCAAATGAAGTCGTATATCCAGCCTTTTTATCAGAAGCGATAGGCTCTGATGTACCAGATTTTCCCCCAATTGTATAACCTTCAACTTGTGCTCTTTTACCAGTACCACCTGTTACTACAGATTCCATCATTGATTTCATTTTTTCAGCTGTTTCTGATGATAAAACTTTTCTGATAATTTTAGTATCAAAATTAGTTACTTCGCCAGTATCAGTATTTGTCATAGATTTAACGATTTTAGGCTGAAGAAGATTACCATTATTTGCAATTGCGCAAATAGCATTACACATTTGTAGAGGTGTAATTTTAAACCTTTGACCAAATGACATAGTTGCAAGTTCTACAGGGCCTACTTTATTTAAATCAAAAAATATACCAGATTCTTCTCCTGATAGGCCAACACCTGTTTTATCAAATAATCCAAATGCGTCATAATATTTATATAATGTTTCTGCACCTATACGCTTAGAAAGTTGCATAAACGAAGGGTTGCAAGAATCCATTAAAGCTTCTCTTAAAGACTCATATCCATGAGATGAAAAATATGGAGCTTGATTATACCAACATCTAATAGTTGCATCATATATTGTTTCTGCACCATCACACCTAAAGTCACCTGGTTTATCTGTAGTAGCTTTGTTTTCTTCAAGAGCAACTGCTGCAGTAATTAATTTAAATACAGAGCCTGGTTCATATGTTTCTGATACAGAACGAACTTTCCACATTTGAAATATTCTATCATATTGTTCTTTACTTGATAAAGAATCCCAATTGTCTGCATAAAAAGAAGTTGGAGTTCTTGGTGAATTTAAGTCATAAGTAGGATAAGACGCCATTGCTAAAATATCACCAGTTTGGGGGTTCATAACGATTGCATTTCCACCATTTGAGCAAGAGTGTTCTTCAACAGCTTCTTGTAGATATTTTTCTACTAATCTTTGAATATGTATATCTAGAGTAAGTGTTAAGTTATAGCCATTTTCTGCAGGAATAAAAGACTGCTCAGAATTTGGTATTTCAGTTTTTGAAGCTCCTATTGAAGTTATTAAATTACCTGATACACCTCTTAATATAGAATCATAAGAATACTCTATTCCTGATTGACCTTGGTTATCAGTACCACAAGAGCCAATTACTTGTGAAGCAAGATTGCCATATGGGTAATATCTTTTACTATCTTCATCTATGTTAATTCCAATATTAACATTATTTTCTTTCATCCATGATTTAAGTTTATCAATTTTGTCTTCTTCAACTTTTTTTACTATATTAACTGAAGAAGCAGAAGAATTTACTTTAGCCAATGTATCATTATAATCTAGTTCAAAAATGTCTGACAATGCTCTTGCAACTTTTTCTTTTAAAGCAGGAGTATCTGCATCTTTTTTTGCTTTTATTTTTGCTGGATTTATAGAAACAGTATCAACTGCTTCTGAAATTGCAAGAGATGATCCAGTTGAATCATAAATATTACCTCTTTTGCTATTTATAGTTTCTGAAGTTGTATGTGTTTTTGATGCTAAAGAAGATAAATATGGGCCATCAATTATTTGTAAATAGAATAATCTACATATAAGCATAAATAGTATAAAAAACACTATTAATAAAATAATTTTCAGATTTTTTGTTGGAATAATATTTTCAGTATTTAGTGATTTTTTTTGAATAGATATTTTTTTGTTTTTTATGTTTTTATTAGTTTTATTTTTAATCTTTTGTGTATTTTTATTATTTTTCATTTAAAATAATATTCCTTTCTCAAGTCATTAAATATATATATTATTTTATAGTAACTTAAGATAAAAATCAATAAAAAATAAGAAAAAAAAGGAGGAGAAAATGCTATCAAAAGTAAAAACCATGTCATTAGAAGGATTAAATGGTTATTTAGTAGAAATTCAATCAGATGTAACTGGAGGACTTCCAAGCTTTGATATAGTTGGTTTACCAGATATGAGAGTTAAAGAAGCAAAAGAACGAGTTAGAGCAGCAATAAAAAACTGTGGCGTTGAATTTCCAAGTAGAAAAATATTGGTGAATTTAGCACCTGCAGATAAGAAAAAGGAAGGTACTTTTTTTGATTTGCCTATTGCTGTTGGAATACTATATGCAATAGAAGAAATCAAAGATGCAGAAAATTTCGAAAATACTTGTTTTTTAGGAGAACTATCATTAGATGGTACAATAAATAAAATTAATGGAGTTTTGCCAATGTGTATTGAAGCTGTAAATTTGGGAATAAAAAGAGTAATAATTCCTAAAGCAAATTGTAAAGAAGCTGAGATCATACATGGATTAGAAATAATTCCTGTAGAAGACTTAGATGAAGTAATAGAATATTTAAGAGGAGATTACGAAATTCAAACTATTATAGGAAATAATAAATTTGTTTTGAATAATAATGGTTCTAATAATCTTAATTTCTCTGAAGTTAAAGGACAAGAAACTGCTAAAAGAGCATTAGAAATTGCAGCAAGTGGTTCACACAATTGTCTTTTGATTCGGAAGCCCAGGTTCTGGAAAGACTATGCTTTCTGAAAGATTAACCACTATTTTACCTGATTTAACTTTTAATGAAGCTCTTGAGATAACAAAAATTCATAGTATTGCAGGAGAGCTAGATAACAATACTGGGTTAATTACAACTAGACCATTTAGAAGACCACATCACACAAGTTCACCTGTGTCTATAATAGGTGGAGGTAGGATACCAAAGCCAGGGGAGATAAGCTTAGCACATTTCGGAGTATTGTTTTTAGATGAAATACCAGAATTTAAAAAGAGTACTTTAGAAGTTTTAAGAGGACCTTTAGAAGATAGGCAAGTAACCATTAGCAGAGTAACTTCAACTTTAACATATCCATCAAATTTTGTGCTTATTGCTAGTATGAATCCATGTCCATGTGGGTATTATGGAACAGATGATAATAAATGTAATTGCTCAGAGCAAGCAATTGCCAAATATATGGGACAAATTAGTGGACCACTATTAGATAGGATTGATTTACATATTGAAGTTAAGCCTGTTGAATATAGAAAGATTAGTTCAGATGAGAAAACAGAAACTTCTGAAGAAATTAAACAAAGAGTAAATAATGCTAGAAATATTCAATTAGAGAGATATAAAGGATTAAATATTTATTCGAATAGTGAATTAACACCTGCATTAACTAACAAGTTTTGCAAGTTGGATTCTAATAGTAAAGAATTATTAAAAAAGGCATTTGAAAGATTAGGACTGAGTGGTAGAGCATATGGAAGAATATTAAAGGTTGCAAGAACAATTGCTGATTTAGATAATTCTGAAAACATTCAGCAAGTTCATATTGCAGAGGCGATACAATATAGGAGCTTGGATCGCAAATACTGGAAGCACTAGTAGGGGCGATTTTAATCGCCCGCAAAACAAATAACGAAATGCAATATAGGGGCGATTTTAATCGCCCACAAAACAAATAACGAAATGCAATGTAGGGGCGATTTTAATCGCCCACAAAACAAATAACGAAATGCAATGTAGGGGCGATTTTAATCGCCCGCAAAACAAATAACGAAATGCAATGTAGGGGCGATTTTAATCGCCCGTTATATTAATAGCAGAAAGGAGAATTATAATAAAAAATTTACCTATAAGAAAGAACCTAAGATTAAATAATTATGATTATTCACAAGAAAACATGTATTTTATTACAATTTGTGTAAAAGATAGATTAGAATTATTAGGAAAAATAGATAAAAATAAAAACATAAAGCTAACTAAAGAAGGAAAAATTGTAAAACAAGAAATATCCAGAATAGAGGAAATATACAAGAATATAATAATAGATGAATATATAATAATGCCAAATCATCTTCATATGCTTCTTTTAATAAACTATAATAATGGAATATGTATTTCTAAAATAATCAAACATCTAAAAACAAATATAAGTAAAGAAATAAAAAAATCAATATTTCAAAAATCTTTTTATGAACATATCATACGAAATGAAAATGAATATTTAAAAATAAAAGATTATATAAAAAATAATATAATAAACTGGTCAAAAGATAAATATTTTTAGCGGGCGATTAAAATCGCCCCTACATTTTTCTAAAATTATTATTTACTCAACGGGAACAATATAGAGGTTTAAAGGGGAGAAAAATTGAATATATTAAAAATTAAATATAATAATTATCCAAAAAAATTAAAAGAAATTCCAAATCCACCAGAAAAATTATATGTTGATGGAAACATAGAAAATCTAGATTCTCCATGTTTGGCAGTAATTGGTTCTAGAAATTGTACAGATTATGGGGAAAAGTGGTGTAAATACTTTGTAAAAGAATTAGTGAAATATGGAATAACAATTGTAAGTGGTATGGCACTTGGAATAGATAGTATTGCACATAGAACAGCGTTAAAACACGGAGGTAGAACTATTGCAGTATTACCTTGTGGACTTAGTAATATTTATCCAAAGCGAAATACAGGGTTATATAAGAATATTCTGAATAATAAGGGTACTGTTATTACAGAATATGAGCTAGATATTGAAGCAGAGTATAATCGTTTCTTAGAAAGAAATAGAATTGTAAGTGGTTTATCTATGGGAGTTTTAGTAGTTGAAGCAGCATATAGAAGTGGTACAAGTGTTACAGCAAGGCTTGCAATAGCACAAAAAAGAGATGTGTTTTGTATTCCTCGGAAGTTTAGATAATCCAAAAAGTGTGGGAACAAATAATTTGATAAAAGAATTTGCACAAATTGTTACAACTCCTGAAGATATTTTATTACATTATGGATTAATAGAAAAAACAAACGAAATCCTAGATGATATAAATTATATCAATAAAATTGATAATATTCCAAAAGAATATTTAGATATATATACTTTAATAACAAAAAAACCAATAGATATTAATGAAATAGCAATAAAAAGCAAATTGGATTTGAAAACAGTTATGTCAAAATTAATAATGTTAGAATTAGAAGGAAAAATAAAAAAAGTTGCAGGAAATAGATATATAAAAGGAGATGAGTAATTATATTTACAGATAAGAAAGAGCTCGGAAAAGCTGGAGAAGATGTTAGTTGTATATATTTAGAACAAATAGGCTATCGAATTATAGAAAGAAACTTTATGTGTAGGCAAGGAGAAATAGATATTGTTGCAAAAGATAAGGATGAGTATGTGTTTATTGAAGTGAAGACAAGAAGTAACCTAAATTTTGGTAGGCCAAAAGATGCAGTAAATGAACCTAAACAAAAACATATTTATAAAAGTACAAGATTTTATCTATATCTTCATAATTTAAATAATGCATTTGTAAGGTTTGATGTAATAGAAGTATATTTTTTTAATAAAAGATATAAATTAAAACATCTAAAACAGGTTGAAATAAAACGGAAAATAAATAACAAAATGTAGGGGGCGATTTTAATCGCCCGCAATAAATAAAAAATACCCTAGATAATTATTAAAAAATATAGTATAATATTTACAGGTGATTATATGAATATTTTAGAAGAAACAGAGTATATCTTAAAAAAATATAAAGTAAAAGCAAATAAAAATCTTGGCCAAAATTTTTTAATTGATGAACAAGCAATAAAAGATATTGTAGATGGCGCAAATATTGATAGTGATGATTTAGTTATAGAAATAGGACCAGGCTTAGGAACATTAACATCATTTTTATTAGAAAAAGCAAAAAAAGTAATATGTATTGAATTAGATAAAAAAATGATCAAAATTTTAAATGACAGATTTATTGCATATAATAATATAGAACTTATTAATGCAGATGTATTACGAATAGATTTAAAAGAAATTATAAAACAAGAAAAAGAGAATAATGAAATAAAAAATGTTAAAATTGTAGCTAATTTACCATATTATATTACTACACCAATTATAATGAAATTAATAGAAGATAAATTAGATGTAGATAGTATTACAGTAATGATTCAAAAAGAAGTTGCACAAAGACTTATAGAAATTCCAAGTGGTAAAAATACAGGAGCAATAACTTATACAATTTTTTATTATTGTGAAGGAAAAAAAATTAGAGATGTTGAAAAAACATCATTTATACCAATGCCAGAGGTTACATCTCAAGTTATTAATTTAAAACCAAGAAAAGAGCCTTTTGTAAAAGTTGATAATGAAAAAGTATTTTTCAATATTATAAAAAGTGGTTTTTTACAAAGAAGAAAAACTTTGCTAAATGCATTAATAAATTCAGGAGTATTTTTAAATAAAGAAGAAGGAATACTTATTCTAAAACAAATAGGTCTAAATGAAAATATTAGAGCAGAAAACTTGCGAATAGAAGATTATGCTAATTTGGCTAATTTATTTTTTAAAAAGTATTCCAAAAAGCCTGAAAATGTGGTATAATATTTAAGATAATTAATAGGGAGGGCATTATGAATCAAATTCTTGTTACAGAAAAATTATATGTAACTCCAGAATTAAAAAGAAAAAAGAAGATTTATAAATTTAATTTTATTATTTCTGTTATATTGATAATTGTATTATTTTCTTTTTATGCTTATGCTGAATATGATAGAAACAAGAATGAAGATATTTCACAAGATATCCTTGAAGGAATGGTTATAGGAGAAGATAATACTACAATAGATGTAAATGATGATGTTTGGATTATAGCATTAGATGGGGGAGAAGATAGAGCAAATTTATATTCTTCAAAAAAGGCTAATGAACAAACTAATACTAATAATAATCAACAACAAGAAAGAAATGAAGGACATACACAAGTTACAAATACTAGATTAACAGGTACATATACTGCTTCAAATGGAAAAACATATTCGACAGTAGGATCAATTAGTATTCCATCAATAAATGTTAATTACCCAATTCTTTCTGATACATCAGATGCATTATTAAAAATATCAGTATGTAAATTCTGGGGATGTGACCCAAATCAAGTTGGAAATTTATGTATAGCAGGGCATAATTATAGAAATAAAAAGTTTTTTAGTAAGGCAATAAACCTTGTTGTAGGAGATATAATCGAAATTACAGACTTAAATGATCAAACTGTTCAATATTCAGTTTATGATAAATACACAGTTGACCCAAATGATGTTAGCTGTACAAGTCAGTTAACAAATGGTAAAAAAATAGTAACACTTATCACTTGTACAAATGATAGTCAACAAAGAGTAGTTATTAAAGCAGAAGCAATATAAAAATATGTTAATTTGGGACCGGGTACTTTTTTTAAATGTAAATAACTAATCCTGTTTAACCGCATATCATCTTTTAAAATCCTATGGTACCCCCTTTAGGGATACCCACCATACGGATTTTAAAAAACGATATGCTGACGCGGATTAGTTATTTTTTAATTAAAGAAAGACCTGTCCCCAAATGAAAATATTTACAAAAAAGGACCGTCCCCAAATGAAAAAAGTGCTATATACAAATTAGTTCTTTTTATTCTTTAATAAATATACTAAATCATTTAAAATATTTATTCCATTTCTGAGTTCATCTTCTGAAAAGTATTCCATATATTGTTTTGCCTTATCAAGAACACTATCATCAAGACCAAAAATAATATAGTCTGCTGAATGTCCACTTAAATCCCTTAGTAATCTAATGCTTCTATACATCAGATTTCCTTTTCCTTCTTCAACTAAACCTAAAAACTGGCTTGATATACCTATTTTCTTGGCTAAGTCAGATTTGTTTAATTTTAATTCATTCTCTCGAATATATTTAATTCGTTTTCCTCTATCAATTTGTTCTTGTTTTTCTAATGAAATATCAAATTTTTTATTCATCTTTAATCATATTCCTTTCTAAGGCACAAATTAGGTTGGAAAAGAATTAAATTTTTCAATCTTTATTCATTTCCAAATTAAATTATATATAGAATACAATATGAAAAACACAAATCAATAAGAAAATTGACTGTGTACTTCTGGTAAAAAATAGGATTATATGGTATATTTGAGTTGATAAAAGAATAAATGGCTTTTAAAGACCATAGCTTAAATTAATAGAAGGGAATGTAATATATGAATATAAATCCTATGAAAGTATTAATAATTGAAGATGATGTAGATGATTGTAATGCGCTAAAAAGGAGTGTAGAAGAAAGAGATGATATTGAAATAGTTGGAATAACAGATTCAGATGTTGAAGCTTTACAATTAGTTAAAGTGAAACATCCTGAAGGAATTATTTTAGATTTAGAACTAAATGGAAGTTCATCTGGAAGTACAGATTCTTTAGATTTTTTAGACAAACTAAAAGAATTAAACCTAAAATACAGTCCTATAATAATAGTAACAACACATATTAATTCAAAAAGAACTTATGAAGTACTTCATAGAAAAGGAGTTGAGATTATCTTATATAAAGATCATCCAAAATATTCTCCGAATCATGTATTAAATAATTTAATAACATTAAGAAATACTACATCTGATAAAACAGATAATATTCAAGAAAAAATGGAAAATGAAGAAGAGAAGATATTAAATATAATTGATGCTGAGCTTAATTTAATAGGAATAGCACCAAAAATGATAGGAAGAGAATATTTAAGAGATGGAATTTTTTACCTTGTGCAAAATGATGAAGATAAAGTAAATGTAATTCAATATTTAATTAATAAGCACAAAAAATCTCCAACCACTATAACTAATGGAATACAAAATGCAATTAATTATGCGTGGAGAATATCAGCGACAGAAGATTTGGAAAAATACTATACAGCTAGAATTAATTATGCTACAGGGGTTCCAACACCTATGGAGTTTATTTATTATTATGTAGAGAAGATAAAGAAGGAAATTTAGTTTTTTAATCAAGACTTTTTTCCATTGGGGACAGTCCCCAATGAAAAAAATTAAAATTGAATACAAAAATAGAAAAATGCTTTACAAAAAAACGTAAAGCATTTTTTATATATGAAAATAGGTATTTCATAAACTATTTGAAAAAATAGATTTTATAAATGATAGAATTTTTCCAAGCTTAAAAGAGCGAGGTGAATAAAATGGTAGATAAAATCTGTTTATTCTTAACTCATAAAATACAAGAAGAAATGCCTGAGATTAACAATGAAAGAGCAGAAATAATAGATTATGGATTACATTTAATAATAGGAGAATTGCCAAAGAATTTTATAATTTTAGGTATAGCTTATATTTTGGGGATTTTTAAGCTTACTTTATTAACTGTTATTTTATTATTACCATATAGATCAGTTTCTGGAGGATTTCATTTGAAAACACATTTGGGATGTATTATAGGAACAACACTTATTTACTGTGGCATAGCAAAAATATCGTGTTATATCATTTTTTACAACCAAATTTTAAAATATATAATTACATTATCAGTCTGGATTTTTGGAGTGATAATGATTCATTTGTATGCACCAGCAGATACAGAGAATGTTCCAATATTATCACAAAAAGAGAGAAAAAATAAAAAAATATTATCATACATATTTTTAAGTATAGCATTAATTGCTTCTTGTATAATACAAAATAGAATAATTTCAAATATTTTATTATTAAGTCATATTGCTCAAACAATATGTATTACCAAACTCGCTTATAAGATTACAAAAAACAAATATGGTTATGAAGTTTATGAGATGTAAAAAAGAATCCATAATCATATTAAAAGAAAGGAGGAATTATTATGTTAAAATTTTTAGCAAAATTAGCTGAAAAATATGCTAAATCAACTAATACTGCATGTAATATACTTTGGGTATTTCATCAACCAAAAATGCCTGCATCACTAGTAAAAAAAGATTAATTATAAAAAAGACGTATTTGATTTTTAATCAAATACGTCTTAAATCATTATCTAATAATAGATTTCAATAGTTTGTTTAAAATAGATTTTGTCTTTAGTAGTAATTAGATTAACATTATTGTTTCTATTTAATATTTGTTTTACTTCCCATAATCCCATACCAGTATGGCTTTCTTTACTAGTTTGCCCCTTTTCAAAAATTGACGAAGTATCTACATCTTTATTATTATATGAATTTTCTATCGATATAATCTGAGTATTATTTCTTTGTGAATCTCTAAACATAATATTTATTTGTTTTTCTTTAGAATTTATTGCAGCTTCTATTGCATTATCTAACAGAATTCCAAGTATTCTAGAAAAATCATATATAGGCATTTTTAGTTTAGTTAAATCAAAAAAGTATTCTAAATGAATTTCTATATCATAATCTTCAGCTTTTTTATATTTTGATATAAGCAAATTATAAATTCCAGGATTATTAATAAGTTCTGGATTTAGAAGGGCTAAACCATTTACTCTTTCACAATCTCTTTCCAAACTTTTATAATAAGTTTTTAAACCATTTATATCATTATTTTGAATATAACCACCAATTATAAAAACCATATTATCAAAATCATGTTTAAAGGCTTTTACATTATCATATAAATAAGATAAAGTTGTATTATAGCTTTCAGCATTTTCTAAATCTTTAGTGGTAATTTGTAGTTTTATAATTCTTGTTAAGCTATATAAACTTATAGAAAAATAACATAATAATAGAACGAAGTTTAAAATAGTAACATATAATGGCAAAATATTGATATAATAGTAAGTTAATAACGCCTGTGTACAAAGAGTAATTATTCCTATAGTAAGATTAATGATTATAATGGATTTATTATGCTTATTAATATCTTCTATTATAGTATAGTTTATTCTTATACTTTTTAATAAAAAAATGAGTATTATAACCATAACATATAATAAAAACAAATATGTCAATTGATAAATAGGAATAAGTTTTAATTCGCGAGTTGTTATATCAAGAATTCTAAGAGTAGGTTGTAAAAGTATAGTAGATATTAAAGCAAATATTATAGTTGGTAATATAGTATATAAAAGTGTTTTTATAATATTAGTTTTAAAGATTATTTTTATTTCTATATACATTAGTAAATAATTAAAGAAAACATTGTACGGAGAAGGGATAATAAATTTAGTTAATAAAGTGATTAAAGATAGAATCGAAATATAAAAAGTTGATTGTATCTTTTCTATTTTCATATTTGATAATTTTTTTAATAATAGAAAAACTAAATATGCTTCAATTGGTACTGTAGGTATGGTAAATAGTTTCGTAACAAATTCATTTTCACTTGTAAGTACATTCCAAATATTAGAAAATATTTCCATTTGAATTTACTCCTTTCATTAGTTCTTTTTTATATTTAGGTCCAATATCACAGGTTGTATTATTTTTAAAATGTATAATATTAGATACAGGTTCAAGTTTTTCAATATTGTTTATATTTGCAATAAAAGACTTGTGGCATCTTACAAAATTGTTTGGTAATTTGTTTTGAAGTTTGGCAAAAGAACTATATATTTCGTAATCCCTTGATGATGTGTGAAAAATAATTTTCATTCCATCACGTTTAATATATTGAATTTCATCTTCATTAATTATTGTATTTTTATTATCTAATTTAATATATTTATTGGAAGACTTTTTATCATTTATGTCAGAAAAAAGTCTTAAAATAGTTTCTTCTAAACGCTCTTTTGTAATAGGCTTACAAATATAATCAAAGGTTTTACATTGATATGCTAAAAAAACAAATTCAGGATGTGCTGTTGCAAATATTATGTAGCAATCTTTATTATTTTCTCTTATTTTATTTGCAATATCTAATCCAGCAGATTTTGAACTTAACTGAATATCTAAAATTAAAACATCAACTGGATTACTTTTTATATACTCTAATAATTCTTTTTCAGTAGGTGTTTTAAAAACTATCTCAGCATCTAAATCATTTTTTATAAATATAGATTCAAGCATAATAGAAATATGATTTAAAGTAGTTTGATTATCATCACATATAACAAATTTTAGCATTTTATCCCCCTCGTATAATTTAATTATCCATTTATCATAAGATACCTAATGAACGATGTCAATATCTGACATATCCTAAATTATAAAATATGAACCTGAAAATATACAGGATTTTGAATACGATATATTGAAATGAATGTTATATTTTTATAATGAGAAAAAATAATTTTGAAAAGTAATTAGATTTGTAATATAAAAAATTAGCAAACACAAGTAAACTTTATACTTGTGTTTTTTATATAAATGACAATTTTTTGAAATCCGACACTTTTTAAAAAATTGATGGTTGATAAACATTTTTAAATAGTGTATATTAATTGTAAAATAATATTAAGGAAAGGAAAATAAAAATATGAAGAACAAAAGAAATAATGGTATTACTTTGATAGCGTTAGTAGTAACAATAATAGTAAATAGAGTATTTTACGACAAGAATGTAAAATTAAGTAATTTAGTGGGTTCGCCTATAATTTATATAAACTTATAATAGAATTGTTATTGAAAAAATAATAATTCTATTTTTTTAGCCTAAAATAAGAAAGGAAGAATTTAAAAATGAAAAATAAAGAATTAAAACAAACTATTATAGATGAAAGAACAGGAATTGAATATAATTTAGTCAATGGCTATTATATTCCAAATATTTTATTACCTAAACCAAGAAGAACAGGAAATATAGGAAAATATGGAAGAATGAGAGCTAGATATTTGAAAGAACATAAAAAAGCAGAATATTCGTTAATGTTAATAGAAAATGAATTAACAAGTCATTTACTAGATATTGATGATATTTGTAGAGAAAGAGTTAATTTTCTTGTAAAACAAATTGCAGAAAAAGAAAATGTAAATGAAGAATTAAAAGCACAAAATCAATTAGAATGGGTGGCTCAAATGAATAATATACTTTATAGAGCAGAAGAAATTATAACAAATGAAATCATATTTCAGTAAAATTAATCTTTTTTCAAGTTTTTTATGAAATTTCTGGAAATAAATGTTATAATGTAAGCAAATAAGTTGATTTGAAAATTGTGAAAGAGGCTCTTGCACAATTAGAAAGAGGTTAAAAATGAGTAATGATATAGAAGTAAACAAATACAAAGAAATTTTTGAAAATGTTAAAAATGAAATTTTAAAATCGCAGTATAAGGCAATGCAAGTTGTAAATAAAGAATTGATTTTTATGTATTGGAATATAGGAAAAATTATATTAGCAAATAGTGAATGGGGAAATAAATTTATTGATAATTTATCAATAGATTTGAAGTTAGAATTTCCAAATTCAACAGGTTTTTCGGTTAGAAATTTAAAATATATGAGAAAATTTGCAGAGGAATATAATGATTTTGAATTTGTGCAACAAGTTGTTGCACAAATTCCGTGGGGACACAATATTGTTTTGTTGGATAAAATAAAGGACATTGAGGAAAGAAAATGGTATATTGATGAAACAATCAAAAATGGTTGGTCAAGAAATATGTTGAAAATGCAAATTGATGGTAAAGTTTATGAAAGACAAGCCATCGCTGAGAAAGTAACTAATTTTCCAAGAACTTTACCAGATATTCAAAGTGATTTGGCAATACAAACAATGAAAGATCCGTATTTATTTGATTTTATTTCTATAAAAGGAAAAGCCAAAGAATTAGAAATAGAAAATGCAATGATAAACAAAATTAAAGATGTTTTAATTGAATTAGGAAAAGGATTCGCATTTGTTGGTAATCAATATAAAATAGTTGTAAGTGGAAAAGAATACTTCGTGGATCTCCTATTTTATCATTTGAAATTAAAGTGTTATGTAGTAGTAGAATTAAAGGCAAGAGAATTTGAACCAACAGATGCAGGACAATTAAATTTTTATTTATCAGCGATTGATGATTTAGTGAAAAGTGAAGATGATAATCCAACAATTGGACTACTTCTATGTAAAAATAAAGATAATTTTACAGCAGAATATGCATTAAGAAATATAAATAGCCCTATTGGAGTTAGTGAATATAAACTATTAGAAGATATGCCAGAGTATTTGCAAGAACAATTGCCAAGAGCAGAAGACATTGAAATGCATATAAAAGATGTAAATGATATTTAGAAAAATAATAGCTTTAATTTGTGCAACAGGTTGTTGCACAAATTAGATGTTTATGTATATTTTAATTGTTCCGACAGAGTCGACAAAATTTCAAAAGTAAAAATAACATTAGATTTATTAAAAAGTCTAGTGTTATTTTTTTGCCGAAATTTTTTATCTACACCTATTGAGGTATAAACGTATAC
Source organism: uncultured Eubacteriales bacterium (assembly GCA_902787685.1). Lineage (GTDB taxonomy): Bacteria > Bacillota > Clostridia > TANB77 > CAG-508 > CAG-269. The sequence continues at coordinate 874 of CADAHH010000019.1, read as the reverse complement.
TACTTCAATATAAAAAATCAAAATAATGCCATTTTAATGCGAAAGAAATTAAATGAGAGGAGGGTATTAAATGCAAAATTTGAATTTAAAAGGTATATGGATACCAATAGAAATATTAACAGATAAAAAATTAAGTGAAAAAGAAAAAACAATATATGCAATAATAATATATTTAAGCAAAGAAAGCAATTATTGCTATTGCACAAATAAAACTATAAGTGAATTATTAAATATAATACTAACACAAGTACCAAGATTAGTAAATTCATTAAAAGACAAGAATTATATAAATATTGAATTTATATATAAAGAAAATAGTAAGCAAGTAGAAATGAGAAAACTAATTCCAATACAAAAATATGAAGATACCTATTTACAAAAAGTACAATACCCTCCCCACAAAAATGTTAATACCCCTATTGATGAAAATGTTAAGGATAATAAATATAATAATAAAAATATAAATAAATATAATAGCACAAAACAAAATAGTAAAAAGTCAAAGGCTAATTTTGAAGAAAGAGATTATACTAGCTATGACTTTACTAAACTATATGCAAATGCAGATATTATTGTATAAGTTATTATATTTGCATATAGGAAAACAGCTATAAAAGTAGATGATGTTACTTTTATGGCTGTTTTTTTAGTTAAAGTTGCCAGTGGCAATTTTAACTAAAACCTAAAAAATGCGAAAGTATTTTTTAGGCAAAAGGGGTGTGGGGAAAATTTTATTTTCCATGCCACAACTAACACTTTTAGCGATAGCGTAAAGAAAGTGTTGTAGTTGTGTTACAATGTAAAGTTAAAAATAATGTAAAGTTGAATTTAAAAAGCATTGAAATAGCTATGTTTTTAAAACTTTAACTTTACA
>CADAHH010000018.1 GCA_902787685.1 uncultured Eubacteriales bacterium | reverse complement strand
AAAAGATTTTTTGAAACTGCATACAAATTTGTATGTGAATACAAAGATTTAGGAGAAAAGTATATAATGTCTGCGACAGTGCATAGAGATGAACAAACACCTCATATGCACTTAATTTTTTTGCCTGTTGTTCATACAACGGATAAAAAAGGAAATCCTATTGATAAACTTGCTTGTAGTGAATTTTGGAAAGCAAAGGATAGTTATAGACAATTACAAGATGCTTTTTATAAATATATGGTAGAAAATGGATTTGATTTGCAACGAGGTTTGCCAAAAGAAGAAACAAATAGAGAACATTATTCTGTTGAAGAATTTAAGAAAATAACTAATTTTAAGCAAACAAAAGAAATTTTGAAAAATATAAAATTAGAATTGCCAGATGTTCCTAATATTGACGATATTAAGATGGCGAGATGGTCAAAAAAGAGAGATGAAAAGATTTTAGAAGATATTATAAAACCAAAAGATGATTTAATAAATAAATTATATCAAGATAATTGGCTAATGCACCAACGATTATTAAGACAAGAAAAAATGGTAGAAAAAGCAACAAAATATGAAAAGGAACGAAATAAAGTTATTGAAGATAATGAAAATTTGCACAATGAAGTAGAACAAATAAAAAAGGATTATAAGCAAAAAGAATTTAACCTAGACTTGCAATACAAAAGTAAAATTAAAGGATTAGAAAAAGAAAATAACAGACTCCATAGAATTATTGATAAATTCCATGATACTATTAATAAATTTATTCATTGGATTTGCAAAAAGTTTGATATGGGAGCAGAAGATAATTTAATAAGGGATTTTGAAAGAGAAAATCATACTTTGATAGATGCTGAAAAGCAGGTAAAGAAAGAAGATAGAGAAAAAGAGTGGGATTTGGAAAGATAGATATAAGGCTAGAAGTTTTCTAGCCCCAGTTTTTCTATTATTGATATTTATTCTGCTCCCCAAGGATATCCTTCTGCAGAACTATTATTTATTATTTTACTTTTATCGATAGCTTTAAATGCATTTTCTCCTATTGTCTTTACATTGCTTGGTATAATTATTTCATCTGTAAAACCACGTCTGCTAAATGCTTCATCACCGATTGTTTCAACTTCATTACCTATTATTAGTTTTCCAGTATAAGTTGTTCCAGTAAGTGCTATTCCACTAGGTATATTCTTCATGTGTATTTCTAAATTATTAAAAGAATCACTTCCAAATGGTGGGCCACCTGTTGTTGAAAGTTGCTGGACATTTTTTCCAATATATAAATTTCCATTCATATTCATACATGCAGCAAATGCAGCACCACCTATGTTAAGTATACTTTCAGGGAGAATTAAATCACCAGTTAGACCAAGGGAAGATACAAAAGCATTTTTATTTATATTTTCTATTCCCTCAGAAATTTTTAATTTTTTACCACTCATAAAGTCATTTGGATTAGAAAACTTTTCGGCCCAAATTGGATCACTTCCATTACCAATAGATATAATCTTATTGTCATCAACATAATTAGGTATAACAAAAGTATCACCATCTACACCATCACCAATATATGCTATAATGGTATCTTTTGCATCATTTAGTTTCCAATCAGAACTTGTTCCTATTACTTTTTCTTCTCCTTTTTTTCCTGCAGGAATCGTAACACTTTGACCTTTTGCATTTAATACCCAACTAGTATCATCAGAATCATCTACACTATAATCAGTTGTAAATTCTTTTTCTAATTCGTCTTCTAAGCTCTCTTTTGTATAACTTCCTTGTCCACCAGCAAGTGCTGAATGATATGCTAATTGTATTCTTTCTTTTATTTGTGCAGAATCTGTATTTTCTTTTGCAGTTGTTGCTTTCTGTAAAATTCCGTTATCTCCAGATAGCATTGAAATACTAATTCCGAGCTAAGATTAGAAGGACAATTATTGTGATTACTAAAGCTATCAAAGTGATACCATTACTGGCTTTCAAAGATTTTTTTACATGATTTTTCATCTCAAAATTCACCTCCATTTCTTAATAAATTTGATTTATTAATATATTAAACATTAATAACAAAATTTTATTATTATAGTTTAAACATTAAAAACAAAACTAAACAACAAAAAGACTATTTTTACACAAACATTTTTGAGTTCATCAAAAATGCATAGGGAAAAATAGCCTTATGCTTATATAAACGATTTATAAATTTAAGCCTGTAATATATATATATATATATATATATAGAAAATCAATACTTTCAGCGATTTTGCTCATTTGTTTTGCCATCCTTTGTCTCTTTAATTTTTACATTTATATTATAGCAGTTTACTATTTTTCGTGCAATAACTTTTGTGAAAAATTTTTATAAAATTTATATATACATTATACTGGTTATACAACCAATAGTCAAGTACCTTATAAAAAATATATAATAATTTTGTAAATATTTTTTAGGGAGTGCTATATGGTAAAGTTAAAGATAGAAAAGGGCGAATATTTATTCAAACTTGAAGATGTTTTAAAAAAGAAAAATATTAGTATAAATAAGCTAATGAGAGATACGAATACAGATTTTAAAGTTCTAAAAAGAATGATGACAGGCGAGTTAGTAAGATTTGATATATTTGTTGTTGCTAGATTATGTGATTATCTGAAATGTAAAATTACAGATATTATTGAATATGTACCAAGCAAAAAATAAGTGAATTGAAATATAATAAAAATATTCCAGTTCACTTATTTTTTGTAGCTATTTATTATTCATAATCCATTCATAAACCTCATTTTCAGTAAGTTTGCCCTTTTTCATATCATTTATTTTTTCTTTAGCTTGCTTTTTCCAAGTTTCAAAGTCTTTTGCAAGTTTCTTGTTTTCTTTATCTTTTCTAAGTTGCATAAATTTTTGTTGATATGTTCTTCTATATTCACCCATAGCCTTGTTTTGTTTTAATCTTTCAGTATAAGATTGAAATGCTCCTAATTCTCTACAAGTTTTTGAGTTTTCTTTTGGGTAATCGCAATAAATCTCATCTACCTTTGATGTTGGTATAAAATACATTCCACAATTTTGACACTTTTTAATTGGGTAATTAGGTGTTTTCGAAAGTTCTTCAAGTATAGCATAACAAATACTAGCTAGATCATTACTTTTATGTGTATCACTCATAGAAAGAACTTGATTTTTATTTTGTAATGTTTCTAATAAATCATATTCGCTATTGTTTCCAATTTCTTGATATTTTCTTGAATAGCTATCTCTCATAATAAAGTCATTTTTATAGTATGTATATAATTTGCCCATTCTTTTTATTAAATAAACTGCAAATCTTTCAGAGTATGTATATTTTTCAAGTGTTTTATTGTTATCTAAATTATAAATATATGTAACTGCATTTATTAGTTCTTGTTGTAAATCTAATAAGTTTTCTTTTAAATCTTCAAATATTTTAGTTGCCTGCTTTAAATATTCTTCATTGCTACCATAATTTTGTTTTAGTTCAAATTTATAATTTTTATCTAAATCCCTTAATACTTCGAATCCATAAGCATAGAAGAATGTTTTATTTGCTTTTTCAAAATCAGATAAGTCAGCATTTAGAAATCTTAATAATAACATTCCTAGCCTTTCGTGAAATGGAAAGTATAAACTAGCAGGATGTTTTAATCCATTATCTGTTAATTCAGTTTCTTTATAATATACATCTCTAACTTTATTATCATAATCTAGATGGAAATCAGCTTTATAAAAATATAAAGGTGTAGAATAATATTCTTTTTTTGTTTCTATATTAAACCAAAAATAAAAATCTTCAAAAAAGGTTACTTCTGGTAACTCCATAGTTTTTAACTCCTTTCTCTAATGCCATATTTTATAAAAGTATAAACAATTTATAAAAAATATTCAATTGTTATTGACATTCTAATAACATTATACTATAATAAAGATATAATTACAATACTTTTCTCAAAACTTATTGCTAAAAATTGTAGACAAAAAATTAACTAAATTAGTTCAAAGTATTGTGTTATCAATATGTTTAAGATTTTAAGCAGACTATTAACAACACAAAAAATAATTATTTTATGTTTTAGTTTTATATAAGGTGTTAAATTGTAGTTTGCAAGAGATAGAAAAACTTTAACAGGACGGAGGTGAGCAAAATAAAACGAAAATTAGACAGCAAGGAAACAAAAGACAAAATAATTGAATTATTTTATAATGAGCATTTAAGACCAACAGATATTTCAAACAAATTAGATGTAAAAATGCCATATATAACAAGAATAATTCAAACAGATTCAAGATATATTAGCGAAAAAGAAGCACGAAAGCAAGAAAACAGAGAAAAACAAAAAGAACAAAAGCGAATATATGCACAAAACAAAAGAGAAAAAGAAAGACAAGAAAAACAAGATTATCAGAAATTATTGGTACAAATAAATAATGATAATAAATTCTTATCTACTAAAAGACAAGTAAGTGATTTGAAATATACAAAATGGAACAGAAGTGCATACGACTATGATGAAAATACAAGTGATTTAATATTAAAAGATAAAATTGTTGCAGGGTTTAATGTAGCAAAAAGAGTTAGCAATATAGTTAATCCAAACAGTATTAAAAGTAATAGAATATATGTGTAGTTAGTATGCTTTGAATTAGTCAAGGTATATTTTTTTCGCTCTAAACTAAAAAAATGTAAAATATGTTTACAAGAAAGGTACAGGTATTTATATATGGAAGATAAAACTAAGAAAAAGATGAATTTGTTATTATAAACAAGTTCAAAGAAAATAGTTCTGTTGATGTTAAAAAATCAATAGAACGAGTATTTAAGGTATTTTATAATTTACAAATTAAGAAAATATAGAAATATGAAATTTAATAAGTGAATTTTAAAAGTTCCACCTATTTTGTTATTGACAAAACATAGAGAGTTATGTAAAATGTCAATAGATAAATTATAGGTGGAACTTACTAATTTTAGAAGGAGGTTAAATTGTTAGTAAGTCCAGAAAAATATAATTGTGCATTGTATTGTAGGCTTTCCAATGAAGATGAATTAGATGGAGAAAGTAACAGTATAAAAAATCAACGCGATATTTTAGAAAGATATGCAAAAGAAAATAATCTAAATGTTTATGGTGTTTATATTGATGATGGCTTTAGTGGGACAAACTTTGATAGACCAGACTTTCAAAGAATGATTAAAGATATAGAAAATAAAAAAGTAAATATGGTTATTGTAAAAGATACTTCAAGACTTGGCAGAGATTATATAGAATTTGGTAACTATATTGAAAGAATATTTCCACAAAATCAAATAAGAGTTGTTTGTATTTTAGAAAATTATGACTCTGAAATTGATAATGGAGTTGCAGATACTTTACCATTTAGAGCAGTAATGAATGATATGTATGCAAAAGAAACATCAAAAAAGATAAAAGCAACAAAAAGGAAAAATGCAGAACAAGGGTTATTTATGGGAAGATATGCACCATTTGGATATGATAAAGATCCAAATGATAAGCATAAACTAATCATCAATGAAGAATGTGCTAAAATTGTAAGAAAAATATTCGACTTATATCTTGCGGAAAATTCAGCACTTCAAATAACTTATATTTTAGAAGAAGAAAAGATACCTACACCATCTCAAATGATGAAAATGGATAAACAAAGCACAAGATGGTATCGAGAAGTTATTTGCAGAATATTACAAAATGAAATCTATATTGGCAATATGGTACAATGTAAGAAAAGAAAAATCAATTATAAATTAAAGAAAAGCATTGATTTGCCAAAAGAAGAATGGATTATTGTAGAAAATACACATGAGCCAATTATAGATAAAGAAAAATTTTATGCAGTGCAAGAAATAATAAAATCTAGAGATTTAGTTGTTTGTAAAGAATGTGGTAAAAAGATGAGTACAACAGTAGATAGTAGAGGAAATCATACAAGATATTTAAGATGTTCAAGTTATGCCTCTGCACCTAAATTCCACATTTGTACACCACATATAATGAATTACAACAAACTTGAAAATGCAATAATTAGCGAAATACAAAACATCTGTAAACAATATTTAGATAAAAATAAAATTAAAGAAATAGTAGATATTCAAAATCGAGAAATCGAATTAGAATTAAGCAATAAAAAAGATAAAGAAAAAACAATTAGAGAAATAAAAGTATTAGAAGTCCAAATTGACAATATTTACGAAGACAAGTTAAAAAAGGTAATAAGCGAAGTAGATTTTGCAAGAATGTATAATAAGAAAATCACAGAAAGAGATAAAAAGCAAGAACATTTAAAAGAACTTGAAAATGCTACTTTTGATAAGAAAATAGTAGATTATGAAAAGATAATGGCAGAGTTTTTAAAGAAAGATAATATAACTTCTTATATGCTTACTTCTCTAATTGAGAAAATTGAAATTGATAATGATAAACAAGTAACAATATGTTATAAGTTCAGTCCATTGAATAATGTCTTGTCATAAAAAACTATATATGTGCTGTTGATATTAGCTGGAATATCAGTTCAATTGTTAACAGGGGATGATGGGATATTAACAAGAGCAGGGGAAGTAAAATATTCAAAGTCAATATCACAATTCGATGAAAAAACTAAACTTGCATATTTAACAATAGAAACAGAAATAAAAGCAAATAAAGCATCAAAATCTGAATACATAGCTACTACAAATGAAAACTTCACAGCTCTTGCAAATCAAGTTGCAAATGAACTTGGGACAACTGCAATACAAGCTGGACTCTCAGCAATGGGAATAAATAATGAAGGATTTACAGTAGCATATTATTTAGAAATAGAAGGAAATAGCACCCAAAACGGAGAAGGTTATATAGTCATTTGGTACACAGATAATAGCTTGCGTTCTATAATGGATAGAGGAGATATAATATCAAAAAATGGTTTTATAGATGTTGCATCAAATAAAAGTGTAAACCAGATAACATTAGTAGACATAATAAGAATAAAAAACGATAATGGAGAATTTTCTAAAATAGGTTTAACAAGTACAACAGATTCAAATGGAGATGGAACAGAATATAATATAGGAGATGAAAAACAAATCTATTTTGCAGCTACAACATTAAATGATAAGCTGGGATTTAAATCATCAGTAGAACCACCACAAGATAGAACAGGAATAAAAGTCGGAGATTATGTTAAATATATAGCACCTGAAAGGGATGGATATATAGTAACATCAGCAATAAGTGGGTATTCTGGGCCACAAACATTCAGACAACAATGTCAATACTGGAGAGTAATGAATATTAATCCAGATAAAAGTATGGATTTAGTAGCAGCAACATTAAGTTCAAATTACTTATATCTTAAAAATGCAGTGGGATATAACAATGGAGTATTAATTTTAAATGATATGTGTAAATATCTATATCAAAACGAAGAAAAAGGAATAACAGCAAGAAGTTTAAAATATGAAGATATAACGGATAAAATGGTAACAGATATTAATGGAAGAGGAATAAAAAAAATAGAGGCATATCAAACTTCAATAGTAAATTCATTATCAACTGGCTCATATATAACAGCAGTAGATAAAAAAAATAATTTAGTAACATATGTAAAAGCGAGATCATATTATCCAGATATATATGAACATCAATATGGAGCAGGAATAAATACGACAAATGTCTTACAACAAGGAGAAGAAGGTGTCATTGGAGAAAGTGATGAATATTATGAAAAACCAACAACAAAGACCTGTAAGCAAGCAAGTAACAAGTTAACTGTAAAATTTACTTTTTATTCTGGAACAATAGCACAAAATGATTTTAAAGATTTTAGCAATAATACAAGTCTATTCTATAAAAGCATATTCGAGACAGAACGTAATTTTTGGCTTGCTTCACGTTATGTATATGCTAATCAATATGTTGCAGATTTTGGGCTTCGTTGTATAAAGAGTAAAAAGATTGATGGTAGCTTTGACAGAAATCTTGATTTATTTTATTCAAATTATGATAGTACTAATAGTGGGTACTCTTTTGCTCCAGTAATATCTTTAAGACCTAATGTTAAAGTAGAGATAAAAACTGGAACGAACTCATCTAATGCTCATGAAGTAAAATATTGATAAGGGGACATTGGTACCGGTTCTGTTTGTCCCCAAAAACAGAATATTAAAATAAATGAAAAAAAATTATGAGAGGATGAAACTTATGAAAAATAATAAAAAAATGTCAAAAGGAATAACATTAATAGCGTTAGTAGTTACAATAATAGTGAAAAATGGGGACGGAGAAATAGTTTCATGAAAAATGGGGACGGAGAAATAGTTTCATAAATAAAAACCAATGAGAGCAAGATATTTGAGAGAAAATAAAAAGGTATCTAATACTATATTAAAATTATAGAAGATATAGAAAATTTGCATAAATATACAATAATTGCAGTAGTAGATAAGATATATGTAGAGGAAATATAATTAAAAGGATTACGATAGGTGTAATCCTTTTTTACTATTTTTTTCTAGATTTTTTTGAAGGTGGTACATCATATTGTATTTTAAAACAAGAAAATTTTTCTAATTCATTATCATCTAAACAATCTAAATAAATATCTAATTCATCTAAATCCTTACATGCAGCAATTACAGCAGGATTTAAATCTGATTGGAACATTAATTCAAATCCTAATTCAATTGCTTCTTTTAATGAACCATGTTCTTTTTTCTTAATTAATTGAAATGCTTCTCTAAATCTTGATTTTGTAGGATTTTTAAAAGTTTCAATTGGAATTGTATATTCATGAACAATAACATCTTCTAGAGTTTTATACTTTTTATTATTTTTTAGTTTTTTCTCTAAATCAGAAATAGTATATGGTAAAACAACTTTTTTGTTTGAGTCAGAAATAATTAAAGTATCATTATCCATAGGAACTGTAGTATTAGTATCAGTATGATCATTAGGTTCATCAATTGATTCTGGTTCTTGTATAATAATTGGATGCTCTTGAGTAGCTTGTTTTTGCAATGAAGTTTCTTGTTTTGGTATTTGGGCTAAAGAAGCATCTTTATTCATTACAGGAAGTTTATTATCTTGAGAAACTGGTGCTACTTCATTAGTATTTACAGTATCAATATTTAAGTTAGGAGCTTCTGTTTTTGGATTAGTTTCATCAAATTGTATTATGTTTTCTTCAATAAGAAGATTAATGCTATCAACAGAAACATCAACTTCAAGAAAATCTCCATTTTTAGATATTTTTAAAACTTTAATAAAAGATGGCATATTTATCTGACAATTTGTAAGTATTGTATAAATATTATTTGAAAAAGATACAAATAAAATATTATTTGTTTGTGAATTTGAAATTTGTACACCAGGTGTTTTTAATGATAGATTAAAGTTTTCATCTTCTATCGAAATATTAGCAACATCATTTTTAAAAGATAATTTATAGTCTGATTGTGAAGTTGATATAACTAGATTATCAGATGGATTTTTAGGGAAGAAACATAGAAAATCTGAAGAAGAATAATCTACCTCTTTAATTGTTTTTGAAACTAATTTATCTTCATTAGTTTTTAATTCTTTAACAGAATTTGATTCTTTTTTCTTTTCTATAGGTAATAGTGCTAAAATTTCTTTTTTATAATTATTTAAATTAGAGATTGATTTTTGATCTCCTAATATAGTAAGATTTTCTATACTTGAAAAGGTTTGCTGTAAGAAGTTACTTAGTAGTTCTATGCCTTTAATTATTTTCATAGAAAGCTTGTTATATGTTTCTATATCAGTTTTAGAAATATCGTTTTGATTTTCTAATATATCTAAAATATTGGTTAAAGATTGAACATTAAGAATATTATTATCTATTTGACCTAAAGCATTTGTAAAATTGTTTAATAGCATACTTTTAAAAATATCATTTTCAAAAGTAACATTTTCTAATTCTTTAATATATAAATTTAATAATTCTTTAATAGAATTTTGATTTTTCTCAGTTTCTAATACAGCGCTTTTTTCTTCTAAAACTATTTTTTTCATATATTTTAATGTAGAGAATTCTATCATTTTATTTAATCCTTTCCTTACGAAATTAAATTTAAAAGAATTATAGCACAAAAATTTAAAAAATACTATAAATATGAAAAAAATGTCGAAAAATATTTTAAAAAATTGTAAAAAAATGTAGAAAAAAATTTTTAATATTGATATAATACAAACGGAATGTTATGGTTAAAACATAAAACTTAAGAGGAGAGAATATGAGTTACAAAAATGTGAATTTTAATAAGCAAGTAATTAGAAAAAAAATGCTTGCTGTTATTATATATGGAATAATATTTTTAATATCCACAATTGCATATTATTTTGTTAATACATCTAATGCACAAAAGGTTTTAAAAATTGGAGTATCAGTTATTGATAAAGATATGAATTTAGAAATTACAAATTTTGAATTAAAAGCTCCTGAAAAAAACAACAAATATAATATTGAATTGTCACCTATTCAGCATGGTCTTTGGATAAATGATTATAAAATTGTTACAAAGGCAGAATTTGAAGAATTAAAAAAAGATTATGAAGAAAAATTAAAAGAAGAAAATAAAGCTGAACAGAAAGACAAAAACGAAAACAAAAAGGAAGAAGAAAACCAAAATAAAGAAGAGAAGGAAGAGAAAGAGAAAGAAAAAGAAAAAGAGAAAGAAAAAAAGGATAAATCAAAATCTAAAAAAGTACAATTAACAGAAGAGCAAATAGAAGAAGAAAAGGTTTATATTGTTGCAGAATATGATTATAAAGAATATGAAAATGAATTAATTTATAATAAAAGTATTTCAAATACTCAAACAAAAGACAAGATTAGTATAAATGTTTCTGGATATATGCCAGAACAAGCTGAACTTGAAGTTTCAAAAGCAGATATAGAAGAAACTGAAAAAAAGATTAAAGAGAGCTTAAAAGATGAGAATAAAGATATAAAACTATTAAATGCTTATGACATAAAAATTGTTGAAGATGAAAAAGTTTTCGAACCAGAAGATTTTGATGAAAATGCTATTGTTTCTATTAAAGGAGTTAAAGGGGAAAAGTACAATATTTGGCATATTAAAAATGATAACACAGTTGAATTAATAAAACCTGAAGACCAAGAGGATATTACCTTTAAAACAGATAGTTTTTCAATATATGGAATAGAAGAAGTAGTTGAAGAAACAAAAAATGAAGAAACAGATAATACAAGTAAAGCTGATAATACAATAAATAATACTGAAACAAAAGATAATAGTATTGTTGAAGATACCAAAATTGAAAGCAATGAACTTCAAGCTGGAACAAAAGGGCCACTTAAAGCTTCTGCTAGAGATTTGCCTGATAGCACACTAGAAATAAATGATTATGATTCAGACTATTACTATTATCTAGGGCAAAACTATACTGAAACTACATCTGGAACAGTTATTAATAAATATTCAGCAAGTAATCTTGTTAGAGTTACTTTATTTTATCATGGATATGCACAAGGCGAAACAGATAATGAGAAAAAGGGTAGAATCTCTTTAGATAGCGGAGAAGAACAAGATATTGTAAAAAATATAAAATGTGTTCCAGTTCAAAATGGAAACATAACTTTAGAATTGATGGAAAATCCATTTATGGATAAACCTACAGGATTCGGTTTTGGAGGATGGAATACTAGTGCAGGTAGTGTTACAAGAGATGCTAAAACTTTAACATATAATCTATCTGTTGATACAACTTCAGATATAACAATTAATTTATATGCAAAATGGGAGCAAGCTACTGTTGTATATGTAAATTCAGATGATGGTAATGATAATTTATATGATGGATTAACAGAAGATACTCCATTTGGATCTTGGGGTAAAGCATTTGAATATATTAATTCTCATAATACTAATGAAAGAGAAAAAAATATAATTGTAGTTACAGGAAATATGGACTCTAGTATTAATTATACAAGACCTGTAACTGGAGTAGAAAGAAACATTGCAGATGTTACATATAGTTCTTCTACAAGTTTTACGTCTGGAGGAACATATATAATATCAAATTCAACTGGAAATAATGGTAATGCAATTGCAAGAAATGGTACAGGGATAACTAATGAATCATTAAGTAATACAGTAGAACCATCTGCTAATGCTCAATGGGTTATTACTCAAAGTGGAGATGGATATACAATTAGAAATGTTGATAATAATTATTATTTAGCATATAACAATGGGTTAAGAGTACAAGCAGATTCTTTTACATGGAATTTTAATAATAGAAGATTTTATTGTGCAGTAAGTAGCTGGTGGAATACTACTACATATTATTTAAGATATAATAATGGAAATTGGACAACATCAACAAACCAAAATCAAGGAACACAACTATATTTTTTAACTTATACTGCAACAAATCAACAACATCAAGTTATCAATACAAAAGGAAATATGGGTACAAACAATTCATATAGAAGTGCGAATAACAGTGTTCCTGTAACAATCACAAGCCTATATAATCATACAGATTATAGAAATAATGCTACAATAAGTTTGACAAATACAAGTTATGATGATTTTCAAATTTATAAAGCTTTTCAAATGAATCATGTAAAAATTAATGCAGCAGGATATACATCAAATGCAGATGGAGATACCTTTTCGTCAAATTATCCTACATTTACAGGAAGAAATAATAATGTAAGAATAGGAAGAGGAATTCAATGTGCTAATACTGGTACAAATGGATGTACATTTGCAAATTTGATGGGAGGAAATGTTACAGATAATAATTCTTCAAGTAGATACAAAATAATTGTTGAATCTGGTAAATACTCATCTATATTAGGCTTTAACAGTTCATCATATTCTTATAGTGGAATTGTATATTTAGTTCTAGGAAATGATGTAGATAGGGCTAAAGGTAATAATCAAAATATGTCTGTTTATTTTGAGCTTACTGTAAGTCGTGGAAATGGGTCAAGTGGAAATAGTAATAATGATAAAGCATTTTTAATTGATGTAAAAAGTGGAAGTTATGGAATAGATTTCTTTACTGAAAAAGGAAAAAATACTGCATATAGTGCATATTCAGGAATATATCTTGGAGGATATAGTGGAAATTCTGCTGTAGATTCTAGTGATAGATATTGTGTTGTTGAAGGTGGACTGATTGCAAATGTTATAGGAGGATTAAAAGTCCAAAGTGGCTCTAGTGTAAAAACTAGAATATATGTAAAAGGTGGAGATATATACAATATTGTAGGAGGTTCTGGAGTTTCAGTTGCATATGCAGATAGAATAATACAAATGACAGGTGGAACTGTAAGATATAGTATTAGCGGAGGCTCTAATGGAGTATGGGCAGGCTCTACTTCAGGTACAGGTCAATTACAAGGAAATACTTTAGTATATGTTGGAGGAAATGCTCAAATAGGTACACAAGCCACATATAATGATAATTTATATGAAGTTGATTCAGGATGTGTTTTAGGTGCAGGAAATGGAAACTATGATAGAAGAAATGATGGCGCAGGGCAGGTATATACATCACGTATAATCATAAATGATCAAGCACATATATTAAGAAATGTATATGGTGGCGGAAACTATGGAATAGTTAAAGCAGCATCTGGTGATACTAATGGAACAACAAATATTGATATTCTTGGTGGAACAATAGATGGAAATGTATTTGGTGGAGCAAATAAAAACAGTATATATGGTTCAACAACAATTAATGTGAAAAATGGACAAGTCAAAGGTGCTGTATATGGAGGTTCAAATTCAGAAGGTCGAATATATACTACTTCTACTATAAATATTACAGGTGGTACACTTGGAAAAACTACAAATAATACAGATAATGAGATATTGTTTGGTGGAGGATATGGTGAAAGTACCATTGTATCTGGAAATGCAATTGTAAATATTTGGGATAATGATAATAATGTTAATATGTATGGAAGTGCATATGGCGGAAGCTCACAAGGAACTATGAGCCAGAATGTTACTGTAAATATTCAAGATTCAGCTTCTAATTCAAATACAATAAACATTACTGGTAATGTTTTTGCAGGAGGAAAAGGAACAAATACAATCTCTGCAAAAATTAATGGTAATGCTACCATTAATGTAGATGGAAGTAATCTGCCAAATGCAAGTGTTTTTGGTGGAAATGATGTTAATGGAGATACACAAGGAAATATAACTGTAAATATAGGGCAAAATTTTGAATCAAAATTGTTAAATGCATATGGTGGAGGAAACTTAGATGCCACAGGAACTGAAGCTGATACTGTTAAGGTTTATTTACTTGAGTTTGCAGATGTTACAAATGCATTTAATGGTGGAAAATCTGCTGATTTAATAACAGGAGGGAACTCTGATACTACAAGAGCAATATACTTACAAGGAGGAAAAGCTGAAAACATTTTTGGTGGTTCAGATTCTAATGGCACTGTTACTGCAAGTCATGTTTATATTCAATCAGGAAATGCAACAAATGTATATGGTGGAAATAATGTAAATGGACAAACTAATGAATCATTTGTATATATTACAGGAGGAACAAGTACTAATGTATATGGAGGAGGATACAAAGCTACTACACCTACAACACATGTTAATCTCACAGGTGGAGTAATTACAAATGGATTCGGAGGGGGAAATGCAGCAAATGTAACAAACTCAAATATTATACTTGACGGAACTTTATCTGCTAGCATTTATGGTGGTTCAAATTCCTCTGGAACAGTTTCCCTATCTAATGTTTTAATCACTTCGGGTACAGCAACAGATGTATATGGAGGAAATAATGAAGGAGGAAATACTGTAAATACTAATGTTACTATAAACTCTGGAGTTGAAAATGTATATGGTGGAGGAAATAAAGCTCAAACAAGTGGAAATACAAATGTTCTAGTAAATTCTACAGTTTCAAAAGTTTATGGTGGTGGAAATGAAGCTATAACATCAGGAAATACGTATTTAAGGCTTACTAACTCAACAGTAACAAGCCATGCATATGGTGGAGGAAATGGATCAGCCGCTATAGTAAATGGTAATAGTATAACAATAGTTGAAGGAACAACAACAATCAATGGAGATTTATTTGGAGGAGGAAATGCTGCAGCCAATGGTACAACACAAAATAATAACTCAATTGTTACTACTTTGATTTCTGGAGGAACAATTAAAGGAGATGTTTATGGTGCTGCAAATACATCAGTTGTATATGGAGAAACAAGAGTAAAAATAGGCTCAAATGTCGTAGATAATAATACAATGATAAAAAATAACATTCAAATTGATGGAACAGTATTTGGTGGAGGTAAATCAAATACAGCAGGTTCTGAAACATATGACTTTACATTTGAAAGTGTTACTGGAGATGCTAAAATTGATATTGATGCAACAGGATATGATGATGGAACAAATACATTTAATATAAATAGAAGTATTTTTGGTTCAGGAAATGCAGCAAAGATATCAGGCTATGGAATTGTAAATATAACGAATTATGGTTCTGATAATAATACAAAAAATAATATATCAATCCAAAGAGCATCCAGAGTTACTTTAGATCATTGTAATATATCTCTAGTTGGAACAACCGATACGACAAATGAAATCGCAACAGCAGTATATACATTTAATAGAATAGATGATCTAATCTTAAAAAATAATACGACCTTATACTTAGCAAGTGGAGTAAATATAGTTTCTAAAATGCAAAGTTTAGATGCTTCTGGAAATAAAGAAAGTGTAACTATTAACGGAACAGGAATAACAAATCAAAATGTTAATAATAAAATATTTTTATCACAAGGAAGAAATATAGTGTTAAAAACTGAAGCAGGAACAGATGGTGAAGTTAATGGTATGGCTTATGTAGGACTATATAAAGGAACTACAACAAAAGAATTTGGAATATATGGAGATGATTATTTACAAGGAAGTACAATATCAACAGAAGTAGCAGAAACATTTAACAGAAATTCGTTTGTTCAAGGAAAACACTATACAAGTCATAATATACAAATTGATGGATTTTACACAAAATATAATATAGATGGGCAAGTGAAGATAGAATATATTGTTCCTACTCCAGATGATGCTACATATTATCAATGGATTATTGGTGAAAAATCAACAGATATTTATTATGAAGATATAGAATTAATAGCTACAAAATATGCAACTACAGGAACATATGTATTAGATTTAAATGGTTTAAGTTATCCTAATATGACAATTAATGTTTTGGGAATTGATGTATCAAATCTTACAGATAGAGTTACATTAAATGACCCAGATACAATTTCTAATATTGCTTCTACTGCAGAAGAAGCAGATAGTAGATTTGGTTTAACAATGACTGCAGGAAATACAGGATGGCAAACCAAGGGAACAACATTTTTCTTAAATAATCAAGATGTTCAAGCAGGTTTTCAGGGAAAATCACAATATTTAAGTGACAATTCTACAACAACACCATCATTTAGTTTTTATTTGGCACATTCTAAAAATATCAGTTCAACAGAAGATTTGGGAACAGTTACAATTAAATTAGAGGCAATATTTGAAGAAAATAATGAAATAAAAATAAAAAATGTTTTTGTTGTTCTTAAATTAACTACAAATAATGCATTACAAGGAACAGATTATTATGAAGGTGCGATTACACCTGGAAAACAATATAAAATATTCCCATCAACAACTACAACAATCACACAAAAAAGCTCATTTTCAGCATATTATTCTTTATATTTAAATAATTATTCAAATACTACATATTATGATGGTTTTGTAGGTCATTATTATCATACATTTGAATCATCATGTGTTTTACCATTAAATACTAAAATTACTTTAATAGATAAATCTGGAAGTAGTATAAAATATTATTATTATATAGTAAATGAACAAGATGTTACAAATAGCAAGAAAATATATAGATTTACAGATTTCTTTTCAATGGATAGTGAAGAAGAACATTATAGTGCAGATGGAAGTTATTATAATTCTACAACTGATTTATTATATGAAGAATATATTGTACAAGTTGATTTTGAAGATTCAACATTTGAAGGAAATCTTGAATCAAAGAACCTGCTTGTTCAATTAAGAGATGTATATGATAATACAGTAGCATTAACAGTAAATACAGCATTATATCCAATGCTATATAGTGTGTATAATGATATTGATGTTAATAAAAGATTAACATTAAGAACAGATAAAAGTGTTATATATATGGGTTCACAGTTAAATATAGATATTGAAACACAATATGCATTTAATAAAAATAGTAATTCAGATATAGTATATGAAACAACTCATATTGAAGATCAATTAGGTGTAAGGATTACGATTTCATCAGGTAGTGATGTTTTAACAGCAGCAGATTTAGAGGGTATATATATTACATATAATGGACTAAACTATTTCCCAAGATCAGATGGTTCATACAGAATAAAAATTGCAGATGCTGTATCTAATGTTCTTGCAGATATGGTATTAAACACAGAAAATGGAAGCTTAGATACAGGAACATATACAATAAAAGCTCAATCATTTGGCTCTGTTGATGGAACATATTTCTCATCAGAGATTGCATCAGATACTAAAGATGTTCAAGTAGTAAGTACAGATTATGGTTTTTCTGTTACTTTAGATGACAAATCAGTACTAATAGACAAAGAGACAGGAAAAACTAAAAATGACAACAATGATTTAGCATTTACACTTGGATATTCAGGAGGATTTGAACATCCAAAAATTGTAGTATCATTATATAGAAGAAGCTATGAAGATATTTACAGCTATGATTATAATTTAATAGATTTAAGAAGCTATGTTACAAATACATTAATATCAACAAATATTCAAAACGAATATCTGGTAACAGATTTATTATCTGCAACTCAAAACTTTACTTTAACACTAAAAAATACAGGATTAACAACAGGTACATATAAAATAGTATTTACATTATATGATGGAAACAATCGCATTTGTGATATGCATAAAACAATCATTATAAAATAAACAATTTGGGGACACCTTGGAAGGTGTCTCCAAATTGTTTATCAAAAAATATGAAAAAAGTATTGATAAAAAAATGCAATTTGTATATAATACAAATTGAGAAAATGTATGGAGGTAACAAATGAAAAATAAAAATGAACTAAATTATAAACAATTAAAAATGACATGTGATCCAGATATTTTTAAATTTGATACTACTGAACATCTTGAGCATATTACTACTGGAATTGGACAAGATAGAGGAATTAAAGCTTTAGAGTTTGGTGTTAATGTTGATATTAAAGGATATAACTTATACATAGAAGGACCTAATGGTGTTGGTAAAACTATGTATACAAAGAATTATTTAAAGAAGATTGCTAGAAAAAAGAAGGTACCACAAGATTGGTGCTATATTTATAATTTTAATAATCCTAATGAGCCAATTGCAGTTTCTCTTCCAGCAGGTCAAGGAAAAGAATTTAAAGAAGATATGGAAGAATTTACTAAGGAAATTAAAAAGGATATTAAAAATACGTTTAGTAATGAGGATTTTGAAAAAGAAAAAGCAATTATTAAACAAGAATTTGAAGATAAAAGAGCAAAACTTATGGAAAAACTTGAAAAAGATGCAATGGAATATGATTTTCAAGTTAAATCTGCTCAAAATGGTATATATATGATGCCTGTTTTAGATGGTAAAGCATTAAAAGAAGAAGAGTTTGATGTTCTTGATGAAGAACTTAAAGCAAAATATGAAGAAAAATCTGAGACAGTTCAACAAATGATAATGGATATTATAGGAAAAATTAAGCAAATTGAAAGAATGTCAGACAAAAAGATTAATGAATGGCAATCAAATGTTGCTTTACTTACTGTAAATGTTCATATAAATTTATTAAAAACAAAATATAAAAGAAATAAAAAGATTAATAAATTTTTAAATGATGTTAAGCAAGATGTTTTAAAAAATGTTCCTGTATTTTTAGAAGAAGATACAACTAATCAACAGGCAAATCAACAACCTCAAATGCCACAAATGCAACAACCAGATCCATGCTTAAATTATAGAGTAAATCTATTTGTTGATAACAGTGAACTAGAAGGTGCTCCTGTTATAATGGACTCAAACTATTCATATCAAAACATTTTTGGTAAGCTAGAGTATGAGAATTATTATGGAACTTTAAAAACTGATTTTACAATGTTAAAAGCAGGTCTTTTGCATAAAGCTAATGGCGGATATATATTATTCCAAGCAAGAGATTTACTTACAAATGGTATAAGCTATACTACATTAAAAAAAGCATTAAGAATTAAAGAAATTGCTATAGAAAATACAACAGATCAAGCAACTTCAATGGCAATGGTATCATTAAAACCAGAACCAATTCCACTAGATTTAAAAGTAATGCTTATTGGTGATAGTGACATATATCAAACTTTACTTGCTATGGATTCTGATTTTAAAAATCTATTTAAAATAAAAGTTGAATGGGAAGAAAAAGCAGATTTAAATGAAGAAAACGCTAATAAATTAGCAAGAATTATTCATGATTATTGTGAACAAGCAGACTTACTTCATTTAGATAAATATGCTATGGCAAAAGTTGTGGAATACACATCTCGTATGTGTGGAGATCAAACAAAAATATCAACATTATTTAATGATTTGTTCGAAGTTATTGGAGAAGCATCAACTTGGGCTAAAATTGCAAAATCAAAATTAATTACAGCAGATTTTATTGAGAAGGCACTTTTTGAGCAAAAAGAAAGAGTTAAAAAATATGATGAAGTATATACAGAGTTAATTAGAGATAATACATTATTAATTTCAACTACAGGTTCAAAGGTTGGAGAATTAAATGGATTAACTGTTATGACAGTGGGTAATTCTACATTTGGAAAGCCTTCAAAAATTACAGTAAACACATATACAGGGAAAAGAGGAATTATTAATATTGAAAGAGAAGTTGAGATGTCAGGTTCTTCACATTCTAAAGGTGTGTTTATATTAAGTGGATATTTAGGAGAACAATTTGCACAAGATATACCACTAAGTTTAACTGCAAGTATATGTTTTGAACAATTATATAATGGAGTTGATGGAGATAGTGCATCAAGCACAGAGCTTTATGGCTTACTTTCAAGTTTGTCAGAAATACCAATAAATCAAGCAATAGCAGTAACAGGTTCAGTTAACCAAAAAGGGCAAATTCAGCCTATTGGTGGGGTAAATGAAAAAATAGAAGGATTTTATCAAATATGCAAAATGAGAGGATTAGATGGCTCTCATGGTGTTATGATACCTGTACAAAATGTTAAAAACTTACAATTATCTGATGAAATAATTGATAGTGTTAAAAATGGATTATTCAAAATCTATGCAATATCAACAATAGATGAAGGAATAGAAGTTTTAACAGGAGTTCCAGCAGGTAAGAAAGATAAACAAGGAAAATTTCCTAAAGGTACGGTTAATTATTTGGTGTATGAGAAACTTAAAAAATATGCAGAAGTGAGTAATGTTGTAAAATAATTACAATTTTGACTTGTCAAAATTTAATTCTTTTTCAACTGATTTGTTCATTTGAAAGGAACGATAGTAAATATGAGAAAAAATAAAGGTATAACAATGATTTCATTAGTTATAACAATTATTGTTTTATTAATATTAACAAGTATTACAATTTATAATGGACTAGCACAACTTGGAATAAAAAGGGTAAATAATTTATATGCAGACATAGATTCAATATCTACAAAAGTAGCAGAATATTATTTAAAAAATGAAACAATACCTATTTATAATGATCCATATGTTAATAATAAAGATGAATTAAAAGCAATGTTTATTGCTAATGGTGCAACAGAAACAGAAGAATTAATTAATGTAAATGATGAAGGTGCTTACTATGTAATTGACTTATCTAAACTTGATAATTTAACATTGAACTATGGAGATGATTATAAAACTTGGAATTCATCTGAACCCAAATCTCAAAATGTATACATTATAAATCCTGTAACACATCAAATATATTTTCCTCATGGAGTAAGGTCAGGAGATGAATATTACTTTGCAAGATTTCCAGATGAAAATGAAATTTCTCCAATAGAATTAGAAGAAATTAATTCAGATTGGACTATGAATATAACAAATATTTCGGGAACTAATATTGGGGAAGATAGTATTTCTATAGTAGCTGATGTTACCTTAAGCGGGTTAACAGAAAACTATGATTTAAATTCTTTAGAATATGCAT
The DNA here is from genome assembly GCA_902787685.1 of uncultured Eubacteriales bacterium. Taxonomy (GTDB): domain Bacteria; phylum Bacillota; class Clostridia; order TANB77; family CAG-508; genus CAG-269. Next base: position 12,753 of record CADAHH010000018.1, on the reverse strand, counting down.
GGGCAGAAACAAATGCTGAATCAGAAATAGCAAATATAACATTTACTAAATTTAATTTAAATAGCGAAAGTGAAGGAAATATAAATGCTACACTTGCAAGCAAGGTTTTAAGTAATACAGCTGAATATTACTATTTATGGGTAAAAGTAGTTGATATAAATGGAAAAACTAGTTATAAATATTTAACTAATTCAGCTTCACCGTTAACAAGTAACTTACCAAGTAATTATCAAAAAGTAGAATATATAGAAAGTACAGGAGAACAATGGATTGATACACTATATAGTCCTAATCAAAATACAATTACTGAATTAAAATATATGGTTACAAATGATAAAACTGGTTTTTTATATGGAGCAAGACAAGATTATAGAAAAGATACTTTTTCTTTAGTATATTATATTACTGAGGATTCAAAGAATACAAGATTTGATTATAATATAAGTCAGTTAGGAAATTCGGGTGCTGATATTAATACTATTTATAGTGTAAAACAGGAAAAAAACAAGTTTTATATTAATAATAGTTTTATTGGAAATCTTGAATATGATGATTTCTTGGCTCCTGTCAATATGACCGTTTTTGCTGTTAATACAAGGGGAACAATTGGAACATTTATTTCAGCAAAATTATATTATTTAAAAATCTATAATAATGAAGAAAAAATTAGAGATTTTATCCCTTGTTATAAAAAAGCAGAAAATCCAGAAGACAATAAACCAGGACTATATGATTTAGTTGAAGGAAAATTTTATATAAATCAAGGTACAAAATCTGATTTTGTTCTTCCAGAAACAAATAATACAAATTAATTTTTTAGAAACTAATAATGTAATATGACCATAAAAAGCAGACATGTTCGGATGTCTGCTTTTTTCTGTTTAACTGAATACATAAAAATACATCCTATTTTTTATTAATTTTTTGTCCTAAAAATGGGGTGCAGTACACCTTGTCGAATTATGTCGATGAAAAAATATTGATTTTTAAGCACTTATGGTGTATAATCGATTTTAATATTATAATCAAATTATTTTAAATTAAATAAATCAAGGTTTTTATTCAAATATAAATTAAAAAACTGTTAATAATATTTTTAATGTACAAATTTTAAAAAGGATATTGATTTCTGATAGCAAATAAGTTATAATATAAATATAGTAGTAATTGAGAAAGCTAGAAAACTATTAAAAGAATTAAAATCGAGGAGTGATTTAGAATGAGTAAATTAAAAAGATGGGAAGATATTGAAAAGGCTTTTAATTTTACACCAGAAGAGGATGAACAAATGGAATTAGAATTAGATCTAATTAAACAAACAATAGAGGCCAGAAAGAAAGCCAAATTAACACAAAGAGAATTAAGCGAAAAAAGTGGGATAAAGCAACCTTCAATAGCAAAAATTGAAAGTTTAGAGCATTCACCACAAGCAACAACTCTAATAAGATTATTATATCCACTAGGTTATACAATCAAAGTAGTACCATTAAATAAAAAGAAAAAAATAGAAATAGAAAAATAATTTTAAATTAGATACGAAAAAGCACTTACTTGAAGTAGGTGCTTTTTTTAATAAAAAATCATGGTATTTCAAAATAATCCAATGGATTCACATATTCATTATTAATTCTCATACCAAAATGTAAATGTGGACCAGTAGTTGCACCATTTGTATGTCTACCACTAGAATCTATATATTTATTTCCTAATACCCCGATCAACATATTTTGGACCAACTTGGCCTATAATTTGGCCTTTTTTGATTTCTTGACCAACTTTAACAATAAAGTTAGGGTTACAATGGCAATAGGAATATTTTATTTCTCCGATTTGTTTTATCTGAAGCTGTTAATGTTATAGTGTATCCTCCTCCACCTAAAAAGGAAGCAAAAGAAATTGTTCCATCAGAACATGCAACAAATTCAAATTCTTCTGGAGCACCAATATCAATACCTTTATGAAAGGTTGATGCACCTGAAGTGGGAGCAACTCTCCTGCCAAAATAAGAATTGATTCTAGAAATTCCGTGGAGCTGGCCATAAGAGATTACCATCATCTATAAAATCAGTGAATTTAACACTTGAATTACTATTATATATAGGAATAAAAAATACACAAATGAAAATTGTAAAAAACAAAATGATTGTAAAGAATAAATTAAAAATTTTATTAATAATAAACGCCTCTTTTCTAAAAAAAGCAGAAAAACATTTGAAATAAACCAAAATATAATCAAATTATAAAATAAATTCAGCACTTTGTCAAATAGTGGGGACAAAAAGAACCGGTACATTTGTACCCTGGGGTCTTGTTTTTTTTTATAGATTATAGTAGAATATAGATGAAATTTTTACAAAATGGATTGTCCTCAAATGAAAAAGCAAGGAGAAAAAAATGAGAAGAAAGACAAGAACGAAGGTACAAAAGGGTTTAAAAATTGCAGGAATTATTGTAGGAATTATTTTTTTAATACTAGGTGTTACTTTGCTTATTATCATTAGCAAAGGGCCAAAAATTTCTTATGAAGATGGAGTAGTATGTAAAAATTATTTTAAAGAAATAACGATAGATATGAGAACCAAAAAAGTTAAAAGAGATGAAATAGATACTTCATTAACTGAAGAATTTGGAATTACAAAAGAACAAGAAGAACTTGTTTTTTCATCAGAAGAAGAATTAAAAAATTTTTTATCTAATTCTGTATTTGAAATTAATCAAGAAAATCAAGTTTTCAAAATAAAAAATCTATATCAAACAAAGTGCTTTATGGTGAAGTCTCCAGAAGTTGTTGAAAAGGCAGAAGGAGAAGAAATATTTAAGCTGACTGATAACCTATATTTGTTAAGCTTTTATTCTGAAAAACTAACTAAAGCAATGTATGAATATTATCAAAATAAACCATATATAGAAAAAGTGTATCTAGATGAAGTATTTATTAATGAGCCAATTAATGATATATCACAAACAATGTATGGGGAAAACCCAACAGATTTAAGAGGGTATCATTTTTTAGGAACAACTAGATTAGGTTTAGATAATTATCAAAAAATCATTTATGATAATGGAAATCCGGCTGAAATTACAGTTTCTACAATAGGTTATGGAATTAATTATGAAAATGATTTTTTAAAAAATAGATTAAGTGAGAAAAGCTATAATTTTATTTTAAATAATAAAGATATTTCAGAAACAATAGAACAAGGAAGTAGAATTGCAGAAGCAATTGTTGATTCTACAACTCCCAATGTTAAAATTATGCCATTAGTTACAGTTACAGAAGAAGGCTATTCTACAATTTCAAGTATATTAAAAGCATTAAAGTATTCGATAGAAAATGCAGATGTTATATGCTATGAATTAATTGGTTCAAAACATGAAACACTAGATATACTTCTTGAATCAGCTTTTTATGAAAATAAACCAGTATGTTCTGTATCATCAAATATTAAAGATAATTATCCAGCAAATCATGGAATGACAATAGCAGTTTCGTCATTAGATAGAGAAAACAATATTTGTGATTATTCTTCTAATGGAGAGTATATTGATTTTGCATTGCCAAGTACTGATATTGAAGAAATATTTAATAAAAATTCAACAGTTTCAAGATGGTCTGGTGCACAATACTCAAATGCAGGAATTGCATCAATTATATCATTAGTAAAAACTTATAATAAAGATGGAACAATACTCGATATCTACAATTTTTTGAGAGATTATAGTATAGATTTAGGAGAACATGGAAAAGATAGTAAATTTGGTTATGGAATACCTAACTTTTCAGGTTTAAAAATATCAGATATAGATAAAAAGGTGCCTGAATTTACAGAAATTTCTTTTGAAAATGAGACATGGGAAGTTTTAAAACAGGTAAAAATAGTGGCAAATGATAATATCAGAATTAACAAATGGGCAATAACGAAAAATGAAGGAGAGCCAAATCAAGATGAATGGAATATACTACAATCAATTACTCCAAACTTAGACATAACACGAGAAATTACTGAAAATGGCAAGTACTATATTTGGGTGCAAGATACTGCAGGTAACAATACTGTAAAAGATATCCAAGTTGATAAAGTTGATAATAAACCTCCAAAAATTGCATATACAATCAATAAAGACACTTTAAATGAAGGATATGTTACAATTAATGTTACAGCTGAAGATTTAGAGTCTGGATTATATGATAGTCCATTCAGTTGGGACAATAGAATATGGTCACAGGAAAACAGTACAAGAGTGGTTAAAGAAAATGGTATATATACGGTTTATTCTGAAGATAATTTGGGAAATGTTGGAGAACTTGATATAACTGTTGATGTATTTCCACAAGAAGGAAAAGCTGAATTGGATGAGGGTAATATTATTACATCAGTAAAAGTCTCAGCTGATTGGAATGAGAGCATTAATAATAATGTTCAAATAACCTTAAATAAAGACATAAATATAACAGGGTGGCAAATTACAACTAATGCAAATTTACCTACTGATTTTATAGAAGTTCAATTACCAATTGCTCAAAATAATAACAATAATTATTTAAACAATAACAACAATTACAATAATACTAATAATAATAATCAAACAAATACAAGCTTACCAAATAACGTTTTATGGAATAACAATACAAATTCTACAAATAATATAACAAACAATACTAATACAAATCAAAATGAGGTAGTAAATGAACCGCCTCAGGTTGTTCCAAGAACAGAACCAATAGTTATCAATACATCACTAAATATTAATACTGATTACTATTTGTGGATAAAAGATAACCAGAATAACGCCTGGTATCAAGTATTTAGAATAAAGAAAGGAGAGTTAGTACGCAAATGAAATTTATCGAAACAATTAAGCAAAGAGCAAAAGAGAATTTAAAAACTATCATTTTGCCAGAAGCAGAAGATAAAAGAGTTCTAGAAGCAGCATCAAAAGTTACAAATGAGGGGTTCGCCAAAATAATACTTTTGGGTGATGAAGCTAAAATTGCTGAAGATTCAAAAAAATATAATATAGATTTAAGTGGAGTAACAATAATTAATCCACTTAAATCTGAAAAAAAGAATGAATATATTGAGAAGCTTTATGAGCTAAGAAAGCATAAAGGTTTAACAATTGAACAAGCAGAAGAATTATTAAAACAACCGATTTATTTTGGAATGATGATGTTAAAAGATGAAAGTAGTAAAGCTGATGGACTTGTATCTGGTGCAGCACATTCTACATCAGATACATTAAGACCAGCACTTCAAATTTTAAAAACAGCTCCGAATACAAAACTTGTTTCAGCATTTTTTGTAATGTGTGTTCCAGATTGTGAATATGGAGAAAATGGAACTTTTATATTTGGAGATAGCGGATTGAATGAAAATCCAACAGCAGAGGAACTTTCAGAAATTGCAATATCTTCAAGTAAAAGTTTTGAACAATTAGTTGGAAAAGAAGCTAAAGTTGCAATGCTTTCATATTCTACATATGGAAGTGCAAAATCTGAATTAACTGAAAAAGTTATAGAAGCAACAAAATTAGTAAAAGAAAAAACACCAGACTTATGCGTGGATGGAGAACTTCAGTTAGATGCTGCAATTGTTCCAGAAATTGCAAAATCTAAAGCACCTGGAAGTAAAGTAGCAGGAAATGCAAATGTTTTAATATTCCCAGATTTAAATGCAGGAAACATTGGGTACAAGTTAGTACAAAGGTTAGCAAAAGCTGAAGCATATGGTCCACTTTGTCAAGGAATTGCAAAACCTGTAAATGATTTATCACGTGGATGTTCAGCAGAGGATATAGTGGGTGTTGTGGCAATAACTGCTGTGCAAGCACAGAATTAAACTAATGAAAAACATAAAGATACTGTAGGGGCGATTTTAATCGCCCGCAATATAAATTTATAATTAATTGTTACAATTTTAGAAACATTAAAATTGCAATTAAAGCAATGATATGATATAGTTTAGTGAATCAAAGAGGAGAAATCGAAATTGGATAAAAGATTGAAAAAAAAAGTAAAATATAGTTTCATAAATGCTGATAGTGAAACATTAAGAAGTTCAACTGAAAGAAGAGTAAATGATTTTTTAAAAAAAATAATATGGTATAATGAAAATATTGTTGTTTTACAAAAAGCGAAAGTTGCATTGATAATTATTACACTTATACAAGAATTTGCTTTTGAGAATAAATCTCCCGAGAAAACGAAGTATTTAAGAGATTTATACAATGAAAAGATAAAAGAACTTATGTCAATAATGGAAGAAACAAAAAATAGTGATTATTATAAAAAAGAAATAATTCAAATTGAAGAAAGAGAATTTGATATAGCAGATTTTTTTATGGATATGATAAAACAAAAACAGTTGAGTTTTAGTAAAAAAAAATTTGCGGATAAAAGTGATGATGAAATAGAGTCTTTAAAAGAAGCTTTTGATATCAATGTAGAAGATTATAAGGAAGAAATAAAATACCAAATTCTAAAAAGATTTATGCAAAACAGAAGAAATTCTTTGAAATTAGATGAAGAAAATAATTTTATACAATCAATTAATAGGGGATTAACTAATAGAACAATGGCTGAACTAGAAAGAATTCTATTAATGGCGAAGAAAGGAAATATGATTGAGATTAGCTATTTTCTTACAACTGGCATTTTACCAATGAATCATATAAGTATTCCATTAGAAAAGAGAAGCGACAATGATGACGGTATTACTGATTCAATAATTGAGTTTTTGATGGATAATTCAATATATGACTATTCAACACCAGAGAAAGATCCAATACAAGAATTATAAATAATAGGAGGATGTATGAAAATTTTAGTAATTAATGCTGGGAGTTCTTCTCTAAAATATCAAGTAATTGATATGGAAACATCTAAAATGCTTGTCAAAGGAAATTATGAAAGAATAGGACAACCAGGATCTTTTTTAACACATAAGGTAAATGGACAAAAACACAGATTTGAACATGAGGTAAAAAATCATGAACAAGCTGTCCAATTTATTATTGCAAGAATTTTAAATAAACATTATGGAGTTATGAAATCTTTAGATGAACTTGCAGGAATTGGGCACAGAATTGTTCATGGGGGTGAAAAATTTAAACATCCTGTTTTAGTTACAGAAGAAGTGATTAAAGAAATTGATAGATGCTCAGAACTTGCGCCTTTGCATAACCCTAATGCAGTTGCAGGAATTAGAGCATGCCAAAAAGTAGTTCCTGAAATAAAGCAAGTTGTGTGTTTTGATACAGCATTTCATCAAACTATTCCTAAAGAAAGATATCTTTATCCAATTCCATATGAATACTATGAAAAATATGGAATAAGGAAATATGGATTCCATGGAATTTCACATGAATATGTAAGTAGAAGAATAGCTGAATTATTGAACAAAAAAGTTGAAGATCTAAAAATAATCAGTTGTCATTTAGGCCAAGGGGCAAGTTTATGTGCTATAAAAGATGGTAAATCGGTAGATACTACAATGGGATTAACACCACTAGGTGGAATTCCAATGGGATCTAGATCTGGAGATTTAGACCCTTCAGTTGTAACATATTTAATAAAAAAATCTGAAAAACCAACACAAGGAGTTGAACATCTTGAAAAAACCAATCATAAAGAGCTTACACCAGAAGAAGTAAGTGAAATACTTAACAAAAAATCTGGAGTATATGGAATTTCAAGAATATCATTAGACTTTAGAGATATTGAGTTAGATGCGTTATCAGGTGGACATCATGCAACACTTGCGCTTAATCACTTTAATTATAGAGTTGCTCAAGAAATTGCCAAAATGGCAGTAGCAATGGGTGGAGTAGATGTAATTACTTTTGAAGCAGGAGTGGGAGAAAAAGGCGCTTTAAATAGAGCTGGAATTTGTAGCTATCTTGGAATTTTAGGAGTTCAAATTAGTGAACTACTAAACCAATCAAAAGGAGAAGAAAAAGAGATTTCAACTCAAGATTCAAAAGTTAAAGTTTGGGTAGTACCTACAAATGAAGAATTAATGATTGCAAAAGAAACATACGCTTTGGTGAAGTGAGAAGCAGGATGTGAGATTTGTGAGGTAGAACGTAAGAGGTTAGAGGTCGGAAAAAAATAATAAATGAATATACAAAACTAGAATTTAAAATTAAGAATTGTCAAAAATGAGTTTGACTTTGATAAAATTGGAAGTTCGTCTTTGAAAACCGGAATGTACGAGTGGTACCTGAGGATTTTCAAAGAAAATTTTAACACAGCAAGATTTGGAATTTAATTCGAACAAGGAGGAGGAAAAATGAAAATATTAGTATTAAATTGTGGCAGCTCATCACTAAAATACCAACTAATAAATATGGAAAATGAAGAAGTGATAGCATCAGGAAAATATGAAAGAATAGGAGAAAAAGAAGCTTTTATTACACATAAAGCTTGTGGGAAAAAGGTAATTATTGAACATGAAGCATATGATCATACAGAAGCAATTGATTTTACTTTAAAACAATTAACTAATCCAGAATACAAAGTAGTTGACAGTTTAGATGAAATTAATGCAATTGGTCATAGACTATTAAATGGTGGAGAAAAAATTAATCAATCTGTAATAATTGATGATAGTGTTGTTGAAGTATTAAGAGAATGTACTGACTTAGCACCTTTACACAATCCAGCAGGAATAATGGGAATAGAAGCTTGTAAAAAGGTAATGCCTGGAAAACCTATGGTAGGGGTATTTGATACATCATTCCATACTAGCATACCAAAAGAACATTATATTTATCCAATACCTTATGAATATTATAAAAAATATGGAATAAGAAAATATGGAGCACATGGAACATCACACATGTATGTATCTCAAAGATTAGCAGAAATAGAAAATAAAGATATTGCAACGATAAAAACAGTAACTTGCCATTTAGGACAAGGAGCTTCAATTTGTGCAGTTGATGGAGGAAAATCAATAGATACTTCAATGGGATTAACACCACTTGGAGGAATTCCAATGGTTACTAGGTCAGGAGATTTAGACCCATCAGTTGTAACATATTTAATGAAAAAAGAAAATTTATCAGCTGATGAAATTGAAACAATTCTAAATAAAAAGTCAGGACTTCAAGCAATTTCTGGTTTAGTTCCAGACTTTAGAGAAATTGAACTTGCCTCATATGAAAAAGGAAGTATGGCTGAAACAGCAATAAAAAGCTTTACTTACGCAATTGCAGGATATATTGCAAAATATGCTGTTGCAATGAAAGGAATTGATTATTTAGTATTCACAGGTGGAATTGGAGAAAATCAAATTAATATACGTAAATGGATTTGTGAACAGCTAGAATTTATGGGAATTTTAATAGATGAAGATGCAAACAATATAAGAGGCGAGGAAAAACTTATATCTAAACCAGAATCTAAAGTAAAAATATTTGTAATCCCTACAAATGAAGAATTAATGATTGCAAAAGAGACTGAAAGACTTGTAAAATAAATATTATAATAGAGACTTATAAAAATAGTCTCTTTTCTTGAAAATTATGTAAAGCTATGATATAATATGTGTAAAATATTATATAGGAGCATGTAATATGTTTGAATTAAGTGAAGTAGAAAAAAATGAAATAGAAAGAAAAAGTAGATTTGGAATAAAAGATGAAGATTTAAACTATCTATTTGAAATCGTAAAATTTTTGTATAAAAAAGAGGTTGTAGATGAAAATGGATATATAATTATTGACGACAAAACCCAAAAGCCTAAATTGGTCGATAGTTTAAGAAGATCTGGAAAACCAAAATATACTCATCCATATAATGTTGCGGCATATTTATATAATAAAGGATATTCTAGAGAATATGTAATTACTGCTCTATTTCATGATGTTTTAGAAGATACAAAATATACTGAAGATGACATTAAAAAAATATTACAAAATTATTTGAACAGATTTTCAAATGTAGTTGAAGGTAATAAAGAGGAGTTTTTAACAACTATTATAAATACAGTAAAATGTGTAACAAAACAGGGAAAAATAAGTAGACCTAAAGCCCCAAAACTTAAATTGAAAAACAAAATAGTAATTAATAATATTGAAATAAGTGAGATAACTGTACACGAATTATTAGAAAAAAAACAGATAGCAATAAATGTTGGAGGCAAACTAGAAAGAATATCGATTAAAGACATAAATATAAGTGATTTAACCGATGAAAGTCAAAAAGAATTGATAAATTATACACGAAAATTACGTGGCTATAAAGTTAAAATGCCTGATTATATTAATGGAATAAAACAATCTGAAATTGCAAGAATAGTAAAAGTAGCAGATAGAATATCAAATTTAACAGATTTTTCTCCAACAGATGATTCAAATTGGCTTGACAAGTATATAAGAGAAACAGAGGATGACTTTCTTGACTTAGCGAGTGGCACTGATTTGGAGAAGGATTTTATGAATGCAATCAGAACAGCAACACTTACAAAAGATGTTAAAGAACACCATGAAAATGGAGATAAGGAAGAATTAATTATACGTGATTAATACAAATAAGTATAGAATAATAAAAACATATTGATATAGAAATGAAAAAAATTAATAAAAAAACACTAATATGAATTGGATTAGTGTTTTTTCATTGTCAAATACGAAAAAATGGTGTATAATAATTATAGATGCGGTTACGCATTGCAACTAGTAACACACCAATTTTTTTTTGGTGTAATTGCCCTCCTGAAAAGAGGAGACCCATAAGGAGGTAAATTATGGGATACTATGGAGAAAATGATTCTCCGGAAGCTCTTGAGAAATTTCTTCGGAAAAAACTCGAGAGCAGAGGAGTTAGCGTTGATGGGATGAGATTCCAATCAACGTTAACCAAGAAGGAAAAAATAAAAGTCGAGGCATTTCGTGGTAAAACATGGATTGCGTCGGCAAATGTGGACCGATATGGAAAAATCCAGTATTCGTGTCCACGCACTGACCCTAAGCAGGGGTGGTGATTAAAAGCAGCCACAACTATTTTTTACTTCAAGTATCTAATAGTTGTGGTTGTTTTTTTATATTTTTAGGAAAGTCATCCACGTAAGTGGTGAGTTTCCTTAGAAGATAAATATGGCGGAATTTAGATTTTGTAGCATTTATAATGCGTACAAAATCTTAGTTTCGGTTTTTTATACTAGACCAATATGATAAAAGTTCAATAAAAAGAAGGTTATGAAGAAAACATACTGTCAACGTGTAAACCATTAAATAGTAACATGAAAAAATAATGTGTGAGAAACTCTTGAAAAAAAAATTGTATTATGCTAAATTATAAAAAGTAAAGAAGGAGCCAAACAAACCTATGAAAAAGAATATTTTAATAAGTATTTTATTTATATGTATAATATTTACACCAATTAGTGTATACGCAAATCAATTAGTATATAAACCAGAACAGCAACAAACAATAGAAAATATACCCCAAATAGGATGTAAAGCCGCTTATATAGTTAATCCCTCAACTGGTAAAGTATTTTATGAAAAAAATGCACATCAAAAAATGTATCCAGCAAGTACCACTAAGATATTAACAGCATTAGTTGTATTAGAAAAGTGTAAGTTAACAGATACAGCTAAAGTAACACAAAATGCGATTGATTTAGTGCCTTCAGGAGTTTCCAATATATATTTAAAACCAGGCGAAGAATTAACAATTTCTGCATTGTTACATACATTGCTTATTCCAAGTGCGAATGAGGCGGCAAATGTTTTAGCAGAACATGTAAGTGGAAGTGTGGAAGCATTTGTTGAACTTTGTAATACTAGAGCTAAAGAGTTAGGGTGTGAAACATTACATTTTGTAAATCCTAATGGACTTCATGATGAAAATCACTATTGTTCAGCATATGATTTATATTTAATAGCAAAAGAATGTCAAAAATATGATGCTTTTAACGAAATTGTAAAAACAAAAAGTTATAAAATACCACCTACCAATGTTCATCATGCCAATGATAGAACTGTAACAAATACAAACTCTTTACTATTTTCAAATTCTCCGAGTTATTATTATCCATATTGTACTGGTATTAAAACAGGAACTACAACTCCTGCTGGAGAGTGTTTGGTAGCTAGTAGTTCAAAGGATAGTATTAATTTGATTTCAGTAGTCTTAGGTGGTGGAACAAATAGCAAAGGATTAAATGAACGTTTTTATGATACTAAGCAACTTTTTGAATTTGTTTATAATAGTTATTTATATAAAGAATTTGTTAAAGAAAAAAATGTCATCACAACTATAAATGTTGAAAAAGCAACAAAGAAAACAGCTTCACTAGATCTTATTATAGATAAAAGTATTTCAACAATTATACCAAATAATTTAGATGTTTCTCAAATTCAATCAAAAATTGACTTGAAGGAGAAAATAGTTGCTCCAATAAAACAAAATGAGGAATTAGGTTATGTTACATATGAAGTTGACGGATTAAATTATACTGAAAAATTAGTTGCAAGCCATGATGTTTTAAAAAAGCCTTATTGGATATACAACAGCTTAATTTTAGGTGCAATACTTTTAATCATATTAATTATTGCAATATTATTAAAAAAACGAAAAAATAAGGTGTAACCATTGAATCAGTAATAGTATAATGTTATTGTTACTAGATAATGGTTTAATAAAAGAAATAGTGATATATAAATAATCTAAGAAGTTTCGAATGTGATTGGAGAAGGGATAATCATTTCTTTAATATAAATTAATGAGGAAGCGATGGCTTG
>CADAHH010000017.1 GCA_902787685.1 uncultured Eubacteriales bacterium | reverse complement strand
AACAGAGTATCAACACATAAAAAATTATTTTGTAAAAGGAGTGGTTTTTATGATGATGATACCAAGAAAAAGGAACGAATTTGATTTGTTCAGAGATTTCTTTGAAGGAGATGATTTCTTTCCAATTAGAAGAGAAAGTGCAATAATGAAAACAGACATAAGAGACAAAAAAGATAAATACATTATTGAAATGGATCTTCCTGGATATGAAAAAGAAAACATCAATCTATCATTAAAAGATGGATATTTGGAAGTAACAGCTGAGGTTAAGAAAGAAGATGACAAAGAAGAAAAGGGCAAATATGTTCATAAGGAAAGATATTACGGACATTGTTCAAGAAGTTTTTATGTAGGAGAGCAAATTAAAGAAGAAGAGGTAAGTGCTGAATTTAAAAATGGTATACTAAAGATTTGTATTCCTAAAAAAGAAGAAAGAAAAGAACTTCCAGAAGCAAAACATATTGAAATTAAATAATATTATAAGGAAATGGTTCTATATAGAATCATTTCCTTATTTAATATATATGAATTATTTAATAAATTGTCTAATAGCATTATATAAATATGGTTTATATTCATCAATAGGAAGAGGTCTTTTATCTAAAATAGAAGTGAAGCATGTAGAGCTAACAAGTTCTATTATCATGAAAAGTGTTACTTCTGGATTTTCTAGTTTAATATTATTTTCTTTTACACCCTTTAAAAATAAACTGTAAAAACTCGATTCGCTATTTTCTCCATTATCGTATATTTTTATAAGTGATTTATTATAAATACCCCAAGATAAATTTTTAGAAATAAATTTTAAAAGCAAGGGTTTCTTTTTTAATTCATCAATTACATAATTTATAATAAAGATTATTTGATCAGAAAAGTTCTGAATATAGTTTTTTCTAAGTTCATTTAATGCTTCATTAAATAATTTTTCTGATTTTGTTGTGATTAAAATATCTTGAAGTTCGTATTTATCTTTAAAGTATAAATAAAAAGTTCCTTTTGCAACATTAGCATTATCTACAATTTCTTGAATAGAAGTGTTTTTTATGCCTTTATCAGAAAATAATGAAAAGGCAGTATCTAATAATCTTTGTTTTTTATCATTTGAAAATTCCTGTGTCATTTGATATCTTCTCCCTTCGAGTAATATTATGTCATATTTTGTACGATTAGTCAATATATTGTTTGAAATTTATGAAATTTAAATTAGTGACTGAATTACAGCAAATAAAAGAAAAAACAAAAATTTATTAATAATGATTGACAGATTGTTATAGATTGTGCTATAATGAAAAATGACCGTTAGTCAGAAAGAAGGGATAAGTATAAAATGAATGCTATTCGGAAATTTTGTATGTAAACATAGAAAGATAATTCTTATTATTGCACTTATTTTGTTAATACCTGCAATATTAGGAATGAAATCAACAAGAATTAATTATGATATTCTAGTATATTTGCCAGAAAACATTGAAACAGTACAAGGAGAAAAAATATTATCAGAAGACTTTGATATGGGTGGATTTTCTGTAGTTATTTTGGAAAACATGAAAAATAAAGAGATATTGAAGTTAGAAAACCAAATAAAAGAAATTGACAATGTTGAAAAAGTAATTAGTGCAGCTGATTTATTTGGAACAGAACTACCAAAAGATATGCTACCAGATAAAGTACAAGATATGCTATATGATGAAGACAAAACAATAATGCTAGTAACTTTTAGAGAACAAATATCATCAGATGAAACAATGAATTCTGTTCAAAAAATCAGAGAATTGACAGATGAAAGATGTAAAATTAGTGGAATGACTGCAACTTTAATAGATACAAAGGATCTATCAGACTCAGAAGTTGTTATATATGTTGTAATTGCAGTTTTACTATGCTTAATAGTTTTACAATTAGCATTAGATTCATATTTTGTACCAATTATATTATTACTAAATATAGGTATTGCAGTTTTATACAATATGGGTACAAATATATTCCTAGGAGAAATATCTTACATAACAAAAGCTATAAGTGCAGTTCTTCAGTTAGGGGTTACAATGGATTTTGCAATATTTTTATACCATAGTTATGTGCAAGAAAAAAATAATGCCTCTAGCAAAGAAAAAGCAATGGCAAGTGCTATTACAAAAACATTTACTTCAGTACTAGGAAGTTCACTTACAACAATAGCAGGATTTTTAGCACTATGTAGTATGAATTTAACACTTGGAAAAGACATAGGAATAGTTATGGCAAAAGGTGTTCTATTTGGAGTTATTTCAGTAGTTACAATTTTACCAGCAATGATATTAGAATGTGATAAATTAATTGAAAAGACAAAACACAAAGAAATACTACCTAGATTTACACATTTAAGAGATTTTATAATAAAACACTATGTTGTAATTGCAGTTTTATTTATTGTAATATTACCAATTGCATTTTATGGATATAGAAATACAGAAGTATATTATAAATTAGATAAATCTTTACCAGAAACTCTATCTAGTGTACAGGCAAATAATTCATTAAAAGAAGATTTTAATATGGCTTCTATGGAAATGCTATTAGTGGATAAGAACATGCCTGAATACAAGGCAAATGAAATGATAGAAAAAATAGAAAATATAGAAGGTATTGAATGGGCTATTGGTTACTCTAAATTAGGAAGTATTGGAATTCCAAAAACAGCATTACCTCAAGATTTAATAGATGTATTTCAAAGTGATAAATATCAAATGATATTAATAAATTCGAAATACGAAATAGCTACAGACGAATTAAATGAACAGGTAAAAGAATTAACAAATATTATTAAGGGTTATGATGAAAATGCTATTTTAGCAGGAGAAGGTCCTTTAATGAAGGACTTGGTAGAAATTTCAGATCACGATTTTAATAGTGTAAATACAACATCAATAGCAGTAATATTTATAATAATGCTATTTGTATTAAAATCGATATCATTACCAGTAATTTTAATTGCAGTTATTGAATTTGCCATATTTATTAATATGGGTATTCCATATTATACAAATGTTACATTACCATTTGTTGCATCAATAGTAATAGGAACAATTCAACTAGGTGCAACAATTGATTATGCTATATTAATTACAAATAAATATATTAATGCAAGAAAAGAAGGAATCAATAAAAAAGAAGCTGCAAAAGAATCTTTAGGTACATCAATAAGCTCAATAATAGTTAGTGGATTATGTTTCTTTGGTGCGACTTTTGGAGTAGGTTTTTATTCAAAGATAGAAATGATTGGCTCTTTATGTACATTGATGTCAAGAGGAGCAATAGTAAGTATGTTAACTGTTATATGTATACTACCAGCATTTTTAATTATTTTTGATAAATTAATTTGTAAGACTACATTAGGCATGAAAAAATAAAGTAGGAGGATAAGTTTGAAAAATAATTACAATTTTGACTTGCCAAAATTTAATTCTTTTCCAAACCAATTTGTGCCTTAAGAAAGGAAGGGTATTAATTATGAAAAAATTTGGAATTAAATTATTATCAAGCATTTTATTATTTAGTATGCTTGCATATTTTACAACACCTGTTATGGCTTATACAAAAGAAGAAAGTGTTTATTCTAAATTAGATAATAATGGTATGGTTTACCAAACTACAGTAAGTAATCATTTGAAAAACACAGAAAAATCAGAGCTTTTAAAAGATATATCTGATTTAATGAATATTGAAAATGTAAGTGGTGATCAAAAATTTAATGAAGAACAAGGAAAATTAATTTGGAAAGCAGAAGGGGAAGATATTTATTATCAAGGAAATACAGAAAAAGAGTTACCAATTCAATGTAAAATAACATATAAACTAAATGGAAAAGAAATTTCAAAAGAAGAAATAATTGGAAAATCTGGACTTGTAAAAATTAGTTTTGAATTTATTAATAAAGAGCAAAGAAATGTTACAATAAACGGAAAAATGCAAACTATGTATGTACCATTTGTAGTAGGAATGGGAACAGTTATTGATAATGAAAATAATAAAAATATTGAAATTACTAATGGAAAAGTAATTGATAATGGAAATAAAAGTATGATATTTGGAATAGCACTTCCTGGAATGCAAGAAAGTTTAGGAATAAATAAAGATACTATAGAAATTCCAAATTCAATTGAAATTTCTATGGATGCAAAAAACTTTGAGATGAATGAAATATATTGTTTTGCAACACCTAAATTAATAGAAAAAGATGATTTAAAATTATTTAATAATATAGATAAAGTGTATTCAATGGCAAATGAATTAAAAGATGGTTCAAATCAATTAGTACAAGGTTCAAAACAATTATCTGATGGAGCAAATAAACTAAACAATGGAACACATGAATTATCAAAAGAATTAAATGTGCAAATTGCAAAATATGAAAATGCTAGAAGCAAGCTTGCAAATAAAGAAGAATTAGAAGAGAAAATTGTAAGCATAATAAATAGTGAAATTAAAAAGTTAATGCCCGAGCTACAGACATTAGCAGAAGAAGAAGCTAAAAATGTAGTTAAAGCTAATCTAAAAGGAGAAAATGGTTTAGAAGAAAAAACAGCTCAAACTGCCTTAACATATACAAAAACAGCAATAAATACTAAACTAGAAGAACTAGCAAAAAATAATACAGAAATAAAAATACCAAATGAACTATTAAATCAAATACAAAAAGATGTAAAAATAGCTTTAACAAATATACAAGGAAAACAAGATGTTCAAGCACTAGAAAATACAATAAAAGAACTTGTAATAGCAGATATTACAAAAACAGTAAAAGGTACAACAAATGAAGTAATTACAAACAATGTGGAAAAAATGAAAGCAAATGTAACAGATCCAACAGCTTTATTAACAGGAAGTGAAAAAGAAACATTAAATCAATCTAAAAATCAAATGGCAAAAGCTATGGTACCTGGTATAAAAGCAGAAGCAGAAGCAAAAGGAATTACATTAACTGACGAGCAGGCATTTGCTAAAGCTATTAGTTCTGTTAATCAATTAGTAGGCACTGTATCAAAAAAGACAATGGATAAAACATTAGATCAAGTAAAAATTCAAGCACCAACAATGGCTGAAAATACAGTAAAAGAAGTGTCAACAAATTTAAGCACAAATGAGGCTATATCTAAGGCAATTTCTGATTATGGAAATAAAATTGTAGCAGAAATTCAGTCAACAGTTGGAGAAGAAACTTTAAATGCAATCAAAGAAAATATTAAGAAAGAAATAATTGAAGAACTAAAAAATGCATTTAAAAATGATAAAACATTACAAGCACAAATATCAGGAATGGTAAAAGAAGAAATAAATCCAACAATTGATGGTATAGCAGAACAAACAGCAAAAAAACTAGCAGAGGATTTTACCGAAGATTTAGCAAATCAAATAGCTTCAAATTTAATAAAAAAACAATTAAATGGGGAATTAAGTGAAACAGAACTTGATAAAGAATTATCAAAATACGAAGATTTAATTAATTCTAAACTAGGAGAAGTAGATGGTCAAATAAAAACATTAAAAGATGCTCTAAATCAATTAACAGAAGGAACTAATCAACTAGCAAATGGAGCAAATGAATTACAAAATGGAATGAATAAATTTGACGAGGAAGGAATTCAGAAAATATACAATATTGTAAATAATAATGTAAAAGACTTACAACAAAGATTAGAAAAATTAAAGGAATTGTCTAATGAGTACAATACATTTACTAATATTGATGAAAATGCGAAAGGAAATGTTAAATTTATTATGATGATAGACAGCTTAAAAAAGAAAGAAGAAAAAAAAGAGCAAGCAATACCTTCAACAGAAATAAAAGAAAAAGAAGAATAATTAATGTAACTTATACAATTGCGGATGGAGAAAACGAACTAATGAACGAAATAGCAAAGCAAAATTAAAATTTATAATAATGAATTAAAGCAGGAGTTAATCCTGCTTTGTTTTGTCTTGAGCATCAAGCCATTTATCGAGAGAATGTAGGATATACTGTATAAACTAAAATTCAATTATGATGCATACTTCCTTATTTTCTCCAATTTGCTACTGGGAAGACATTATAATAATCTTTATATTTTGCAATTAACTTTGTTTCTAATTCTTTAGCGTTAATATTTTTTATCCAACAAACACCTAATTGTTTATTATTATTTATTTGCCATATTGCTCTTCCTCCTCTATGAGCTTTATTTTTGCAATATCCATATTCTATGTAATCAGTTAATCTTTGCTTTAATCCTTTTTTTCCATCAGCTTTTCCTATATATAAAATTGTTTTATCTCCATTATTGTACTTATTTTGTAATTTTTCTGTATCATATAATAAAGATTTGCCTCTATATTCATTTCTTATATTTCCTATTTTGTTTGAAAAATTAATTTCAGTGTTACCTAAATCAAAAATAAAATAAACACCATGGTCATTTGGAATGATATCATAATTGTTATGAATATTTTCTATTGTATATATTTGAACGTTTTGTACTATTTTTTCATCTTGTAATAATTCATTAATATACCATTTTGCTCGATTACAAAAAAATGAGTTTATATCTTCTAACACATTTTGAGTTGAAGCAGCAGCTGCACATGTTACATTTCCAATCATACATATTGTTTTATTTTTTAAATTAACAGCAATAGGAAATATACTATTTACAATATCCTCTTTAGTATAATTATCAAATGAATATCCATTATTATGTAATATTTCTAAAAAACTTAATCTTTCTTTCTTATCTTTTATTTTAATATATCTTTGTTCCTGCATTTTTATATCTCCTCGTATAAAATCTTTATAAATAGTATAGCACATGCAATGATATTTAACAAGGATAGCAAACATATGAAAAATATATTATTACTTTAGAGATTAGCATAATAAGGCATCGTAAATATCTAAGAAGAATAAAGTCTATAAATTAGATTAATTATATGCAAAAATTAATATATGAATTTTTGAAAATAAAGAAATACCAGTAGTTTGAAGGGTATGATTTTTTTGCCTAAATTTGTCAAACATTGTTGTTAAAAACTTGATTTTATGATATAAAACAAAATAGAAATAATATGTTAGTTTTTTAGGAAAGAAAAAGAAAGTAGGTTTTTATATGAACATAAACACAGTATTTTTTAGGGCAACAGATGGAGTAAGTTTAAATGGAATTTTATATAAATCAGAAAAACAAACAAAAAAAGTATTAATATCAATACATGGAATGATAACTAATTGTTTAAAACCAAGAGATGAAATAATTGCCAAAAAAGTAAATAGTGAAAATATAGATTTTCTAACATTTAATAATAGGGGACATGATATTGTAAGTTATATAAAAAAAGAAAATGAACTAAAACATGAACTTGCAGGAACGGCATATGAAGAAATATCAGAATGTTATGAAGATATTTTAGGTGCAGTAAATTATGTATTGGAAAATAAATATGATGAAATATATTTAATGGGTCATAGTTTAGGTTCAACAAAAAGTGTATATTTTTATAACAAATTATTAAATGAAAATAATGAATTAATATCAAAAGTAAAAGCAGTTATATTATTATCATTAGTAGACATACCATTTGCTATACAAGTATATTTAAAAGAAAAATTTCAAAGTATGGTTACATATGCAAAAAATATGAAGAAAGAAAAAATGGGAAATATATTAATGCCAGAAGAAAGCTTTATTTATCCAATAAGTGTAAAAACTTTTTTAAGATATGCATTAGAAAATGATGATATGAATTTTGCAAGATACACAGATAAAGAATATGACTTTAAAGAATTAAATAATATTAAAGTACCTTTATTTATGAGATGGGGAAATGATAGAGAATTAATAATTCAAAATGCTGATGAGTTATGCAAGTTTTTAAAAACAAAAATAAATAATAAAAATTTGAATATAGGTTATATTGATGGTGCAGATCATAGTTATACTGGTAAAGAAGAAATCTTAGCAGAAGAAATATTGAAATTTGTGAGAAGTGTTTAAGAAAAAGGCGAAAAAACTTTGGTGTATATAAGGAGATGAGTTTTAGTATGAGCTTTGAAATATACAATAATTGTTATAAATATAATTTTAAATTTGAAGATGAAAAAAATTTAAAAGAAAATGCAAAAAAATTACCAAAGTTAAAATCAAGAAAAGTGGAATGGAAAGAACCAAAAAGAAGAGAAGATGACAAAGAAGAAAAGGGCAAATATGTTCATAAGGAAAGATATTATGGACATTGTTCAAGAAGTTTTTATGTAGGAGAGCAAATTGAAGAAGAAGATGTAAGTGCTGAATTTAAAAATGGTATACTAAAGATTTGTATTCCTAAAAAAGAAGATGGAAAAGAACTTCCAGAAGCAAAACATATTAAAATCATTTAATGTTTTTAAGGAAATGGTTTTATATAGAATCATTTCCTTTTTTGATATTCTTTATTTCCAATTACCAAAGATAAAATAAAAATATATATTAAAAAATAAAAATATTATGATATAATTAATGTATAAAAAATGAAAGATTAACATTTAAAGAATAATCGAAATTTAAAAGTATATAGTAAGTATATGTAGGGAGCATAGATACATGGAAAAAGTTGTATGGCAATTAACATTTGAATTTTTAAAAAACCCATTTTTTTGGGGTGTAATAATTATTGGCATTTTGTGTGGAATATTTTACAAAAAAATCATAGGTAAACTTGGGGAAATAAGTGTGTCGCATGAATTAAACAAATTACCAAGTAACAAATATTCAATTATGAATAATGTAATGCTATATGATGAAAATGGAAAATCTCATCAAATAGACCATATTGTATTTTCTAAATTTGGAATTTTTGTAATAGAAACCAAAAATTTTGAAGGATTAATTAAAGGAAATACATATGATAAACAATGGGTTCAATTTTTAGGAAAGACAAAAAATAATTTTTATAATCCAATACATCAAAATTATGGACATATAAAGGTATTAGAAGAAAAGCTGAATATAAAAGAAAATAAATTCATTTCTATAGTTTGTTTTTCTGATAAAGCAAAACTAAGTATTACTGGTAATGGCAATGTAATAAACATTAGAAATTTAGTTAGTAAAATAACAAATGAATATACAGAAACTATTATACAGGAAGATATAAATGATTTAATAAAAGAGGTAAAAACATTACAGGATAAAAGTTTAAATAGAAATTTTAATCATGTTAACAATATAAAAAAAACATTAAATGAAAATCCATCTGAAGATAAAATTTGTCCAAAATGTGGAGGAAAATTAGTTGAAAGAAAAGGAAAATATGGAGACTTTTTAGGATGTTCTAATTATCCTAGATGTAAATATACATGGAATTTAAATAAGAAATAGTAATTATCGAGGAGTGGATAGTATGAATAGTTTATTGTTAGTAATAGATTTACAACAGTATTTTATTAATGAAAATACTAAAGATATACCAAGTAAAATTGAAGATATAGTAAATAGTGGAAAATATAAAAATATAGCTTTTACAAGATTTGTAAATTCTAAGAATAGTATATATACAAAAAAATTAAATTGGAATGGTTGTATTAATAAGAATGAAACACAAATTGTAATTGATACAAAAAATAATAAAATATTTAATAAATCAATATATTCAGCTGTTAATAAAGAATTATTAAACTATATAGAAGAAAATAAGATAGAAGAAATATATTTATGTGGAATAGATACAGAAGCATGTATATTAAAAACAGCATTTGATTTATTTGAAAAAGAGTATGATGTATACGTACTTAAAGACTATTGTGCATCTACGCTAGGAGTAAAAAGACATAACAATGCAATAGCAATTTTAAAAAGAAACATAGGTGAAAAATCTATTATATAAAGTACAATTTATATTAAAAAATGAAGCGGGAGTTAATCCTGCTTTGTTTTGTCTGGAGTATCAAGAAGATTTAAATTTAGATAAAGTAGCTCATAACTATTTGTTCCTAGGCTCAAGTCCTAGTTCTGCAACCAGTACTATTAAGAACCAGTGCATTTCCTGATTTTTTATTTTGAGTAAAAGTGAAGTAAATTTTGAAAGCATACTGAAAATAATTTAAAATCATGATATAATAGTAAAAATATAATAATGGAGATGACATATAAATGAATGAAAATATTGATAAATTAATACATGAAACTTTTGAAAAAACAAATGATCCAGTGAATGGAAAAAAGATAAGGTATAATAGCGATTTAATTACTGAGAATGAATTTTATTGTAATAATTGTTTGGATGACAGGAAAATGAAAGTAATAAACGTTAAAATGAGAGAAGACATAAATAGAAATATGTATAATACTTTTGAAGAAGCATTTCAACGTAATTTACCGTTAGTGTATGAATTAGAATGTTTACAATGCAAGTCAAAGGCTTGTTTGATTGTTCAAAAAATGAATAATGAAATTAAAGATATAGTTTTATATGAAAAAAGTGGCGGATGTGCAAGTAAAAATTCACCAGATGGTGTTAAATACTATTTGAATGAAGCCAAATTATCTAAGCAAATAGGAGCTAAAAGCGCAAGTATGGCTATGTATAGAGCAGCATTGGATTTTTTGCTTTTCGAACAGGGATATACACAAGGAATGCTTGGAAACAAAATAAAAAAACTTGAAGAAGATAGAGAAAACAATTGCGGACCCAAATGGGCTATGGAAATAGAACCTCAATTTTTAGAAGCAATAAAAGATATAGGAAATAGCTCAATACATCCAAATGATGGTAATATAAAAAATCAAGAAGAAATAGATGAGAATTTATTAAATCTTGTAGATATTGTATTTTCGGAATTATTGGATAAAATATACGAACAACCAATTAGAAGTAAAAATAATTTGGAGTTATTGAAAAATAAAATAAGTCTTTTAAATAAAAAAGAGTAAACATATAGATGGGATCAGAATATTGAATCTCATCTTTCTTATTGTACTTTTTCAAGAATAAATAATAATCGATAATAATATAAAAAAACATTGAACAGAAAATAAGAAAAACATATTGGCTAGATACAAGTGATTTTTTGTATATAAAATATTCATAATAATTTAATATATTGAATGTAACTTTTCTTTGTAAAAAAATGTCAGAAAATGTTGAGAAAATCACAAAGTTGTGATATAAAATATAAAAGATTTTTTTATACAAAAGGTGGTTCAAAATGTCCAAAAAGAATGATGAATTTACAGTAAAAATAGTAATGTATGTAATATTTGGGATTTTACTTTCGCCAGTATTAATAATGTATTATATTGGAAAATTAGTTATTAGTATAAATACTTTAATTGAGAATAAAAACAAAAATAGAGTAAGTTATAATTTGACACTTTCTACAGATGATAGAGAGCAATTAGCAAAAATCGATAATATGGACGGAAAAGAATTTGAAAATTTTATGACAGCTATTTTGATTAAAAATGGATTTAGTAATGTACAGACAACTAAAACAAGTGGAGATCATGGAGCTGATATTTTAGGTAAATATAATGGAGTTAAATATGCTTTTCAATGTAAACGATTTGAATCGAAAGTTGGATCTAGACCAATTGGAGAAATACTTCGTGGTATGAATTATTATGGCTGTGAAAAAGGAGTTGTTATTACAAATAATTATTTTACCAAACAGGCTCATATAGAAGCTAAAGTTAATAAAGTTGAACTATGGGATAGAGATAAAATAATTCAGTTATGTAGAAATATTATTAATAAAAAAGAATTTCTATTTAATAATAAACCAATCAGATAAAATATAGTTTAATACAAAAAACAAAAAAAGTATGTGAATTAAAAAATTCAGGTACTTTTTCTATTTAGTAGGTAAAATTATAGATTAAAAATCGCTAAATTAAATGTTAAAAAACAGACATAACAAAAAATATTTGACAAAAAATAAGTATTATGCTAAAATAAGATTGTTAAAAAACAAAAAAAGGAGGAAAGATGACATTAGATAAAATATCAAATACAACAGTTGGTGTTGTATTATCAAGAAAAAAAGCAGAGTATAAAACATCTAAATCAATTAAATATGAAATATTTAATTTGAAGATTTACGAGGATCGTAAAAGTGGAAGTAAAATAGAATATGAACAGTTTATAAGTAATGAAGACTTGAGTGAGTATACAGCTAAAAAAGGCGATTTACTATTTAGGCTTGCCGTTCCTTTGAAAGTTATAGAGGTTGATGAAGAATTAGAGGGAAAGCTGATAAGCAATCAATATGTTATTATTAAAGTTAATAAAAAAAAATATAATCAACATTTTTTAAAATGGTTTTTAGAGGGAAAAGAACTTGAACATCAATTAGAAAAATATTTGGTAGGCACAGCAGTAAGAACAATTCCTGTAATTAAGATAAGGGAGATTAGAATTCCTGAAATTTCTTTAAATAAGCAAGTAGAGCTTGCAAAAATTATAGAATGTTGGAACAGACAAAAAAGATGCTTTAATGAGTTAGTAATTAAAAAAGAAAAATATTATAATTCAGTAATTAATAAATTAATAAATGGAGGTAACAAATAAAATGAACGAAAAACAATTACAAGATAAAATAAATGGAACTATATGGAGCGCTTGTGATACTTTAAGAAGTAGCATACCAGGTGGAAATTATAAGGATTATGCATTGGTAATGCTATTTGTAAAATATTTAAGTGATACATACAAAGAAGAAAAAGAAAAAGCTGAAGAAAAATATAAAGGTGATAAAGAAAGAATAGAAAGAGCATTATCAAGAAGTAAATTTGTTTTAGAAGATGAATGTACATTTGATTACCTTTATGAGAATAGAAATGAAAATAATATTGGAGAAAAAATTAATAAAGCATTAGAAAGAATTACAACTTTAAATGGTGTAAAGCTTTTAAATCTATTTGCAGGTGTTGACTTTAATAGTGAAGTGGTATTTGGAAAAACAAAAGAGAAAAATGCAATATTAAGAACTTTATTAGAAGATTTTAATAAACCTGAAATAGATTTAAAATCTTCTAAAATAGGAAATTTAGATGTAATAGGAAATGCATATGAATACTTAATTGCAAGATTTGCAGGAGATTCTGGAAAAAAAGGAGGAGAATTCTACACTCCTGCTGAAGTTTCAATTTTACTTGCAAAATTAGTTGAACCAAAAGAGAATGATAGAATTTACGACCCAGCATGTCGGATCTGGATCACTATTATTAAAAGCATCTAAAGAAGTAAACAGCGAAAGATTCAGTATTTATGGACAAGAAAGTAATAGCTCAACATACAATTTATGCAGAATGAATATGTTTTTACATGGTGTTAATGACGCACATATTGAATGGGGAGATACCTTAGCAAATCCATTACATTTAGAAAATGATAAATTAATGAAATTTAATGTTATAGTTTCAAATCCTCCATTTTCACTAGATAAATGGGCAAAAGGTTTTGAAAATGCAAATACTACAACAATAGAAAACGGAAGAAAAAGAGATACTTTTAAAATGGAAGCATCAATGGATCCATATAATAGATTCGAATATGGAGTACCACCAAAAAGTATAGGGGACTATGCATTTATTCAACATATGTTAAAGAGTCTTGCTGATGATGGAAGAATGGCAGTTGTATTACCTCATGGAGCATTATTTAGAGGTGCATCAGAAGGAATAATAAGACAAAGAATATTAGAAGACAATTTAATAGATGCAGTTATTGGATTACCTGAAAACTTATTCTATGGAGTGTCAATTCCAGCAACTATAGTTATATTCAAAAAGAATAGAAACAGAGACGGAGTTTTATTCATCGAAGCAAGTAGAGAATATGAAAAAGGTAAAAACCAAAACAGTTTAACTAAAGAAAATATAGAAAAGATTTTAAATACATATAAAAACTATGAAGAAATTGAAAAATACTCGCATATTGCTACTATGGATGAAATAAGGAAAAATGAATACAATTTAAATATTAAAAGATATGTTGATACATTTGAAGAAGAAGAAGAAATAGACATAGAAGAAACCAAGAAAAATATTGCAGAAATTGAAAAAGAATTACAGGTGTTAGAAAAAGAATTACAAGAATCATTAAAAGAGTTGGGGCTATAGAAGGTGAATATAAATGAACAAATTATTTTCGGAAGAATTTAGAATAGAACATAACCTAATAGAAGAATATGGGGCTGTTGATATATCATTAGTATGTGATATACCATTATTTATAGACCCGTTATTAATATTTAATAGTTCAAAGAAGAAATACAAAGAATTACATGAAGGAATAATAAAATACTTTCACTTTTTAGCAACAAAAGCTCAAGGAAATTTAAGCGAATCAGAAATAAAAACATGGTTTACTTTTAAAGAAGTGTGCAATAATTGGCTAGGGTATTCCTTAGAAGGAAATAAAGGTTCAGCATTAAATATGGAGTTTGCAAAAATCTTATATAAAAATATAGGATTTGTGTTGAATAATAATAACATTTCTAAAGGAAAACATGCAGAAAAGATAATGTTACTTTATGATAAAAGTGGCAAAGATAAAATTAGCGATATGACGGTAAATCTAATTAAAGAATATTTATGTGAATATACTGAAAGATTTGCTAAAAAATATTTGACTGATGAAAAATGTAGGAGACTAACTGTAGATAAAGTTGGATTTAATTATCAAACTGAAAGCTTTTATTCAAAAGAGTTCTATCTTCCTTATATAATAAATAAGAGAGGCAGAGAAGAATATATATTATTAACACCTAGAGATATGTTAAGAGAAGAAGAACCTTCGATTAATAAAAAGGATTTTTTGGATAATAGTGATAGAATTTTAAGGTCTATTGATAATGATGTTCTAAGAGCACAAGTTAATAATTATATAAATTTGGCAATAGCTAAATATGAAGAAGAAATGAGAACCAAAAATAAAAAGCCAAAAGAAAAAGAAATAAATAAGATAAAAATTAAAAATTTTGAAGATATAGCAAGAGAAAATCCAATCATATACGACTATTACATAAAACTAAAAGAGCAGGATGCCGAAATAATACAGCAAGAATGTTTAAAAGAAGTAAATGATCAGCTAGAAAAATTAATAAAAAATGCAAAAATATTTTGTGACATTGTAAAAAGTAAAGGATATATAGTAGATGAAAATAAATCAGCAAAAGAAGAAGCAATAGAAAGAATTAAGTTTTTTAAACATGTAATTGAAGATTGCGATGCATATAAAAATTTATACTATAATGGAAAAAGAATATCAAAAGAAGATGACTTAAATAGGATGTTTAGGTTTGTGTGGATGAATAGCCGATTCAAAGCAGACTTTGAAACTAATAATGGAAGAGGAGAAGCAGATGTAGTAGTTTCAAATGGAGCTGAAAATCAATGTGTAGTTGAATTTAAATTAGCAAAAAATACAAACGGATTAAAGAAAGTGTTTGAACAAGCCAATGTATATTGCAAAGCCAATAGATGTTTAGAAAAAATAATCACAATTTTCTATTTTGAAGAAAAAGAGTATAAAAATGTTCAAAAATGGATAAATGAAAATGAATTAGTGGAATTAATCGATAAAGAAATATTTTTGATTGATTGTAGAGATGATAATAAACCATCGGGATCAAAAATATAGTAGGAGAATAGAAATGGGGAAATGGAAAAAAATAAAATTAAGAGAAGTATTAACAGAAGTAACTGAGAGAAACAAAGATGAAAAAGTGAAAGATGTATTAAGTGTTACTAATTCACAAGGATTTGTTAAGCAAGAAGAATACTTTGAAGGTACAGTACATAGTCAGAACATATCTAACTATAAGATAATAAGAAAAAATCAATTTGCATACAATCCATCACGAGTAAATGTGGGATCAATAGATATTTTAAAAACATATAATGAAGGTGTCTTAAGTCCAATGTATGTTGTTTTTGAAGTAGACAGCACAAAGTTATTACCAGAGTATTTTAAGCATTATTTTCAAACACATAGATTTGCAGTAAATGTAAAGAATAATACGCAAGGAAGTGTAAGAAATAGTTTGAGCTTTAAGGCATTATCTGATTTTGATTATTTTTTACCACCTTTGAAAGAACAGGAAAAGATAGTAAATATTCTTAAAAATATTGATGATATAATTAAATATAATAATATAAAAATCGATGAGATAAATAAATATAGAAAATATATAGAAAGACAGATTTTTACATATGGTATAAGAAAAGGAACATCATATAATAGTGAAATTGGGAAAATACCTTCAGAATGGAGTTTAAAACCATTAATAGAATTAGCTGAATATGTCGACTATAGAGGAAAAACACCTAAAAAAGTAAATAGAGGCAAAGTTTTAGTAACAGCAAAAAATATAAAAAAAGGATTTATTGACTATTCAGTTTCTCAAGAATATATAAATGAAAGTGACTATGAAGAGGTTATGGCGAGAGGAAAGGTAAAGATAGGAGATGTTTTAATAACTACTGAAGCACCTTGTGGAAACATTGCACAAGTAGATGATGATAAGATTGCATTGGCTCAAAGAGTAATAAAATATAGGGGAAAAGAAAATTTAATTGATAACAAATATCTAAAATACTATATGCTTGGAGATAATTTCCAAAAAAGATTGAAAATTCTTTCAACTGGTGGAACAGCTCAAGGAATAAAAGGAAGTACACTTCATAAGATGTTAATAGCGTATCCAACAATAAATGAACAGAAATATATTTCAAATATTTTAGATAAATTTGAAATAGCTGTATTGTTACTATCTAAAAAAATATTTTTTTATAGTGATTTAAAAAAGTATTTAATGGAACAGTTGTTAACAGGAAAGATTAAAGTAAAAATACAAATTTAATTTATGGGGGCAAATTAAATGGAAGAAAATATACTAGTATCAAATGAAAATACATCTAGTCAAAGACCAGCAATTGAAGTATTAGAAAAATTAGGATACAAATATATTTCACAAGAAGAAAATAAGGAATTAAGAAATAACATTTTAAGTGATGTATTATTCAAAGAAATATTAATAAAGAAATTAAATGAAATAAATAGTTATGAATATAAAGGAGTTACGTATAAATTTTCTCCAAGTACAATAGGACAAGCAGTAAAAGATTTAAATGAAGATTTACTAACTGGTCTTATTAGTACTAATGAAAAAATATATGATATGTTAACTCTTGGAAAATCATATACTGAAAGAATGGCTGATGGTACAACTAGATCATTTGATATTAAATATATTGATTTTGAACATCCAGAAAACAATGATTTCTATGTGACTGAAGAGTTTTCAGTTCTTAGAATGAATGGAAAAGATAATGCTAGACCTGATATAGTTTTATTTGTTAATGGTATTCCTTTAGCAATAATAGAATGTAAAGACTCTTCAGTACCAATTATACAAGCAATTTCACAAAATATAAGAAATCAAAAGAATGATTACATACCACAATTATTTAAATTTATACAAATAGTAATGGCAGCAAATAAAAATGAAACAAAATATGCAACATGTGGTACGCCATCAAAATTTTGGTCAGTATGGAATGAACAATATATAGATAAACAAAATAAAATTCTTTCAGAAATTATTGTAAATAGACAAATAACTAAGCAGGATAGAGATATTGTATCTTTATTTAAAAAAGAAAGATTTTTGGAATTAATTAAAGATTTTATTATATTTGAAGATGGGACTAAAAAAATATGTAGATATCAACAATACTTTGCAGTAAAAGCAATGCTAAATAGAATAAAAGAAGAAAATAAAGGTGGAGTTGTTTGGCATACACAAGGTTCTGGTAAATCAATAACTATGGTATATATAACTAAAAAAATAATGGAAGATAAAGACATAAAAAATCCACAAGTAGTTATAGCAACCGATAGAATAGATTTAGATAAACAAATACATAAAACATTTAATAGAATAGGTGTACCTGCTAAAAGAGCATCAACAGGAAAAGAATTAACAGAATTAATTAAAGACGAAAACATTAGAGTAATAACAACAGTTGTTAATAAATTTGAAACTGCTGTAAATAGCGGAGTTAAAGTAGATGCTAAAAATACTTTTATTTTAGTTGATGAGGGACATAGAACTCAATATGGTGAAATAAATAGAAGAATGCAAGAAGTGTTTACAGGAGCAATATATATATCATTTACTGGAACTCCAATTATGAAAAAAGACAAGAACATATTTAATAAGTTTGGTGGACTTATTCATAAATACTCTTTAGATGATGCTTTAAAAGATAAAGCAATTGTTCCTTTAATTTACGAAGGCAAAATGGTAGATCAAGAAGTCACAAGAGAAGCAATAGACATGAGATTAGAGATGCTAACCAAAAATCTAAAACAAGAAGCTAAAGACGAAGTAATGCAAAAATGGAGTAGATTTGAAAAAGTTGCTTCATCTGAGCAAAGATTAGAATTAATAGCATGGGATATTGCAAGTAATTATAATGAAACTTTAAAAGGAACAGGATTTAATGCAATGCTTGCATGCAATAAAAAAGTAGAAGCTGTTAAATACTATAATATTTTCAGAAGTGAATTTCCAGAATTAGAAGTTGCAGTTGTAATTTCTGCTCCTGATATGAGAGAGGGAGAAGATGATTTTGAAGAAGATACAAATGATATAGTTAAAAAGTTTTACATCAATGCACTTGCTAATTACAAAAATGAAGAAGAATATGAAGAAATAATTAAATCTAAATTTATTAATGGTGATATAGATATTTTAATAGTAGTTGATAAGCTTTTAACAGGATTTGATGCACCAAGAGCATCCACATTATACTTAGATAAACAAATAAAAGAACATAATTTATTACAGGCTATAGCTAGAGTTAATAGACTTTGTGATGGAAAAGATTATGGATATATAGTAGATTATAGAGGATTATTAGGTGAATTAGATAAAGCCCTTACAATGTATCAAGAAGCTGGATTAGAGGAATTTGAAGAAAGTGATATTAATAATACTGTATATTATATTGATACTGAAATAGATAAATTATTTGAATTATATGAAAAACTAAAAGATATTTTCAGTGATATAAAGAATAAAAGTGATTTAGAAGAATATGAGCAACTACTTGAAGATGAAGAAAAAAGAAAATATTTTTATGATGTATTATGCAAATATGGAAGTATTTTAACAATTATTTTATCTAGTGATACAGCATATTACAAAATAGGAAGAGAAAAGATAATAGAATTAAGAAAAGCATTAGCCTTTTATCAAAAATTAAGAGCTACCGTAAAATTAAGATATTCAGAAACAATTGATCATAAGGAATATGAAGCAAAAATGCAAAAACTTCTTGATAATTATGTTGTAGCTAAAGAAATGATGAGAATAACAGAACCTGTAGATATTACAGATTCAGAAAATTTTGAAAAAGAACTTGAGAAAATTGAATCAAAAAGAGGAAAAGCAGATACAATTAGGACAAGAATTACAAGAACAATAAGTCAAAAAGCGAAAAGTGATCCAGCTTATTTTAAAAAGTTCTCTCAAAGAATTGAAGAAACAATTGAAGAATACAGAAATAGAAGAATTTCAGATAGCGAATATTTGGAAAAAATGCAAAATATTAGAGATGATTTTGTAAATGGCAATTCAGGTATTGATTATCCTTCAAATATTACAACAGAAAATTCTAGAGCTTTCTATGGTGTAATATATGACAAATTAGTTCCGAAAATGAATGAAAAGGCAAATATTGAAGAGTTAGGAGATATTACATTAGTAATTCAAAAAGAAATCGAAAGTAAAGTAAAAGTTGATTGGCATAATAATAAAGATATTCATAATGAACTAGCACAATTTATAGAAGATACAATTTATACATATAAAGCAAGGAAAAATATAAATATTTCATTTAATGAAATTGACTTGATAATAGAAGAAATAATAGGAATTGCTTTAATTAAATACTAAAACCAGAAAGGATGTAGTTATGGAAAAAGAATCTGTTAATATCAATGGAGAAAAAATAGTATTTTTTGTACAAAGAAAAAATGTCAAAAATATTAATTTAAAAGTTAATTTAGATAAAAAAGTAACTATGTCAATACCAATGAAAATGGAAATTGAAATAGCAAAAGAATTCATAAAAAAGAAAGCAGAATGGATAAAGAAACAACAAAATTATTATGATTCATTTACTGAAGAGAAGGAAAATATTACTTTTGAAAATGGTGAAACGGTTTATTTGTTAGGAAAACAATATAAAATGAAAATAATACCTGATATAAAAAACGATATTTTAATTAAGGGTAGATATTTCGAAATTCATATAAAAAAAAGATATATTGAAAATAAAAGATATATTGAAAAAATATATTATAAGTGGCTAAAAGAATATGCTATTGGGATCTTAACTGAATTAGTTAAGAAATATCAAACAGAACTAAAAAAATACAACATTAAAGTTCCAAAAATAGAAATAAGACAGATGAAAAGTAGATGGGGAAGTTGTTTGCCAAGTAATAACAAAGTGATTTTTAATTTGAATTTAATTAAAACTCCAATTTGTTGTATTGAGTATGTTGTATTACATGAGTTATCGCACTTTAAATATCCAAATCATAGTAAAAGTTTCTACAATTTTGTAACAATTTTTATGCCAGATTGGAATACACGAAAGAAAATACTAGATGAAGAATTTATGGGAGTAGTATAATAGCGAAAGGAGATTAAAAATGAATTTTGAAAAGTATGGAATTGAAAGGGATAATATAAAGAATATATTAGGATATATTGAAAGTGGACAGATAGCTATTCCTGAATTACAGAGACCTTTTGTATGGAAACCAAAACAAATTACGGAATTGATTGAATCTTTATATAATGGTTTACCAACAGGATTCATTGTTGTATGGTCAAACGAAAGTATAAAACTTAAGGATGGATCTACATCAATTGGAAAGAAAATAATTATAGATGGTCAACAAAGAATTACTGCACTTAGAGCAGCTTTACTCGGACAAGCTGTAGTAACATCTGAATATAACGAAAGAAACTTTCAAGTAGCATATAATCCTTTTACTGAAAAATTTGAAACATATAAACCGATACACGATAAAAGTTCTAAATGGATAAGTAATATATCAATATTTTTTAATAATAATAGTTATAGTGAAACTTTGAAATTTGTACAAAAGTTTGTTACTGAAAATCCTGATATGACTGACGATGAATTACTCGAAAAGATTGATAAAGTAAAGAAAATAGCAGATAGAGAAATTGGAGTTGTAAATTTAAGTCCCAAATTATCTATTTCAGAAGCTACAAATATTTTTAATTTGATGAATAGTAAAGGAACAAGATTAGGACAGGAAGATTATATAATGGCTAAATTATCATCAGATGAAAAATATGATGGTTATTATCTATGGAAAACTATTGATTATTTTTGTAAAGGAATGCATGATAATAAATATATAAAAGAAATAAAACTAAAAGATCCTGATTTTTTTAATACAGAATATTATGAAGCAATTAAATGGGTAGAAAAATATGAAAGTAATATTTATATTCCAACATATAATGATATTCTTAGAGTTAGTTATGCAACGATGTTTAATGAAGGAATATTAAAGAAATTATCAGATTTATTAGATGGAAGAGATTTCAATGCAAAATCAAATGATGAGAGTATAGCAAAAGCCACATTTGAAAAATTAAAAAAAGGATTATTTGCATGTGTTAATGAACATAATTTTAAACAGTTTAATTTATTTATTGAAGGAACAGGTTTCAAATATTATAAATTAATTAATTCACAGTCATCATTAAATAGTGCATATGTTATGTATTTAAATATAAGAAATAATAATTTAATTGATAAAATTGAAATATGTAGTTATATTCAAAAGTGGTATATAATGTCACTACTTACAGGAAGATATTCATCTTCAAGCGAGTCTATGTTAGATCAAGATGTAAGACGTGTTAATGAAAGAGGTTTTGTTGAATATTTTAGAGAATTAGAAAGTACACAATTAAATAATGAATATTGGAACACAATATTAATTCACTCACTGGAATCAAGCTCATCATTAACTTCTGCATATTTGGTATATTTAGCAGCTCAGATAAAAGAACAAGCTAATTCATTATTTTCTTCAACGATAACAGTGGATTCAATTATAAAAATAAAGGGAGATGTGCATCATATTTTCCCTAAAGAGCATCTTTCTCATAATGGGATAACTGTTAAAGAAAAAATTAATCAAGTCTGTAATTATGCATATATAGATACCAATGTAAATATTGATATAAGTGATGATTCACCAAAAGAATATTTTAATTATGTATTAAGAAATAGCACATCTAATAATACAAAGGGATATGTAAAATCTGAAAAAGAGTTTTATAAAAATCTTGAAGAAAATTGTATACCAAGGGAAGTATTAAATTATGATTATAAAAATTATGAAAATTTCTTAAAGAAAAGAAGAGTATTGATTTCAAAGTATATTAAAGATTTTTATGAATCGTTATAAATATAAAAACTAAAGAAAAGCAAAATTTTGAAGTAAGAAATTACAGAACAATTTTGCTTTTTTGATAATAATTTACAAACATCGACAAATTTTTTAGCTTTAATATATTAAAATAAAATAAGGAGACTTTTAATATGAGATATATAATGAAATTAAATCCAAAATATTTTGAATATATGAAAAATGGAACCAAGAGAATAGAAATTAGATTGAATGATGAAAAAAGAAAAAACATAAAAATAGGAGATGAAATTGTATTTCAAAAAGAACCTGAACTGAAAGATGAAGTATCAACTCAAATAGTAAATATAATAATAAAAAGAAATTTTAAGGAATTAATAGAAAGTTTTGATATTAGTGAATATTCCGACAAAAGTGAATCAAAAGAGAAATTTTTAAATGATTTATATAAATTTTATACAAAGGAACAAGAAGAAAAATATGGAGTTGTAGGAATACAAATAAAAATTAGAAAGGAGTAAGAATGAAAGAAAAAATATTACTAGATACAAATATGATGATATATCTTTTAGATGATCATATATTAGATGAGAAGATTTCAAAGCTGACTAAAATATTATATGACTCTGATAAATATATAATTGCAATACATCCAAATACAATAGTAGAAGCTGGAAAAATAAAAGATCAGAATAAAAAAGATATATTTATTTCAAAATTAGGAGTATATAAAATAATAGACAATCCACCAAGAGCAACAGAAGATTTTAATAAACAAGTGGGATTTAAAAATAAAAATGATTTAATAGATAACGAAATGCTATATGCAGTTATTAGAAATTGTGTAAGCTATTTTATTACAAATGATAAAGAATTATTAAAAAAAGCAGAAATATTAAAGTTAAATGATAGAGTGTTATCAATAGATGATGCAATAAATAAATTTAAGCAAGAAGAAAAAGTTATTATTGAAACACCTGTATTTATAAAAAAAGAATATTTATATAATATGGATTTAAATGATGATTTCTTTACGACATTAAGATTTGATTATAAAGGATTTGATAACTGGTTTATTAAAAAGCAGAGAAATGAAGAAATGGCATATGTTACAATGACAAAAGATAATAAAGTTACATCATTTTTAATGCTAAAAGAAGAAGATGAAAATGAGGATTATTCTACTTTCGAAAAACCATTTAGTCCTGCAAAGAGAATAAAAGTATCTACTTTTAAAGTGTCTGATACAGGAAAGAAAATAGGAGAATGCTTTATAAAAATAATGGTAAACGAGGCAATTCAAAAAAATGTTGATGAAATATATGTAACTACTTTTGAAAAACAAGAATCGTTAATATATTTATTAAAACAATATGGTTTTAAACTATTTACACATAAAAATACAACAAAAAGTGATGATACAATAGAAAGAGAAGCCATATATGTTAAAAACATAAAAGATAAAAGTCAATATCCATATGTACAGATAAAAGATCAAGGAATTTTTATTTTTCCAGTAATTCCTAAATATCATAAATTATTATTTGAAGATGCAGAAGGATCATATCAAATAAGTATTGATGATACACAAGGTAAAAACACATCAGCTAATGCAATAAAAAAGGCATTTATTTCAAATGCAAAAAGGAAGAATATAAAACCTGGAGATATTGTCCTATTTTATGCTTCACATAATAAAAAGGCTATAACGACACTAGGAATTGTGGAAACTACATGGAATGAATTTGAATCTCAAGAAGAAATATTTAATATAGTAAGAAAAAGAACAGCTTATGATGAAGAAGAGTTAAAATTGGTAACCGATTTAGATAGTTTAGTGATAATGTTTAAACACTATATAACATTTAAAAATCCAATTACATATGATTATTTATATAATAATGGAATAGTCAAAGGATACATTCAGGGACCGATAAGTATAGAAAAAGAAGATTTAGAGAAAATAATAGAAGAAAGTCAAACACAAAACATGTTTGAAATATGCTAAAAGATGCACTAAAAAAGTGCATCTTTTTTTCATATAAGTATTTACAAACAAGTATTTTTGACATATAATATTAACAAATATGCTTATAAGCATATTTGTTAATAAAAGGAGAGAAAATGAGCAAGAAATTTGGAGAACTAGTAAAAGAATATAGAGGGGAAAAGACTTTGAAAGAGCTGGGAAATGAAATTGGAATTTCATCTGCTTATTTATCTGATATTGAAAAAGGTAACAGATTTCCTTCTAAAGATAAATTAGATAAACTAATAAAAGTATTTAATTTAAAAGATAAGAAAAAAGATATTTTTTATGATTTAGTAGCTAAAGAAAGTCCAAATAAATATAAGGTTTCAGGAGATATAGCAGAATATATTATGAAGAATGAATGTTTAAGAAATTTTATTAGAGTTGCTAAAGATAAAAAGCTAGATAATTTATATTGGAAAAATAAAATTAAAGAATTGGAAAGAGAGGTATAAGCACTATGTGTAATATGTTGATTTCGATAAATCCAGAGCATGTGGAAAATATTTTTAATGGTAGTAAAAAGTATGAATATAGAAAAATTAGATGTAAGCAAGATATTGATAAAATAATTATTTATTCAACATATCCTATAATGAAAGTTGTAGGAGAAGCAAAGGTTGAAAAAATATTGGAAGATTCTCCAGATAATATATGGGAAGAGACTAAAAAGTATTCAGGAATTGACTTAAAATTTTATCAAAAATATTTTAAAGATAGGAGTAAGGCAATTGCATATAAATTGACAAATATTAAGAAATACAATGATCCAAAGGAGCTATCAAGTTATGGAATAAAATCTGCTCCTCAATCTTTCGTATATGTATAATTAAAATACCAGAAGAAATCCAATTCTTCTGGTATTTTTTAGTTTATTCCTCAAAACATCCCATAACTAACTGAGAACCATCTACAAAGCCATTTCTATAATATTTCTCATTCCAGTAATACAAGTAATCCATGAAATTCTTATCAAGCTGGTCTAGTTGCTTTTGAACATACTTCTTATTGTTATTAGGTACATTTTTAAGTATTTTCTCTGCAATTTCTTCAAAACAGATGCAGTATTTTTTATCTTGAGGGGACATCTCACAAAAAGCAGTTTCCTCTCTAAATTCTAACCATTCTTTTAATATATCGTCTTCATTTACTTCTCTAAAATTCATAATATCTAATTCCTCCTACACATATATAATTTCATTAAAAACAATTTCTTCAGCAGAGTTTTTAAAGTTGTTCATTAGTCCAACCCATTTTAGTTGATCTGTTCTTTTTAGTTCTTCATTAACATTGTTTTCTTTAGCCATTTCTCTGACTGTTATATTTACTATGTGATTACATCTTTCATCAATGCCTTTTAGGTAACTAGATAAAGCTCCATTCATCATCAATTCAGTATATAAGCCTCGTTTATTCTCTTTAATATATTGTAATCTAGCTCTACCATATTTGCCTAAAACAACCTTTTCTTGACTTTCAATTGCTAAATCAGGAATCAAATAATCTCCTTCTTTGTGATAAGTTATATTAATCATAATAAGCCTCCTTGTATAAATTTTGGTTGTTTTTATTTCAAAAACTAACCCCTAAAAAGCTATGTAAAATTCATTGGGGAAATCTTGATGAAGAAATTCTCACAAAGTGACTTTAAAAGACACAAATGTTCGAAATAATCTTTCCCAATTTTCATTGATAAATCAGCTAAAACCCTTAAATCCACTAAAT
Source organism: uncultured Eubacteriales bacterium (assembly GCA_902787685.1). GTDB lineage: Bacteria > Bacillota > Clostridia > TANB77 > CAG-508 > CAG-269. The sequence goes on along the minus strand of CADAHH010000017.1, from coordinate 110 downwards.
TACAGTAACTTCTCATAACCCGAAGGTAATTCTATCAAATATAAAAAATGACAGTAATATAAGGTGTGGAATTTAGTTATTAAGATAAAGAAATATTAAGTGGTTTTTAA
>CADAHH010000016.1 GCA_902787685.1 uncultured Eubacteriales bacterium | reverse complement strand
CCTTTTTCTTGGTATCATCATCATAAAAACCACTCCTTTTACAAAATAATTTTTTATGTGTTGATACTCTGTTTCAAGGGTATGCACATATATGTAATTTTCATTACACTTATATTATATCACTATTTTTAGCAATGTCAAGTATAGAGTGCTAATTTTTTTGTGAATTTCTTGTGAATTTTTAAAACATCAAAATATTGCGAACTTTTTAGTTAGTCTTTTCTCTGACATATTCATTTATGATACTTCGTATGTTTTCCATTCTCTCACTTGTTACTTTATTTGTATATTTAAATTTATCAATTAAAATACCTACATAATTATTATCTTTTATAACATCAAAAGTTTCTTTGAAATTTAAATCAAATACAAATGCTAAAATACATATCCAATAATCTAGAGGGTAAACTCTATCATGAATATCAACGCATTTTCTTTTTAAAACACTGTTATATACATTATCAGATATTAAAGAATCATTAAATTCCTCAATTTTAGAAAATTTGCCTAAAAATAGTTCTTCGATGCTTTCATCTATTTTTACTCTAAAAATATCTAGTTTATCCGCATCCCTTATTATTTTTGCATGAAGTAGTTCTTTTTCATTTAATCCTGATTCTATGTTTAATTTATTATGGTTTTCAATAGCTTTCTTTATAATATTATCGTATAAATCATCTAAAATAAAATTTCGAATAAGATTATCATCAAATAAAATCTTCGACGCATATAATGCATGATCATTTCTTACACTATCAAACCCTTTTATTGTTTTTAATTCTTCAAATCTACCAATATCATGTAAATAAGCAATAAGTTGTGCAAGAGCAATATCTTCATCTGATAGTTGCATATGTTCAGCTATACTTTTTGCGTTTTCTACAACATGCATGGTATGAACCACTTTTAAGTTAAATCCCGGATCTTGATAATTATAATTATTTATAAATTCCTTAAAAGACTTTTTTACTCTTTGTAAATCAATCATTATTATTCCCTAACCTTTCAATCGTTCCAATAAGTATAAAATCTATATTTGCAATTATATCACATAACATTTATTTTTCATACACTTTTATATATAATGTTTTCAAAAAAGCAGGACCTCTCCTGCTTTTTCTATAAACACTCTTATTTTGCTTTTTCTAATTCAACTATCACTTCTTCCCCATTTGTTTTAAAAAGATGAACTTTCAAATTATCAGTAGCATTAAAACTTGTTAAATTAAAAGTATTATAATATCTCACTTCTCCATTTTCATTAACACTTATTTCTCCATCTCCATCAGATCTATGTGAAGGATAATATTTTGTTCCATCTGAAGTTTCTACACATTCATTTTCATTGTAAGATATTCCGCTACAATTATTTAGTTTTATCTTAAATGCAGTATTTGACAATACAGCACTTTCAAATTTATAACTGTTATCACTTATTGATGTCATTTTATACTCAATTAAATCTGCCTTTGCCATTTTTGATGGTACATCAATTTCGAAGCTCCATTCGCCATTGTATATAATATCTTTTGGTTCGTCATCTTCCCAGCATCTTTGTCTAATCTTACTAAATGTAACAAATAATTTCTTTGAAGATGGAAAGTTTTTAGGATTTCCAGTTGCAGTTAAATAATATTTTATTTCATTTTCGCTTAACTTTTCTATAGTGCCTCCATATGCACCTTCATAGCTATCATAATTTTCTCTTGCTTCTTGTTCGTTTTTATATAATGAGGTCCTTTCTTCAACTTCAAGTTCGTGAGTTGCAAAAACTTTTTCATTTTTTTCATTCATTACTTTTAAATCCATAACATCGATTTTACTTTCATTAGCCAACATTTTACTTAAATCATAATTTGAATCAAATTTTAAATTTATACTTATATCAAAGTTATGTGCATCTAACAAAAATGATTCTATATTTGCAGTTATTCCATTTGCTTCTATACATCTTGTATTTACATCTTCATAATACTCATATTGTATAGCAGTTGCTATTCCATCACTAATATTTGCGCCAAATTTATTAATTATCATATTTGTTGCAAAAACAACTCCTGTTGTAGATAACGCAATACATGCAGCAATTCCTATACTTTTTCCGATACTAATTTTCCTTTTATTCATAACTATATCCTCCTCTTTTTCATTTGATATAGCTATTTTCATTTTTACTTTTTCATAAATTTTTTCAGTATTCATAAAAAATTCATTCCTTTCCCGCTTCTCTTACAAGGCACATATTGTTTTGTTTTTAAAACTACATTACCTTTTAATCTTTTTTCTTATTCTATATAGTCTTTGTTTTACACTGAATTCCGATATTTTATTTTCTTTAGCTATATCTTTGATTGATTTAGAAGCATAATAAAAGTCAATAAATACTTTTTTATCAATTTCTTTCATAGAATTTAATTTGTTTTCAATTCTCTTAATTTCTTCTATATTATCATCTAGAAGTTCTATTTTATTTTCACTATATAAAACATTTTCATAATCAGAAATATCATAAATATCTTTCTTCTTTTTTAAATAGTCTTTTACTACATTTCTTGTAAAACCTGCTATATAGGAACTTAGTTTTTTATTAATATCAAGTTTTTTTGTATTTTTCCATAATATGAAAAATACATCTGAACATATTTCTTCTTTATCTTCATTAGTTAAAATAAGTTTTGTCATGTTATCTATAATCGTTCCAATATAAGCTGAATATTCATTTATTATTATTTCTAAATCTAGTTCATTATTTTTTATATATTCTTTAATTGTTTTGCTATCTTTCAATTTAGATCTAAACTCCTTTTTATTTCAGATATCTTACACTTATATATTGGATAAAAAAATAAAAAAGTAACACTTTTTTAAATTACAAAAAACAAGGAACTTAAAGTTCCTTGATAAATTATGAAGCCAATAATTATGGCATTCATCTATTTCATTTAATATATTATCTTATCATTTTTTTCATCAAACTCATTAAATGTTTTTATTGTTTCTTCTTTGTCTATACGTTCTAAATCTAATAAATTACTATCATTTGATGAATTCTTTATAAAGTCATAAATCATATCATCTCTAAATCCAATTTTTGCTGCATCTTCTTTTGTATTTCCATAATAAACCTTTTTAATATTTGCCCAAATAGTTGCAGATAAGCACATTGGGCATGGATAACATGTAGAATATAGTTCACATCCACTTAAATCATATGAATTTAAATTTTGACAAGCTTCTCTAATTGCTATTATTTCTGCATGTGCAGTAGGGTCATTATTACTTAAAACATTATTAGATCCTTTACCTAAAATTTTTCCATCTTTAACTATACAAGCACCAAATGGTCCTCCTGCATTAGTCTTTAAATTTTCATCTGATAATTCTTTTGCAAATTTCATATATTTATTCATACTTAAATTCTCCTATCACTTTTGAGATATTCCATTTTCCTCTAACTAATCATTCCTTTCTATATATCTTATTTTCCATCATTTGTAACATCACCATTTCCACTTACAGGAATTGTATCTCCTAAATAGGTGGGCTTTGGCTTAAATATACATTTGATAAAATCCTTATTTCTTGCTAATATTTCTCTTATTTCTCTATTAGTTGCTCCAACATATTGCCTTGGATCACTACCTACTCCATATGCTTCTATTCCTAATCGATTTGCTATATATAAAGCTCTATATAAATGATATTTTTGTGTTACTATTACTATTTTTTTAGCTTGAAAAATTTCTTTTGCTCTATATATACTCTCATAAGTAGAAAATCCTGCATGATCCATAAAGATATTTTCAGAAGGGATTCCCCTTTCTACTACATAATTTTTCATTATATTTACTTCATCATATTCTTTTTTTCCATGATCTCCACTCATTATGATTTTATCAGACACATTATTTTGATATAGTTTTATACCTTCTTGCAATCTATCTTCTAGCATAGGACTTGGCTTATCTCCCCATATCCCTGCTCCTAAAATGATTATACAATCTACATCTGATAAATTTGAGTATTGGTCTTCTTTAATAATTTGTTTTTTAGTTGATAATCTTACAAATAAATTTATTCCTAATGCAATTATAGCTATTACAGCTAACACAACTATAACAATTATTCCACCTTTTAATACTTTTTTTCTCATATTATTTCTCTCCATTTAAATATAATAAGTGTCATCACCATAAAATTGAACTTTCTTTCCCTTAGGTACTTGTCTTATAACCTGATAAACATTATAAGCATCTGGGTATGGACTCACCATTCCAACAAAAGCAATACCATAAATAATACTATTTAATGCAAGATAATTAGCAGGAGAAAACAAAAAGAGTATTAATGGAACAATTCCTAATATATATGGTAATAAACACATTACAATAAATCTTTCTTTATTTAAAGGATATGATGCTAATGCAACAAAAGTCACAGGTTTGGCTATTCCTATGTATGTATTAACACCTTTAGGATAAACAATAGCATGCAATAATTCATGTATTATCGACAAAAAAAATCCTATTATTAGACCTATAAACATGTATGGTTTATATACTACAATTTGATTATTAATATGTCCTTTTAAATACATCGCTAAAAACATTATAATAAGTGCTGGTATTACAAATGGAAAAGCTTTTACCATCATTTTATTCATTGTTTCAGGCATTTTCATTTTTATGGCATTACTATCTAACTCTCCTTTTTGATATTTTTCAATTTCATTTTTATTTATAAAACCTATCCATTTTATGTTTGGCATATGATTCGCCCTTTCCAATTACTATTTTTTTATATTTCTTATTCACAATATTAAATTATTATAAAATAGCCATTTTCAAATATACTATCTACTTTACAATTATTATGTATTAAATAATTTCATATGTTGCTGTCAAATTTTTCTCTTCTTCATGATTCTCTTCAATATATAAATTTCTATTATAATCTATATTATTCTTTTTTAAACACAACTCAAGAAAACATAGGAATATTCCAATATCAATTTGATTATAGTAAATAACTTTATCTTTAGGCATTATTCCTCTTTTGCCTTGTTTTCTATATCTATAAACTTTCAATTCCTTTTCTGATGACTCTACTATCCATGGTTGAGTATTACATGCACTTGGGGCAAAACGAACAATATTTGCTATGTTTAAATAATTCTCTCCATTCCAGATTTCTTGTAATTCTTTTCGTTTGCTCTTATACATATCTTTTCTGAACTTTTCTGCAGAATCAACTTTAGCTATTGCTATCATAATTACATAATCAAGTCCATCATATTGCTTTTCATCTACTTTACCAATTCCAAACCATAATGTTCCAATATTTTTTGATACTAAGTATAAATCTAATTGCTCTCCTAAATAACCTATATTTTGAAGATAATTTTCTTTCTTCTCTGAGTAAAATAAAATACAGTATTCTTGCCCTCTTCTACATGTAGCACCTTCTTTTACAATTTTTATCTTTACTTTAATATCATCTACCAACGGCTTTAGTTTAGAAAAATATTCTTCTATGTTTTTTAGTTCATCATTGGTAATATGCTCTTTGCCAATATTTCTAAATAAATGAAAAGACTTTCTTTTAAAAATCATATCATATAACTCATTATTCATTGACTCACCTCATTTATCATATTATCATAAAAACATGTTCTTGGCAAATTGGGACCGGGTATTTTTTTAACATGGTAAAAAAATACCCGGTCCCAATTTGCACAATTTGCACATTTATTGTTGTGTTGTATCATTTATAGTATATCCTGCTAAATTTGGCATTAATACATCTTCATCTCTTACTTCATTCATTTTATATTCTATTATTCCTGTATCTGTTGATCCATTTATCTCTCTCATAAGTAATAAATTTTGTTTATTTATAAGCAATTGCCATTCATCATTAATACAAATTTTATAGCATTCAATATCATTTACTTTCTCTGTTGTTATTTTTGACATAAATGCCAATTTTATTTTGTCCCATAGATTATCAATATAAAGTGTTCCTGTAGAAAGTGTTTGGGCTTCTATCCCTGCCCCCTCTTTAAGCATTTTAACTGCTGTCTTTCCATTTTTGTCATCAACAATAATCCAATTATAATCTTCTCCATAATATATCATTTTAATATCATCTTTTGATGTTCTTTTTAAAAATCCCAAGTTTTCTTTTCTCCAAAATTCTGTTATAACATCTTGCTCTGGATTTGTCTTTTTATAAAAATTTGTAATTTTTGAATACTCATCACACTTGTCTGCATATTTTGATAGAATAATTACCTTTCTTCCTAAATTAATTAAGAATATACAAGCTACTATTAAAAATGCAATCAAAATAATGATTATTATTTTTTTCTTACTCATATTAATCACTCCTTTTTCCTTTGTGCAACCTGCTATCATAGGTTATTTTATAACCTTTAGACCATTGGCTTTGCGACATAAACTTTCGTTTATTGTGCCTTTTACATTTATACTAATATTATAGCATATTTTTACATTTTTTTCAATTCTAATTGTCCATTAATCCCTCAAAAATCTTATGTATTTCTATATTATTCTTTTTCATATTAACTGGTCTTAATTCATTATTTGTAAAACAATGCTTTGTCCAGGCTTTAATGACTTCTTTCCCTGTATTATTTTCAATTACCTCATACGTTACTGTCATTCTTACGCCATTATATTCTGTTACTATTGGTCTAATTATTATTATATCTCCACTCGTAACATGATTTAGATATTTACAATTAACTTCTAATGTAGGTATAGTGTATCCATTTTCTTCCAGGTATTCCATTGGAATTCCTAACTCTTTTAACCACTTGCATCTTGCTTCTTCTAAAAATCTTATATAATTCGAATGATGTACTACACCCATTTTATCTGTTTCATAATAGTTTATTTCTCTTTTATATTCAAATTTCAATTTTAATCTCCTCGCCGATTTTCATTCTTAATAGCTATTTGATTTATAGTTTCTAATAGCTCTGTCCATGTTTTAACACTTTTAATGTTTTCTTTTTTCATAGATTTTTTAGTAATATCTGACTCAAATCCTATTACATGTATTCCTAACTTTTCTTTAATTGCTACACAATGCTTTGGTGAATCATCTACAAATAACTCAATTCCCATTTTTTTACAATCTTTGGCCTTGTTTGTACTACTAAATACAATATCATCATATTCTATTTCATATTCTTTTAATTTTTCTATAGTTACTTCTTGTGCATTTGGAGGAAATATATCGTTACCTCTTGCAGTAATAAATATGATTTTATGACCTTTTTCCTTTAATTTTCTTATTGTTTCAACAGCTCCTTTTATTGGCTTTGCTTTTTTAATTGTAGGAACTCCATTATCTCGTAAAAATTTAGCTATTTTTTCAGTTGTTGGTTTTCCCATCATAATCTCTTCTTTGTATCTCAATATTTCTTTATCTTTACATTCATCTAATACACATTTTAACGCTTCGCTAGTTGCAAATACTACATCATCTAAATCTAATCCTATAATCATTTTTATCCTACTCCTTTTAAAATTTTCATTTTTTTAAACTAAATATCATATCAACATTCTCTGTTCCCAGTATTTTCTTTAGTTCACTTTCACTAATGTTTTGTATTTTTCCAATTCTGGTATAATTCCATGAATTAGAATTATAGAATAATGATATTTGATTTCCTTGATATAAAACTATATCTCCTGCTGATGTAGTAATATGTGTATCATTTTTTGGCAAATTAAAGCCTAAATTTCCTACTTTTTCAAATCCACCATATTCATTTGCATTGACTTTTATATCTCCATTTTTTAGTTTTTCTACTAGTTCTTTTGTAGTTTCGTTGTCTTCTAATTTAACTTCTAGCTCTCTATTATTAACTTTTAACATTATCATATCTATATTTTCCTCTTGTTTTTTTTCGATTACTTGTTTTTTTATTGTATATGTTCTTCTTTTTACTTCAATGTCTAATACTGTTTTTTCACCATTTGGAGCTTCTAATATAATTTCTGTATTTCCTTCTTTTTTAAAGTTTGCATGAACAACCCAATCATTTAATCCTTGTTCAACAAACCTAATATCAACTGTTCCAATACTTTCATCTATTAGATAAACTTTATAAGAATCATCAAAATATACTTCCTGAGATCCTCCATTAGTTAATATTTCAGTTTCATATGTTTGTGGTTTATTTAATGTTAAAAATCCAAAAATTATTAGTATTATTATTGCTATTGAAACACCTGCTATTTTTATTTTTTTATTATTAAATATTATGATTGGATAAAGGAAGCTTGTCATAGCACAAAATAATGTTGTTAAAATATGTTTTGGAAATGAAAACATTGTAATATTTAAATATTGTCCAAAATGCACTCCTAATAAAATCAATATTGGTGTTAATATTAATAATCCCCACCATTTGTCTTTTTTCATATACCATCCTATAAATCCCATAGGTAATGTTGCAACTGTCAACGCAAACCAATAAGGATAATATTTAAATAATTGCCACCCAAGTTGACTAAATGGAACTTGAATTAAATATATTAATGGCTGACTTATTAAAAAAAACACAAAACATTTTAAAGCAGATTCTTTTGGAGATTTACTATTCATAATAATAAAAATTCCAAATAAAATCCAAACTTCAAAAGTTGCAACTAAATCTGAGAATGAAGTATCTTTTGCAATTGGTATTATTGCCATTATTGCAGTATAAACACCTGCTATTATTGCAAATATTATTATTTCTTTCCAAGTTAAATCTATATTGCCAAAAAGCTTTTTTATTTTTTCCATAACTTTCTCCTATTTTTCATTGGGGACTGTCCCATTTGCTAAGTTAGTTGTCAAAAAGGTCCGTCCCCATTGACAACTGACTTAATATATTCTGCTGTTTTTTCAACTCCAAGCAAATCTACATTCATAATTATGTCGTAATTGCTAAAGTCTTTCCAATCTCTATTTGTATAGAATTTATAATGTTTTTCTCTATCTTTGTTGATTTTCTCGATTTCTTTAGAGGCTGTTTTTGGATTTAATCCATAATATTTTGTTCCTCTTTCAAATTTATTTTTTTCATCTGAATACAAGAATACTTTTAGAACATTTTCACTATCTCTTAAAATATAATCTGCACATCTTCCAACAATTACACATGATTCTTTTTCAGCTAAATCTTTTATAACTTTTGTTTCTGCTATAAATATTCTATCATCATTTTCAGTTTTTCTAGATTGTTCATCTGTTTCTTCAATATATTTATTAGATAATCCTGATTCTTTTGCAGCCAATTCTATTAATTCTTTATCATAAAAATTTATTCCTAATTTTTCTGCTAATAATTTACCAACATATCTTCCACCAGATGCATATTCTCTTGATATTGTAACAACTATATGTTTTCCTGTATAATCTACAGATTTAATTTCTACATTATTTTCAGCAGAATAATCTTTTTTACTTAAGCTTACAAATTCAGATCTTACAATAAATATTGCAATAATAAAACATAATGCATCTGAAATACATCCTGCATAAGCTATACCATAAATTCCTTTATTAAACACAAGTGATAATAGTAAAGAAATAGGTATTAATAATATGATTTGTCTTATAAATGAAAATGCTGTTGCTTTTTTTACTTTTCCAAGTGCTTGTATTGTTATGCTTCCTGTCATTTCAAAAGCATTTAATCCCATAACCATATAGAATGAATGACACATTAATACTGCAAACTCAATAAATAATTCATAACTTGGATCACCAGACTTTATAAATATTCCTGCTAATTGTTTTGGGAAAAAGAAAAATATAACATTAAATATTATTCCTATTATAAGATTAATAATTAATACTCTTTTAATAGTTTCTTTTACTCTTTCTTTGTTTCCTGCACCATAATTAAATCCAATAATTGGTTGAGCTCCAATAGAAACTCCAAGTACTATTGATATGTAAATACTATTTATTTTTGATATTACTCCATATACTGATAATGGAATATCTGCACCAAATTTTGATTGTGCTCCTAATTTTGTCATCATATTATTCATAAATACAAACAAAACTAGTACTGTACATTGAGTAATAAATGATGATAATCCTAAACCTAATACTCTAAAAATATCTTTATCTATTTTCAAGCTTTGTTTATTTAATTTAACTGATTTGAATTTTTTCATATAGAAAATGGCTAATAAAAATGATACAAATTGTCCAATAACTGTTGCTATAGCTCCACCTGCTACACCTTTATTAAATACAAAGATGAAAATTGGATCTAAAATAATATTAATTATTGCACCAATTACTAATAATATCATTGAATATTTTGGAGAACCATCAGCTCTAATGATATTTGATAATGATGAATATATAATCATAAAAGGTGCACCTATACAAATGATTCTTCCATATTCAACAGCGTATTTATATACATTTTCTGTACATCCAAATAGCATAACTAATTTAGGCATTACAATATAAGAAAATACTCCAAGCAAGACAGATAGAATTGTGGTTAACATTAATGCTTGTCCTACTCCTTTAGCCGCTTCTTTTTCATTCTTTTCTCCTAATTTTAGTGATAAGTTTGCAGCTGCACCATTACCTATTAAACTTGCTACTGCATTAAATACTATTACTAATGGAAATATAACATTAGTTGCTGCATTTCCTAAAGTTCCTACCCCTTGGCCAATAAATATTTGGTCAACAATATTATATATTGAATTAATTAACATACTTACTACACATGGTATGGAAAATGATAGTAATAATTTATTTATATTACCTTTTCCTAAATCTATTTCTTTCATCAAAATTTCTCCTTTTCAACATTTTTGGAACATTTTGGGGACACCTTCCAAATACATTTTAGTTTATGTTTTTAGTACGTGTCATTTTTTCATTTAATAATAAGAACAATAACTATCTGTTGCATCAACTTGTATTGTTGTTATTATTTTATCATATTCATTCGATATTTCTTTTAAATTTCTATCTATTAGTACCATTTTTTTATTGTCTTTTTTTACTAAATACATTTCTTTATAAATGTCTAAAGCAGTTGTTTTAAATTGTATTTTTCCTTCCATATTAAGAATAATAAAAACAGGTTCATATTTTTTATCTTCTCTATTCTTTTCTTCCTCATTATTATCCATAACTCTTAAAAAAACTTTATTATCTTTTATATCTATAATCTTGTAGTTATTAGGAATTATAATTTGATTTCCATTATTGTCATACCAACCTAAATTAATTTTGTCTTCTGTTTCAAACTCTATATATCCATTTGTAAATGTTTTAAGCCACAATTCATCTAAATTTATTCCTGGTAAATACACTATCTCCGTTTTTTCATCATCATTGTTTTTTCTTATAGTTACTTTAAATTTGGATTCAACTGAAGATGTATAATCTGTATCATAATAATTGTCTAATACATCATCTTTAACTGTTTCTTTTATTTGTTCAATTATCATGGTATAATTATCACTAGTGTATGTATATTTTGAATTTTCAACATTTAGTGAAACTTTAGTCACTAGATCATCATTACTTTCAAGTGTATTTTGAATAAATCTCTTTTCTCCTCTGGTAAATACTTGTAAAAGAAACTGAAACGAAGTTATATTTCCAACTTTGTATTCTTTTACATCTTTAAATGCTTTATCCATAAATGGCTCCATATGACTAGTATAAATTTTTTTATAATAACGATCTAAATTACCTTCTATTTTTATACTATCATTATCTTTAGAAATGATATAAAAAATATTGTCTAGTTTTACAAGAGATATATAGTACTTAACTCCATTAATTTCTATTTCATAAAAAAACGATACATTATCATATTGGCATGGTATTTTTTCTTTTCCATCTTCAGTTATAAATCCATATTTATTATCCTTTTCAACTGGTATATAAATCTCTTTATTTGTATTTCCTTGTAGTTTTGTAATACCATTAAATACTTCTTTTAATCCATTCTCCCATTTTATTTCATTTACCTTTGTTATGAATAAAGAATATAAAATCATAAAAAAGAACCCTATAACAAAAAAACTTTGAATTATATAATAAAGTATTATATTTACTATTTTTCTTTTTTTAGTCTCTTCTATTTTTTTGTCTTGAAAATGAATATAAATTAATTGCATGATTACAGCTATTACATTCCAAAATGCTCCAAATATACCTAACAAATCTAACCCCACAAGTACTATAACGCCAATATAAGATATTATTTGTATTGTTTTTGGTTTGTTTTTCCTAATTCTAATAAAATTAATAATAACAAATATTATTGGTATAATGCTTATTATTTTTTTACTAGTCTCTAAAGCATCATAGTCATCTAATATATTGCATAAAGATTTTGATAAATCACACAATAGAAAAGCTGTATAAAGCTCATATATTCCAAATACCATTTGCCAAAAAAATAGTTTATTATTTTTTTTATTTTGAATAGCACATATAATGTTTATTACACCTACTACACTATGAATTAATATTAAAATCATATCTATCTTGTTTAATAGTGTCTCGCTAATAAAGCTATTATATATTGATGTCATACCATTCTCACTTGACATCATCCCTGATAATAGATAATTTGTCCCAAAGTGTAATACTAAAATGGATACAATTTCTGTTAGATTTAATATAGCTACTAAAAAATTGGTTTTCTTTTTATTCATACTTACTCCTATTTAATTTGAACAAAATTTAAAAATCAGTTATTAATGCATATTGTTACATTATTGTAAAAATTTATTATTTCATATTTTATCACAAATTTTCTTTTTAAACAATATTAAAAACTACTCCATTTCTGAAGTAGCTTTATTATATACTGGATTTGTTTATACTTTTCAACCGTTTATTTCAATATATTTTAATAAATAATTCCAACATCCATATTTCCCTGTTAATCCCTCATAATTATTATTTATTCTAATCTTCAAATCTTCTATATCAAACCATCTAATATCTTGAACTTCTTCTTTTTGTAAAACTATATCTTTTAATTCAATATTTTTGTGTGCAATATAATACTCATTAAAATGTCTATTTATTATATCTTCTTTTATATTTTCTGAAGTCGTTGCACCAATAAATTCTATTGAATTTTTATCTATTTCAATATTTAGCTCTTCTTTTGTTTCTCTAATACATGCTTGATAGCCAAATTCTCCAGCTAATACGTGTCCTCCTGCTGTTATATCCCATAAATTTGGCCATAGTTTTTTATTAGCACTTCTTTGCTGTAATAATACTTTCTTATTATCTTCACTTAATATAACTAAAACAACTGCTTTATGCCATAATCCATTATTATGACATTCTTCTCTGCTAGCAGTTTTATTAGTATATTCTCCATTACTATTTAAAACATCAAAATATTCAGTCATATTCTTTTTCCTCTCTTTTTATTAAAGTATTTACTGCATACTTCTAATAATTTAATATAATATTAAAAATTATTTCTCATATGTTACAACTTTAATATTGCACAATTCTTTAAGTCCAAATTCACTATTATTTCTCCCTATTCCAGATTTTTTATATCCACCAAATGGATTACATGGTCTTAAATAATATAGATTATTCCAAGCAATCATTCCTGTTTTTAATTGTTTTACAATTGTATCAAATTTTTTTCTGTCTTTTGTATAAACATATCCCCCTAAACCATATTGCGTATCATTAGCAATCATTATAGCCTCTTCAATTGTATTAAATGGTATTATTGGAATAACTGGTCCAAAAACTTCTTCGGTATATACTCTCATGTCTTTAGTAATATTTGTTAAAATTGTTGGCAAATAATAATTGCCATTTGTGTTTTCTAATCTTTTTCCTCCACAAATTACCTTAGCTCCTTTTTCAACAGCATCTAATACCTGACTTTCTAATTTTTCTAACTGTTCTTTTGAAACTAATGGACCTATTTCTGTTTCTTCATTTAAAGGATTTCCAATATTCTTACTTTCAATAAACTTTTTATATTTTTCTAAAACTTCATCTATTTTGCTACTATGAACGATTAGCCTTTTTTGGCCATCACATATTTGCCCAGAATTAGTAAACTTATTTATATACATAGATTCAATAACATTATCAATATCTGCATCATCAAATACTATTCCTGGTGCTGAGCCACCACATTCGACAACAGCTTCTAAAAATTTTTCTCCTGCTAATTTATATATGCTTTGCCCTGTTTTTGTACTACCCGTAAAACAAATAAAATCAATATCTTGCTCTAATAAATTTCTTCCAACTTCACCTGCACCATATACTACACTATATACATTTTCAGGTAACACACTACTTACAATATTATAAATAAATTGACTACATAGTGGAACCAATTCAGAGTGCTTTATAATTACAGTATTTCCTACAATTAGATTTGTAACTGCTTGCAATACAAAACTTTCAAAAGGAAAGTTCCATGCAATAATAACTGCAGTAACTCCTTTTGGCTCAAATATAATTTTATCAGTTTCTTTATCATCTTCGTATGTTGTTTTATTTCCTAAAATTTTTTCTACATTATTCATATACCATTCTATATGTTCTAATCCGCTATCAATACCAAATAATGATTCAGATATTGGCATACCCATTTCATTAGTTATTAATTTAGCAAATTCATTTTTTTTACTTTTGAATGCTTCATATAGTTTTTTTATATATGATATTCTTTCTGTAATGGTTAAAAATCCCCATGTTTCAAATGCTTTTTTGCTTTTGCTAACAATATTTTTTATTTCATTTACATCTGTTTGTTCTATTTCTCCAAGTAGTGCATTATTAGCAGGATTATAAGATTTTATTTTCATTCTTAAATTCTCCTATTTTTCTTTTCTCATATATTATCACAATTTTAATATTTTAACAACATATTTGCACTCAGCTTTGCCTCATTTGCTCAATTCTTTGATTCATATAATTATATGATTAATTCTCAAATTTTAAATTTTTTATTTTTGAAATATCAATATTATAAAAATTCTTGTATATATCATCGCAGTTTAGTGTTGTAATTTTTTCTTTAGCTACGTTTAGTTTTTCTAACATATTATTAACTGCTTCTTCATTTTTTCCTTCCTTTTTGGTATACACTTCGTTATTTTTTAATACTACTACCACTTTTTGCAGGTATAATCTTAAGAAAATTGCCACTTTTTGCAGGTATAATTTTTGATCTCTATTAACCTCTTTTAAATTTCGTGATTATTAATCATTCTACAAATTCATTGTCTCTCTTTTTAAAAAAATCATAAAAATATCTTACATTTTCTAACTCTGTCCACTTTTGTACTTTATTTGTCAATTATTTTATCACATTTTCCTTAGCTTGTCTTTAAATTTGAAAAAATTACTCATATTTTATTGCCATAAAAAAGTAGATTTGATAAAATAAAATTGTATTTAATTAATTTATTTATTTTACAAAAGAAAGGAGGTAACTAATATGGATGATAAGAAAAAGATTAGAATCAGTTTATCTACTTTTTTGTTAATATTAGCCTTAATTGTAATTATATGTATGGGATATTTAGTTGTTAAGCTTTATAATGATAAAAATAATGAAACAAATAAAGTATCTGAATTGAACACAAAAATTAACGATTTAGAAAAATCAATAAATACATTATCAAATAATATGAACAACACTTCTAATGAATCATCATCAAATGTGCAAACTAATACAACTACTAATACTTCTAAAAATACTACTGCTTCAAAAGAAATTATTAATCTCGATTCTACATATGGTAAAGCAATTAGCGACTATATAGAAAGCATTTGGGTAGGACCAGAAGCATATACCGATTGTATTGCTGAATTCTCAAATATAAAATCTGCACCTAAAGATTATTTAGCTGTATGTTCATCATTTAAGTTAATGCGCAAAGTTGGAGAAAACATCTATACTGAAAAATCAAAATTTAGCGAATTTAATAATTCTTTAATAGAATTATTTGGAAATGATGCAGATGGATTAATTACTACATCAAATATAGAAAAAGTATTCTTTGTGGAGAAAAATTCTGATGGTACATATCATTTTTCAGGATTTGATGGTTCAGAAACAAGTGGCACAGATTATATTATTAATAAAATAGAAAAGCAAGATAATAATTTTTATGTTACACAATATGAATATAAATATACACTTGATGAAATGGTGATAGATCTTGAAAATGGTGAATCAACACATAGACATATATATGATCGCAATGATCGATTAATATTAAATACTACAATTACTGCTGTACAAGACGGCAATACTACATCTTATAAAGAATACGATGAAAATGGCACAGAAGTTGATTCTATTCAAAATTTATTATTATCAAATTATTTAAATAAGTTATCTGTCAGAAGCATTAAACTAGAGTATAATAGTAACAATCAATTTAATATGGTAAGTAATGAATTACAATAATAGTAAAATTGGTAAATTGGAACCGGGTATTTTTTTAATACCCGGTCCCAATTTGCCAATTTTTACCTTATTCAGTTGACCTATATAATTTTGTAAAATATCCATTTTTGGTAAGTAATTTTTCATATTTTCCATGTTCTTTAATAGATCCATTTGATAAAACATAAATAGTATCAACATCTTTTATTGTTTCTAATCGATGGGCAATAATAATTAAAGTTTTGTTTTTTAGCTGTCCAATAATGTTTTTCATTATCATTTTTTCTGTTATATTGTCCATGGCACTTGTCGCTTCATCAAGTATTATTATTTTTGAATCATCAAAAAACAATCTTGCAAGAGCAACCCTCTGTCTTTCTCCTCCAGAGATTCTTATTCCTTTTTCTCCTAGTTCAGTATCCAAACCATTTTCAAGTCTTTCATAAAATCTGTCTAAACATACTAGTTTTAATACTTTTAGTATTTGTTCATCCTTTATTTTTTTATCAAATATTAAGTTTTCTCTTAATGTTCCATCAAAAATAGGTGCTTCTTGGGATACATATGTAATGTTGTCATATAAACTGTTTAAGTTTATATCTGATAATTCTTCCTCATCTATTAGTATTTTACCACTTTTATATTTAATAAGTCCCATTATTAATTTGATAATTGTTGATTTTCCTGCACCACTTTCACCAACTAAGGCAATAGATGAATTTGCATTAATTTTAAACGATAAATTTTCAATTACATTTTCTAAATCATTATATGAATATGATACATTTTTAAATTCAATGTTACCTATAATTCCTTTTAAAGCTTTTTCATTGTTGAATGATTTGTCATCTTTTGAATCTAAAAAATCAATATATTTTTTAACTGTTACCCTATTTAGCTTGTAATCAACATATTCAACATTAAAAATTGCAATTGGCTCATATGCTTTTCCTAATAAAGAAATCACTGTTACTATTGCACCAACAGATAAATTAGATCTTAATACTGCATATCCTAAAACGATTACTTTTAGAATATTTACAATCAATGCAAATATTGAAAAAAATATTTCGTGAACAAGTTTTATTTTTGTTTTACTATCAACAATATTTTTAATTCCATCTTTAGTTATTTTTATTTCCGTGTCATATTTTTTATTAGTTCTAAAAATAACTAATTCCATAAAACCTCGAACTAAATGTTTATTTAGCATTTCTTGATTTAACAATATGTTTTCTTTCAATATGTATAATTTTCTAAGAATTAAATTTGATACAATAATTACAATTATGTATCCTAAAAATACAAAACATACATATTCATGTTTAACATTAAAAATAAATATTAAACTAAATATTGCTGTAGGTAATAAATATCTGAATAGTTTTAGCCAAAAATTAATCAAAACATCTCTTGAGGCACTTGCTCCATCTTCTACTTTTTGAGTCAGTCTTCCAGTTCCTATTTTTTGATATTCTAAATAATCTATTGATGTCATTTTTCTTAATGCCTGTAATTTAAAATCCAAATACAATTTGTTTTTTACTTGTTGATCTGGATAATTTTCTACATAACCCAAAACACTTGAAATAATTAATAAAACTCCATAAGTTACTATTGGAATAAGTGTAAGTGTTTGATATTGGAATGCATCCAATATTTTTTGATAATATGTAATACTATATAAATTTATAAAGTTTATCATAACACCTATTGTTACATAGAATACTATTATTTTCAGATTATTTTTTAATACTTCTTTGAATAATTTCATATTTTCCTCCATTCTTACACAATTTATACTGTGATTTTTATATAAAAAACCGAAACTAAGATTTTGTATGCATTAAAAATGCTACAAAATCTAAATTCCGCCATATTTCTCCTACGCAGCATATCTTATCTGTAGCTCATTCTTCGCACAGCTAAGAAATCTACGTCAAGTTCATCGTTTTCAACGATGACTTTCCTAGAGTATAAAAAAATAACCCCCTTTCACAAATAGCAAAAAACCACAATTTAAATGTGTTTTATTTGCCATTCATGAGGAGATTCTAAAGACTCTTCATTATTCCTCTAAACTTTTTTTGTTTATATGGTAGTAAAACGCGAATGGACTAATTGAATTACTACATTTTAATTATAACAGTTTTTTATTAAAAAGTCAAATTATGTAAATTGCTTTTTAAATAAACTCATTTTTCCTCTTTTTAAAAAAATCATAAAAATATCTTACATTTTCTAACTCTGTCCACTTTTGTACTTTATAATTTTTTGTATCTAAATTATATATTTTAGCATTTAAGATTCCTAGCATAAACGGAGAATGTGTTGCTATTATAAATTGAATTCCTAAGTATCTGGCCATTTTGTTTATTTCTTCTGCAAGTTTTACTTGATTTTGAGGAGATAATGAAACTTCTGGTTCATCTAACAAGTATAACCTATCTGGCTCTAAAACATCCTCTAAAATTTGCATCGTTGTTTCTCCATTAGAATATTTTTCTTGTGCAAATTGAAATCTTTCAAATTGAGCTTGTCCTTCACCTGTCTGCATAAACTCTTTTGTTTTTTCTAATCCTATTTCTCTTGCTAAATTTGCTTTTATACTTTCTTGTAATACATTATCTTGCTCAATTTTTCTTATTTCATAGAGTATTTCTTCACTTTTTATATATCTGCTATTTTCTGGTATTTTATTAATTTTCTTACCATTTTCAGTTTCACCTAATTCATATGTGCATTTTGAGACATATTCTTCAAAATATGGAATTGTACCAACAATTTCTGGATTGTTTCTTTCTTTTCCTTTTAAATTTAATTTATGTGCAATTATATTTAATATAGTTGACTTTCCAGAACCATTATTTCCATATAGTACTGTTATATTATCAAATAAAAAAACATCCGGCTCCTTATTTTTTAGTATATTATAAGGATATATATTAGAATTGGAATTGGATTTTTTATTTATGCTATTGCATAATCTAAATAACTTTAAGTATATCATTTTTTCTCCTATTTTATTTAAAATTATTTTCATCCAATAATGGAATAATCTCTAATCCTATTTCTTCATAAGGATGTACTTCCTTTAATTTTGAAATAACACGTTTAACATCATTTACATCACAAACAAATTCTAATTTTTCTTCTTCAACATATTCAATTTTGTTCTTTTCTCCAATATATGGATTAGCATTATTATTTGGTTTAAATGTTCCAATACATTTTGTTGTTCCAGAACAATGTGTGTAGTTCCCTATATTTCCTGCTCCAGCTTGAAATACTGCCTCTCTTACTTCTTCAACATTATCTATAGGAATTGGAACACATATTTTTACTTTTTTAATATCAAAATTCATTATTTTTTACCCCTTTGCATTACACAAATATCCTTTATTAAGCTCTATCATTTTGCCTGTTATTGCAGATTTTTTTATTGCATCTAAAATTTTTTGATTTTCTATTGCATCTTCTATATTAGAAGCATTTTTAAGTAATTCAATATCATTATTCTCTACAGCAGATAGTATTTGTTTTGCATAGTATATAAAAGAACCTTTAAATATTGAAATTTTATTATTATTTTCTTCCTTGGTTACACCATCTACTGGAATTATTTGTTCTTCTCCTTTGTTATCTAAAAAGTAGCCTATTAATTTATTTTCCAAATCGAAATGTAATTCGCCTTTTTCCCCATAAATTGAAAAATTAAATTCGTTTTTACCTATTGCACTACATGTAGCAGATAAATTTACTGTTATATTATCTTGAAAATTAATACTAGAACTAAAAAATGAACATGCTGTTACATTTTTTAGTGTTCCATCATAAGATTTTCTTTTTGGTATAACAACATCCATGTTCCCTTGTACTGTTAATACTTCTTTATCTAGCCAAAATCTTACCAAATCAACTAGATGGCTTCCCATTGATAGAATTTCTCCTCCTCCTTCTTTGTCCTCTAATTTCCATGTCAATTGTAAGTTTTTATCTGAAAATCCAGTACTTTGTTGATGTATTTTAATATAATACAATCTCCCAAGTGTGCCTTGTTCGATGATTTCTTTGACTTTTGCTAAATATGGATTAAATCTTAATTGATGATTTATGATATTAATTCTATTGCTCTTTTTTATAAGTTGGTTTAGTTCGTATGCTTGATTTATTTCAAGAGTAGCTGGTTTTTCTAATATCATATTTTTTCCAGCTTCTATACAATATTTAGCATATTCATAATGATATTTGTTCGGTGCAGTAATACACACTAAATCTATATCTTTTAAGTCTATAAGTTCTTTGTAATCTTTACAAGCTAACTTTATTTTGCATTCTTTGGCAAATTCTTCTGCTCTTTCTTTTGAACTTCCACTTATAGCAATAACATTTGCATTTTCCATTTGATTAAATGTGTATAAATATGTTCTTATACCTACTCCTGTTCCTATTATTCCAATATTAACCAACTTATTATCCTCCCATTTTTGCTTTCTTTTTTAAATTAGGACCCGGTCCCAAATTAAAAATTAGTTATCTTTTTTAATCTTCAATCCATCTTTAAATGCATCTCCAACTCTTTCACTAACTTTATAGTATCCATGAGTATATGGATCAAATGCAATTGCATTTACCAGGTTTATATCGACCTTTTCTCCATTCATAACTTTTTCATCAGCAGTTACATTTACAACTTTACCAATAACTCCTGCACCATATTGGTCATCTTGATATTCTATAAATTTACATTCAAGACAAATTGGAAATTCATTTATAATTGGAGCGTCAACATTTTCTGATTTAGTTGCTGTTAAACCACTATTTTCAAATTTATTTGGTGTATTATTTCCTGATACAATTCCAAAATAATCAGCTTCAATAACATGGTTACTATCTGCAATACTAACTGTAAATGCTTTTCTGTTTTTAATATTTTTAACAGTCTTATGTGTTTCTGTTAAATTTAATGCTACTGTATTCCTATCAATCATCATCCCCCATGCTGCATTCATTACATCAATACTTCCATCTTCATTATAGGTTGCAATCATTAAAACAGGCATTGGAAATATAGCTTCTGTTGTTTTAATACTTTTTCTCATAAAATCACCCTTTCTTTTTTTATTAATATTATCACAATTATTGTTTCTATTCAATTGTATTTTGTTATTTCTTCTGCTTTTGTTTTTATCTCAACTATAATTGCAATTATTAGATATGATTTTAAAAAGCAAGAAATTAACATATAATTAAAATCAGCAGACCATAAATTTACTACTGATTATCGTGTTTTATGTTTTATGGGACACCTTCAAAATACATCTATGTTCCTGTTTTTGGAAGGTGTCCCCTTTTTGTTTGTTTCCTTTTTGCTTTCTTTTTTAAATAATATTAGGAAAAGATTTTTCTAATTCTTCATCTGTTGGAATATAATCT
This sequence comes from uncultured Eubacteriales bacterium, assembly GCA_902787685.1. GTDB lineage: Bacteria > Bacillota > Clostridia > TANB77 > CAG-508 > CAG-269. Next base: position 5,807 of record CADAHH010000016.1, on the reverse strand, counting down.
GACATTGTGTTATCTAAATATGATGAATATGCTGTCATATCAAAATATCCTGTACCAGTTAATCCAAAAAGAATTGTTTTTTCTTCTCCTGTTTCCTTACATTTTAAAGCTTCATCTATAGCAACTTTTATTGCATGAGAAGATTCTGGTGCTGGGAAAATTGTTTCTTTTTGCGCAAATAAAATGGCAGCTTTAAAAACATCTGTCTGGATAGTTGAAACCGCTTCCATGTATCCATCATAGTATAATTTTGAGATTATTGGTGACATTCCATGATATCTTAATCCTCCTGCATGATTTGCTGATGGGATAAAATCACAACCTAGTGTATACATTTTTGCAATTGGTGTCATTTTTCCAGTATCACAATAATCATAAGTATATTTTCCTCTTGTTAATGATGGACAAGATGCAGGTTCTACAGCTATAATTCTTGGATTATGTGTTCCTTTTATTTTATCTCTCATAAATGGTGCAATTAATCCACCTAGATTTGAACCTCCGCCTGCACAACCAATTATTATATCTGGATACTCATCTAGTATTTTAAATGCAGTTTCACATTCTAATCCAATTATTGATTGATGAAGTAATACTTGATTTAACACTGAACCTAAAACGTATTTCGAATTTGGAGTTGTTACTGCTTTTTCAACAGCTTCTGAAATTGCACAACCCAAACTTCCGGTGGTATTTGGATGCTCTTTTAAAATCTTTCTTCCAACTTCTGTTGTATTACTTGGACTTGGTATAACATCTGCACCAAAAGTTCTCATAATATCTTTTCTAAATGGTTTTTGTTCATATGAAGATTTAACCATATATACAGACAATGGTATATTAAAGTAACTGCAAGCTTCTGATAAAGCTGTTCCCCATTGACCAGCTCCTGTTTCTGTTGTAAGATGTTTTATTCCTTCTTGTTTTGCATAATAAACTTGTGCAATTGCAGAATTTAACTTATGACTCCCTGATGTATTATTTCCTTCAAATTTATAATAAATTTTTGCAGGTGTATCAAGATATTTTTCAAGGTTATATGCTCTAATTAAAGGAGAAGGTCTATATATTCTATACATTTCTCTAATTTCTGAAGGTATATCAATATACCTTGTTTTGTTATCTAGTTCTTGCTTTGCTAACTCCTTGCAAAATATTGGCAATAAATCTTCAACTGTCACTTCTTTTTTTGTTACTGGATTTAGCATTGGTTCTGGTAATTCTTTCATATCTGCTCTCAAGTTATAATACTGTTTTGGCATTTGATCCTCTGTTAAATATAATCTATATGGTTTTTGTTTATTATTCATAATTATCTTCCTTTCTTTTATATATTTTAATTTTAATTACAATACATCTACACCAATGTAATTTATATTGATTTTTTATGAAATTTTCCTGTTCCATAATTTATTCAACTCCCTCTATTCAATAATTAATCAGTTAAAAAAATTAAATATTTAATTTTTTTAGCTCTCTTCTAAAATAAAAATAGAAGTATAACTGATATTTATACTTCTATTTTTTATAAATTAATTAAAGATTAATTTAAAAATATAAAAAACACAAGTACCGGTATTTTATTATCACCAATACTTGTGCTATTTTTACAATATATTTATAGCATGATTAACTAGTATGGGTGATTTTTAATTTTTCCCATACTTTTTGCCAATTATTTGATTTTAAATTAGCTACATTAATCATTTTTTTGCTCCAATCTTTAATTTATTATAATAATATATTATCTTAATTTTACATATTTGTCAATACTAATTCATTTTTTTAGTCTTTATTTAATTCTTTAACTTTTTTCTCAAGTCCTATATAATGAATAATTGCTATAATAATAAAAATTCCAAATAAGACAATACAATCAGAAATTAAATATTGTACATATTTCCAAAATCCTTGTCTTATCATATCTAATTCTTGTATTGCATTAAGAATTAGAATTCCAATGAATAGTTTAAAACAAGAACTTATAACATATTTTATTCTTTCTTTTTTTCCTTCATCTGTAGGTTGCATATTAATAATTGTTTCACTCGTATTTCTTAAATATGATTTTATTAACAAAACAAATATTATAAAGGCCATTATTAACATCAGTATCGTTGACACTACAATAATACCTTCATTTTGTGTTATATACTCTATAACATTATAAATTGAAAAAAAACATGTTACTAATATAAAGATTGATGAAAATATAAAATATCCGATATCATCAATTTTCTTTTTTATTTTAGTAGTTGATTTACAATCTATTTCTTCTACTAAACTATCAATTGATACTGAAAAGATATATGATATTTCTTTTAAGTTCTCAATGTCTGGAAAAGACTGTCCACTTTCCCATTTTGTAATTGCTTGTCTTGATACATTTAATTTTTCTGCTAATTGTTCTTGTGTTAACCCTGCTTGTTTTCTTAAGTATTTAAGATTTTCGTTAAATTTCATAATTTATTATTTCTCCTTTTGTTTTTTCTTTATTATAGATTTTTCTTTCAAATTTTACAAGCAACAATTCATTACATCAATGCTACTTTTAGTTGCATCATTGAAATATATGTATTTTATGTTTTTTGGGACACCTTCCAAATGTTTTATGGGACACCTTCCAAATACATATATGTTCCTGTTTTTGGAAGGTGTCCCCTTTTTGTGTCCCCTTTTTGCTTTTCTGCTTTTCTGTTTTTGGAAGGTGTCCCCTTTTTGCTTCCCCTTTTTGCTCCCTTTTTGCTTCTATTCTATATTAACACCTTTGTTTAATAGTCTCTTACATGTTATCTTCATAATAATTATTATTGAAAGATATAGTGTTGATGATACAATTGCCAAAGTCTTAAATGCGTTTACATCTATACTAATTGTTGCTGATTTAAATAATTCCATTACTGATGAATCAAATATACCATATACAAATACTAATCCTAATACTAACAATTGTGAGATTAGGTAAAAAACAAATCCAAATAGCATTGAAAAAGCTGATTTATTATTATTTTTTGCATATCCTATAATAATTCCTAAAAGTCCACATTGTATAGCATTAAATAGTTCTAAAAATATAAGTATTATTGACATCATTATAAAAAATATTGTACTCATATTAAATCCTGTTGTAATTAGGTTTAATTGATCTTTTAATGTATTCCATGTATCTGGTGTATAATATGCAATAAATATACTTAATAATACTACTGCAAAACCCACAAAGAAAAATATTAATGTTTGAATAAATTTTGAATCATATAATTCATTTTTAGTAACAGGTAATGTATGAGTTAAATATGATTCATCTTTAAATAGAGAATCTCTAAATCTAACCCAGCTTCTAATCATTCCATTTATTATTATATTTGCTATCATTGCAATCATACAGCCTGAAGATATTTTATGTATAATTTTTAACATTATAGACTGCTCTGGTAACGATAATAGTCTTGATAATATTGCAAAAAAGATTGCTAATATATAAAATACACTCATATTTTTAATCATATATTTTAAATCATATTTTAATAATTTTATTAACATTTGAACATCCTCCTAAAAATTTCATCTATAGAAGCATTTTCTTTTGTTCTTAATTCATCAGTATTACTATGTATAGCTATGCTTCCATTATCAATAAATATTACTTCATCTAATATTCTTTCAATATCAGATATTAAATGTGTTGAAATTATTACACTTGCATTTTCATTAAAATTAGATAATATTGTGTCTAGAATATAATCTCTAGTTGCAGGATCCACTCCGCCAAGTGGTTCGTCAAGTATATATAAATCTGCTTCTCGAGACATAACTAAAACAAGCCCAACTTTTTCTTGCATTCCTTTACTCATTTTTGATAAATTTTGATTAATATCTAAATCTAAATCTTCTAAAAGTTTTTTAGCCTTTTGTATATCAAAATTTTCATAAAAATCTGCAAAATAATTTAATATTTCTTTTACTTTCATTTGTTTATTTAAATATGTTCTTTCTGGTAAATATGATATTATTTTTTTTGTCTCTACACCTACTTTATTGCCTTTAATTAATATTTCACCACTTGTAGGTGTTAATAAATCATTTATTATTTTTATTAAAGTAGTTTTACCTGCTCCATTCTTCCCCAATAAGCCTATGATTTTTCCATTCGAAATTGTAAGATTTATATCTTTAAGAATATATTTATCATCAAACTTTTTATTTAAATTATTTATCTTTAATAATTCCATATTATTCATCTATCCTTTCTAAATATTTAATTGATTCTGCTTTTCCTAACCCTATTCTTTTCATTCCTTGAAAATAGCTTTTTGCTAATGTCAAAGCATATTCATCTTTTAATTTTTCAATTAATTCTTTATCCTCTGTAACAAATTTACCATTGGTTCTTTCAGTATAAATAAGTTTCATACTTTCAAGTTCTGATAAAGCTTTTTGCATTGTATTAGGATTAACTTTAAATGATGTTGCAAATTCTCTTACAGATGGAAGTTTTTCTCCAGATTTAAAAACACCTGAAATTAGATATATTTTCAAATAATCTAACAGTTGTATATAAATTGGAATATTATTATCAAATACAAATTCCACAATCTCACCTCCACTGTATCACTTAATTAATACAGTGGTATTATATATTATTTTTTTACTATTGTCAATACATAAAATAAATTTTATAAAAAATGACAACCTTTATTGTAAAAAAAAAGTATAATTGGTAAAATAACTTATAGAAATTATTTTACAAAAGAAAGTGAGGTGAGAATATGGAAAGAGAGAATGTTGCAAAAATTAGTTTATCCACATTTTTCCTTATCTTAGCAATAATAGTAATAATTGTAATGGGAATATTTATTTTTAAACTTAATAAAGAAAAAACTATTGATACACAAAAATCAGCTGATCTACAAGCACAAGTAAATAGCTTAAGTAGCACAATTAATAGTTTACAATCTAAAATAAATACAATTTCTGAAACAGTTAATAATGATAACAACTCAACAAATACAGCAACTACAACACCTGCAACTGAAAGAACAGATACAAATCTAACTACATATAATGGTAATGAATACACATTTAAATATAACAAAAATTGGAAAGACTTAGGAATTGCAACAAAAGAATCAGTTGGACCTGTAAATCGTAGAGTTGGTGCTTTACAATTAGAAACAGAAAATAAAGATAGAGTTTCTATATTAAAACATTCAAATACAACATTAAGTAAATATATAGAAGAACATAAAAAGAGCTATTTAAACTCAACTGATGAAGGTGGAGGATTTAAACTAATTAGTGAAGATTCTTATAATGGAAATTCATTAAAGGGTTATAAAATAGTTTTTGAACAAATGGATTTAATTTATGTTTCATATTTATTAGAATCTAATAATACTGTATATGAAATTGAATATCCTGGTTCTGAATCAAACTATAATAGCATAAAATCTGATTTAGAGATAGCTGTTAATAGTTTTAAAATAAAATAATATTAAAAAAAAGCTGTAGTTTTTATAATAAACTACAACTTTTTACTGTTCACTGCGACTTGTAAAAGTCGTACATTTGGAACCATTTCGAAACAGGTATGCGAAAAATGACATATGCTATTTCAAGCTGTCTTATATAATTCGATTTATTGTTTTTAATTTAACATAAAATTTATATTTTATCAATACTTTTTGTTACATATATATGGAAAAATATCCAGTAAAAAAGAGTAAAATTTCTTCGCAATAAAATTTAGAGCAATATAAACTAAAACAACCATTTTTATGATAAAATAAAATAAATTTTGTCACAAA
>CADAHH010000015.1 GCA_902787685.1 uncultured Eubacteriales bacterium | reverse complement strand
AGAAATAGTGATATATAAATAATCTAAGAAGTTTCGAATGTGATTGGAGAAGGGATAATCATTTCTTTAATATAAATTAATGAGGAAGCGATGGCTTGCGAAGCAAGAGCATCGAGAGGCTCGTTAATTTATATTTTAGAAATGATATCACTTCGTATTGAGCCGAGAAACTTTGAAGATTATTTATATATCACTATTTCTTATATAGCATTTCATATAAATCATTATTTAGTAACATGTTATAAATAAAAAAGTAAAAAACTCTATTCAAAAGAGTTTTTTTGTGTTATAATATGAAAAGTTATGAAATAGGAGGAGTTAAAAATGAGTGGACACAGTAAGTGGAACAACATACAAGCAAAAAAAGGAAAAGCTGATGCATTACGTGGAAAAATATTTACAAAATTAGGTAGAGAACTTTTAGTTGCAGTAAAAGCAGGAGGACCAGACCCAGCTGGAAATTCAAAATTAAAAGATGTAATTGCAAAATGTAAAGCTGCTAATATGCCAAATGATACAATAAACAATGCTATAAAAAAAGCTTCAGGAGAAGGGAGTACAGACTCTTATGAAGAAATAATGTATGAAGGATATGGACCAAATGGAGTAGCTGTTATTGTTGAAGCAAGCACAAATAATAGAAATAGAACAGCTGCAGATGTAAGACATGCATTTGACAAAGCTGGAGGAAATCTTGGAACTACAGGATGTGTTGCATATATGTTTAGTCAAAAAGGTATTATAGTAGTAGAAATAGAAACATGCAAACTATCAGAAGAAGAATTAATGATGCAAGCATTAGATTTTGGAGCAGAGGATTTTGAAACTTGTGAAGATGTTTATGAAATTACCACAGCACCATCAGATTTTTCTTCAGTTAGAGAAAGTTTAGAAGGACTTGGACTAGAATTCTTAGAAGCATCTGTTCAAATGGTACCATCTACAACTGTTAAATTAGATGAACATGGCGCAGAGAAGATGAATAAGTTAATAGATAACTTAAATGATTTAGATGATGTAATGAATGTATATCACAATTGGGAAGAATAAAATAAAAAAATCAGAATATAATATATTAACTATATTGTATTCTGATTTTTTTTATTGGTAAATTGGGACCGGGTATTTTCTGCACATTTTAATTTGGGACCAGGTCCTTTTTTGAATTAATAAACTAACTAAGCCGCGTCAGCATTTCGTTTTTTAAAATCCGTATGGTGGGTATCCCTAAAGGGGGTACCATAGGATTTTAAAAAATGATGTGCGGTTAAACAGGCTTAGTTAGTTACTTTAAAAAAAGGACCCGGTCCCAATTTACCAATTTACCAAGCGAGGAGGAAGTATGCTTAAAGAAATTATGGATTATTTGCCAACACATATAAAAGCCATTATTATTTCATATTTGGAGAATGATATACATCTTAAAGATTCTATTGAAGAAATAAGAATTAGAAGTAATGGAGACTTATCGATAAAAAAAGGACAAGATATAATTAGTCTATTTTCAAATGTAACTAAAGATGAAATTCAAGAAACATTTGAAAACATTTGTGAAAAATCTATTTATTCATATATAAAACAAATTTCAGAAGGTTTTATAACAATAAAAGGTGGAAATAGAGTTGGAATCACAGGAAGTGTGGTTATAGAAAATAATAATGTGATAAATATGAACTATATTTCAAGTTTAAATTTTAGAATTGCAAGGCAGATAAAAGATGTATCAGATTCAATTTTAAAATATGTAATTAATATAGAGGATAATTCAATTTATAATACAATAATAGCTTCACCTCCAGGAGCAGGCAAAACAACAATGCTTAGGGATTTTGTAAGAAAAATATCTAATCGGAATACCTGAAATATGCTTTTCTCCAAAGATATGCGGAATTGTAGATGAAAGAGGTGAAATAGCTGCAATGTATAAAGGTATTCCACAAAACGATATTGGAATTAATTCTGATGTTATAAATAATGTATCAAAATCAATTGGAATAAATATGCTTATAAGATCGATGGGACCCCAGATTATTATTTGTGATGAAATAGGGTCAAGAGAAGATGTTGAAGCAATAGAAAGAGCAATTTTAAGTGGGGTTAAAGGAGTTTTTACTGCACATGCATCAAGTGTAGAAGAAATAAGACATAATTCAAATTTAAATAAATTAATAGAAAATAAAATGATTCAAAGAATAATAATTTTAGATTCAATTAATAAGGGAAAAATAAAGCAAGTTGAAAAAATAGTATAATGAGTTACTAAAAAATGTAGATAATTATTGATGTGGAAAGTGAGAGGTGAGAAATATATTTTAACAAAAAAATATACTAAATATAGTTCTAAATAATAATTATTAAACATAAACTATCTGTAGAGGATGATTATATGGAAATGTTAAGATATTTTTTTTTATTTGGTATTGTAGTAGGAAGTACAAGCATTGGATTTATATTATCCAAGAGGTATTCAGATAGATTAGATGAATTAAATGCGTTTTATACTTTAGTAAATATACTACAAAATTCTATAAAATTTACAAGATTACCTTTAAATGAGATTTTTGATCAAATTGGTAGTGTTACAATAAAAACTAATGTAAAAAACATATTTAAAAATTGCAAGGAAAAAATTGCTAAAATGAGTGTAAATAATGCATGGAAACAGGCATTAGATGAAGAAATATACTACTTAAATATGAAAAATGAAGATTTTGATGTTATAGAAACTTTAGGAAATACTTTAGGAAAAACAGATATTGATGGGCAAATAAATGGATTAAATCAATTTAAAGAAAGATTGAGTATTCAAATAAAACAAGCTGAATTAGAAAAAAACAAAAATTCAAAAATGTTCAAAAGTTTAGGGACAATTGTAGGGTTAGTAATAGTAATATTACTTTTTTAATTTGGTAAATTGGGACCGGGTACTCTTTGCACATGGTAAATTGGGACCGGGTATTTTTTTACAAAGGAGATAGAATGAAATGAATGTTGATTTGCTTTTTAAAATTGCAGCAGTAGGAATTTTAGTTGCTGTTTTACATCAAGTTTTATGTAGAGCAGGAAGAGAAGAACAAGCAATGATGACAACTTTAGCTGGATTAGTGATAGTTCTTACACTAGTAATAAAAGAAATAAGTTCATTATTTGATACAGTAAGAACATTATTTAGTTTATAAAATAGAACTGATAGAATATAAGAATTCAATGTACTGGAGTGAGAAAAAGCATATGGATGAAGTTATAAAAATAGTAGGAATAGGATTAGTAGCTTTAATACTAATAATTATTATTAAGCAATATAGACCAGAATTTGCAATTTATATTTCTATAATTTCTGGCATAATTATTTTTTTCTATGCAATAGACAAGCTAACTAATATAATTGACCTATTAAAACAAATTTGCAATCAATCTGGAGTTAATAATAAATATCTTGGAATACTAATTAAAATGACAGGAATTGCATTTCTAGCAGAATTTGCAATAAGTATATGCAAAGATGCGGGGGAAAGCTCTTTGGCAAATAAAGTGGAGCTGGGAAGCAAAGCAATAGTAATTTCAATGTCTATACCAATAATACATAATTTACTAGAAATAATATTAAACTTAATGCCTAATTAAATGTTAAAAAAGGACCCGGTCCCAATTTACCATGTGCAAAAAATACCCGGTCCCAGTTTACCAAAAAAGGAAATACTGATGAAAAGATTTATTATTTTTTTGATTGTTTTTATGTTGATACCTAATATTTCATGTGCAAATAATGATTCAGAGAGAATAGATTCATCTGCTATTATTAAAAAACAAGAAGAAACATTTGGTATTAGAGATTTTTTGAGAGATTGTGAAAGATATGCTCCAGATTTTATTAATGATTTAAATATTAAAAATCTATTTAATAATTATGTTTCAGGTAGTTTTGATAATAAAGGTATCTTTAATAAAGCAGGAGGGTTAATAAAAAAAGGTTTTACAGATGTTTTCAAAATATTACTAAGTATTATTGTGATTGTTTTAATACATAGCCTATTAAAAGCATTGACTGATGACTTAGAAAATAATTGTGTTTCACAAATTGTATATTATGCTCAATATATTATGATTGTAACAATAATTATGGCAAGTTTTTCTGAAATTTTAGATAGTATTATAGAATCAATTGATAATATGGTTGGTTTTACGAGAAGTTTAGTTCCTCTTTTAATAACACTTATGATATATACAGGTAATATTACAACAAGTACAGTGCTAGAACCTGTTTTGTTATTTATAATTGAATTAATTGCAAATATAATTAAAATAGGCATTATTCCGATTGTATCTTTGATAATGGCTTTAATAATAGTATCCAAAATAAGTAATAGAGTGCAAATTCAAAAAATATCTAAATTTATGAAATCAAGTGTTGTTTGGACTTTAGGCATTGTTCTTACAGTTTTTATAGGACTTGTTTCATTGGAAGGAAGCCTTACTTCAGCTATAGATGGGGTAACAGCGAAAACCGCAAAAGCTGCAATTAGTTCTCTTATACCAGTTGTAGGTAAGGTTTTAGGAGATGGAGTAGACAGTGTTTTAGGATGTGGAGTAATTCTAAAGAATGCAGTAGGGGTTATGGGTGTGATTATTATAATAAGTATATGTTTATTGCCAATTATAAAACTCGCTACTTTTACAATAATGTATTCGGTTTCATCAGCTATTATCGAACCTTTAGCTGATGAAAAAATTGTTAAACTTTTAGATGAAATGAGTGATGTTTTTAAACTATTACTTGCAATTATATGTAGTGTAAGTGCTTTATTAATTATTGGAATAACATTAGTTATTAAAATATCAAATAGTGGGATGATGTATAGATGATTAGTTTTTTAAGTTCCTGGATAGGACAGATTGCAGTATCTGTAATAATAGTTAGTATATTTGAAATAATTATACCTAATGGAAATCTAAAAAAATATATAAAAGTAGTACTTGGAATCTATATTGTATACTGTATGATAACACCTTTTGTAAATAAAAACAAATTATTTGATATTGATGATTTAGATATTAAAAAATATACTACAAATAATATTTCCAAAAGTAATATAAATCAAGAAAGTATGGATAAAAGACTAGAAGTATTATACATAGATGAATTAGAAAAGAATATTAATAATAAATTAAACGAATATGGATATGAGATTTATAAATGTGAAATTGATGCAAATTTAAAAGCTAATAAAGAAAATCCAGGAATACATAAAATTGATTTGATAATAAAAAATAGTCAGAATAATCAAATTCAAATTAATGAAGTAGAAATAGGAAATAGCATAAAACAACAAGAAAAAAAAGATATAAACATCGAACAAATAAAGCAGTTAATAGCAGATTATTTAGAGATAAATCAAAATATTATTAGTATAAAAATTAAGTAAGTATGTACAATTAGTAAATAGGACAGACTTACAATTGAAAAAGGAGTAAGCAGTTATGGAAAATTTTTTCAAAAGACTAGGTGAGAAAAATCCAAAATCAAATAATAAAAGAAAGATTGAGAACCTATGCTTTTTTATTGGTATATTAATTATAACTTTAATTTTAATGAAAAGTATTTGGAAAGGAAATACTGAAAAATCAAAATTAGATGAAAAAGAAAATTATACAGATGAAGTTCTTGCTATAGAAAATAATAATCAAAAAAATAATGAAATTGAAAATAAATTGGAAGATATACTTTCTTCTATAAAAAATGTAGGAAAAGTAAATGTTTTTATTAATTATTCTGAAAGTACAAGCGTTATCCCTCTATATGATGAAAGTACGACAACAAGCACTACAACAGAGGGAGATTCTTCTGGAGGTACAAGAAATACAGTCGAAACTGAAAATCAAAAAGAAGTGGTTTTTACTGAAAAATCAGGGGTTAAAGACCCGGTAATACAAAAAACTTTGATGCCAGTTATTGAAGGAGCCATTATTACAGCAGAAGGTGCAAGTAATGCAAGTGTTAAAACTGACATTATTTCTGCTGTTCAAGCAGTTACTGGGCTTAGTATAGATAGGATACAGGTATTTGAAATGCAATGAGTTTGAAAAATAATTGGCAAATTTCGTTGTTAAACTGCATTCGAAAATCCTGCGACGTACAAAAAGTACGACTTGGATTTTCTCATTTGTTTGCCTAGAAATTTATCCAATTCTTTTCCAAACGTAGGAGTTCATAGATTTCATATACAATAAAAAAAATAAGGATTAAATCTTATAGGAGGATGTATTGATGGTAAATTTAAAAAGAAAAGAGTTTATAATTTATGCAATTGCTTTAATGCTAGTAACTGCTGGATATTTTAATTATTTGAATTTTGATTTTAAATCAATAAAAACTTCTGTTATGCCAGAAAAAAATAATATAGATGAAATCTCAGAAAAACAATTACCAGAAGAAAATGATCTTAAAGAAAATACAGAAGATAATAAAGAGAATAATAGAATTTTAGAATCAGAAAATAAGGAAGAAAATCAAATTGAAGTTTCAACTAATGAAACAGAAGAAGAAACTAATAATAACAAAACCAATATAGGAGATGCAGTATTAGTAAGTAGTAATGAAACGATAGATAATACGTCTGAAGCAGATGATTATTATGCTGCTACAAAGTTACAGAGAAATCAAATGTATGCTGAAATAATAAAAAAATACGAAGATTTAATTAACAATCAGAATTTATCAGAGGTTCAAAAATCAATTGCTACAGAAGAAATTACAAAAATTAATAATAAGAAAAATGCTATAATGATTTGTGAAAACTTGATTTTGTCAAAAGATTTTCAAGAATGTGTAATACTTATTAATGAAGAAAGTGTTAATATAGTAGTTCGTGTAAAAGATGGTTTAAATCAAGAAAAAGTTAGCCAAATACAAAATATTATTTCAAGAGAATTATCTACTGAAATTGAAAACATACATATTAGTGAAAAATGAATTTTTTAATTTAGGACCGGGTCCTTTTTTGCACATTGGTAAATTGGGACCGGGTCCTTTTTTGCACATATATTAAAAAATAACTAATCCGCGTCAGTACATCGTTTTTAAAAATCCGTATGGTGGGTATCCCTAAAGGGGGTACCATAGGATTTTAAAAATGATGTACGGTTAAACAGGATTAGTTATTTTCATTGTTTTAAAAAAAGTACCCGGTCCTAATTTGAAATTTAAAAAAAGTACCCGGTCCTAAATTAAAATATTACAAAAATATTACAGAATTATTAAATTTATATTACAAAACTAAAAATATGTTGAATAAGAAAAAAAAATGATGTAAAATAAGAAATGATATGTGAGTAATTTTTTAATAAATAGAGGAGGAACAATATTATGGCATCAAATCCAATGCAAAGACAAGCAAGGAATTATTTTTTATTAGGAATGGTAATTACATTACTAATTGCAGGAGCTGTATTAGCTTTATTATTTATGCAAATGAATAAAATAAAAAAAGAAAATGAAGAATATGCAAGTTCATTTAAACAAATATATGTATTAAATCAAAATGTTAAATCTGGAGATATACTTGATGTAAGTATGTTTACACAAGTGCAAGCTTCAGTATCAGCTGTTCCAGCAGATTATGTTGATCCAGGCACTTTAATTTCAGCATATTCTTTATATACAAAAGAAGGTGTTAAGATTATTACAGATTATTCAGATGGAGCACAACATCTATATTTGAATGGAGATAAAAGCTCAGAAGTTTTAAAAGATGAAGCAACTGGGAAATTTTATGTATCAAAAAATAATAATAAAGAATATATTGAAACAGTAGAAGCTCCGGTTATTGCAAAAGTTGATGCAAAGGCAAATACTATACTATCTCAATCATTAATTGCTAGATCTAATGAAATATACACAGATGATGCTAGGCAACAAGAATACAATATGGTTATATTACCTGTAGATTTGGTAACTGGAGATTATGTTGATATTAGAATGCAATTACCAAGTGGACAAGATTATATAGTAGTGTCAAAAAAACGTGTAACAATTCCAGATATAAGTGGAGAATATTTAACTGATACAATTAAAATGAATATGGCAGAAGATGAAATTCTTTCATTATCATGTGCTATAGTTGAAGCATACAAAATGGATGGTACAAAATTATATGCTACAAAATATGTTGATGCGGGATTACAGCAAGCATCAATTCCAACTTATGTAGTAAATAATGAGGTTGCTCGCTTAATGGACTCAGATGCGAATATTGTTGAAAAAGCAAAAAATGCATTATATGCTAGATATAATAGTAACAACTTAAAATCCTTAAGGGAACAATACATAAATGCAGCTTTATCACAAAATGGAACCGAAGAAGAATTTAAAACTAAAGCACAAGAAAGTATAACATCTACAAAAGAATCAAGACAGAAATATTTGCAATCTTTAACAGCCACACCAGCTGTTCCTACAGCAGAATAAAAAACAGAAAGGAATATACTATGAGAAAAATAGGATTTATTGGAGCATTTGATAAATCAAATTTTATAATGTATACAGCAAAAATTCTAGAGCAATTAGACTATAAAGTCTTATTAGTAGATGCTACAAGCACGCAAAAACTTAAATATATTGTACCTTCAATAAATCCTACTAAAGCATATATTACTAATTTTGAAAACATGGATTTTGCTGTTGGATTTGAAAGTTGGCAAGAAATTGAGAAATATTTTGGATTACAATTTGATACAAATGATGAAGATGAAAAAAATGATAAAAATGAAAATTCAAAAAGTGAAATTTATGATTATGTTATTATAGATGTAGATGAACCTGAAAAAATAGAGCTTTTTGGCTTGTCTGATGCTGAAAGAAACTATTTTGTAACATCTTTTGACATGTATTCTTTAAGAAAAGGTGTTAATATTTTAAAAGGATTTAATAATAATGTCAAACTAACAAAAGTATTATTTTCTTACGAAGCATATAAAGAAGATGAAGAATACCTTAATCTTTTATCTATGGAATATAAAATTGAATGGAATGAATATACAATTTATTTCAAAATATTAGGAGAAGATAATAAAGTTTTTGAAGAAAACCAAAGAGTTGAAAAAATTAGATTCAGAAGATTAAGTCTCAACTATAGAGATTCTTTAGCTTATATAGTTCAAGATATAGATAAAAAACATAGTTTAGGTAATATAAAAAAAATAATGAAAGAATAAAGGAGGAGAAGATGGCAATAGTTACTTTTTGGAATGGCACTAATGAGCAATGTGGTACAACATCAAGTGCAATAGCATTTGCTACACAAGTTGCAATAGAACATAATATAAAAGTATTACTTATATCAACCTCTTTTAATGAAAGAATAATAAAAGACAGCTTTTGGAAGGAAAAAAAGAAATCGGCATTTGGAATGTTTACAAATGGAAAATCTGCTCTTGATAATAATGGAATAGAAGGACTAGACAGGATTATTAGAAGCAACAAAGTATCTCCAGAGATTATAAAAGACTATACTCAAGTAGTCTTAACAGGCAGATATGAAATATTATTAGGAATTGAAGACAGCCAAGGCCAATATGATTTGATGAAGGAAAGATACTCACAAATAGTATCTTTAGCTGGAAAGTATTATGATTTTGTAATTGTTGATTTAGACAATCACGTTGGACAACAAACTGTTAAAGAAATTCTTAATAGTTCTGATATAATTGTAACAACAGTATCACAAAGAGCAAAAAAAATTGAAGAATTACACGATTTAATTAATAAAACTGAAGTTTTAAAAAAAGATAAAACTATTATAACACTTACAAAATATATGGAAGACACAAAATACAATATAAAGAATATTTCTAGAAATTTATTAAAAAGTAGGGATTTGGTTAATACAATTCCTTATAATAACTTGTTTTTCGAATCATCTCAAGAAGCAAGTGTAATTGATTTATTTTTAAACCTTACAAAAATAAGAGAAAAAGATACAAATTATTTCTTTTTACAAGAAATAAAAAGACTATATGAAACAATACAACTAAAGCTTAGTATGAGGTAGCATTTAGATTATGGATTCTTTTTAGGAGGAGATAAAACATGACAATATCTAACATTTTACTTATAATATTAATTATTGGAATAGCAATTGGAATAATATATTATCATATTAATTCTCAAAAAAAAGCTGAAGTTGTCAGTGAGATAGATATTGATGACCAAACATATACATTAGAAAAAATGATAGAATTCATCAAGAGAAGACTAGATGAAATTACAAAAATTAATTTATATGATATTGGTTTGTCAGAAGAAGAATTAAAAAGAAGAAAAAGTAAAAAATATGAATTAAAAAAAGCATTAAAAGGATGTACCTATGGTGATGTAAATGATAAAAAATATGTAAAAGAGCTTATTTATGACTTATTAGCAAAAGAATATGGGGTTACAGAGATGAATATTTCAAAAGCAATTTCTTTCGATGTCCCTTCAATGCTTACCCCACAAGATAAATTCGACATATTAATTTACATGTATAAAAAAGAATTTGGTTATGAGGCTCTTGGTGAAATAATTAGAAAATATAAATTAGATGAATTTAAATATATACAAGGTGAGACAAAACCTTGTTATGTTATTACAGAAGATGAAATTAATGAAATCTTTGAAAAAGAGAATATAACTCTTTCATTTGCTGATAAACTTAGTATTGTTGTACAAAGAATTTATCAACAATATAAAGGTTATTCGAGTATTGATGAAGTTAGAGATATGAATATAGATGGTGTATCAGGTGGTGTTTCAGGTTTACCAGAAAGCTTTATAAGCCAAGTTGCACAAACAGATTCAGCTGATTATCTTGCACAAATAGAAGAACATAAAGTTCAACGTGCTTGTGATAGTATTTGGATAATGTTCCATGGTAAATCAATTAGATTAGGATTTTTATCATTTGGTACAGAAGCTGAACTTAAGAGAGTTTGTCAAAATATTTATAAGTATAATAACCCTGGACAATTATCAGATACAAATGGTTATAAAATTAATGAAATGAAAGACGGCTCTCGTGTCGTTGTAGTTAGACCATCAATGTCTGAAACATGGGCATTTTTTGTTAGAAAATTTGACGTTAAACGTGCAACACTTGAACAGTGGACAGGAAAAACAGATGGAAAAGAAGAGGCAATAGAATTATTAAAATACCTAGTAAAAGGTGCAAGAATCACATCAATTACTGGAGAACAAGGTTGTGGTAAGACAACTTTACTTATGGGTATGATAGAAAATATTTATGAAACAATGAACTTACGTATTACTGAAACTGCATTTGAGTTACACTTAAGAAAAGTTTATCCAACAAGAAATATTTTATCAATGCGTGAAACAGATACAATAGCAGGACAAGAATGTTTGGACGTTCAGAAAAAAACAGATGGTTCTGTTAATATTATAGGTGAGGTTGCAACTGACCCAGTTGCTTCTTGGATGATACAATCAGCTCAGGTTGCATCTAAATTTACACTATTTACTCACCATGCTAAAACTTTTCCGGATTTAGTTACAGCATTAAGAAACTCAATGCTTAGAGCAGGTGTTTTTAAAAATGAAAAAACAGCAGAAGAACAAGTTGTTCAAGTACTTAATTTTGATATACATTTAACAAAAGACTTTAGAGGAAAAAGATATATTGAAAGAGTTACTGAATGTACTCCAGTTATTAGTAAAAATGAATATACTTATGATCATAGAAAAGAAAAAACACTAGAAGGAAAATTTGATAAATTCTTTGACAATGCTACTCAATTTTTTGCAAAAACAACAGATAGGCAATCATATGAATATAAAAATATATTAGAGTATATTGATGGAGAATATATAATTACAAATAAAATATCAGATAAAAACATAAAAGAAATGAGACTTAATATGACAGATGCAGATGCTGAACAATTTGATAATTTTGTTGCTCGTCATTGGGGAGAAGAAAGTGTATACAGAATGGAAGATGAGAGAAAAGAAAAATCAAAATTAGCATCAAAACTTGCAAGTGCAAAAAATACTGTTTCAACAGTTACAAAACGCGGAAGAAAGCCAGGACTAGCTACATAAGAGTTAGTAGTAAATATTTGGGAGTAACAACACTTATTCATAAGTATGGGGACATATCTTAGCAGGATATGAAAGCCCCTGGAATAAGATGTGTCCCCTTACCTTAATCGAAAGGAGGATACAATACAATGCAAAATACTGATATGCTTAAATATATGATTATTGCAATATGTGCTGTATTTGCTGTTATAATAGTTGCATATATTATTCTTAACAAAAAAATGCAAAAATCAGAATATCAGCAAATTAAAAAATTAAGACAAGGAACTCAAAGCAATAATTTTTCATTTGAAGTATTGTATCAAAAACTATATATTACTTATTCAAAAATACCTTTTCTAAGAGCATATGTTTTAAAACTTAGAAGAAGATTAGAAATACTTAATGTTGATGATGAATATGTGACTCGTAGAGATTCAGCTAAAATATTATCAATAGTATTGTTAATTATGATTCCTATAATGACAGTTTCTATTATATTAACACATTCTAATTACCTTACTCTTTCTATAATTCTTATATTTGAAGTATTTATGGTTGATAATATATTAGATGGTATGGTTGATAAAATGGATAACAGTCTACTTAAAGAGCAACTAGAGTTTTTTGCTGAGATCAGACATGCTTACCATGAATTTAATATGGTAGAAGAAGCAATTTACCAAATATCACAGGATGACGAAAAAAACATTTCAAAACAAGGCGAAAAAATATATGAAGTACTTATTGCAAATGATCCAGAAACAGAACTTGAAAAATACTATGATATTGCACCTAATCCATATTTAAAAGAATTTGCTGGAATTTCTTATCTAACAAAAGAATTTGGAGATAGAAAAGTAGATAAATCATCATTATATTTAAAAAACGTTAGCAATATTACAGAAGAAATGCAAATAGAAATATTAAAAAGAGATAAAATTGATTATGTTTTTCAAAGTTTATCAATTATCTCTATTGTGCCTGTACTTGGCTTAGAACCACTTAAAAGTTGGGCTGTTGGAAATTTTAGCTTTACAGAAACCTTCTATAGAGGTAAGGCTGGAATGATAACACAGATATTAGTAATTTTATTAACTATAATATGTTATTTATTATTAAGAAAAGTTAAAAATAATGGCTCAACTGATAAAACTGCACAAAATTCTCAAAATCCATGGCAAGAAAAAGTATATAAAAACCCAATAGGAAAGAAAATAGTAAATTTATTTGTACCAAAAAAAGGAACCAAAGATTATATTAAAGTACAAAAATTGCTTAAAGATTCAGCATCTAAATTAAAAATGGAATGGCTCTATGTAAACAGAATTACTGTTGCAGTTGCAACTTTGCTTATTTCTTTATTTTTATTTGTTCAATTTCATAAAGTTGCTGTTAATTGGCAATATACAGCACCAACAACAGAACATAATTTAATAACTGGAATGACAGGATCTGAGTATAACGATGCAATGGCTCTAACAGAAAGTGATAATAAATTTTTGGATATGTTTAAATCGAATCCTAAAACTACAGTAGATGATATAATTAAAGCAATGGAAAAATCAGAGGATTATAAAGATAGTGAAGATGAAGAAATAAAAAAGGCGGCTGAAAGAGTGTATGGTAAATTACAAGTAATATATCAAGAGGTACTTGGTTGGTTTGAAGTTCTATTATCTATAGTCTTTATGATTTTAGCATATATGTCACCAATATGGTTAATGATGTTCCAATTAAAGATGAGAATGATGGAAATGGAAGACGAAGTAATGCAATTTCAAACGATTATCCTAATGCTTATGAGAATAGAACGTGTTAATGTTGAAATAATACTTGAGTGGTTAGAAAGATATGCAAACATTTTCAAAGAACCAATTTCAAGATGTGTTAATAATTATGAATCAGGAGCATGGGAATCACTAGAAGTTCTTAGAAATGAAACAAATTATCCATTGTTTATTCGTATTGTTGAAAGTTTGCAAGCTGCAGTTGAAAAAATACCTATAAGAGATGCATTTGATGAATTAGATTCGGACAGAGATTATTACCAAGCAAAACGAAGAGAATCAAATGATAGATTAATATCAAAAAAAGCAATGATAGGAAAAGTTATAGGATTTGCACCAATGGTTGTAATGTTTGTAGGATATTTAATAGTACCATTGGTATTTA
The DNA here is from genome assembly GCA_902787685.1 of uncultured Eubacteriales bacterium. Classification (GTDB taxonomy): domain Bacteria; phylum Bacillota; class Clostridia; order TANB77; family CAG-508; genus CAG-269. The sequence continues at coordinate 14,508 of CADAHH010000015.1, read as the reverse complement.
TAGGTTTGAAATCTATGAGCAGTACAACAAGTAGTATAAAGTAAATATTTATAATAAACTTATGGGAGTAACAACACTTATTCACAAGAAGGGGACGAGGAAAAATGGAAAATGCATCAAAAGCATTATTAATGGCTGGAGGAATGATACTTTCAATCCTATTAATAACATTGTTAGTTTATGCATGGAGTCTGTTTTCAAAGTATCAATCTTCAAATGATGAGTTAGCTGATATAGAGGATGTTGCAAAATTTAACCAACAATTTACAAATTATGATAGAGATGATGTTGAAGGATATGAACTTATATCACTTATCAATAAAGTAGTTGATTATAATCACAGAAAATCAAGCACAGGAACTAATGATATAAAAAACAAACCTATTACAATAGAGATATTGCTAAAAGGAAATGGTAAAGTATTTACTAAAGATAAAGATGATAATTTACTTCTTTTCAAATCTGATTCTTATACACAAAGTGGCTCAAATAATATTCTTACTGGCATAATAAAAGAAGCTCAAACAATTGAAGATAAATATGGAGGAGTTACTTTTGCAAGTAAGCTTGCAAAAAATTATGATTCAATATTTCTTTCACCTACACAAGTTCAACAAGAGATAGAAAATAGTAATAATACGTTAGACGATAGAGCTGTATGGGAAAGAGCAAAAAATAAATATAATTCTATTGTTTTAAAAAACAAGGTTTCTTCTGCCAATGAACTTAGGCCAAATGGTTCTAGGAGTATAGAAGTATTAAAGTATTATGAATATATGCAGTTTAAAAGGGGAGTTTTTAAATGTACAGACCTTGATTATGACAAAGAGAGTGGTAAAGTAAGTAAAATTAAATTCGAATTTGACGGAGAAATTCATTAAAAGGAGTATAATTTACTATGGAGAATGCAGCAAAAGCATTACTAATTTCTGGTGGAGTATTAATTGCAATACTACTATTAACTTTGTTTTCATATCTTATAAGGCAAATGGGCGCCTCTACAGCTGAAATATATTCAAAATTAAGTGAACATGAAATATCAGAATTTAATCAAAAATTTTTAAATTATGAACGTAGAGGAATTGATTTTACGTTAGATGAAGAGGGCAATAAAGTATATAATCCGTTAACTATACAGGATCTTGTTACATTAATTAATTTAGCTAAAAACAGCAATGAAAGTGGTAAATTTCCAACAACAATTGCCATTTTTATGGGTAGCCCAAGTGGAACTAATTTGGTTTCAAAGAATTATATCGATTTGTTAAATCAAAAAAAAGATAGTACTCAAACATATAATTGTGAAGTAGTTCACATTAATGAGGAAACTATGTTAGTTGATTATGTAGTAATTAAATATCACTAATAAAAAAAGGTAAAATATATGAAAAAAATTATAATATTAATAATATGCATTGTAATTATTGTTTTATCCACTTTTGGGGTAAAATACATTAATTACAGAGCAGAAAGAAATAAAATAAAACAAGATAATTTAGAATATGAAATATATCTTAATAAACAAATATTTGGAACAGAACTTACCACATTTATAAATAAAGCTACAGACAATAATGAAAGAAATAAAGTAATTAAAGATGACAAAGGCTTTTATATACAAAATGATACAAATTCAATTGAAGTTGAAATTAGAATAACAGATAATAACACTACTTATAAAATGGAAACACTATATAATAGTGGAATGATAAATTTTGTACAAAATTATAACTCAATTTATTTTGAATGTACTAAGATAGAATATAATAAGCTAGGAAAAGTAAATTATTTGCTTTTTGAACAAAAATCTAATTAAGATATTAATGTTAGATATGAAAATTAATCCATAAGATTTTCATAATCTATTAAATATAAAAAATATAAAATTTAAAGGAGGAATTTATTATGGAAAACGCTTCAAAAGCACTAATTATAGCAGGAGCTATACTATTATCAATTTTATTAATTTCACTAGGAATTATGGTTTACAACAATGCAAAGGATACTATTGGGAATGCAAAATTAGATAAACAGGAAATTGAAACTTTTAATTCAGAATGGTTATCATATGAAGGATCTGGAAAAACTGCAAGTCAAGTTAAATCGATGATTCAAGCAGTAAATGCAAGCAATAATACTGAAAATAAAAATGGAAAAAAGAGATTTATAAAAATAACTAATTCTGGTGCTGCAAATACTACAGCTGTAACATCAAAACCTGCAGATGCTGCAACAAATGGAGTTGCAAATGATAAAACTTATACTGTTGAATTAGGTTATCTAAATGGACTTGTAGTTGGTATTGTCTATAAGTAATTTTTAAAGAAGATAATTAAAGATTTCAATGATTCTAGGAGGAACATTATATGGAAAATGCTTCAAAAGCTTTAATTATAGCAGGAGCTATATTAGTCGCAATACTAATTATTTCATTAGGAATACTAATTTTTAATAATTTTGGAAATAAAGCTAAAGAAATGGCTAATATGGACAAGCAAGAGATTACTGCATTTAATTCAAGGATTATTCCATATTTAGGAAATGATATTTCTGGTTCACAAGTAAATGCATTAATTCAATATGTAATATCAAATAATCTTGCATGTGTAAAATCTGGTGAAACTTTTAAAGCTATTAGAATTAAATATCCAACAAACACTGCAGGAATTTACTATAGTGGTACAGAAGTAACATATGGAAATAATGTAAAAAGAGTTGAAACAGGACCTAGTAAATTTTATAAAGTCAATGCAACATACAATGACAATGGTTTAATTACATTAATTGAAGTTGAATAACAATTAATTAATAATAATTAATTAATAGAGAATAATGAATTATTTTTCATTATTAATTATTCATTATAACGGAAGGAGGGTATACAAATGGAAAATGCTTCTGATGCATTAATTATGGCAGGACAAGTTTTGATTTTTATTATAGCATTAACTGTTTGTATATCTTCTTTTACAACTATAAGAGTAGGAATAGATAATGTTATAGACCAAAGCGAAACAATTAAACTTGCTAAAGAATCAGATTTGTATGTAAATTATATACAAAGTCGAGATGAAAAATCCACAAGAATAGTTGGTGCAGAAACTGTAGTTTCTTCTTTATATAGGTCTATAAAAGAAAATTATACACTATATTTAATATTATCTGAACCATATAGTACTATAACAAGTAAATTTGATGAATACAACAAAATAGATGAAGATTCTGAAACAACTAATCGTAAATATAAAATTGTATATCAAAAAGACATAGCTAATAATCAATTAATAGTAAAATTTACAATAGGTGCAGGATCAAATTCTATACCAGATACAATTTTAAAAATAGGATTATATGATGAAATAAAAGATAGATTATTTCACGAATATTTAGGAGAATATCAAAATAATACTGATGCATCTTCTGAAAACAAATTAACAAATAGAATTATTACCTATGTAGAAAAAAAATCGTAAAAAATTTTAAAAATAATTGCAAAATAAAAAGAATAATGATATAATATAAATAATTATGTTATTTTGAAAGGAATGAAGATAAATATGGGAGATTCAGCAACAACTATAATTGCTATATTTTTAGCAGCAATATTAATGTTTGTTTTTCCACTAATGACAATGGCAGATAAAACAGATGATACAGTTAAACTAACTGTTCAAACTGCAACAACAGAATTTACAAATGATATTAGAAGTACAGGACTTTTATCACAACAAAAATATGATAATTTTATTCTTGCATTAAGTTCTACAAATAATTCTTATGATGCTGAAATTGTAGTTCAAAAACTTGATGAAAATCCTGCCAAAAAAGCTAGTGGAGCATATGTAAAGATTGGTGATAATGTATATTATACAATGTATACAACACAGGTTCTTGAATCTTTGCCATTACAATTAAAAGAAGGAGATATTATATCAGTTACAGTTAAGAATACAAACAATACTATTGCTACACAACTTAGAAACTTTATGTTTAAAGTTACAGGAAATGAATCTAAGGCTATTACAGCTCAAAGCTCTGGTATTGTTACAAAAACTACTACTAAATAATTTGAGATTTAAAATCATTATAAAAAGGGGGAACAAACATGTAATTTTTATTAAAAAGTTAGATGTTTGTTCCTATTTTTAATTGTTATAATTCATATTATTGTGAATTATATCTTTTTAATTATACATAAGAAAGGATTCGCTATGAAGTTACAAGGACTAGCAATTATATTTATAATTATTATTTTGCCTATTTCTATGGTATTATCTACATACGTAGGAAATAAAATTAATACCTCAATGACAGAATTAGACTATAACACCAAACTCTTGAACTCTACATATGACTCAATAAAAGCTTATCAATTAAATACTATTAATAATTCATTTGGTGATATTACTAATTCAAAAATTTCAGATATTGAGGCTGCAATAAGCACATTTTATAATTCACTTGCAAATAATTTTACTTTGTCAGGGTATAAATCTGAAAATGTAATGCAAGAATACGTTCCTGCTGTTGCATTTACTTTATATGATGGATATTATATTTATTCTCCGTTTTTTAATAGATTAGAGGGGGTTGACATTACTACTGATGATGGAGATCCTGTTGATTATGACCCAAAATATAGTTCTCCTAATCAAATTACAAATGGACTTAAACCATATGTTTATTATAGTGTAAGATACAAAAATACTGTAAAAAACTGGGATTTTGTTATTACTTATACTTTAGACAACTATATTACAATAATGGGTCAAATTGGTTTGAATGGATCTGACCCAAACTATGTTTATGATTCAGGATATTTATATCCTATTTCAAAAATTAATGATGGGACTGGAATTTATCATAATACAGAAACTGATTCTTATTTTTTTGAAGGGATTGAATTTAATCCCTCAGATACTGAGGAATTAAAGGAATATGTTGGTGGTATAGAGTATCCTTATGCAAAGATTAATGGAAAAAAGTATTATTTAGAAGAGAAAAATGAAGGTAATAGTTTTGTGAAGAATGGAGTTAGAATATATACAAATTCAAAAATTTTTTACATTGATAGTAATGGAACTAAAAACTATAACCAAGTAAATCTATATAATGATACTAAACCACAAGACTATAAAGATAATAGTGAATTTATTAAATATTATTTAGCTATTAAAAAGAATAAAAGTGCATATATGTATTTTAAAAATGCATATGAGTTTTCCAATATGGTTTTTGGTGATATTCCAATATCAGAATATAAAGATAAAGCAAATCAAACTCAGGATCGATATGGATTAGAACACTTAGAAACAACAGATGCTGAATACTATGATAAAGATAATAATAAAACTAATGAGTTGAAACAATCTGGAATTACTCCATTATCAGAATATGGAAGTTTTGAAATTTTTCGTGGAGATGAAGATGTCCATCTAGCAGGTTCAAATTTTAATAAACATAGAAAAGCAATAATAAGATATGTTATTGAAACCAACATGTCTACTGCTATTAGTGGGTTTAAATCAAATGCAGTTGATGAATTTATAATGCCAAAAATATCTGATACAGATTGGGAAACTATTCAAAATGATATATGTGAAATTAGTTTTTTACAGGGATTAAATATGGGGTTAAGGAAATATAATGGATATTCTGTAGTAGCTAATATGTTAACAAAGGATTATATAGATGAAGATGATATCTATTTTTTGACAACTGATAATACATATTGTAAAACTAATGATGAAACACTAAATAGACCTAATGTTATACCATCTAAAGATGGACTAGGAGGATTAGGTTATTATCCTGGAATTTGGAAAATTAATTTTGAAAGAAAAAAGTTTTTAAATGAAGGAGAGAATGAAAACGATGATACACAAGAGGAATTTTACTATCCTCTACAAATTAAAGGAACAGGTGGTACTAGCTATTTAGGCAGTTATACAAGTATTATGGGAAGTTCTAATATAACAGAAATTGGAACAAATGAATATCCTGATATGTATACATATGTTAATAAATTGAATAATCCTACAATTAAAAGTATTTATTATAAAGCATTAGCGAGAGAAAGATGGGGTTCATTTAATGTTAATAATATAAATTATGAAATTTATGGAAACAATTCAAATGAATATTTTTTAAAGGATTATAAGTGGTAAATATCTGTTTAAATAATCTCAAAAAGCAAGATTTCTCTTGCTTTTTTTTTAATATTGTAGTAGAATACATAATTATAAGAAATGGAGGCTACTATGAAAGAAAAAATTGAACAAATAAAGCAAAAAACTTTAGAAGAAATAAAAAAAGTTACAGACCTTAAAAACTTAGAAGAAATTAAAATAAAAGCATTAGGGAAAAAAGGTGAACTTACTGAAGTTTTAAAAGGATTAAAAGATTTAGCTCAAGAAGAAAGACCAAAAGTTGGTGCTTGGGTAAATGAAGCAAAGGCTTCTGTTGAAGAATTTATTAAAAAAAGAGAAGAAGAATTTAAAACTTTTGAATTAAATAAAAAATTAGAAAATGAAAAAATAGATATAACACTTCCTGGAAATAAATTTAAAAGAGGAAGCATTCACCCACTAAACAGAGTTATAGAAGATATGGAAGATTTATTTGTTTCTATGGGTTATGATGTTGTAACAGGTCCAGAACTTGAAACAGATGAATTTTGCTTTGAAAGACTTAATGTTCCTAAGGGGCATCCAGCCAGAGATATGCAAGACAGTTTTTATATTACAGACGAAAATCTTTTAAGGACCCAAACATCAGCTGTTCAGGCAAGGGTGATGCTTGCAAATGAAGATAAAACTCCAATAAGAATTATCACACTAGGAAAAACATATCGTAGAGAAGATGATGCAACACATTCACATCAATTCAATCAAATTGAAGGATTAGTAATAGATAAAAAAGAAGTTGGAGTATCTCTTGCTGATTTGAAAGGAACTTTAGAAATATTTGTAAGAAAAATAATTGGTGCAAATTTGGATTTAAGATTTAGACCTTCGTTTTTTCCTTTTACAGAGCCAAGTTATGAAGTAGATGTTACATGTTTTAAATGTGGTGGTAAAGGTTGTAATTTGTGTAAACAAACTGGTTGGATAGAAGTACTAGGTGCAGGAATTGTTCATCCAAATGTTTTAAAAATGAATGGATATGACCCAGAAAAATTCGGTGGTTTTGCATTTGGAACAGGAATTGATAGGCTAGCTATGTTTAGATATGGAATTACTGATATGAGGTACCTATATACTAATGATGTTAGATTCTTATCTCAATTTGACCGTAGGGATTGAAAAAATAATGGCCATCTTGCGTTGTTGAAAATTTATTCAAAAATCCTCTGCACAAGGCATACTGATGCTGTAACTCACTATCGTTCGAACAGCCTCAGCAACGTACACCACGTACGCTCCGGTTTTTTATAAATTTTTGCCTAGCAATATAACCATTCTTTTTCCAATCTGTGCAGTGAAAGAGAAGATGATTAAAAAAAATAATGGCCATCTAGGGCTATTAGTAGTAAATAAAGATTTACAGAGAATATGTAGGGGCGATTTTAATCGCCCGCAATAATATTGTTAAAAAATATAAATATTTCAGTATTATTAATTGTAAACGAAATTAAATAAAGGAGAAAAGTTTTTATGATATTAAGTACAAATTTTCTAAAAGATTACATTGATTTAGATGAAAATATAGATGTAACCAAATTAGCAGAAGACATGACAAGAGTTGGAAACGAATATGATAGCGCAGAAAAACTTGTACCTGCTACAAATCTTGTTATAGGAGAAATAATAGAATGTGAACCACACCCAGATTCAGATCACTTACATTTATGTAAAGTAAATATTGGTTCAGAAGTTCTAAATATAGTTTGTGGAGCACCTAATGCTAGAAAAGGAATAAAAGTAATTGTTGCAAAAGTTGGTGCAGAACTTCCAGAAATAACAATAAAAAAAGGTAATATTCGTGGTCAAGAATCAAATGGAATGTTATGTGCTTTATATGAAATTGGAATAGATAAAAAATTCTTATCAGAAGCGGATAAAAATGGAATATGTGAATTGCCTGAAAATGCACCTATAGGAGAAGACCCTATTAAATTCTTAAAATTAGATGATAATGCAATAGATTTTGAGTTAACTGCAAACCGTGGAGATTTATTAAGTATTTTAGGTATGGCATATGAAGTTGGAGCAATTTATGACAAAGAAGTTAAAGAACCAGATTTAACTCATTCAGAAGTTGGGGAAAATGTAAATAAACAATTTAACCTAAAAATTGAAACTGATAATTGCAAATTATTTTTAGCAAAAATGGCTAAAGATGTTAAAATTCACGAAAGTCCAGATTTTATTAAAAATAGACTTATTGCTTCAGGAATTAGACCAATTAATAATGTTGTAGATATAAGTAACTATGTAATGTTAGAGCTTGGGCAACCACTTCATTTTTATGATTATGACAGATTAGGAAATACAATTTTAGTAAGAATGGCAAAAAAAGATGAACCATTAAAAACTCTTGATGGTCAAGAAAGAACTTTATCTGAAGAAGACATTGTTATTACAGATGGAAAAGAGCCTGTTGGTTTAGCAGGAGTTATGGGAGGTCTTACAACAGAAGTCGAAGAAGATACAACAAATGTTTTAATAGAAGCTGCTATATTTGATCAAGTTAAAGTAAGAAAAACATCAAATAAAATTTTAAGAAGTGAAGCAAGTAACAGATTTGAAAAAGGTTTAGATCCTGCTAGAACTTATATGGCAATAGAAAGAGCATGTAAACTACTAGAAGAATATGCAGGAGCTAAAATTGCACCTGGAACTGTTAAATATGATAAAACAGTTAACAAAGAAAAAGAAATAGAAATTGAATATCAATTTATAAATAATGTGTTAGGAGCTGATATTTCAAAAGAAGATATACTAGATACTTTTAGAAAATTAAAATTTAAGGTAGAAGATAAAGGAGAATCAGCTTTAGTTATTGTTCCTACAAGAAGAATTGATATATCAATAAAAGAAGATTTAGTTGAAGAGGTTGGAAGAATATATGGAGTTGACAATATTCAAGGAAAACTTCCAGTAGTTCCAATGAAAATGGGACATACTGATAAAACAATCAGAGAAATTAGACATAAATTATGTGATTTAGGTTTAAATGAAACTTTAACATATGTTTTAATAAATGATAAAGAAGTAAATAATTTCACATGTGATGAATTTGAAGCTTTAAGACTACTAGATCCAATAACAGAAGACAGAAATACATTAAGATATACAATGATTATATCATTATATAAAATTTACGAATATAATAAAGCTAGAGAAAATAAAGATGTATGTTTATTTGAAATTGGAAAAGGCTTCTGGAAAAAAGGAGAAGTTTACGGAGAAAATCAAAAAGTTTGTGTTCTAATGACTGGAAATTATTATGATAAAATTGGATATAAAGAGAGTATTAATTTCTTTGATATAAAAGGTGTTACAGAAGAACTATTAGATTTCTTAGGATATAGTGGAAGATATAGTTTTGTTAATCCTAAAAATATGCCAAAAGAATTCCATCCAGGACAAACAGCAGAAATATCTGTAAACAATGATATAGTTGGAATTATTGGTAGAATCCATCCTTCAATAGAAAAAGAAGATGTATTTGTTATGGAAATAAATCTTGATAAATTACTAGATAAAAAAGTTGGAAAAATGAAATTTAAAGAAATTTCAAAATTTCCAAGTATAAAAAAAGATTTATCAATATTGGTAGATAAAGATATTCCTTCAAAAGACATAGAACTAAAAATAAAGAAAAAAGCTGGAAAATTATTAACTGATATAAAAGTATTTGACTTATATGAAGGTAAAAACATAATGAACAACAAAAAGAGTTTAGCATATTCATTAACATTTAGTGACCCAGCAAGAACTCTACAAGATGAAGAAATAAATAATATTATGGAAAATATAATTTCAGACTTAGAAAAAAGTGGAATGGAACTTAGAAAATAAGTTTGAAAAGAGGACAAAAAGTACCAATGTACCAAAATGAGAGGAGATAAAAACATGTTTAAACATAAGAAAAACAAAGAATTAGGAATAACACTAATAGCTTTAGTCGCTACGATAATTGTGCTATTAATATTAGCAGGAATATCAATATCAATGCTAATGGGGGATAGTGGAGTACTAACCAAAACAGCAGATGCAAAAACAATGTATGAAGAAGAATCATTTAAACAACAATTAAAATCAGAAGTATTAGGCAATTATAATAAAGAAAGAGAATTAAATGCTATAACACTAAAAGACACTATAGAAAAGAAAAGCACATAAAAAATAGCAAAGTGGAAAATACTAAAATTCCATTAATAGTAAAGAATACCTACTCAAATACTTCTTATTTAATAGATACTGATGGAACTGTCATGTTATATGATGAAAAGGCAGTAGCAAGAATAAAAGAAACTCTTTATGAAACACTACAAGCCGCAATAGATGCAGTGCCAACTGATAATAAAGAAAGAGAAATTATATTGTTAGAAGATGTCTCTGAAAATGTAAATATTCCAAAAAATAATAATATAATTCTAAATTTAAATAATAATACAATATCAAGTCAATCACAAGTAACAATTAAAGCATATGGAACATTAGTATTAATGAATGGAACAGTAAAATCAACAGAAAAAAATGCATTTTATAATTATGGTAATACAATTATTAAAGGTAATAATACAATACTAAGTTCAGAATCATCAAGTAAAGCAACGATATCAAATGCTTCTGGAGCTAAACTAATAATAAATGATGGACTAATTGAAAGCAAAAATTGTACTACTATATTTAATCATAAAAATGGGGAAGTAATAATAGATGGTTTTAATGTTCGTATAAATAATAAATCGGCAAGTAATGAAGCAATTGGAAATGATGGAAGTGTAATAATAAAAAAAGGACTTATTTATTCTGAAAATGGCTATGCATTAAGAAATTCTTCTGCTTCAATTACATTTAAAATAGGTAATGAGGATTTGGTAAGTAACAGTTCCCCTTGCTTTATTGTTGATTCTAAGGATTATGCATTCTATAAGCAAGGAGGGACAATAGAATTTTACAGTGGAATAATTAAGTCAAAATTTGATGTTGATCAAAATTCTAATATTACTTCGTTAAAATCTGGATACACAATGACTAGAGTAGATAAGAGAGATACAAGTGGATATTATGAAAGCTATTTACAGGCTACTAATTAAACTCTTTAATGGTTCACCAAAGATAGTTGAAGAATAGGAGATAATTGGCCTGGTCTATTTATAATTTTTTTACAAATATTACAAAAAAACTTGATAATTTTTGTTTTTAGTGTTATAGTAGTGAGGTATAATTAAGCTCAAAAACAGAGTCTATTTAGTTTGTTTAGGGTTTTACATTAGAAAGGATGAAGTAAAAAATGAAATTATTCAAATCATACAGTGAAAAAGAAGTTAAAAAGGTTATGCCAATTATAGAAAAGATTAATTCTTTAGAAGAAGAAATGAGCAAACTTTCAGATAAAGAATTAACAGCTAAAACTCCTTATTTTAAGGAACAATTAGCTAATGGCAAATCTTTAAATGATATTTTACCAGAGGCATTTGCAGTTGTTAGAGAAGCATCAAAAAGAACTTTAGGGTTAAGACATTTTGATGTTCAATTAATAGGTGGTATTATTTTACACCAAGGTAGAATTGCAGAAATGAAAACAGGTGAAGGTAAAACTTTAGTTGCTACACTACCAGTTTATTTAAATGCACTAGAAGGAAAAGGTGTTCATGTAGTAACAGTAAATGATTACTTAGCTAAGCGTGATAGTGAATGGATGGGTAAACTTTACAAATATTTAGGACTATCAGTTGGATTAGTTGTCGCAGGGCAAAGTCCAAAACAAAAGCAAGATGCATATAATTCAGATGTTACTTATGGTACAAATAACGAATTTGGTTTTGATTACTTAAGAGATAATATGGTTATATATAATAATCAATTAGTTCAAAGAGGGCTACATTATGCAATTGTAGACGAAATAGATAGTATCTTAATTGATGAAGCTAGAACTCCTTTAATCATTTCAGGAAGTAGTAATTCATCATCAGATTTATATAAAAGAGCTGATAGTTTTGTTAGAAAACTTGAAGCAAAAGTTATAATTGAAGAAGATATTAAAAACTATGATCAACAAGAAGATAATGAAAAATATGATTATATAGTTGACCTAAAGGCAAAATCAGCAGCACTTACTCAAAAAGGTATTGAAAAAGCAGAGCGTGAATTTGGTCTAGATAATTTTAATGATATAGAAAATTCAACACTTGTTCACCATGTAAATAAAGCGTTACATGCACATGGAGTAATGAAAAAAGATATAGATTATATAGTTAAAGATGGACAAGTTCTTATAGTTGACGAATTTACTGGACGTATAATGTATGGAAGAAGATATAATGATGGTTTACATCAAGCATTAGAAGCAAAAGAAAAAGTTAAAATTGCAGACGAATCAAAAACTTTAGCTACAATTACTTTCCAAAACTTCTTTAGAATGTATGGAAAGCTTTCTGGAATGACTGGTACTGCTATGACAGAAGAAAGCGAATTCGAGGAAATATATAACCTAGATGTTATAGCTATTCCTACAAATAAACCAGTAATTAGAAAAGATGAACATGATGTTATTTATAAAAATGAAAGAGCAAAATTCAATGCAATTGTAAATTCTGTTAAAGAAGCACATAGTAAAGGTCAACCAATATTAATTGGTACAGTATCTGTAGAAAAATCAGAATTATTAAGTAAAAAGCTTAAAGAAGCAGGAATTAAGCATACAGTTTTAAATGCTAAATATCATGAACAAGAAGCCGAAATAATTGCTCAAGCAGGAAAATTCGGAGCTGTTACAATAGCAACAAACATGGCAGGACGTGGTACTGATATTATGCTTGGTGGAAATAGTGAATTTTTAGCAAAACAAGAAATGAAAGAAAATAAAGTACCTGAAAATCTAATTGAAGAATCTAACACATATTATGAAACAGATGACCAAGACATTTTAAGAGCAAGAGAGCAATTTAAAAAACTTCAAGCAAAATATGAAGAACAAATAAAAGATGAAAAACAAAAAGTAATAGATGCAGGTGGATTAAAAATTATAGGAACAGAGCGACATGAATCTCGTCGTATAGATAACCAATTACGTGGACGTTCAGGACGTCAAGGAGATCCAGGTAATTCTAAATTTTATATAAGCTTGGAAGATAACTTAATGAAGATATTTGGTGGAGATAGAGTTACAAAAGTATATTCTGCACTAAATGTTGATGAAAACATGCCTATTCAACTAGGAATGATTTCTAAAGCAGTTGAAAATGCCCAAAAGAAAGTTGAAGGTAGAAACTTCTCAATTCGTAAAAATACATTAAAATATGATGATGTTATGAATGTTCAAAGACAAGAAATCTATTCACAAAGAAAACAGGTTTTAGATGGAATGGATTTAAGTGAGGTAATATCAAATTATATTGATTGGGTTGCAGAAACTACAGTTGAAACATTTAATGAATCAGATGAAAAAGGAAATTTCAAATTAAATACAGAAGCTCTATCACTTGAAATTTTCAATACATTTGGATTTAATATGACTGAAGAATTAAAAAATCATTCAGATGATATTAATTATATTATAGAAACATTAAAAGAAAAAGCACATCAAAAATATAGTGAAAAAGAAAAAGAAATTCCAGCAGAGCAACTTCGTGAAATCGAAAGAGTTGTTATGTTAAAAGTTGTTGACCAAAAATGGATGGACCACATAGACGCAATGGATGAACTTAGAAAAGGTATTGGTCTTCAAGGATGGGGACAAAAAGATCCAGTTGTTCAATATAGAATGACAGGTACAGAAATGTTTGATGAAATGATAGAAGCAATTAAAGTTGATGTTGTTAAACTTCTTATGAATTTAAGAGAACAGAAAGATTTAAGAAGAACAGAAACAGCAAAAATTACTAAAGCAGCACTTGCTTCAATTAATAGTGTTGATGGTGGTCAATCAGCATTAGAAAACCCGGAGGTAGATAGAACTGTAAGAAGAGATACTCCAAAGGTTGGAAGAAATGACCCATGTCCATGTGGAAGTGGTAAGAAATATAAAAATTGCTGTGGTAAAAACGCATAAAATCAATACTTTCAGAGATTTGATAAATTTACATAAATATGAAAACAACCCAAATTGTTTGCATTTTGTTTGCAAATTGTTTTCATACAAGTAATCAAAATCTCTAAAACTATCTAAAATAAAGACTTTGCAGGTTGCAAACAAACTGAAAACAAAAATATAAAGTGTTATCATTCGTGATAGCACTTTTTTGTTTACCTTCGTGGAAGGAGGTATAAATGTAAAATGTCGAATGTAACAATTCAAAAAAGAGGCAAATACTATCAATATAAGTTTGAAACT
>CADAHH010000014.1 GCA_902787685.1 uncultured Eubacteriales bacterium | reverse complement strand
CAAAATATCCGAAAATGATTACAATGAAAAAGTAGAAAAATATAATCGAAAACTTGAAATATTGGAAAATAAAATAGAACAATTAAAGTTATTAGCAGAGGATAAGAAATCTATTACAGATGGTTTAAAGAAAGTAAGAGAATTATTGGATTCTAAGGATATAATAGAAGATTTTGACCAAGAAATATTTAATGCTATTGTAGATTATGTTATTGTTGGAGGATACGATGAAAATGGAGTAATAGATCCTTATTTAATTAGGTTTATATTGAAACGAGAATTTGATTTAAGTATTCCCAAGAAAATATTTTTCTTATGAAAGAGATGAAAATGGAAAACTTAATAAAGTACTTCGAAATGGCTTGAGAATTCGAGTAGAATGTGATATAACATAAGCGGAGATGATAAAGATGAGTATAAAAGAAAGTAATGAAATTACTGTTAAAATAAAGGGAAATATAGAGGATTTATATAAAGTACTTGAAGAAAGAAATTATGAAATAGTTGATAAATTCTATATGGATGATTCTTACTATATACCAGAAAATTTAGAAATTGATAAAATGACAACAAGAGAAATATTAGCAAAAGCAGTTATTGTCAGAAATATTAAAAATGAAATGTACGATAGATGTGATAAAAAAATTACTTTTAAAATAAAAGAAATTGATGATAAAGGTAGTATATTAAAACAAGAGGCTTTAAACTGTGAAGTTGTTAATACTGATGATGCTAAAAAATTACTAAGAGCTATTGGATTTAGAGAAATTATGAACATAAAAGAAAATGATGTAGTTTATGAAAAAGATAAAATTCCATTGGCAATAAAAGATATTATAAATGGAGATAATTTAATTGAAATTGAAACAGAGGATAGAGATGGATTTAGAACAATAGAGGAACTAAAAGAAACAGTAAATGGATTAGACATTCCAATAGAAACTGATAATTATTTTGTAAAAAAAGCTGAAATTGAATTAAGCAAAGTATTAAATAATAATTAGATGTCTTTTATCAGCACACAAGTCTAACCAAGGTGTTTTTTATAAACAGACACGGCATGTGGAAAATGTAGTGGTTTTGAATCTAAAATAAAAATATTAAGATGTCGAAAAATGTCGATGTCTTTTTTTATATTCTAGGAAAAATCGACTATAAGGAGAATTTTTCCGTAGATTTCTTAGCTGTGCGAAGAATGAGCTACAGATAAGATATGCTGTGTAAGATAAATATGCGAAACTTAGATTTTCTTAGCGACATAAGGAGCTTAGAAAATGTTAGTTCCGTTTTTTATATTCTTTGTGGAAAATTGTTGAAATTGGAGATAAGATATGATACAATACGAACAAAAGTTTAAGCTTAGGAGGCAATCAATGATAAATAATAAATTAGAGACTATTTCAAATCTTTTTGATGGAAAAGAAATAAGAAGTATATGGAATTCTGAAAAAGAAGAATATTTTTTTAGTGTAGTAGATGTAATTAGTGCATTAACAGATAGTAAAATTCCAAGAAATTATTGGAGCGATTTGAAGAGAAAATTAATCGAAGAAGGAAGTCAACTGCACGAAAATATCGTGCAATTGAAAATGAAAGCAAAAGATGGAAAATTTAGAATGACAGATGTTTTAGATACAGAAGGAATTTTGAGACTAATAGAATCAGTTCCAAGTCAAAAAGCAGAGCCATTTAAAGTATGGTTAGCGTCACTTGGAAAAGAGAGAATAGATGAAGTGTTTAATCCGGAAATTGCTGTAAATAGAGCAATTGATTATTATAGAAATAAAGGATATTCTGATAAATGGATTGAAGCAAGATTAAAAGGAATATTGGATAGAAAGAAATTAACAGATATATGGAAAGAAAATGGAATTAAAGAAAATTTGGAATATGCTATATTAACAAATGATATATATAAATCATGGTCTGGAATGAAAGCATCTGAATATAAAAAATATAAAAATATTAGAAAAGAATCATTAAGAGATAATATGTCTGATGTTGAAGTAGCATTAACAGATTTAGGAAAAATTGCAACTCGTGAATTAGCAAAAAAACACAAACCATATGGATTGAAAGAAAATAGAAAAATTGCAAAAGCAGGTGGAGAAGTTGCTAAAACAGCAAGAGATGATTTAGAGCAAAAACTTGGAGAAACAATAATTAGTAAAGAAAATAGATTAAATTATAAGTATGCTGAAGAAAATAAAATGTTAGATAGTAAAAATGATATTAATCCTTGCTGAAAGTTAGTATTAATGGTATAATACGGACAAATAGTAAATAAAAATAGGAGTAACTATTATGAGTTTTGAAATATATGAGGCAAAAGATAAAAAAGGAAAAGAAACAATAATGAATTTAATGCAATTATATACATATGAGTTAAGCTTTTTTGAAGAAGATAATTGTAGTTTTAATCTATTAGATAATGGGTTATATGAAATGTGTAAATATACGAAATTATATTGGGAAGAAGAAAAAAGGCATCCTTACATTTTAAAATATAATGGTAATTTAGCAGGTTTTGTTTTAGTAAGATTTAATGAAGATGGAAATTATGAAATTGCAGAATTTTTTGTGTTAAATAAATATAGAAAGCTTGGAGCAGGTACATATATGGCAAATGAAATGTTTAAGATTTATAAAGGAAAATGGGAAATACGTACTTTATTAAAAAATATAAGAGCACAAGAATTTTGGAGAAAAGTTGTAAAAAAAGCCAGCAATGGCAATTTTAAAGAAATGAAGATAAGAAACAACAGCAGATATGCTTTTTATTTTGAAAACTGAGATTTTAAAGATGTATATTAAAGGTAAAAAATTTAAATTAGCAATTTGAATGATTATAATAGTATTTGTTCATTGGAGAGAATTAATATGGATAATAATAAAATAATAATAATTGGAGCTAAAGAAAACAATTTAAAAAATATCTCGTTAGATATAGATAAACATAAATTTAAGGTTCAATCTATGTATTTGATGAACTTACTCAAGGATTACATTTAAAAGATATTGAAGTCTTGAAAAAAGCAATGAGAAATATGATAAAAAAAGGTAATTCAGTAATTGTAATTGAACATAATTTAGATTTTATTATAGATAGTGATTATATCATAGATATGGGACCAGATGCAGGTAAAAATGGAGGAAAAATAGTTTTTAATGGTTTTATAGATGATTTGATAAAAACAAATACATATACAGCAATTGCAATTAAAGAATATCTTTATAATGGAAAACAATAAAATGAGTTTATAATTGTATCTGATACTTAAAAAATTAACATCAAATTAAACAAGAATAAAAAATGGAGGAATAAAATGAGAATTGCAATTATTTCAGATATACATGGAAATTTAGAAGCACTAAAAACAACATTACAAGATATAGAAAGAAGAAATGTAGATAAGATTATATGTTTAGGAGATATAATAGCAAAAGGAGTACATCCTAAAGAATGCATAAAATTAGTAAAGGAAAAATGTGATATTGTTTTACAAGGAAATTGTGATAGCTATTTTTCATCAGAACATAAAGAAAAAGAAGAATTATCACTACAAGAACAAAGAAGAATAGAATGGAATCAATCTCTAATAACTGATGAAGATAGGCAATATTTATTAAATCTGCCATATTGCTATGAATTTTATTTGAGTGGCAGTTTGGTGAGATTATTTCATGCTACTCCTGTATCTATTGATAAACATGTAATAAATCTTGATAGTATTGAAACAAAGTATAAAATGTTTTTACCAAGTGAAAAAACAGTTACACAGAATGTTGCAGATGTAGTTATATATGGGCATATTCATCATCCTTTCCTAGATAAATTATATAATAAAACATTAATAAATATAGGAAGTGTTGGAAATTCATATGATGTTATAAGAAATGACAGCAAGGACAGTAGTAAACTAGAAACGACCAAAAGCTACTATATGATTATAGAAGGAGAATATGGTTCGAGGGAATATACATCTGATGTTTCTTTTCAATTTATCAAAGTGCCATATAATATTGATAAAGAATTAGAAGATGAATATCTAAATATCGAAAAAGAAAACTATCGCACTGAATTAAAAGAAGGAAAGTATAGGGATATGACTAAGATAAAAGATAATTTTAGAAAATTGGGTATTAATACGGATTTAATGTAGGGGTAAGAAGGCTAATATTCTATTTGTTCCAATAACTAGATATGGACTAACAAATTATAAAAATTGCAATAATAAAAAACATCAAATATGTCGAAAAAACTCGAACGATTTTTAAAACAAAATAATCAAAAAATATTGCAAAATTTTTGAATTGTAGTATAATAATATTGAAATGAACTGGTCATATTATGGTCAAAAAAAGCAGACATTGTGGGATGTCTGCTTTTATCTTATCATTGAAAAATTTTCAAGATAAGATATATAACTCTTAATAATTTATAAGCTTTATCTAAGAAGATATACGTATTATGTATAAGTTTATGAAATTTATAAGAGCTATTTCTCTTTTGTTTTGAACTGGTCATATAATCACCTCCTTTCGAGGCCTATGGCCATAAAATATAGTATAACATATAAAAAATGCGAAGTTTGTAATAATTTGTCGAAAGCATTAATAAATTTTGAAAAAAGAAGAAGTTCTTGTTTTATTTATGCAATTATAGTAAAATAATCATAATAAAAAACAGGGGGGAAAGCATTATGCCAAAAGCGATAGTTACAGGAGCATCTTCAGGAATAGGTAAAGATATAGCCATTGAACTAGCTAAGAAAAACTATGATTTAGTTTTAGTTTCAAGAGATATAGATAAACTAAATAAAGTTAAAGAACAAATTAATAATGTTCATGTTGAAGTGATATCCAAAGACTTAAGTATAGAGCAAAATTGTATAGACTTATATGAACAATTAAATAATGAAAAAATTGATATACTAATAAATAATGCAGGATTTGGATTGTTTGGAGAATTTGCTGAAGCTCCATTAGAAAAAGAATTAAGTATGATAAAAACAAATATAATTGCAATGCATATTCTAACAAAACTTTTTTTACAAAAAATGAAAAGAGAAAATGCAGGTTACATTTTAAATGTAGCGTCAATAGCAGGTTTTATGCCAGGACCATTAATGTCTGCATATTATGCATCAAAGGCATATGTAGTAAGATTAACACAAGCGATTAGAGAAGAATTAAAAAAAGAAAAATCTAATGTTAAAGTTGGAGTCTTATGTCCTGGTCCTGTTGATACAAACTTTAATAATGTAGCTGGAGTAACATTTAATTTACCTGCATTATCAAGTGAGTATGTTGCAAAATATACAGTTAATAAAATTTTAAAAAACAAGTTTTATATTGTGCCTGGAATACAAATAAAAGCAGTTAGATTTTTTGCAAAAATAATACCTGATAGTATAATGGCAAAAATGTGTTATAAAAATCAGGCTAATAAAAGATAAAAAACTGATACAAAAAAAGGAAAAATATGTTATAATAGTAATCAAAAAATGCTTAAAGATAAAATAGGAGTACAAAATGAAAGAGTCATATCAATATATAGGAAAACAAGTTAAGGTAATTATAGATAGACCAATAGGGAGTTCTCATCCAGATTATCCAGAGTCTATTTATCTAGTAAATTATGGTTATTTGCCAAATACTATAAGTGGAGATGGAAAAGAGATTGACTGTTATATACTTGGGGAAAATAATCCTTTAAAAGAATATGAAGGAATATGTATTGCTGTTATACATAGAAAAAATGATGATGATGATAAACTAATAATTGCACCAAAGAATAAAAATTTTACAAATGATGAAATAAGACTCTTAACAAACTTTCAAGAACAGTATTTTGAAAGTGAGATTATTAGAGATTCAAATTATTTGAAATAATAATGGTAATAATTATGAAAATAAGGAGTGTAAATGAAAATAGGAATAGATATAGATGATACTACCTTTTTTACAGTGAAATCAATGTTAAAGTATGGAGATATTTTTGAAGGAGAAATATCGGGAAAACCAATAGATAGAGACAGTTTTGGTTTGATAAAAAACAGGTATTATTTAAATGCATTATATGGTTGGGATAATGAAACTAAATTTAAATTTTTTGACAAATATTATAAAAATGTTTTAGAAGAATGTGTAATGTTACCTGATGCAAATACAGTTATTCAGAAACTAAAAGAAGAAGGGGATACTATACATTTTATTACAGCAAGATTAATGAATATAGAAGGGTGTGACACTGAAAGTATTACAAGAAAAAGTCTAGAAAAGAATAATATTCCATATGATAGTTTAAATTTACATATTTCGGATAAATTAAGCTTCTTCAAAGAGAATGACATAGATATATGTATAGAGGATAGTTTTGAAACATGCAGACAAATGACAGATAATGGAATTAAATCTATACTTATGACTACAAAGATGAATTGTGATGTTGATAATCAAGAAATTGTTAGAGTTAATAATTGGAATGAAATATATGAAGAAATTAAGAAATATAAAGCAAAAAAATATGGAAAAATATAAAATAATGTGAAAGTATTGACATAATCATCATTTTTTATTATAATATTATAAGTTATCAAGAGTGGACGAGAGTGCGGCTTTATGACTCCACAGCAACCTATCATATGAAAAGGTGCTAAAACCGACAAGGCAAAACGCTTTGAATGATAATTATATAACTAATAATTATCTTTATGCAATTTGTCTGCATAAAGTTTTTTATATTCTAGGAAAAATCGACTGTAAGGAGAATTTTTCCGTAGAAGATAAATATGCGAAACATAAATTTTCTTAGCGACATAAGGAGCTTAGAAAATGTTAGTTACGTTTTTTTATTATAATAATTACAAAATTATGTGATTAATATATTAATCAGAAAGGAAGAAAAATGAAAAAATTTTTTAGTTCAGAAAGTGTTACAGAAGGACATCCAGATAAATTATGTGATTTTATTTCTGATAGCATTTTAGATAGCTTTATTGAGAAAGATCCAAATTCAAGAGTAGCATGTGAATGTGTTGCTTCAAAAGGAGAAATCTATATTACAGGAGAAATTTCATCTTCTGCAAATGTAGATATTGAAAATGTTGCTAGAAATACAATTAAAGAGGTTGGATATAATAATGCTGATGTTGATATTGATTATAGGACTTGTAAGATAACTATTAATATATCAAAACAATCACAAGATATAGCATTAGGAGTTGATTCATCATTAGAAACTAAAAAAGGAGAATTAGAATCAATTGGAGCTGGAGATCAAGGTTTAATGTTTGGATTTGCTTGTTCTGAAACAAAAGAATTAATGCCACTTCCAATATCTCTTGCACACAAACTTGCAGAGAGACTAACTTTTGTAAGAAAAACTAATGTTATAGATTATATTAGACCAGATGGAAAAGTTCAAGTAACAGTTGAATATGATAATGATATGCCTATACGTGTTGATACTATAGTTATATCTACTCAACATTTACCTGATATAGAAATGGAGCAATTGAAAAAAGATTTAATGCAAAATGTAATAAAACCAATTGTTCCAAGTGAGTTATTAGATGAAAATACAAAGTATTTAATTAACCCTACGGGAAGATTTGTAATAGGTGGACCTTTAGGGGATAGTGGATTAACAGGAAGAAAAATAATAGTTGATACATATGGTGGATATAGTCGCCACGGTGGAGGAGCATTTTCTGGAAAAGATCCATCAAAAGTTGATAGGTCAGCATCATATATGGCAAGACATATTGCAAAAAATGTAGTTGCGAATGGATATGCAAAAAAATGTGAAGTTCAGCTTGCTTATGCAATTGGTGTAGCAAAGCCAGTTTCTGTTTATATAGATACTTTTGGGTCAAATACAATACCTGAGGAAGAAATACAAAATAGAATTAATAAACATTTTGATTTAACACCAACAGGTATAATCAACTATTTAGACTTAAAAAGGCCAATATATAAACAAACCACTAACTATGGACATTTTGGAAAAGAAAACCTTCCATGGGAAAAAATTATTTCTTTTTAATTTGTCAATTTGGGACCGGGTACTTTTTTGAATTTCAATTTGGGACCGGGTCTTTTTTTACAATAATAAAAAAGTCAGCACATCGTTTTTAAAAATCCGTATGGTGGGTATCCCTAAAGGGGGTACCATAGGATTTTAAAAATGATGTGCGGTTAAACAGGATTAGTTATTTTCATTAAAAAAGTACCCGGTCCTAAATTACTAAACTTTACATAAAACCATTGAAAAAATTTAATATTTATGATATAATATTGAATTAACATAAAGTGAGATGTAAATAATAAGTAAAATAGCCAGGTATTACGGATAAATGTAAAAAAATACCTGGTATTTCTAAAATAAAAGGAGGAATGTATGAAACCAGAAAATTTTTTTGCTAAGTTTTATTTAGACAAAGAAAAAGATATAGTTGTAAAATTGTTTAAGTCAGAAAATCCAGATGAGTTAATTTATGTTATAAGAACTCCAAATCATCATACAGGGAATTTAATCACTAATCTAGCAAAACTAGCAAATGCTGAGATTTCATATAGTGATAGTGGTGTAAAAATAATTCAAGGAACTTTAAAAGCATTAATAAACGATAATGGTGAAGATGTATATAAATTTGGACTTGGAGGAATTAAAATTGCAAATATTTATCCAGATGGCAGAATAGAAAGAAAAGCAAAAATTCCTGCAATTATCAAATTATTTATGGCACAAACAAAAGATTACAGACTTCCAGTAGAAAAGACAATTATTAAATCTTATATTTTAAAACAATCTAAATTAAGGACGGACCTTCACACACATATGCATCAAATATTACAACCAGATTTATTGATTGCACTTGGAATTAAACACCAAATAGGATATTCTTTATACTATATAAAAAAATTAGGAATTGAACTTACAGAAAAACAGGAGAAGTTCTTAAACAAAAAGAGACAAGAAGTGGAAAAAGAATTTAAGAACTCTAATTTACCAGATAAACAATTAACAAGAAAGATTGATGATAATGTATTTATTAATTTAGCAGATTTAATTTTAAATAATATAGAAAAAGCAGAAAAAAATATAAATAAAATTAGAAATAGTTTAGTATTATTAAAAGATGGACAAGCAGTTTTTACAAATCTAGAAAAAACAATTCTTTATAGAAATGCTATAATAAGAGCAAAAACTGTCGACAAAAAAGAACAAATTGATTTGACGGTTGATAAAATTGAACAAATTGAAGATAATGAAGTGCGTCAAGCTTTAATACAAATGCTTAAGGATAATGAAATAGGCTCTGGGTATGAAAATAATACTTTTTATAAGGATAAATTATTATGGATTGCTAGAGAATATCAAAAACAAGGAATTAAATATGTTGAAATTGCAAATTATTCTCCACTTTGTAAAAAAGGTTTAGCAGGAATAAAGAATATAGCGGAAATGCATGAAATACTACCAAAAGTTGAAAAAGAAACAGGTGTAAAAATTAGATTTTTAGCAGCAGCACATAGAGATAGCTCATTATTTTCAAAAACTCAACTTAAAGAATATCCAGCAGTTATTAGAGCAATTGCAAAAAGTCCTTATATTGTTGGTATGGATTTAATTGGTGAAGAAATTAATAATGTTACAGATTTTTCAGATACAATAGGGGAAATTATAGATTATGCATTAAATGAAGATCCTGAATTTACAATTAGACTACATGCGGGCGAAACAGACGCATTTAAAGACAATATAGAAAAAGCATTAGATTGTGTTAAATTATGTGTTCCAAATGGAAAAAAGGCACCTCAAGTAAGATTAGGACATGGTTTATATGTACCAGATTTAGATTCTAAAGATGGAAAAAGAATTATTAAAAAAATGAAAGATCTAGATGTTGTATTAGAATTCCAATTATCTTCAAATGTTAGATTAAATAATTTAACTGATTTAAATCATCATCCAATGAAAAAGTATTTAGAAGATGGTATTAAATGTGTTCAAGGTACAGATGGATGTGGATTTTATGGAATAGATACAATAGATGAACAAATTGCTCTAAGAAATCTTCTTGGAATAACAGATGAAGATTTTGCAAAAATGAGAGCAGTTGAAGAAGAAATAATGGCAAGACGAGATAAATATTTTATAGAAAAATCTAAAAAGTTTGAAGAGTTTTTAAATGATAGAAGTATTGAAGATGCATTAATGGAGGAAGAAGAAAAACAACTTGCAAATATTGATTTAAATGAAGATGACATTCCTGATAATAAAACATTAAATTCTTATAAAGTGTTTGAAAACAAAATTGTTGATTTACCAACAAACAAAACACCTATAATTATTGCTGGTGGAAGCTTTAATGCTAAAGGAAGAATTACAATGACAAATGAAGATACAAAAAAAGCATTAAAAGAGTTTTTGGAAAAAGTTGATGATAAAAATACTTATATAGTAATAGGTCATAAAATGCAAGGATATGAAAGAGCAGTTTTAGATATTTCAAAAGAGCTTAATAAACATTTTGATGTTACAGCTGTTGTTCCAAAATTTGTTACTGAAGATGTTAGAGAAAATATAGAAAATGTAAATGGATTAAAAGGTATTTATGTATGCCCAGATCCTTCTGAACTTGGAATTTATAAAAGTTTTAACTATGAAATATTTGAAAGAAGAAATTCAGTAGTTGTTGCATTTGATGGAAATTCACCAGTATCAAATTTAATTCAAGAAGCAAAAAACGGAAAAGGTAAAGCAAAAATTTATGTAAACGCTGATGTAGATGTTTTAAAAGAAAAAGCTAATTCTTTAGATGGATATGTAAAAGTATTTAACAAAAATATCAATCTAGCTGATGAAGTATTAGAAGATAATCCAGAAATAAAGATTTAATGAAGTTATTAAAAAAATGAAAAGAGTTGTTCTATAAAAATTAAAGCATGAGGTCAGAATTAGAAGTGAGACGTGAGAGGTGAAAGGTGAGATTATATATCACTTCACACCTCACACATTTCACTTCTAATCCTATTTTAACTGTGAATTGTAATGCTTTGTTAGAAAATATAGAAAAAATCTAGTAAAAAAATATTTACAAATAGTCGTAAAATGTAGTATAATATTGAATAATTATACACGGAAATATAAAATTTAAAGGAGGATTTAAACATGGCAACATTTTTAACAGAAGAATCAAGAACATTTAACGAATATTTACTTATACCAAGATTAACTACAAGAGAATGTACACCAGATAAAATATCATTAAGGACACCACTTGTAAGACATAAAGTTGGAGAAGAAGCCGACATTTACTTAAACACTCCATTTATGTCAGCATGTATGCAATCTGTATCAGGAGAAAAGATGGGAGTGGCACTTGCTAGAGAAGGTGGAATTGCTATTATTTATATGTCACAATCTATTGAAGACCAAGCTAGAATGGTAAGAAATGTAAAAGAGACAAAATCTGGTTTTGTAACTAGTAAATGGAATTTAAAACCAGGAGATACACTAGCTGATATCTTAAGAATTAAAGAAGAAACAGATCATTCAACAATTCCTGTTACTGAAGATGGATCACCAAAAGGAAAGTTTCTAGGAATTATTACAAGTAAAGATTATAGATTATCAAGAGATAGCTTAGATAAAAAAGTTGAAGATATTATGACTCCAGCAGAAAAAATAATTTCTGCTAAACCAGGTCTTACAATATCTGAAGCAAATGATATAATTTGGGAACATAAAATAAATTGTCTTCCAATTATTGATGAAAATGGCAATTTAAATTCATTAGTATTTAGAAAAGATTATGAACAACATAAAGAAAATCCACTTTCATTATTAGATGAAGAAAAACGCTATAGAGTTGGTGCAGGTGTAAATACACGTGATTATGAACAAAGAATTCCAGCATTAGTTGAAGCTGGTGCTGATGTTTTATGTTTAGATTCATCAGATGGATATTCAATTTGGCAAAAAGAAGTTATAGAATGGGTACATAGTAAATATGACGGAAAAGTTAAAATAGGTGCAGGAAATGTTGTATCTAAAGAAGCATTTGATTATTTAGCAGATGCTGGAGCTGATTTTATAAAAATAGGAATTGGTGGAGGTTCAATTTGCATAACACGTGAAACTAAAGGAATAGGAAGAGGTCAAGCCACAGCTTGTATAGAAGTTGCAAAAGCTAGAGATGAATATGCTAAAAAAACTGGAATTTATATTCCAATATGTTCAGATGGTGGAATTGTTCATGACCATCATATAACACTTGCTTTAGCCATGGGATGTGATTTTGTTATGATGGGAAGATATTTTGCAAGATTTGATGAAAGCCCAACTCAAAAAGTAAAAATCAATAACGAATTTTTTAAAGAATATTGGGGAGAAGGTTCAAAAAGAGCTAGAAGTTGGCAAAGATATGATTTGGGTTCAAAAAATGAAAAAATGTCTTTTGTTGAAGGAGTTGATTCATATATTCCTTATGCAGGTTCACTTAAAGATAATTTAGGAGTAGCAATTAAGAAAATAAAATCAACAATGTCAAATTGTGGTTCAGCTTCAATAGAAGAATTCCATGAAAAAGCAATTTTAACACCTGTATCTAATCTTAGTATACAGGAAGGTTCGGCACATGATTTGACAGTTAGAGATGTGTAATTCATGTTACAATATATTGATATTACGAAATCGAAATATTTAATATTAAAATTTCCGTTCTCCAGCCGTTTTAAGTATGATAAAGATTAAACTTTATAGCAACGGACTATAATATATTAAATGCTAACGTCCTGAACCGTAATTTCTGGCATTAATTAAAAAGTGCACGCCGTTTATATATTATTTAAGCAAAATGAAATAATCGTAAACGGCTTCAGAACTGTAAGTAGGTCGAACTCGATTTTAATATTAAATAGTTTCGATTTCTATTAAATAATATAGAATTGTAATGATATAAGAAGAAAGGAAATGTAGATAAATGGAAAAATTAGCCATACTTGACTGTGGAGGACAATACACAAAAGTTATAGATAGAAGAGTTAGGGAATTAGGAGTAAAATCTGATATATTTCCTATAAATGTTAAATCAGAAGATTTAAACGAATATCAAGCAGTTATTTTATCTGGTGGACCTAATAATATAGGAGAAAGTCAAAGATTAAATTTTGATAAAAAAATTTTTGAAATGGGAGTTCCTGTTCTTGGAATATGCTATGGAATGCAACTAATGTCAGATTATTTTGGTGGAGTTATAGATAGTAATATAAAAAAAGAATATGGGCAATGTGAAGTATGGGTAGATAATACTATGCCTATATTTGATGGTCTAGAACAAACTCAAAATGTTCTAATGAGTCATGGGGATAATGTAAGAAATACTCCTAATGGATTTAGTGTTATTGCAAAGTCAGGAGATGCAATTTCTGGAATTGGTAACAAAGAAAAGAAAATGTATGGATTCCAATTTCATCCAGAAGTTGATTTAACTGAAAATGGAATGAAGATGCTTGAAAACTTTATAAGAAAAGTAGCAAATTATAAAGAAGTATATGCTTTAGAAGATAGAATACAAACATCTATAAAAATGATTCAAGAAAAAGTTGGAAACAATAAAATTATTTGTTTAGTAAGTGGAGGAGTTGATTCAGCTGTTACAGCAGCTCTTTTAGTAAAAGCGCTTCCAGCAGACAACATTTATGCAATTCATATTGATTCTGGATTTATGAGAAAAAATGAAAGTGATGTTGTATGTGAGAGCCTTCAAAAACTTGGAATGAAAAATTTAATTAGAGAAAATGCAAAAGATGTTTTCTTTAATACAATAGTTGAAACTGAAGAAGGACCTATTGGACCATTAGTTAAAGAAGTTGATCCAGAAAGAAAAAGAAGAATTATAGGAGAAGTATTTATACAAATTGCTAATAAAGTTATAGAAAGATTAGGATTAGATAAAGAAAATACATTTATTGCTCAAGGAACTTTAAGACCAGATTTAATTGAAAGTGGAAATCCAGATATAAGTGGATTTGCACATAAAATAAAAACACATCATAATGATGTAGAAATTGTAAGACAAGCTAGAAAAAAAGGTCTGATTGTTGAAACAAATAGTGATTGGCACAAAGATGAAGTTAGAAGAGTTGCAAGAAAGCTTGGGCTAGATGAAAAAATTGCATCTCGTCAGCCTTTCCCAGGACCAGGACTAGCAATAAGATTAATATGCCATGACAAATCTAGTGAAGTTCAAATAACAGCTCAAGAGGTTGAAACTTTAAATAATATTTTAAACAATACAAATCAAAAAGGATTTATATTACCGATTAAATCTGTTGGAGTTCAAGGAGACGCTAGAAGCTACAGAAATTTATGCTTGTTAGAAGGTAATAAATTAGATTTTAATTGGAATGAAATAACATCAAAAGCAAAAGAAATAACAGATAAAATAAATACTATAAATAGAGTTGGATATATTTTAAATAAAAGTAATTTTGATGGACAAATAAATTGCTATGATATGAGAATTGCAGATGAAAATGTTAATTTACTTCGTGAATTAGATAGCATTGTTACAACAAAACTAGAAGATGCAAAAGTAAGCCAAACATTTGCAGTATTAATTCCAATAGGAATTACAAAAAAATATTCAGTTGCAATTAGAACTTTTGTAACAAATGACTTTATGACAGGAAAACCAGGAGAAATAGGAAAAGAAGTTTCTAAAGAAAAAGTTCAAGAAATTGTAAATGAAATAGAAGAAAAATTTGGAGATAAAATTGAATTTGTTATATATGATGTAACAAGTAAACCACCAGCAACAACAGAATGGCAGTAACAACTAAATTTTACTAAAACACTTGCCTATTTTTATTTTTTGTTGTAGAATATGCTGAGCAATAAAAATATAATATTAAGGGTGGTAAAAATGCAAAAGTTGGAACTTGCTCAAAATAAACTAATGCAATATAATCAAGAAGAAATTTTGAGTGTATTAAATAGCTTAGATGGAAAAGAAAAAGAAGAATTAATAGAACAGATTTTAAAAATAGATTTTGAAGAAATAACAAAATTATATGAAAATTTAAAAACAAAAGAACAAAGCCAAAAATGTGAAATTCAACCTATTGATTATATAGATAAAGATAAACTATCTGCAGGTGAAAAGGAAGAATTAAAAAAAATAGGATTAAACATTATAAAACAAAATAAATATGCTGTAGTAACTATGGCTGGAGGACAAGGAACTCGTCTTGGTTGGGATGGTCCAAAAGGAACATATAAATTAGCAAATGGAAAATTTATTTTTCAGATTTTAGCAGAAAAATTTATACAATTTAAAGACCAATATGGTACATATCCATATTGGTATATAATGACAAGTGAACAAAATAATGTTCAAACTGTTGATTTTTTTAAGAGTAATAATTATTTTGGTTTAGATAAAGAAAAAATAAAATTTTTCAAGCAAGATAAATTGCCGGTTTTAACTCCAGAAGGTAAAATGGTAATTGAAGATAATAAAATCAAAACAGCATCAAATGGCAATGGTGCAGTTTATGCTGGATTAATAAAAGAAAAAATGATTGATGATATGAGATTGAAAAACATTGAGTGGTTATATATTTCTGGGGTAGATAATATCATGGTTAAATTTATTGATCCAATATTTTTAGGACTTACAGTAAAAAACAATATGCAAATTGCATCAAAGTCAGTTGCTAAAGCATATCCAGAGGAAAAAGTTGGAGTGTTTTGTAAGAAAAATGGTAAACCAGGTATTGTAGAATATATAGAGCTTACTGAAGAAATGAGAAATGACAAAAATGCAGAAGGAAACCTTATATATGGAGATGCAAATATTGTAAGTCATTTATTGAATGTTGATATTATAGAAAAAATTACATCTCAAAAAATGCAATATCATTTGGAAGTAAAAAAAGGCTTATATAAATTTGAATCTTTTGTATTTGATGGGTTTAAAGCAATGGATAATATGCTTGTTATGAGGGTTAAAAGAGAAGAAGAATTTGCTCCTATAAAAAATAGTGAAGGAGTTGATAGTCCAGCGACTGCTCTTGAAATATATGAAAATTCTAAAAAATAATTTGTCGAAAAAACACGAACGATTTTTTACAAAATAATCAAAAAATATTGCATATTTTTTAATTTGTAGTATAATCATATTAGAATTGACTAGTTATAATATCAATGACCAAAAAAGCAGACATCCCGAAATGTCTGCTTTTATCTTATCAATGAAACAATTTCAAGATAAGATATACAACTATAGAAATTTTATAAACTCTATCTAAGAAGATATATAAATTATGTAAAAGTTTATTAATTTTTATAGAGTGTTTTCTCTTTTGTTTTTGACTAGCCATAATATCACCTCCTTTCGAGGTCTATGACCTAAAATATAGTATAACATATTCATAAAGCAAAGTTTGTCATTATTTGTCGAAAATATAAAAAATCAAAAATTTCTTGTTATAATTGCAATTTTGTGATAATATACTATACGAGGAGTGATAAAAATGGAAAAAATAAAAATTGAAAATTTATATAATCTAGAAGAAACAATAGCAAAAGATATATTTAAAGGATGTGAATTTCCTTGGGAGGTATTACCTAAAATAAAAGAATACATAATTGAACTTGGAAATTCACTAGATAAAGAAAAATTTGAAGAAATAAAACCTAATGTATGGGTAGCAAAATCTGCAGAAATAGCAGAAACAGCATGTATAAATGCCCCATGTATAATTGATGAAGAGGCAACTATCAGGCATTGTGCATTTATTAGAGGAAATGCTATTATTGGAAAGGGCGCAGTGGTTGGAAATTCAACAGAATTAAAAAATGTAATATTATTTAACAAAGTTCAAGTTCCACATTATAATTATGTAGGAGATTCTATTTTAGGCTACAAAGCACATATGGGAGCTGGCGCAATTTCATCAAATCTTAAATCAGATAAAATGCTAGTAATGGTTTCTTTTGATGGTAAAAAAATAGAAACGAATTTAAGAAAATTTGGTGCTATGATTGGAGATAATGTAGATGTAGGTTGTAATTCTGTACTTAATCCGGGTACTATAATAGGAAGAAATACAAGCATCTATCCATTATCATGTGTTCGTGGATATGTAGAAAAGAATTCTATTTATAAAAACAAAAATGAAATTGTTGAAAAAAGAATATGAAAAAAGAAAAATGGGGACGGAGAAAAGTTGTCAATTTTCGCGAAAATTGACAACTTTTCTCCGTCCCCATTTTTCTTTTTTCTATTAGTTTCCGGGGATGAAATAATCTACAACCCCATATATCAACGCCCCAATAATTGCAGCCATCCAAGAAATTGAATATCCTGCAACAAAAAATTGAGTAACATATAATGTTATTGCAGCTAAGGCAAATCCAACAAAACCTTTACCAAAGGGACTAGCATTTAAACCAGTAAATTTAATAAGTAAATAATCCATAACAGTTAATATTATAGTTGCAATTGCCAAAGTCCATATATTATTAATTGTAAATCCAGGTGTAAAAAATGCAGTTATAGCGAGAACAACAGCTGCAGCTATAAATCTACCTAAAATTTGCAAAACTGTATTTGAACCTGTTGATTCATTAGTTCTACTTTGAGCTTCTGACATATATTTATCCTCCTTTTATTTAAATTCATGATTTTAGGAAAGAAAATTCCATATAATATATTGTTTACAATAAAAAAAATTTTATACAAAAAGAATAAAATGATGAAATGAGTAAAAAATATATTTATAAACATTTTAAATATAAACTATTATGTTTCTATTTAAAGAGATAATATTTGAAGTCAGATGTCAGAGGTCGGATGAATGATTTTTGACCACCGACTTCCTACTTCTAACCTCATTATTTAGTGGAGGTCAATTTATGCTAATTATTTTTTTTAGGGCGATTGTTTTGTATATTCTTGTATTAATTGTTATGAGACTTATGGGAAAAAGAGAAATTGGACAACTTCAACCTTTTGAACTTGCAATTGCAATTATGATAGCAGATTTAGCTTCTATTCCAATGACTGATACAGGTGTTCCAATATCAAATGGAATAGTTCCAATTTTGGGATTACTTGTTATGCACTTATTAATTTCAATAATTAATTTAAAAAGCATGAAGGCAAGAGAAATAATTTGTGGAAAACCTCGAATTTTAATATATAGGGGAAAGATTGATGAAGATGCTTTAAAAAAAGAAAGATTTACGTTAAATGAATTACAAGAAAGACTAAGAGACAAAAATATTGTGAATATTTTTGATGTTGAATATGCAATTCTTGAAACTAGTGGACAAATTAGTGTTATAGAAAAGTCAAACAAAAGATATACAATTCCAGAAGATTTTGGAATTACCCCAGAGTATGAAGGAATACCATATGATTTAGTAGTAGATGGAAAAGTAATGACTAAAAATCTAAAAAAGTTAAAAAAAGATTATAAATGGTTAGAGTCTGAAGTTCTAAAGTTTGGATACAAACCAGATCAAGCACTTTTAGTTACTATAGATGGTAAAGGACAAATTTTTTCCCAAAAAAAGAATACGATTGAAAAATAATTACAATTTTGACTTTGATACAGAAATTAAGGAGTATGGAAAATGTATAAAGAAATATCTATTATAATAATTATTATTTTGGTAATTTTTATTGGCGATTTTATAACACAAAAATATACAAAGAAAAATGTAGAATCTTTAACTAATGAATTAAATGAACTAAAACAAAATATTATTAATAATTCTAGATATAATGCAAATGAAAAAACCAAAATCATTCAAAGTAAAATAGATAATGTACATCATAAATTATCATATTATTTAGAACATAATGAAATAGAAAAAATTGAAACAACATTTACTTCATGTAAGAGCTTTGTAGAAACTGAAGATTATAATGAAGCAATATGTGAAGTTGAAAAAACTATTTTTTTGGTTAATCATTTAAGTGACAAGTATTCTTTTAATTTAGATAATATTTTTTAATTATTATTTTAGTATACAGATGTAAATGTTTATTAGCATGTAATATTTAGTTGTAGATTTCAAATATAGCAGATATGAAATTAGGCTTAACTTAAAGGAAAATTAATGAATTGAAATAAAATTCAAAAACAATTCAAAATAGTCTTGACATTATAAAAAAAATGGATTAATATAATTAGCAATCGGAGGATAATAAATTGGAAACTATGAAAATTAAAAATAATTATATGAACTTTATATTTTTTTATAGCTTTAGCTTTTATTTTAGCTACGGTTTATTTTCATATATATTATTTTTAATGAGTAAAATATGGTAATATTAATATAATAGATTATATAAAAAGGCTCATTAAATGGGTCTTTTTTTGAATTTTCCAATTTCTATCTAAACTGAAATATTATATGAAAGGAAGGATTATATAATGTCAAATAATTCAAACATTGTTTTTAAAAGAGAATTACCAACTCCAGATGAACTAAAAAAAGAAATACCAATTTCAGAAAAAATTGAGGAAATCAAAAATATAAAAGATAAGGAAATTACAGATGTATTTAGGGGGAAAAGTGATAAACTAATTCTAATTATGGGACCTTGTTCTGCAGATAGAATGGATTCAGTTTTAGAATATCTAAACAAACTTGTTCCAATACAAGAAAAAGTAAAGGATAAAATAATTATTATTCCAAGAATTTATACAGGAAAGCCAAGAACAATAGGAGCTGGATATAAAGGAATGATTCATCAACCTGATCCAAATAAAGAACCAAATATGGTTGAAGGAATAAAAGCAGTTAGATTGATACATAAAAAAGCAATTGAAGAAACAGGATTCTGCTGTGCAGATGAAATGTTATATCCAGAGAATTATATATATCTTTCAGATTTACTATCATATACAGCTGTTGGAGCACGTTCTGTAGAAAATCAAGGACATCGTCTTGTTGCATCTGGAATGAATATACCAGTTGGAATGAAAAATCCTACATGTGGTGATATATCTGTAATGCTAAACTCTATCAAAACAGCACAAAATAAGCATATGTTTATATATAGAGGTTGGGAAGTTGAAAGTAGTGGGAATGACTTAGCACATGCAATTTTACGAGGAAGTGTTGATAAACATGGAAATACTCATCCAAATTATCATTATGAAGATTTAAGAAAACTATATGATTTATATTGTAATGAAAACTATTTAAATCCAAGTGTTATAATTGATACAAATCACTCAAATAGTGGTAAAAAATATTTAGAACAACCAAGGATAGTAAAAGAAGTTTTACATACAATGAAGCTTAATTGTGATATTAAAAAAATGGTAAAAGGTTTTATGATTGAATCATACTTAGAAGACGGTTGTCAAAAAGTAGATGAAGGAATTTATGGAAAATCAATTACTGATCCATGTTTAGGTTTCGAAAAAACAGAGAAAATAATATATGAAATAGCAGATAAAATATAGAGTAAATGTGATATTAGAATATTATCTAGATATAATATTCAAAAATTATAAATAATAATATAACTAGAAAATAACAACTTGCTTTAGTCCAATTTTTATGATATATTAGTACAAACAATATAAAGGAGATTTAAAGTGAAAAGAAAAATAAACTATTTTGATACTTATGAAGTAAAAAATCTAAAAGACATGCTTTACAAAACAACTTTAAGAAATCAAAACAAAGTAGCTTTTAGATTAAAGGATAACGAAGGAAAAATAGTTAATAAAACATATTTAGATTTTAGAAAAGATGTGGAAGCATTAGGAACTAAGCTTATAGAAATGGGGCTAAAAGATAAAAGAATAGCAATAATTGGTAAAAATAGTTATGAATGGTCTATTTCTTATTTTGCATGTGTGATAATAGGGATAGTAGTTCCAATTGATAAAGAGTCATCAGATGATAATATAAAAGAATTTTTAAATTCTTCAAGAGCAGATGCAATTATATCTGATACAAAATATTTGGATAGAATAGAAAGTGTAGAATTAAACATTAAACCTATAAAAATAGATATGCAAAATACTTTGAAATATACAAATTTTGGGTATTTAATAGATGATGGAAAAAGAATGATTTCAAATGGAAATAGGGATTTTATTGATACAAAAATCAATCCTGATGAAATGAAGATATTATTATTTACTTCAGGGACTACAGGAAATTCCAAAGGAGTAATGTTATCACACAATAATATTTGTTCAAATATAATATCAGTTGCAAAAATAGTTAAAGTAGATAACTCAACATCAGTACTATCAATACTTCCACTTCATCACACTTATGAATGTACTTTGGGATTTTTATTAGTTTTATATGGTGGAGGAAATATTGCATATATTGATGGATTAAAATATATTACAAAAAATATACAAGAATTCAAACCAACATTTATTTTATGTGTACCATTATTGCTGGAAAATGTATATAAGAAAATAATAAAAACACTAAAAACAAGTTTACCCAAAAAATATACACAAGACGAAAATACTATAATTCAAAATATTCCATTTTATATAAAACCAATTGTAAAAAGAAAAATAAAAAAATCGTTAGGTGGCAAAATAAAAACATTTATAGTAGGTGCTGCAGCAATAAAACCAGAAATAGTAGAAAGTTTTTTTAGCCTTGGAATAAAAGTATTACAAGGTTATGGATTAACAGAATGTTCACCACTTGTTGCAGGTAATAACGATACATGCTATAAAGCAGCTTCTTGTGGTATGCCTATTCCAGATGTAGAGTACAAAATTGATAATCCAAATGAGGATGGAGTAGGTGAAATAATTGCTAAAGGACCAAATATAATGCTTGGATATTATGAAAATAAAGAAGCTACAGATAAAGTATTAATCAATGGATGGTTTCACACAGGCGATTTAGGTTATATTGATGATGAAGAGTTCTTATATATTACAGGAAGAAGCAAAAATATGATACTTACAAAAAACGGAGAAAATATTTATCCAGAAGAAATTGAAAATATTTTAAATGATAGTGATTTAATTGAAGAATCATTAATTATAGGTGCATCAAACGGAAAAGATGATGTACAAGTTAAGGCAAAAATATTCCCAAATATTGAAGCAATTAAAGAATATTTAGGAAAAAAAGTTCCAACAAAAGAGGATATATCAAAAACGATTAATGAACTCATAAAAAAAGTAAATGAAAAACTACCAAATTTTAAACACATAAAATCCTTCAAAATTATGGATGAAGATTTTGAAAGAACAACAACTAATAAAGTTAAGAGGTTTGGGAAAAATGTAGATGATGATAAAAATAATTGATGTATGATAAAATCATAGAGCAAATAAAATTCCCCTGATAAATTAGAAAAATATGTTGTAAATATTGTTAATTTATTATATAATGCATTAGAAGATAATAAAAAAATAATATAAGTGAGGTGTGAGAATTATGACTTATGAAGATTTGATGAAAAGTGTAGCTGGTGTTAAAATAGATCTAGAGTATGAACCGATTACAACTTGTCCTCCAGATCCAGTAAAGTGCGAAGGTACAAAAAGAACTTTTCTTGGAGAAGAAAAAGAAAATCCTTCTGATGTAATAGGAAGAGAAGATTACAGAGGATTAAGAGCGCTTTGTTTCAATGCACCAAGAGAAGAATGGGAAAGATAA
Organism: uncultured Eubacteriales bacterium; assembly: GCA_902787685.1. Taxonomy (GTDB): domain Bacteria; phylum Bacillota; class Clostridia; order TANB77; family CAG-508; genus CAG-269. The sequence continues at coordinate 16,575 of CADAHH010000014.1, read as the reverse complement.
GAAAAGCGGAAAAAAGGAGACGGAGAAAAAGTAAAAAAGGGGGGCGAAGTTAATTTTTCACAAGAGTGAAAAATTAACTTCGTCCCTTTTTTCCTTTTCCTTTTTTCCAACTATTCAGTTGACAAATATTCTAATAATAGTTATAATTCAATTGTAAAAGTTTTGTAGTATTTATTGGAGGAAGTAAATGAACAAAGTATATGTAGTTTTAGGTAGCTTTTTTGGAGATGAAGGAAAAGGCAAAATAATTGACTACTTATCTCAAACAGCAGATTACTCTGTAAGATGTACAGGAGGTAATAATGCGGGTCACTCAATAGAAATTGATGGTAAGAAATTTGCGTTTCATTTAATACCATCTGGAATATTAAGTAAAAATACAACTGCTGTAATTGGCAATGGTGTTGTAATTGATCCTAAAGTTCTAATTGAAGAAATAGAAAACTTAGAAAATAATGGATATACAGCTGATAACTTAAAAATAAGTGATAAGGCACATGTTATTTTTCCATATCATATTCAGATGGACAAATTACAAGAAGAATTAAGAAAAGGAAATAAAATTGGAACTACATGTAGAGGAATAGGGCCTGTTTATTGTGATAAATATGAAAGATGTGGAATCAGAATGGGTGACCTAATAAACAATAAATATGAAGAACAATTAAGAATTAATGTAGAAAACAAAAATAAAATTTTTGAGATTTATAATTATCCAACATTTGATGTAAATAAAATAATTGAAGAATATAATATATATGCTGAAAAATTAAGAAAATATGTTGTAGATACAGTTACCTTATTACATAATGCATTAGAAGATAATAAAAAAATATTATGTGAAGGAGCTCAAGCAACATTATTAGATATAGATTTTGGAAATTATCCATTTGTTACATCTTCCAGTCCAACAATAGGTGGAATTTGTACAGGTACAGGGATAGGTGCAAAATATATAGGAGAAGTATACGGTGTACTTAAGGCATATTCGTCAAAAGTTGGAGAAGGACCATATATTACAGAACAAGATAATGAAATTGGAGATAAAATTAGAGAATTAGGTCATGAGTATGGAACAACAACTAAGAGACCTCGTAGATGCGGATGGCTTGATTTAGTAGCATTAAAATATGCTATTATGGTAAATGGAATTACAGGTTTAGCGATTAACCATTTAGATACAGTAGGAAAATTAGATAAAATTAAACTATGTGTTGCATATAAAAGAAATGGTGAAACTACAACAAATTATGGAACAGATTTAGATTATATATCTAAATGTGAGCCAGTATATGAAGAATTTGAAGGCAATTTTGGTGATATTAGCAATATAAAAAATAGAGAAGACCTTCCTGAAAATGCTAAAAAATACTTAAATAGAATTGAAGAAATTGTAAAAGTTCCAATTAGGTTTATAGGTAATGGTGCAGGGAGAGATGCAATGATCATATGCTGATTGTGGAAAAAGTTGGAAAAAGGGGACGGAGTTAATTTTTCACAAACGTGAAAAATTAACTCCGTCCCCTTTTTCCACAAACGTGAAAAATTAACTCCGTCCCCTTTTTCCAACTCCGTCCTTTTTTCTTTTTCTAATTATTCATCGATTTTTGTACTGCATTAAATGTTTCTTTAGCTCTATTAAAGTATTTAGTTAGAGGTTCTTTTTTATCCATTGAATCAATTACTTTTGCTGTTAATTTTGACATATCTACTGCATAAACCCAATCTAAATCTGTTATTTCTTTTGGAATGTAAGATACATTAGTAGTATAGATATAATCTAAGCTACCTGCATCATGAGCCTTTTGGAACATTTCAAAGCCTTCTGTAAATAATGCAAAGGTAACAGCAACTGATATTTTATTAGCTTTCATTTCTCTTAATTTTTTTGTCAAATCTATTACAGAACCACCTGAAGCTATCATATCATCAACAATTAATACATTTTTACCTTCAACATCGCTTCCCATATAAGTATGTGCAACAATTGGGTTTTTACCATTAACTACTTTACTTAAATCACGTCTTTTATAAAATACACCAACATCACATCCTATTATTTCAGCATAAAAACGGGCTCTTTCCATTGCCCCAAAATCAGGACTAATAACTATAGAATTTTCAAAAATAGTAGGGTCATTTTTAGCCATTTCTTCAATAATAGCATTTGATGGGTAAAAATTGTCGAAAGATAAACTTGGAGTGGCATTAATTACATTAGGGTCATGTGCATCAAATGTTATAATACTTTTTACACCTAATCTTTCTAATTCTTGAAGTGCAACTGCACAATCTAAAGATTCTCTTCCTTTTCTTCTGTGTTGCCTTCCTTGGTATAATAGAGGCATAACAACTGTTATTTTTGATGCATGTCCACAAAGAGCAGATATTACTCTTTTTATATCTTGAAAATGTTCATCAGGCATCATTTCGTGATCTTTTCCATGACATTTATATGTAATGCTATAATTTCCAACATCACAGAATATATAAACATCTTTATTTCTGATTGATTCATTTATTATGACTTTTCCTTCACCATTTGTAAATCTTGATGCAGTTAATTTTGAAATGTAATGTTTGTCTTTCTCTCCACGTAATTTTAAAAGATTTTGTTCAACTTTTTCTCCGAATTCTTTTGAACTGTCTAGCACAAGTAATGCTAAATCATTTTTCGACATCTTTTACCTCCTATATTATTATATTTTATTGCAATAAATAGATTGAGATGAACTAATTAATTGACAATATACAATTTATATTTCCAATCTTTGAATTCATTTTTAAATCAAGCTATTAATTACAGTTTCATTATATTTGTAATAAAGGGAAAAGTCAAGGCATTACTTGAATTTTTTGCCAAAATAGTGTATAATTGTGTAGATGTTTATTAATAAAAGGATAAGAAAGGATATCAAAAATGTCGAAACCAATAGTTGCAATTATTCGGAAAACCAAATGTTGGAAAATCAACATTTTTTAATTATGTAGTTGGGAAAAGAATATCAATTGTTGAAGACACTCCAGGAGTTACAAGAGATAGGGTCCAAGGAGAATCAAACTGGAGAGGTGTCAATTTTAATTTAATAGATACTGGCGGAATTGAGCCAGATTCAGATGATATTATTCTTTCACAAATGAGACTTCAAGCAAATATAGCAATAGATATTGCAGATGTAATAGTTTTTTTAACAGATGTAAGGCAAGGGGTTACAGCAGCTGATGAAGAAATTGCAATAATGCTTAAAAAATCAAAAAAGCCAATTGTACTTGTTTGTAATAAAGTAGATGATTTTCAAAAATTTCAAAATGATATATATGAGTTTTATAAATTGGGAATAGGGGACCCAATGCCTATGTCAAGCGTAAATGCAAGAGGTATAGGTGATGTACTAGACAAAATATTTGAATACTTTCCTACAAAAGAGATAAATGTTGAAGAAGAAGAAAAAATTAAAGTTGCAGTTATTGGAAAACCAAATGTAGGAAAATCTTCTTTAATTAATAAAATTTTAGGAGAGAATAGAAATATAGTAAGTGACATTGCAGGAACGACAAGAGACAGTATAGATTCAGAGTTTGAAAATAAATATGGAAAATATGTATTTATTGACACAGCAGGAATTAGACGAAAAAGCAAAGTAACTGAACGAATAGAAAAATACAGTGTAATGAGGTCAATTCTTGCAATAGAAAGAGCAGATGTGTGTTTAATGTTAATTGATGCTAATAGCGGTGTAACAGATCAAGATGCAAAAATTGCAGGAGAAGCACATGAAGCAGGAAAAGGAATTATAATTGTTGTAAATAAATGGGATGAATATGATAAAGAAACAGGAACAATGGAAAAGTACAAAAAAGATATTTATAACAAGTTATCATATCTAAATTATGCACCAATTATATTTATATCTGCAAAAACAGGACAAAGAGTAGAAAAACTTTTTGAAATGATTAATAATGTAAATGAGCAAAATTCAAAAAGAGTTACTACTAGCCAATTAAATGAGGTTATAAATGAAGCAATTTCTATTGTACAACCACCATCTGATAAAGGTAAGAGATTAAAAGTATTGTATGGTACTCAGGCTTCAATTAAGCCACCAACATTTGTAATTTTTGTAAATAAAAAAGAACTATTCCACTTCTCTTATGAAAGATACTTAGTAAACCAAATTAGAAAAGAATTTGGCCTAGAAGGCACGCCAATAAGGATTATAGTGAGAGAAAAGGGAGAGAAGGAGTAAAGAAATCAAAGGATATAAAGGGGAATTAATAAAATGACAGATATATCTATTATTGTGCCAATTTATAATGCAGAAAAATATATTGAAGAAACAATAAAATCGATAATTGGTCAAACTTTAAAGAATATTGAAATTATTCTTGTAAATGATGGCTCAACAGACAGTTCAAAGAAAATTTGTGAAAAGTATGCAAATTTTGATAAAAGAATTATTTTAATAAATAAGGAAAATGGTGGTTTGGCAGATGCAAGAAATGCTGGATTAAAAAGAGCATCTGGAAAATATATAATGTTTATTGATGCAGATGATTTATATGAACCAGATTCTTGTGAGCATATGTATAGAGTAATTGAAGAAACTAATTCGGATTATGTTATTGGAAACTATCAAATGATGGATGATGATGGAAGAAGATGGAATAATGTTGCTTTTGATGTTAATGTATATGATGAAATGGAATTAGATTTAAATGATCATAAAAAATCATTTTTTGTGATGAATTCAACTGCTTGGAATAAGATATATAGAACAGAATTTTTAAAACAAAATAGAATTAATTTTAAAGTACCTGCTCCGGCTGAAGATTCATATTTTACTCTTATGTGCTTTATAAAGGCTAAAAAAGGAGCTTATACACCTAAAGTTATTTATTTATATAGAAATTCACCAAATTCATTATCCAAAGATTGTTCGCTTAAATATTTCAAAGGGATTAATAGTTCATATAAAGCAACATATGATGCAATGAAAGAAAATAAAGGATTATTTTTTTATAGATATGTATATGCAAAGATAAATGCATATATATTATGTCAAATAATTGATTCGGAAAAAGTTAAAGACAATGAAAAAATAGAATGTTTATCTGAATTTTCATGGTATTTTACTTTAGGAGAAGAATTAAAAGTTGATGTAATACATAAATCATTACAAAAAACGATGTTATATATAAAAAAGCATGATTATATTAATGCATTAAAAGAGATGAATATATTAAAAGAATATCGAAAAAATATAAGCCTAGATAAAAGAAAAAGAATGTCATTTCCAACTAAAGAAGATTATTTGGAGATGGAAAAATTTGATAAAGATTTTATAGGAAAATAAACTTAAAGAAAGTGTGGAAATAATGTTACAATTGATATATAGTAGAAGATATCAAAATCAAATATATACAAAATATGGAATAGAATTCCCTGAAGAAGATTTTTTTTGCATATATAATAATATTTTTTGTATTGGAGATGGAGTTACAAGAGATTTAATAGGGGGAGAAATTAGACCTTATCCTAAAACAGAAGACGAAGCAAAATATATTGCTGAGCATTACCCAAATCCAAGTGGTGCATTTATGTCATCAAAAATTATTGCAAATAATTTTGTAAAGTATATAAAGGAAAGAGAGAAAAATGTTGATGAATCGATTGTAAAACAATCTATAAAAAAGGCAAATAAAGATGTATGGGAAATTAACAAAAATAGAAATATTGACTATATAGGCGAAGATTTATATTGTTCAGTTGCTGTTGGAGGAATTATAAAGGATGACTTTTTATATTGTTTTAGTATTGGAGATTGTTATATAAAAACATTTGACGATAATTACAATGAATTATTTGCAACTGAAAATGATCATTTTTATATGGAAAACTATGAAGAAGAATTCTTAAAAAAAGGATTATATGCATGGCAAGATCCTAGAAGTAGAGTTTTAATAAGAGCAGGTGTAAGAAATAATCCTATAATCTCATATAAAGGTAAGAAAGTAGGATATGGAGCTTTAACTGGTGAAGATTCAGCAATGGAATTTGTAAAAATATATAAAGTAAAATTAAATAATACTAAATATATATGCGCATATTCAGATGGTTGTATGCTATATTTTGAAAATAAAGATGAATCCAAGAAAACAATTGAAATTCCTGATAGAATAGCTGAATGTGGTAGTGAGAGAACTTTAATAATATATGAGAGGAAATAAATAAAAATGAGTAATGAATTAATTTCCATAGTTGTTCCAATATATAATGTAGAAAAATATTTAAAAGAATGTGTTGATAGTATATTAATGCAAACATATCAAAATTTGGAAATAATACTAGTTGATGACGGTTCGACAGATAATTCTGGAAAAATATGTGATGAATATTTGAATAAAGATAGAAGAATTAAAGTTTTTCATAAATCAAATGGAGGATTATCTGATGCAAGAAATTATGGAATAAAATATGCTAATGGAAAATACATTCAATTTACAGATAGTGATGACTTCTTAGATAAAGATATGATAAAAATATTATATAATGATGTAAAAGAAAATAATTCAGATGTAAGTATATGTTCATTCTATGCATTAAAAGAAGGTATTAAATTTACTGATGCTACGTATGAGAAAAAGTCTTTTTCTAGAGATGAAGCAATAAAAGTGAATTTATTAGATAAAGAAATTAGAAATTATGCATGGAATAAATTATATAGAAAATCTATTTTTGATAGTGTACAATACCCAAAAGGAAAATTATTTGAAGATATACCAACATTACCTAGAATTTTTCTACAATCATCAAAAATATCTATAATCGATATACCATTATATTATTATAGACAGAGAAGTGATAGTATTTTACATAAAAAAACAAAAAAATCAGAATTTGCTTATCTTGATGCAGTTGAGGAAATTAGTAATGAAATAAGAACAGTTGATTCAAAATTCGAAAAATATTGTGATTATGCAATTGCAAATTCTATATTAAATACATATAATGATATAGCATTTAATGGAATGTATGAACTATTTAATGAGGATAGAATTATAAATTGTTATGATACATTAGTAAATATATTTAAAAAAGATGAAACTTTTATAATCAATAATAGTACCAATATAAAAAAAATGCATTATTATTATTTACTTACAGATAGAGAAAGATATTTGAAAGATAATAAAAAATTGATACAGCTCTATCCAGAAAATTAAAAAGGATATTATTTTTATGCAAACAGTTTTTTTGGGTAATTATTCAAACAATGAAATAAATCTAGTAACTTTTGATAATCAGATGAACATCGACAGTAGATATAAAACTAGGATTCAAAGAAGTAATCCTTCATATATGTGTATAAATAATGAGATTCTGTATTCGGTTTCGGAAATTCATGACAAAATAGCTAATTCTGGATATATTTTAGCATATAAAATAACTAATAATAAATTGAAATTTTTAAACGAAATGCTATCTTATGGAAATGACCCTTGTTATGTGATTTTTAATGAATTATTCAATATATTATTTGTAGCAAATTATACAGGAGGCTCTTTTTCTGCATTTGAAATAAATGAAGATGGGAGTATAAGAAAGAATATTTATAAAAAGCATTATGGAAACGAATCTAGGGTACATCAAATACAGTTCTCGAATGATTTAAAAAAAGTGTATATGGTTGATTTAGGATTAAATAGGATAATTGAATATGAGATTAATTGTAATAATAGTGACTTAGATTTGGTAGAAATATCAAATATTTGCTTTTTAAATGATGAAAAACCAAGACATCTTGTTTTAGATAATTCAAATAATTTATATGTAATCACTGAAAAATCTTGTGAAATATATAAAATAAAACATAACAAAGACAAAAAATTAGAAATTTTAGAAAAAAGCAGTATATTACCAAATGGTGTAGAAAAAAAATCAAATTATACAGGTTGTGCAATAAAGATAGATGATCAAAAAGAATATATCTATGTGTCAATTAGAGGGCATAATAGTATTTCTGTGTTTAGTATAAAAAATAGATTAGAGTTAATACAGAATATTTCTTGCGAGGGGCAATGCCCAAGAGATATAGGATTGTCAAAAGACGAAAAAAATCTGATTTGTGCAAATCAATTAACAGATAATATATCTATATTTGCAATAAACAATGGAATCTTAACATTCAAGAATAAGTATAATATAAAAACACCAACTTGTATATGTTTTAAATAAAAAATAAAAATAAGATTTTGTAGATATTTAAAGTGCTACAAAATCTTATTTTTAGTATATTTATCTAACTTAATTGTCCCGAATCAATAACTATATTTTGTCCTGTTATTGCTTTGGTAATATGAGTAATTGAATATAAACTATCAGAAATATCTTCGGGGAAAGCAAAGTTTTCTAAAGCAATCATATTTTTTAAGGCATTAAAATTATCATCATAAAATCTAATATCTGTTTTCTGTTCAATATCTTCATGAGTAACAACAGTTCCAGGAATAATACTGTTTATGCGTATATTATTCTTTCCTAAAACCTTGACACTTGAATTCACTAATCCAAAGATACCACTTTTACATGCGCTATATACTGGCAATCCTAAGGATTTTAAAGCATTGACAGATGAAATAAAAGTGATAGATTTATTTGATGAATTTGAACTATTTAGTAAAGGTAAAAATATTTTAGAAATATAAATGTGAGCAATAAGATTTAATTTTACTGAATAATTAATATCATCAAAGCTTAAATCATAAATTCCATTATTATCAGTTGGAAAGACTTTAGCTGCTGCGCTAATAATATGATTTACATATCCAAATTTATTATGTAACTTATTATACAAGTCTGTTAATTCATCAACACTAGTGATATCTGTTGAGAAATAATGATAATTTTCATTTTTAGTAAATTCTTCATTGTCATTTTTTTCTTTTTTATCTACAGCGATAACAAGACAGTTTAAATCTAAATATTTTCTTACGATAGCTTGAGCTATTTTTCCATCACCGCCAAATATTAATATTATATCTTTATTCATTTAAAAACCCTTTCTTTTTAAAATTCCTTACAAACAATACTCTTAAAATACATAACCCCGGCAAACAAAGTCATTGCAATAGATAAATAATATAGATAGATGGTTACATTTGAAAGAACAATTATCTTTTCAGAAAGTAGGGTAAAGACAATTGCAACAAAAAGTATAACTGTTGCAGCTTTACCATACCATTTGCTATGTACTGTTACAATCTTTTTCTTAAATAGAACAGAAGCAACAATCACCATAGTTATTTCTTTAAGGGAAAGAATAATCAATATCCAATAAGGAATAATTCTTTTAAGTATTAAAGCCAATATTGTTCCAATTTGAGTAACTTTGTCAGCTAATGGATCCATAAGTTTACCAAAATCCGAAATCAAGTTGAATTTCCTTGCAATAAATCCATCTAAAACATCAGTTATACTAGCTATAATATAAAATACTATAGCTAAGGTATAATGGTCATATAAAATTAATCCGAAAATTATTGGAACTAATACCAATCTTAAAATTGTAAGATAATTTGGTATTAGTCTTTTTTCAAATTTAACCATAATAAACTCCATTCTATCTTTAGCATATGGATTTGATACATATTTATTTGTATTCCGCAACATTAAATTCTAAATTATCATTTTTTATTGTAATATTTATTTCCTGACCATTTGAAATTTCACCCTTTAAAATTCTTTCTGAAATTTCATCTTCTATGTATCTTTGGATAGCTCTACGAAGAGGCCTTGCTCCAAATTTCAAATTTGTTCCTTTTTCTAATATGTATTCTTTAGCTTCTTTTGATATGTTTAATGTAATATCTTTATTTGCTAAAGCATTTGAAGTATCTTGTAGCATTAAATCTACAATTTGAATTAATTCTTCTTTAGTCAAACTACTAAATGTAACAATTTCATCAACTCTATTTAAAAACTCGGGTCTAAATACATCTTTTAATCTTTCTTCAATTTTTGATTTATCAATAGTTTCATTTCCAAAACCAATTGAATTATTATTTAAATTTGAACCAGCATTTGATGTCATAATAATGATTGTATTTTCAAAACTAACTGTATTTCCTTGAGAATCAGTAAGTCTACCATCATCTAAAACTTGTAATAAAATGTTAAATACATCTGGATGAGTTTTTTCTATTTCATCTAAAAGAATAATAGAGTAGGGATGACGTTTTACTTTATCTGTTAATTGACCTGCATCATCATAACCAACATATCCTGGAGGTGCACCAATTAGTTTTGCTGTAGAATTACTTTCCATATATTCAGACATATCAATTCTAATAATTGATTCTTCATCTCCAAACATTTCGTAAGCTAAGGCTTTTGCTAATGCAGTTTTACCAACACCTGTAGGACCTACAAATATAAAAGAAGGTGGGCGTTTAGTAGATTTTAAACCTGCTCTATTTCTACGAATAGCACGAGATACTGCTTCAACAGCATCATTTTGACCAATTATTTTTTTATGTAGATTTGTTTCTAAATTTAAAAGTTTTTGAGTTTCTTCCTCAGTAATTTTACTTAGTGGAATTTTTGTCCAACTTTCAATAACACCTGCAACATCTTGTAAAGTTAAATTTTTTATTTCCATAGTAGAGTTTATTTTATCAATTTCTTCCATTAATCTACATTCTTCAGTTTTAAGAGCTGCAGCTTTTTGATAGTCTTCAGTAGAATCAGTTGTTACTGCTTCATCTTTTTGTTCTTGAACATTTTTTAGCTGTTGCCTTAATAATTCTAATTTATATAAATCCTTATTTTCAAGGTTTATTCTAGAACAAGCTTCATCCAAAATATCAATTGCTTTATCTGGTAAAAATCTATCATGAATGTATTTTTCAGACATAATAACAGTTTGTTTAATAACATCAGTAGAAATTTTTACTTTATGATAATCTTCGTAATATTTTTTTATACCATCTAAAATACCGATAGAATCAGTAATAGATGGCTCTTCTACAAGGACTTGTTGGAATCTACGCTCTAGAGCGGTATCTTTTTCAATATATTTGCGGTATTCTTTAATAGTAGTAGTACCAATAATTTGAACTTCACCATTAGCTAGTGCAGGTTTTAAAATATTTGCTGCATTCATTGAGCTATCAGAATCAGAACCTGAACCAGCACCAATAATAGAATGAATTTCATCAATTACCAAAATAATATTTCCATAATGTTTACATTCTTCAATAAGACCTTTCATTCTAGCTTCAAATTGGCCTCTAAACTGAGTTCCTGCAATTATAGATGTCATATCTAAAAGATATACTTCTTTATTTAAAAGTTTAGCAGGTACATTTTTAGAAGCTATTTTAATTGCTAAAGAGTTTGCAATAGCGGTTTTACCAACACCAGGCTCACCAATTAAACAAGGATTATTTTTAGAACGTCTATTTAAAATTTGTATAACTCTTTGAAGTTCTTTATCTCTACCAATAACAGCATCTAATTCATTATTTTGAGCCTTAAAAGTAAGATTAGTTCCGTAAGTATCTAAAAACTTCTTTTTCTTATTAGCATTTTTCTTCTTTTCAGGTTTAACCTTTTTCTTAACAGTACCATTTGATTCTTGAGCTTGATTTTGTGCTCCAAAAATATTTCCAAAAATAGAGCCAAGAGGTATAGCTCCTGCAAAAACTTTAGGTTCTTGTGGTTCATCTGAATCATTATCGTCCTCAAATTGAGAAGAAGGGATAGCACCAAATTGAATACCATCAATATCTCCTAAATTTTCAGAAAGATTTTGAAATAATCCTTCTAATTGTTTATTAACATCATTTGCATTTTGATTAAAAATAGTTTGACTTTGTGCTTTTAGAATCTCATCAGTATTAATACCTTGTTTTTTAGCACAATTTATACATAAGCCTTCCATTTCTCTTTTACCATTAGGTAAAATTTTACTAGAGAAAATAGAGGCTTGATATTTATTACACATTGAACATAACATAAATTTATTTCCTCATTTCTTTATTAATTTACAAAAATACATTATATATAATACAGCATAATTCAGATAAAGTCAAGCTATGTTGTTGTCACTGGTACCAGTGACAATATACCTGTGACAAAAATATTTATTAAAATATTGCTAAATAAAAAAATATATTATATAATGCAAATTGAGAGGAGGAATTTATATGGCAACTTATATTATAATAGCGATTATTGCTTATGCAATAGGAAGTATCAATTTTTCAGTAATTATTAGCAAAAAAATGGCTGGATTTGATGTTAGAGAAAAAGGAAGTGGAAATGCTGGTTCTACAAATGTACTTAGATCAGTTGGTAAAAAAGCAGCCATACTTACTCTTATATGTGATATCTTAAAAGGTGTTATTGCAGTTTTAATTGCAGTAATAATTGGAAAAATTGTAAAAGATGTCGACAGAGCAGTTCTTGCTCAAATTGCGGGAATTTTGGTTGTTGTTGGACATACTTTTCCAATATTCTTCGGATTTAAAGGAGGAAAAGGTGTTGCAACATCACTTGGTGTGTTATTAATAATAAATTGGAAAGTTGGACTTATTTGTTTAGTATTTGCTTTAGTAATAATGGCTTTAACCAGAATAGTATCTTTAGGTTCGATTGGAGCTGCTATTTTATGTCCAGTTTTAACTTTATTTATCCATTCTAATTATATAGTTGAAGCTAATGGAATAAAATATTTAGTATTTGGAGCAATACTTGCAGCATTTGTGATCTTTAATCATAGATCTAATATTCAAAGAATTGCAAGTGGAACTGAAAATAAATTAAGCTTTAAAAACAAAGATTAAGCAGGAAAGGATAAATAGATGAAACAAATAGCAATAATAGGAAGTGGAAGCTGGGGAGTAGCCTTAGCAATTCACTTAGCTAAAAATGGAAATAAGATAAAAGTATGGTCTTTTTCAGAAGAAGAGGCAGATTTAATTAATAATGAGAAAAAATGCAAATTTTTACCAAATGTAGTAATACCAGATAATATTGAATGTAGAAATTCATATGAAGAAGTTATTAAAGATGCTGATATAATTTTACATGTTACTCCTTCAAAATTTACTAGAGATACTGTTAAACAGTATAAAGAATTTGTTGATGTTGAAAAACAACCAATTGTTATATGCTCAAAAGGAATTGAAAAAGATACAGCACTTACATTAGATGAGGTTATAAAACAAGAAATACCAAATGTAAGAATAGGAGCTTTATCTGGACCAAGTCATGCTGAGGAGGTTTCAATTGGTGTTCCTACAGTACTTGTTATTGCATCAAAAGATGAAGAAGTAAAAGAAATAATACAAGATGCATTTATGAATGAAGCAATTAGAATTTATACATCAAATGATATAAAAGGTGTTGAACTTGGAGGAGCTTTAAAGAATATAATAGCATTTTGTGCAGGTATAGCTTCAGGTCTTGGATTTGGAGACAATACAGATGCAGCATTAATAACAAGAGGACTAGTGGAAATCAGAAAACTCGGAATGGCTTTAGGTGGAGAAAAAGATACTTTTTATGGCTTGACTGGGCTTGGAGATTTAATAGTTACGTGTTTAAGTGATCATTCTAGAAATAGAAGAGCAGGTAAATTAATAGGTCAAGGAAAATCTATTGAAGAAACAAGACAAGAAGTTGGAATGACAATTGAATCAATTGATAATATTGAGGTTGCAAAAGCTTTAACAGACAAATTAAACTTAGAATTACCAATTTTAGATACTGTATATGATGTTTTATATAATCATTTAGACCCAAAAGAAGCAGTTGGAATCCTAATGACAAGAGGAAGAAAAGAGGAAGACTAGAAATACAGTTTTAAACATAATATGTAAGGGCGATTTTAATCGCCCGCAATTATAAAAACATAGAAATATATAATTATATGATTTATAATTCCTAATATAATGTATAATTGAAATAAAAAAATGTATAATATAAATAAGAAAGGTGGAAATATAAAATGGAATTTTTTGATAAATTAACAAAAAAAGCAAGTGAAACATATAAAGGAGCTGCTGAAAAAACAGGTAAAATAGCTAAAGAGGCTAAATTAAAATTAAAAATAGGTGATAATAAATCTAAAATAAATGATATCTATGAAGAGATAGGAAAAAAAGTATATCAAAAACATGCTTCAAATGAAGATATATGTATAAAACAAGATTTAGAAGAAGAATGTGCAAGAATTGATGAACTTTCTGCAGAAATTGAAGGATATCATAAAGAGATACTAGAATTATCTAATGAAAAAGCATGCACAAATTGTGGAGAACATATGTCTAAAGCTGCAAAGTTTTGCCCAAAATGCGGAACAGAACAACCTGAAATAAAAGAAGAACCAGCTAAGGAAGTTGAAGTTTTGGCTGAAGATAAAGTGGAAGAAAACACTGAAGAAAGTGCTTCAGAAGAGAATACAACTACAGAAAAAGTTCAAGAAGAAAATCAAGAGAACAGTGAAAATACAGACAGTTCTGAAGAATAGTTTTTTATTGAGGTAAGAGGTCGGATATAGTATAAAATTACTATATCCGACCTCTTACCTTCAAAATCTCTTTGTAAATAACATAGATTATTTTTCAATTGTTTAATACCAAATATTCTTCTAATATGGATATCTTTCAAAGAAATATTTTATAACCATATCAGCATTTTGTTCAGAAATTTTTATATAAATGTCTTTATCTAAATTAATCCACATTTTTATATCATATTTATTTATATTATCAATAAATATACCTATTAAATCAGTTATTTCAACAGGGTTTTTATATTCTTTTATCCATTTTGTTTCATTTTCGATTTCTAAGTTTGTATCATAAAATTTACTTAAGAATTTATTTAATTCGCCCCTTTTTTTACTTTGTAAACGCACTTGAGCATACATGAGTTTCCTCCCAATTTTTTTAATATGTTTTGTATGTAAGATTTTATATAATAATTTATTCAATTCCTCGGCTCAATACGGTCTCTAGAGAGAGTATATTTTAATAAACCGAGCCTCTCACTGCTCTTGCTACGCAAGCCAGCGCTTCCTTAGTTTATTAAAACTAACTCTCTCTGACACGACCTCCAATCACATTCGGAATTTCATAAATTATTATAAAAATCTTACTAATAAATATATTATAAAGAAATCTAAACAAAATCCCGTTTCTCACATCACACTTCCAATCTCTAACTATATACTTCATTTTTACCTATAACTTTATTATAATAAATAAAAAACAAAATATTCGTATTTGATTGAAAAAAGTCAAAAAAAATGTTATAATTGTTCAAAGAGTAAATTGATTAGTCGCTGGTAAAATTCCGAAAGGATTTACGAGAGGAAAGTCCGGGCTCCATAGAGCAAAGATGCTAGATAACGTCTAGTGAGGGTGACCTTAAGGAAAGTGCAACAGAAAATAACCGCCACATGACTTCTTTTTAGTTATGTGTTGCATGTGGCAAGGATGAAAAGGCGAGGTAAGAGCTCACCGGCTTCAAGGTGACTTGAGGCGTCAGTGTAAACCCCATCTGGAGCAACACCTAAAATGGATATTAACACTTGCTCAGTGGTCCAAAATTGCGTGGCTTGAGCTATATAGCAATATATAGCCTAGATAAATGACTAATTTAAATGCCAGAACCCGGCTTACAGATTTACTCTTTTTTTATTTGGTAATTTGGTAAATTGGGACCGGGTACTTTTTGCACATGGTAAATTGGGACCGGGATATCATTTTTTAAAATCCTATGGTACCCCCTTTAGGGATACCCACCATACGGATTTTAAAAAACGAAATGCTGACGCGGATTAGTTATTTTTTATTAAATGTCAAAAAAGTACCCGGTCCCAAATTGAAAAACTATTGACAACAAATTATTAGTATAGTAAAATAAATACAAGTTGATGAGATGAACACATTAGAAAAAGAAAATGAAAAACTTCGGAGGACAATGAGTATCGCTATCATTGTCTACAATAGAAAAAATAAGAGGAGAATACGAATATGAAAAAAAATCAAAAAATGTCTAAAGGGATAACCTTAATATCTTTAGTAGTAACAGTCATAGTATTATTAATATTAGCAGGAATATCAATACAAATGCTAACAGGAGATAATGGAATACTAACAAGAGCTGGAGATGCAAAGGAAAGGACAGAAAGAGCAGAAATAGAAGAAGCATTAAAAATGGAATATATAAGTCAAATAGGAAACGATATTGTAAACTATAGCCATGAAGTATCATTAGGAAAAGTAGTAGAAACAGTTAAAAACCAAGGCTATAAAGTAGGAAGTCAGCCAGCGTCTGAAAAAGGAGCTATAGAAGATGTAAGACTAAAAAATGGAGATGCTTCTATAGAATTAGAAGATGGACAAACAGAATTAGAAATAGAGTTAGTAAGAGGAACGAATACTGGAGACGTATATTATGCAGAGATAAATGGTACAAAATATGAAATAACAGACAGCACAGGAAATGGAGATATAAAAATATCAAAAACACCACTTACTACAGGAACTGTAACAGAACCAACA
>CADAHH010000013.1 GCA_902787685.1 uncultured Eubacteriales bacterium | reverse complement strand
AAAAGATTTTTTGAAACTGCATACAAATTTGTATGTGAATACAAAGATTTAGGAGAAAAGTATATAATGTCTGCGACAGTGCATAGAGATGAACAAACAACTCATATGCACTTAATTTTTTTGCCTGTTGTTCATACTACAGATAAAAAAGGAAATCCTATTGATAAAATTGCTTGTAGTGAATTTTGGAAAGCAAAAGATAGTTATAGACAATTACAAGATGCTTTTTATAAATATATGGTACAAAATGGATTTGATTTACAACGTGGTTTGCCAAAAGAAGAAACTAATAGAAAACATTACTCTGTTGAAGAATATAAGAAAATAACTAATTTCAAGCAAACAAAAGAGATTTTGAAAAATATGAAATTAGAATTGCCAGATGTTCCAGATATTGATGACATAAAAATTGCAAGATGGTCAAAAAAGAGAGATGAAAAAATTTTAGAAAATATTATAAAACCAAAAGATAATTTAATAAATAAATTATATCAAGATAATTGGCTAATGTACCAACAATTATTAAGACAAGAAAAAATGGTAGAAAAAGCAACAAAATATGAAAAAGAACGAAATAAAAATATTGAGGATAATGAGAATTTGCATAATGAAGTGGAACAAATAAAAAATGATTACAAGCAAAAAGAATTTGACATAGAATGGCAATATAAAAGTAAAATTAGTAAATTAGAGAAAGAAAATAGTCATTTAAAGAAAGTGATAGATAAATTCAAAGATACGGTTCAAAAATTTATAAAATGGATAATTAAGAAATTTGATATTGCAGATGAAAATAATCTGGTCAGAGATTTTGAAAGAGAAAATTATATTTTGCTGGATGCTGAAAATCAAATAAAAACGGAAGACAGAGAAAATAATTGGACTTTAGAAAAATGACAGAGATTGCTTTCTCTGTCAATAAATCTATCATAAATATAAAGCAGTTCTAAAGCCACTCGTAGAAGCCCCCGCATAATGGCGCTTGCTCACAGGAAAATCAGAACCGGAATTATCACAACTTCCACCTCTTGGGATTTTATTAAAATAATCTCCGTCATCATATGTTTCCATAGTGAACTCTGGAACATTACCCGCTAAATCATATATATTTTTTATGACATATGAATCACTAGAACCCGTAACTGCAACTGAATTCTGATTAGAATAGCCTGTAGTATTATAATTACCTATCCCACTACTATTTGTAAGATAGCCTTTCAAAGAATTATCCAAACTCATCCATCTTAATATTGCATCCCACTCAATTCCATATATTAATGTACTTGTTACACCATATTCGTTTTCTGTATATTTATTTATTGCCTGATATACCGCACCAGATGTTCCTACTTCATAGTTAGAAGTTCCCCAAACAATATTATCCCAAGCTGTTTTTCCCTGTTTACTTTCATATCCATGACCTTTAAAATTTAACTGTGTATTTTTTTCCTTCCATTAAATTTTTTGAACTTTTTTTGTAAATTTTTAACTTACATTTATTTTATTGTTTTCATTATTTTTTGTCAACCCCATTAAACTGTTCTCATGCTTTTGCTATCTATATCACTTATATGTAAATTTGTAACTTCTCCTATGCGTAATCCCGAACCATATACAAGCATAAATATAGTCTTGAATTTATAACTGTCTACGCAATTAAAAAAAGTACTTAACTCTTCTCTAGTCAGTACTTTGAATACTTTTTTCTTCAATTTCCTCATTGGAAGTTGTTTCTTGTTTATTAATTTATCTAATGTTACTTCTTCTACAAATCTTATTACACTGTTGTAATGATTTACCGTATTGTCTGCTACTTTTCGCTCTAGTAATAAATGCTTAAACAAAAAGTCTCTTAGTTCATCAATTGTTACTTCCTCAAATGGTTTATTAAAATATTTTATCATTTCTCGTGTCTTTCTTATGTAAAAATCATATGTGTATGGTGAAAAATTTCTCATAAGCATATCCTGGCTCATCTTTTCGAGCATTTCATTGTTTGTCATTTTTAAAAAGGACCCCTTTCTAATATATTTGGCAACTTCAAGTTGTCATAATACATTTACCGGATGTTCTTGATTTTTTCAATATTTTAACATTCGTTAACATTCGTTCCATGGCGACGCAGGAGCAATTTACTTGATACAACCTGTCACGGTCGCACCACACTTTACTTGACAAAGTAGAAGGAGATGCTTTTCATCTCCTTACAATTAAAAAATATTTTAATTATTTTCCACTTCAAACGTACCGTTATACCCTGTTGCAGATTCTGTCATTGCTGAATTCCAGTTTTCACCAACAATAATTGGTGCAGTTACATAATCAAACATTCCGTTCATTTGTGTAACTTTACTTGTATTGAAATTCTTTAGATTTAAATTTTCTAAATTTTTACAATATCCAAACATTGAATACATTTGCGTTACTTTACTCGTATCAAAAGAGCTTAAATTAACATTTTTCAAATTTTCACACTGACTAAACATAGCACTCATATCCTCAACATTTCTTGTATCGAAATTACTTAAATCTAAGTTATTTAGTTTCATATTGCCTGAAAACATACCTCGCATATTAGTAACTTTAGTTGTATCAAAATTGCTTATACTTAAACTTGTTAAACTCGTACCACCAAGCATCACCTCCATATTAGTCACATTGCTTGTGTTGAATTGTTCTATACCTATAATTTGTGTTAAACTACCATTAGATGCAAACATATAATTCATATCAGTAACTTTACTTGTATCGAATGAACTAACATTTAATGTTTCAATTCCACTACAGCAATATAACATTCTGCTCATGTTTGTTACATTGCTAGTATCAAAGTTACTTAAATTCAAATTTGAAAGTCCTTGACAAAAAGCAAACATACTTGACATATCTGTTATATTACTAGTATCCATTTTTTCTAAACCATCTATTTCGGTAATTGCACTTCCACAGAACCAATAAGATGTATTTATTGGTACTATTTTATCTTTTATTATTAATTTTTTTATTTTGGAATTACCACCAGGATAATAGATAGCTGCTCCATTTAGCCATCCAGGATAATCACCTTTTAAACTTGGAGTACCATTTACTGATTCGCTATAATAATTTACTTTTTGAGATACATCACCATAATCCCCATTCTCTGCTATTGTTCTAGTTGAATCAGTATAATCTGCACTACTTAAAATTAAAGTTCCATCTGTATATAGTTTTGCATATACAGCAGTAGGTTCTGTCTTTTCATATTTTTCCACTGTTCCATCATCTTTTATTGTATAAACATTTCCAGAACTAAAAGTAACTTTAAATTTATTACCACTTTTTTTTACAGATACATCATTATAACCATTATTTTTTAATTCATTTGCTAATTGTACATCTGTGATATCTTCGTATTTTGCTACTTTATTTACCATACAACTATTCCAAGCTAGTGATAAAGCTTCTTTTTCTTGTCCAACTCCTGTTTGAGTTTTTGCATCTGTTGCTCTTTGTAAAATTCCATTATCACCGACTTAACATTGAAATAGAAATCCCAGCTAAAATTAGCAAAACTATGATAGTTATAACAAGGGCTATCAAAGTAATACCATTACTGGCTTTCAAAGATTTTTTAATACAATTTTTCATTTTAAAATTCACCTCCTTTTCCTCGTAAAAATTGATTTATTAATATATTAAACATTAATAACAAAATTTTATTATTATAGTTTAAACATTAAAAACAAAAATAAAACAACAAAAAGACTATTTTTACACATGCATTTTTGAGTTCATCAAAAATGCATAGCGAAAAATAGTCCTATGCTTGTATAAACGATTTATAAAATCAAAGCCCGTAATATATATATATATATATATATAGAAAATCAATACTTTCAACGATTTTGTTCATTTGTTTTGCCATCCTTTGTCTCTTTAATTTTTACATTTATATTATAGCAGTTTACTATTTTTTTTGCAATATAAAATTTAAAAAATTTTTAATAAAGTGTTAACACTTATAAATATATCACAAGAAAATTATAAAATCAATACATAAAATAAAAATTTGGAGAAAAATTATGTCATTGATTGCAAAATATAATGGAAATATGAATGTAATAGCAGATTTATTAAAAGAATATAGAACAAAGAAAAATTTATCTTATGAGCAGTTAGCTGCAAAACTAGAATTAATGGGCATTAGCATACATAAGCAAAGTTTGTATGATATTGAAAATAATAAAAGAACTGTGAAAGATTACGAATTATTTGGTATAGCTTATGTTTTAGATATAGATGTAAATGATTTATTGAAAGATATTAGAAAAGACTTTAAATAAAAGTAGATACTTTATCTGTTGTAGGTAAAATATCTACTTTTAATAATATCTATTTGTTCTTTATAATCCAATCATAAACTTCATTTTCAGTAAGTTTGCCTTTTTTCATGTAAAAGGGGACACCTACCAAATGCAGTTAACTTTCTGCTTTTGGAAGGTGTCCCCAAAATGTTCCAAAAATGTTTTTTTTATCTATTGTAATAAATTGTCGTTTATAATATAATTTTTATAAATTAAATAAAAACGGAGGTGTCAAATGAAGAAAAAAGTTGCAAAATGTATTGGAATAGCATTATTTGTAGCGCTAATTATAATAACAATATTCAACATATATAGTTGGATTGTTAGTGGAAAACAAAATATAAAAATTAGCACACCTAATAAAGCATTTACAAATAGTGATTTATATGTATCAATAATTGCACAAGAAAAAGGAGTAGATTTAGATACAAAAACTAAATTAAAATTAGTTAATTCTAAAGGAAGAAAAGTAAAAAATGTAAAGACAAAATATGAAGGTAATACCGCTGTTTTAAGTATTCCTGAAATAGAAGCGGGAAATTACTATTTAGAGGCAAAAGTATCTAGTAAAGCAGGAAAAGACAAAGTAAAAAAAGAAATCTATTTATCTGATGGAAATTTAGAAAATGTTACAATAAATTTTGATAAAGGAATATATAAACCTGGAGATACAGTAAATTATAGGGCATTATTGACAAGTAAAGAAAATGATGAAGCTATTAGCAAAGATATTAATATTAGTATTTATGATGGTAATGATAATAAAGTTTATAATGAAAATATAAAATCATCTGATTATGGAATTGTTAGTGGAAAATTTGAGTTAGCAAATGAAGTAAATAGTGGGTTATATAAATTAGTTGTAAAATCAAATGAAAATGAAACAACAAAACAATTCAAAGTAAATCCTTATGTTACACCAAAATATGAAGTAAAAGTAGATTTTGATAAACAAAATTATCTAGTTGAAGATACTGCAAAAATAACATTTACTGCGAAGTATTTTTTCGGAGAAGCTGTTAAAGATGCAAATTTTAAAGTGTTTATAGATAATAAAGAATATAAAACTTTAAAAAGTGATGAGCAAGGAATAGCAACAATAGATTATTATATAAAAGAGGCAAAAACATATAATATAAAAGTCGAGGCAGTTGATTCATCAAATTATTATGTTGAAGCAACAAATAGTTTTTCAGCTGGAACAGATTTATTTGAAATTCAATTACTTCCTGAATATGGTAATTTATCTGCTGGAAGAAAAAACGATGTATATGTATTTACAAGTAATGCAGATGGAACACCTGTAAAATCTTATATTACAGTTTCATCAAATAATTATACAAAACAAATTGCAACAGATGAAAATGGTATTGGTAAATTTTCAATAGATATTGATCAAATAAACAATCAAAAAATAAATTCAAAATATGATACATTAAATTATACGACACAGGCAAGTGTAAAGCAATTTTCAATTATTGCAGAAGACACAAATAAAAATAAAATTCAAAAGAAAGTATCATTAGATATTATACAAAATGATTTATTATTATCAACTGATAAGGTGAAATATGAACAAGGAGAAGATATACAAATTAAAGTTTCATCTTTGAATGATAATACAAAAAACATATACTTTTTTAAAAATGACAAGCTAATTAAAATGCTTAATACAGAATCAAATGATACTAAAATAAATTTAGATGATAATTATGGATTAATTGATATTTATGTTACAGATAAAACAGATAATTATAAAACAAATAAAACAGAATTTAAGAAAACGATATTTGTAAAACCAAGTAAAGAGCTAAATATAAGTATTAATACAGATAAACAAGAATATAAACCAGGCGAAAAAATAAATATTTCATTTAATACTCAAGATGAAAATAAAGCGAATGTTGATTCTGCACTTTTAGTTAGTATGTTAGATAATTCTGTATTAAATTTAGCAAATAATGATTTATCAATAGATAATATAAAACTTGCATTACAAGATATAAAATTTTCAAATGACTTAGATGCTGCAACTTTATATTCTTGTATAGTAAATGATAAATCAGAACAAACAATGATGGCACTACTACTAAAACAAGGAAACAAAAATAAAAATATATCAGAAACAATAATAAATGATTATGAACAAAGAGAAAAGGCAAAAACTATATCAATTGTTTTATTAATTATTATAGCAATAATAACAATTATCCTATTATTTATAAAATTTAAAGTATTAAGGCAAGGTATTAAACATTTAATTAACTTTATAATATTTGACCTTTTATTATCAATTGTTGTTATAGCAATTATAGAAGAAAACTTCTGGAGTTTTGATTTTACATGGGCAACTTTTGCAATAACTAGTATTGTGGGACTTGCAATATATATTTTATTTATATCACGATTTAGTAAAAAGCTATTTCGAACTTCAGTGTCAATTATTTTAACACTTTGTGCTATTACAGCTTTAAAAATACTTATTGTGGATTTAGATGTTTCTCCATATATAATAGCATTTATAGGGGCAATATTATTACTGATTTTAGCAATAATTGCTAAATTTAATCAAGTACAAAAAATAAATATTAATAAAAAAATGCAAGCTATTCATACAGAAATAATATATATTTTAAAATATTTAGGAGCATTAATACTGTCAATTATTATTGGTTATATTTTGAAAGATATATTTTCATTTGAAGAGATATTAATTGCTATTATAATAATTTGTACATATATATTTAATAATCTATTTAACCTAAGAGATAATGGAAAAAATAAAGATGAATTAAATAATAATCCTAAATCATATATTATAATTATATTTGCAATAATAGGAGTTATTGCAGTGGGCTCATTAGGAATAATGGTATTTAATAATGCAAAAAATACAGTAGGTAATGCAGGGCTTTCAGAAGTTATTATTGATGATGTTCCAGATACAGATATAGGAGTAAAAAATAATAGAAAGGATAGAAATTATGACTGGGGGGGAGATTCTATCCAAGCAACGGAACCAAAAAGTACTGATAAATCATCAGTTTTAGATGGCATAGAATCATCTTTAAATATTTTATCTAAAAAAGATGCAAATAAAAGCAAAGAAATTAATGAATCTAATAATAATGAAAAAGTTGAAAATGAACAAGAAAAAAATGTAGATGAAAATATAAGAAATGTATTTTTAGAAAGTATGTGTTTTATTCCAGAATTGGTTACAACTGGAGGAAATGCAAATATTGAGTTAAAACTAAGTGATAATATTACTACATGGACAATTCAAACTGTTGGAAATACTAAAGATGGAAAAATAGGATATGGAATGATAAATAATGTAAAAGTATTTAAAGACTTTTTCGTAGATTTTGAATTACCTAAAAACTTAATTGAAACAGATAATGTAAGTATCCCAGTAACAGTTCATAATTATACAGACAATCAAATTAATACAGTATTAAAGATAAAAGAAGATGAATGGTTTAAAATAGAAAACAATAATGTAGATATTAGCATAAATCCAAAATCAACAAACATGGTTTATATTCCAATATCTGTTTTAAAACCCGGAAACAACAAATTTAGAGCTGAAGTTTCAAGTGATTCTTTAACAGATATAGTTGAAAAAGAATGTTTAGTTTCGGCAAAAGGCTATAAAGTTGAAAAAGTTGTTTCAACAGGAAATTTAGATGAAGATATTTCAGAAGATATATTGGTTTTAGATGATATAATTGAAAATTCAGCAAAGGCAAAAGTAAAAATCTATTCAAGTACATTGTCTCAAACTGTAGAAGGAATGGAAAACATCTTCAAAATGCCAACAGGATGTTTTGAACAAATTTCTTCAAGTTTATATCCAAATATTTTAGCTTTAAAATATTTAGAGGAAAACAAAATTGTAAATGAAGAAATACGAAATAAAGCTCTTTCTTATATATCTTCAGGATACCAAAAATTATTAACATATGAAGTAAAAGGAGAAAGCGG
This sequence comes from uncultured Eubacteriales bacterium, assembly GCA_902787685.1. Taxonomy (GTDB): domain Bacteria; phylum Bacillota; class Clostridia; order TANB77; family CAG-508; genus CAG-269. The sequence goes on along the minus strand of CADAHH010000013.1, from coordinate 22,291 downwards.
AGGATATTCACTATATGGACGATCACCTGCAGAAACAGTTTTAACAGCATATGGATTAATGGAAATTACAGATTTAAGCAAAGTATATTTTGTGGATGATAGTGTAATCAATAAAATGACAGACTTTTTATATAAAAAACAAAACTCGAATGGAACATTTACAATTACAGGTAGTCATATAGGTGGAGCTTCATCAAGAGAAAATTTAGCATTGAATGCATATATTACTTGGGCCTTGTCAGAAAGTAGTCCAAAAGATAACAGAATAAATAAATCAGTTGAATATTTAAAAGGCAAATTAAATGATATTGATGACAATTATACTTTAGCACTAGTAGCAAATGCATTAGCAAATGTAAATGATAAAGAATTAAATAATGTTTTAAAAAGATTAGTAAATAATATAAAAATAGACGAAAGAACAGCATATATTACCTCAGACATAGTAGATTATTATGGCTCAAGGTATAATGTTCAAAACATACAAACAGTTGCATTAACATCAATGGCATTATCTAAGAGCTCATATAATCAAGATGTTAATAAAAAATTAATAAATTATTTAATCAGTAAAAAAGATACAAGAGGAACTTGGTATAGTACACAAGCTACAATACTATCATTAAAAGCATTAAATGAAAGAAATGAAAAAAATCAATTACAAAATCAAACAATTACTGTAAAAGTAAATGATACAGAACAAAAAATAGAAATAAAAGATAATCCACTTGAATTATATGAATTAACCTTTGAAAATCTAAATAAAGAAAACAAGTTAAACATAGATATAGAAAAAGGTAATGCATATTATGAAGTAATTGAAGAATACTATATTCCATATGAAAATGTAGATACAAAAAATGACAATATTGAAATATCAGTTGAAAGCAATAATGATTTAAAAGTAAATGAATTATTAAATGCAAAAGTTAAACTTGTAAATAGAAGTCAAAACACTATATTAAATGGAATGGTTACAATTGATATTCCACAAGGATTTGTAGTTAATGAAGAAAGTTTAATGCTATTAGAAAAAAACGGAATAATAGAAAAATATGAAACTTCATATACGGCAATAAATATCTATTTAAGAAACTTTGAAATAGGCCAGATTATAAACTTAGATGTTTCATTTAGAGCAAGTTACCCAGTGGATATTACAGGAATGGCAGTAAAAGTTTATGATTACTATAATCCAGAAATTGAAGGAAAAACAATGCCAATAAAAATAAATGTAAAACAATAAAGCAATTTGGATTGTTGAATAAAAATATATCATATAAAGTTACAATTCGCGTTTGTACAAATATATATTTGTACAGATGTGAATTGTAACTTTTTTGATAAAAAAGAATAATAAAAAAAGTGCCTAGAGACACTTTTTAAAAATAATTTAATACGAATGTTTTGATTTGACCACAGTTGGAGGTATTTCAAATTTAATTTTAAAACAATTAAATTTATTAGTTTCGCCACTTTCTAAATAATCTATATAAATATCAAGCTCATCTAAATTTTTACATGCTGTAATAATTGCAGGATGTAAATTATAATTAAACATAAGTTCAAAACCTAAATCAAAAGCTTCTTTTATAGAAGTTTTTTCTTTATTACGCATAAGTTTGTAACTTTCTCTAAATCGTGAAATAAAAGGATTTTTATATAGAGAAATTGGTAATGTATATTTTTCATTTATAATATCATCAATTGATGAATATGTGTTATTTGAATTTTCTAATTTATTCTTTAATGCTTTAAGTTCATATGGAAGAACAACTTTTTTATCAATTTCTGAAATGATTAAGGTGTTTTCTTCATATTTATCTTCTAATGTATTATTACATTGTTCTGAGTTATTTGCAACCTCAGTGTTTTCTATTGTTGCAGGAGCTTCTGTGGTGGATAAATCATTTTTTTGATTATCAGAAGCAGTTTGATTATTTTCATCTATAGTATCAGTTTGAGCATCAATTGTAGCATTTGTAAAATTATCTAAAAGAATAGTATTAAATAAATCTGAAGTATCTATTTCTTGCAACATTTTTTCTGATAGATTTATACTATTATTGCATATATCTAAAGATGTTTTTAAATCTTCAAAAATATTTTTAATTTCATCAACAAAACGAATATCAATTGGGTCAGTAGATTCAGCAAATGACTGCATTAAAGTTAAAATTGATTTTTTTGATTCTTTTTGAGAGTAAATAATATTATTTAAAATTTCTTTATTTTTTTCTTTTTGATCATTAGTATCTATCATAATTACTTCAGTTCCTTTCTAAATTACAAATTAGTTTGGAAAAGAATTAAATATTGTCTTCAAATAAATTATATATTATTAATAAAAAAAAGTCCATAGTTATTTTTTTACATTTAAAACATATAATTAAACAAAAGAAGAGAAAGGATTTAAATAGATGAATAAAGAGATTAAGATAATTGTATTAGGTGGTTTATTAACTTTAATTCTTACATTGAGTATATTTACAGGATTAGACCAAAATAGTATCACTACAAATGGAGAAATAGAACTTAATAATACAAAAATAGGGTGGGGAATAAAGAGAAAAGATACGCATGAACAACCTGAATTAGGACAAAAAAATATAGAATTAATAAATAAATATAATGGAATAGCACTTGGAAATAATCAAGATAAAACAATATATTTGACATATGATTTGGGATATGAAGCAGGGTATACGTCAAAAATATTAGATACCTTGAAAGAAAAAAATGTTCAAGGTACTTTTTTTATAACAGCTCATTATTTAAATACTGCACCAGAACTAGTAAAAAGAATGATAGATGAAGGTCATATTGTTGGAAATCACACTGTAAATCATAAAAGTATGCCAGAACTTTCTGATGATGAATTAAAAGATGAATTATTAAAACTAAATCAAGCTTTATATGAAAAATTTGAATATGAGATGAGATATATGAGGCCCCCTAAAGGTGAATTTAGTGAAAGAACATTAAAGTTAACTAGTGAGTTAGGTTTTAAAACTGTAATGTGGAGTTTTGCATATGTAGATTGGAATGAAGATAGCCAACCAAGTAATGAAGAGGCATTAAAAAAAGTAACTTCAAATTTCCATAATGGAGAGATAATGCTTTTACATGCAACATCTAAAACAAATTCAGAAATAATGGGGCAGATTATTGATGAGGCTAGAGCGCAGGGATATGAATTTAAGAATATAAATGAATTTCATTAAATATAAACAAAGAAAGGAATTCATATGAGAGGTAAGAGAAAAATCAATGAATTATTAGAAATTCCTAAAGAAGTATATTCAAATGTTCCAAATATTATATTAACAGGGTTTGAAGAAATGATTATAGAAAACAATAAAGGAATATTAGAATATGAGGATTATTATGTGAGAGTTAATACATTTATTGGAATTATTAATATTAATGGTATTAATCTTAAGCTAGAAAAAATGACAGAAGATAATCTAAAAATTAGTGGGAAAATTGAAAAGATTGATATTGAAAGAATAGAAGATGACTAGGGGGAAAAATGCTTATTAAATTAATATTAAGAATGTTTTTTGGATATGTAAGAATTCAAGTTGAAGGATACTATATAGAAAGATTTATTAATATATGTACAAATAGGAAAATACTAATTTGGAATTTAAAAAGAAAAAAAGGAGTTCAACTATTTTTAAATATAGGAATAAAGGACTTCAAAAAATTGGCTGATATTTCTAGAAGAACAAATTGTAAAGTGAGAATAAAAAATAAAAAAGGGTTACCATTTTTGCTTTATAGATATAAAAAAAGAAAAATTTTTGCTATATTTTTATTAATTATTCTAATTATGATATTTATAAGCTCAAGATATATTTGGAATGTTGATATTATAGTTCAAGATAATCAAATAATAGAAAATATAGAGGAAGATTTGCAAAAGCTTGGACTAAAACAAGGCATCAAAAAAAATAAAATAGATAAGGAAAAAATTATAAATGAAATAAGATTACATAGAAAGGATATATCCTGGATAGGACTTGATATTAAAGGAACAAATGTAAAAGTTAAAATTGTAAAATCAAAAGAGCAACCAGAAATTATTAGCAATAAAGATTATTGTGATATTATAGCAAAAAAAGCGGGTACAATATCTAAAATAACTGCACAAAATGGTACTGCAGTTGTAAATGTGGGTGATACAGTAGAAGCTGGAGATATTCTAATTAAAGGTATTATGGAAGGAAAATATACTGAGGCAAGAAAAGTACATAGTTTAGGCATAGTAGAGGCTGAAATTATTTATAGTAAAACTAAAGAAGTATATTTCGAACAAGAAATATATAATAAAACAGGGAAAAAAGAGAATAAATATGAAATAAGTATTAATAATAAAAACTTAAAACTATATAAAAATAATTCAAAATTTGATTTGTATTGTTCAGAAATTAATCAGAGTAAAATAAAAATATCTAATAATTTTTATTTACCAATTTCAATCACAAAAATTACCAACTTTGAGCAAACAAAAGAAGTGAAAAAATATTCAATAGAAGAAGCGGTAGAAATTGCAACACAAGAATTAACTAAAGAGTTTGAAAATGAACTTCCCAACAAAGAAAACATTGCAGATAAAAATGTAAAAACAGTTCAAAAAGATAATTCTGTAATAGTAACGTTGATTTATAAGGTTATAGAAGAAATTGGAGAAGAAAGAATAGAAAATAAAAAAAATTAGCAAATTCTTATTGCTATTTTTTTTTATTTAGTATAGAATATAAATGGTTAAAACTTAATAAAAAACATCAGACAAAACTAGATGAGAAAGGAAGATGCCACAATGGAAGAAACAAGTTTAAGAATCACAGGAGCTAATAAATCTTTTATTAACAAGATTTCAAATACTATTTCAAAAATATTTATTCCTACTAAAATAGGAATAAATGGAATGATTATTTCAGCTAAGAGAAATTCCATGATTAAAGCATTTGAGCATTTTACCTTAGCTACAGAAAAAGATAATTATGAAAAAAAATATGAAGATAGTTATATTGCATATCTTGAATCACTTGATAAATATGTAATGGACACAATTTACAAAAAAGTTAAAAACAATACAGCAACAGATTTTGAAAAAGAAGCACTTTCAAGATATTATGGTGTTATTTCTTTAAAAGAAAATGAATATGTTGAATATAAATTCAGAAAACAAAAATTCTTAATTGAATTAGATTATGAAAATGTCAAAAACACTGCTAAAGAAAAAGTAATTAATAAGTTTAATACTTTTTACATAGAAAAAATGGATTGGCTATATAAAGGAATTCTTAAAAATTATTCAATAAAACTAGCAGATTCTACTACAAATTTTGATTCTACTAAAGAATGGATCTATATCAAAATCTTTAATACTCTTAAAGAATATATGGAAAAGATTCTTACATTAAAGCTTAATGTAGATAGCAAGAGTGAGCAACCAAAATATCAAGATATAAAAAAGGATTATGAAGAATACGAAGCATTCGAAGTAGGAAAATTAGATCAAAAAGACATAATAGAAAAAAATATGTTGCTTTTAGGATTAAGTAGAAAACTATTTACACATAGTTTACCACTTACAGTTGCAGAACAATGCTATATGAAACTTCTTAAAGATGCAAGATGTTTAGTACAAGATACAAAGCTATCTGTAAGAAGAGAAAAAGCATATAATATGCTTATAAACTTAATTGAAGATTATAATATCAAACTATTATCAACAAAAGTCTATTGGGAAAGTAATGAACAAAGAGAAAAGTTCAAAGAATTTTGGTCAAAATTCCAAAATATTAAAAAATATAAAGATATAGATTTTATAGAATATGTTAAACAAAAAGAAATATTATTTATTAAAGATGATATCTTTAAAATAAGAAACGAAAAATATGATTATTCTAAATTAATAAAATACTATAAAAGAAAACTAGTTGATTATGGAGCAATGAAAGAAATTCAAGGATATAAAACTTATGCTAATTGCGTAAAAATTAATTAATAATAAATAACAGAATAGGATGATAGTTCAAGTGTATAATATAGAGTTTTTAGATATAGAAGAAAAAAATGAATATGAAAGTATTATTTCCAAAGTTTTGGAAAAATGCTTTGAAGTTGAGCACTTACCAAAAGATTATTTTTTGGTAAGTGTAACTTTAACTAACCCAGAAAATATTAAAAGTATAAATAAAGAATATAGAAATATTGATGAGCCTACTGATGTTCTTTCTTTTCCTATGTTTGAAAAAGATGAGCTTGACAAATTATTAAAAGAACAAATCTTTCAGTATATGGATATATTAGGGGATATGGTAATTTCAATTCAGCAAGTTGAAATTCAAGCAGAAGAATATGGACATAGCTTTGAAAGAGAGCTAAGTTATATGGTAGTACATAGTTTTTATCATCTTATGGGATATGATCATATAAAAGAAGAAGATAAAGAGATAATGCGCCCTAAAGAAGAATTTGTGTTAAATGAACTTGGAATAACGAGGGAATAGTTTGAAAAATAATTACAATTTTGACTGTGTTAAAATTTAATTCTTTTCCAAACTTTGTGTGCATTAGATTAAAGAGAGAGGGATGAAATTTAAAATGATTTTATATCTCTGACTTCGTATGGTTAAACTTTTTATATAATAAATTTTTGATTTTTATAAAGATTTCATTAACAGAAAATGCTTTAACCATAGGTGCTGTTTCTAATCCACCATTTTCTAAAATATTTGATTTATGTTCTAATTTATTCATTACTTCTGTAAGATAATCATTAAAAAATGTGTAGTTTTCACTATGACCAATATATTTATCAAAACTTGTTATTTTTCTTCTAAAACTTTCAAGTTGTTCTAAATTAGTAATTTGATTAAATTCAAAATCAAAAAATTTTTTTATTATTAAATCTTGTATTTCAAAAAATGTAGTTTTAATTAAATCACGATATTTCTCAATTTTTAGTTGTGATTTTTCAGTTCTTTTATTATTTAATTTGATTATTTTTTCTTCTAGTTTTAAAATTTTGTCAAATGAGCTTATTATATATTTATAAAACTTTTCAGAAGTATATTTTATTACTTCATCTTTGAATTCGTCTGTTGAAAAATATGTACTTTGAAATAGTTTTTCTTCACCTATAAAAAAAACTAATTCATTTAATAAAGCACATTCAACAGGATAATATGAAGGGCTTGGAGTATATATATTAATATTATAATATTTTTCAAAATCTGGTTCTATACCTATTATTTTTGAAGATAAATATTGCACACAGGCTTCATTTAAGCCTGTTCCTGTAACTTTTGATTTTGTATAATTTGCAAGTCCCATTTTTGTTATATTATTATTTTCATCTCTTATTTCTTGTAAAAAATGCAAACATTCATGTATTGCAAATTCTTCTAAATCTTCATTTGCAATATTAGAGTTAAAATAGATAGAAGAATTTTTATAACAATAGCTTGCTTCTTGCATTCCTTCAGGCATTTGAGCTTTATACATATTTAGTGAAAATAATTTAGCAAATATTTCGCTTGGCTTTAAATTAAAACTAGGAAATGTAGCTGCTATTTTTTTTGATATATTATTGGTTATATTTAGTACAATATCTGTAGGAACTTTTTCGGTAACTATTATTCCATCTTTTTGTAGACTTTTTTCTATATTCATGTGAATCGATTTCCTTTCAAAATATATTATACTATAAAAGTGTAACAAAAGTGTGACTATTGTATTACAATTTAATGACAAATAAAATAGTATGGTTTATAACAAAAAGAGTAACTATATTATTTTTCAATCCCTTGGTGTCGAAATCTTTATGTACCTAGAATTTTTCTTTCGAAAAATTCAGCTACGATGTCGATTTCTCCAGTCGCCCTGCGCTTCGCTCCGGTTGGGCGGCTTACGCGGGATTTCAAAATAATATAGTTACTCTTTATAAATATTGAGGATATTTAATTATAATTAAATCATTTTCTCCATAATTTGTATTGCATTTGTAGCTGCACCTTTTCGAATATTATCAGCTACACACCAGAAGTTTAGTGTGTTGGCTTGACTAAAGTCACGTCTGATTCTTCCAACAAATACTTCATCTCTTCCATTTGCAACACTTGCAAGTGGATAAATATTATTCTCAGGGTCATCATATAAAACAATACCTTCAGAATTTTTTAAAAGATTTTTAACTTCACTTAAATCAAAATCATTTTCAAATTCTACATTAATTGATTCTCCATGGCAGTTTTCTACTGGAACTCTAACTGTTGTTGCAGTAACTCTTAAATCTGGCTTACCTAAAATTTTTCTAGTTTCATCTATCATTTTATGTTCTTCTTTTGTATATCCATCTTCCATAAATACATCAATATGTGGAAGACAATTATTGTGTATTGGATGTGGAAACTTTTTTAAATCTGGATAACTAGCATTAGTTAATAAATCTTCTAATCCATTTTTTCCTGCCCCAGACACAGCTTGATATGTTGAATATACAATTCTTTTAATTTTATACTTATCATCTAAAACCTTTAAAGGAACTACAGCTTGTATTGTAGAGCAATTTGGGTTTGCAATTATTCCTGTATTTTTCTTTATATCTTCAGAATTAACTTCAGGAACGACTAGTGGAACATCTTCATGCATCCTCCAATAGCTACTATTATCTATTACAATACAACCTTTTGATGCAGCAATTGGAGCATATTTTTTTGATGTTTCTCCACCTGCAGAAAAAATTGCAAAATCAAAACCTTCATCAAAAGAGTTTTCTGTTAATTCATATGTAATATATTCTTTTCCCATAAAATTTAATTTTGTTCCAGCTGATTTTTTTGAACAAAATAGTTTATATTCAAAATTTGGTAGATTTTTTTCTTCTAAAACTTTTAAAGCAGTTCTTCCAACTAAACCTGTGGCACCTACGATAGCTAGTTTATATTTCTTTTCCATACAAATCAATCCTTTCTATAATCTAACAGTACCATAATTTATCGAATTTATTTAATTATATTCATGTGGGATTTTTTTGTCAATGAATTTTTTATAATAAATTAAGTTAAAATATATACGTAATCAATTAATATATAAATATTTTAAGAATAAATCGAATGCGATTGGAGCATTATTAGAAATTCTTATTTAATAAAATGAGGGATGTTCACGGTACTTAAGCGTAGCGCAGAGGGTCTGAGTGAAAGAGGCTCATTTTATTAAATTAGAATTTCTTTAATGTGTATTGAGCCGAGATTTTTCGAAAAATATTTATATATTAATTGATTAATAGTAATATAGTAGTATTATTATTACATAATATTATTAGACATAAATAATGATATAAAAAATATTTGACATTTTATGTTAAATTAAGTATACTAATTAGAGATTAGATGTTAAAAGGAGAAAGTACATGTTTACAGATTACACAAAAATAATTATAAAATCTGGAGATGGCGGAAATGGAGCAATTTCATTTAGAAGAGAAAAATATGTTGCTGCAGGTGGGCCAGATGGTGGAGATGGTGGCAAAGGTGGAGATGTATATTTTGTTGTAGATAAAGACAAAAATACATTAATAGATTTCAGATATAATAAAAAATATAAAGCAACAAATGGAGAAAATGGTAGTGGAGCTAAATGTAGTGGTAAATCGGGAGAAGATATTTATATAGGTGTTCCAATTGGTACTGTTTTAAAAGATAATGAAACAGGAAAGGTAATTGTGGATTTATCTGAACCTGGTCAAAAAGAACTTGTTTTAAAAGGTGGTAGAGGAGGAAGAGGAAATCAACATTTTGCAACTTCTACAAGACAAGTTCCAAGATTTGCAGAAGATGGAGAACCTGGACAAGAAAAAGAAGTAATATTAGAATTAAAGCTTTTAGCAGATGTAGGATTACTAGGATTTCCTAATGTTGGAAAATCAACATTTTTAAGTACAGTTACAAGTGCAAGACCTAAAATTGCAAATTATCAATTTACTACATTAGAGCCAAATCTTGGAGTTGTAAAATCTAAAGATGGAACAAGTTTTGTAATAGCTGATATTCCTGGAATTATAGAAGGCGCAAGTCAAGGAGTAGGGCTTGGACTTAAATTTTTACGTCATATTGAAAGAACAAGGCTATTATTACATTTAATAGATGTTTCAGGTAGCGAAGGAAGAAATCCAGTTGATGATTTTAATGTAATAAATGAAGAATTAAAAAAATATAGTGAAAAATTAGCAAATAGAAAACAAATAATTGTTGCAACAAAATGTGATGTTCTAAATCAAGAATTATTAGAACAACTTGAAAACCTAGCTAAAGAAAAAAATATGGAATTTTTCAAAATATCAAGTGTTACAGGAGAAGGAATAGAAAAGCTTTTAGATTATGTATCAAACTTATTAAAAACATTGCCAAAAGAAGAATTAGTTGAAAAAGATGAAAGAATCATTTATACATTAGAAGATGATAAAGAAGGATTTACTATTACAAGAGAGAAAAACAAATTTATCATTAAGGGAGAATCAGTAGAAAGAATCATTAGAAGAGTAAACATTGAAGATAATGAATCTCTATATTATTTGCATAAAAAATTAAGAGAATTAGGTGTGGAAGAAGAACTTAAAAAACAAGGAATTAATGAAGGAGATATAGTTAGAATAGCTAATTATGAACTTGAATGGTACGAGTAAACTGGTTGAAAAATAATTACAATTTTGACTGTGTTAAAATCTTACTTAAAAATGCTCACGTACTAAATGTACGCTCCGCTTTTTGCGCAAGATTTTGCCTTGTCAAAATTTAATTCTTTTCCAACCAATTATTATAGATATTAGGGGGAAAAGCGTAAAAATGGTGCCTACAGAAATAGAAAGAAAATATACAATAAATTATTTACCTAATGAAATAAAAAAAATATTCAAAATTACACAAAAACATATTTATAGGGATTCAGTCTGTAGTATAAGAGTAAGAAAAAGTGAAGATCTTTCTACTAACGAAGCTAAATATACACATACAATAAAAGCTAAAGGTAAAGAAACCGAAATTTTTTCTATAACAGAATTAGAAAAAGAAATCACAGAAGAACAATTTGAAGAGGTAAAGCCATTTAAGGGAAGTAATATTATTGAAAAATATAGAGTGATAATTCCTTTAGAAGATGGATTAAAAGCTGAAGTTGATATTTTTGAAAAAAAATTAAAAGGATTAATAATTGTTGAAGTGGAATTTGAAAATGTAGAACAAGCTAAAACCTTCAAAATGCCTTCTTGGTTTGAAAAAGAAGTACCGCATAATGAGTTTTCAAATAGAAAAATGTCTACTAAAACTAGAAAAGAGATTTTGGAATTAATAGGAAAAAAACAACTTGCTATTAATGAAAAGATTTTAAAAGAATTTCAAAAAAGAATGAAATAATTCTGGTACCGATGGTGGGACTCGAACCCACATGGATAACCGCATGATTTTGAGTCATGTGCGTCTACCAATTCCGCCACATCGGCATATAAAAATGAATAAACATATGTAATTGTGGCTACATATACTGATGCTGTAACTCACATACGTTCGAACAGCCTCAGCAAATTCCGCCACATCGGCATATAATATTATAATAAAAATAAATGAGCTGAATTTAAATTTTCAGCTCTTGTTTTGGTTGCGGAGGTAGGACTCGAACCTACGACCTTCGGGTTATGAGCCCGACGAGCTGCCAACTGCTCCACCCCGCGATGTGCAACATTCAATATTATAATATGCAAAAATTAAAAAGTCAATACTTTTTAAGCAAAATTTATTGATTTTTTTTTGATTTTATGATAAATTGTTACTAATCAGTTTTATATATTAATAAACAAGGAGTTGCTTATGCAAGAGAATAAAAACAATAGTGAAAAAGAAGAAAAACTAATTGATATAAAAGGAAGTATAGAAAGTTTAGTTGAAGGAGAATTACCAGAACTTTCTCAAGAAGAAGCTATTAAAGCATATAAGGAAGGACCACAAAAACCTAAAAAAAGAAAAAAAGCAAGTTCTGATGAAGATGATGAAACAGAAGATGATGATCATTTAAAAAGACTTAAACAAGAATTGTTGGCTTCACTTGAAAGAGTCAATAAACTTGCAAGACAGCTCTTTGCAGAAAAATCATTTGCAAATGTAAAAGATTTTAAAGTGAAAAAAGAATATCAAAGAGCTAAAGGAAAAACACAAACAACTGAGAAAACAGCACAAAAAGAGCAAAAAAGTAAGGAAAGAGAAGAATGAACATACTTGTAAAAAGTTTAGAGAAGTCTCTTAAATTTAATGACTTTTTAGAACAAATAAATAGTAAAAAAAGCCCGGTAGAAATATCGGGCTTAACTGACGTGGTAATTAGTGAGATTTTAACAAATGTATTAGAGAATTTAAAAAGACCTATTTTTTTAGTAACATATAATGAGATTCAAGCACAAAAACTATATAATGATATAAAATTTTTTACAGATAAAGTTTATTTTTTACCTAAAAAAGAGATTGTTACATATGATTATATAGCTGAAAGCAAAAATTTACCTTATGAAAGAATTGAAGTTTTAAATAAAATATATGAAAATCAAAAATCAATAATAATTGCATCTACAGAAACAATTAAGCAAAAAATGATATCTAAAAAAGCACTTTTTAAAGATATTATTAACTTAAAAATAGGTGATAGATGTGATTTAGAAGATTTAAAACAAAGACTTATAGATTTAGGATATCAAAGATTTGAATTAATTGATGGAAGAGGACAATTTAGTATAAGAGGTGGAATAGTCGATATTTCATTAAATGATACAATTGGTTTAAGAATTGAATTATGGGGAGATGAAGTAGATTCAATTAGAAATTTTAATATAGTATCACAAAGGTCAATTGAAAATAAAGAAACAGCTAAAATTTATCCAGCATATGAATATATTTTAGATGAACCATTAGAAAGAGTTGCAAATAATATTAAATCAAAAATCTATCCGGAAGTGCTAGTTGAAAAGGTAGAAGCTGATGTAGAAAGCATTCTTGAAGGTGATTATTTAAATAAAATTGACAGATATTTTGATTCTTTTTATAAAGAGTCAGAAACTATTTTAGATTATTTTGCAGATGATACTATTCTTTTTATTGATGAATTTAGTAAGATATTAGCTAGAAGTAAAAACATTGAAGAAGATAATGAAAATGTTATAAAAGCATTAATTGAAAAAGAAAGAATAATTCCTGAAGGTTTAAATAACTATTTAACAACATCAGAAATTGAAATAAAAATACAAGATAATCAATGTGTATTTTTAAATAAACTAGATACTATGAAAAAAAGTAGTATACAGTATCAATTTAATGCAAAAGAATTGAATTATTATAAGAGTGGAATAGAGCTATTTATTAATGATATAAAAAAATTTACAAAAGATAAAAAAGATGTGTATATAGTAGTAGATACAAAAGAAAAGGTAGATAAGATTAAAAAGATATTAGAACAAAACGAAATATATTTAATTTATCAAGAAAAAATTGATCAAACTATTGTTAATAAAAATGTTCAAACTATAGTTATTACAACAGGAAAAATATCTGGTGGTTTTTTTAGCTATGATTTGAATCAAGTTGTAATTGAGGCTTCAGAATTAGTTGAAGTTCAGAGAAAAGCTAGAAAAAGAAAAAATGAAACTTTTAATCAAAGTGAAAAGGTGGTTTTTGCTGATTTAAGGATAGGAGATTTTGTTGTACATAGAAGATATGGAATTGGAATTTATATAGGTGTAAATACTCTTAAAGCAGATGGAATAACAAGAGATTATATAAAAATAAAATATAAAGGTGATGATATTTTATATATTCCAACTAATTCATTAGATGAAGTTAGGAAATATGTTGGAGGAGAAGAGCTTAATTTAAAATTAAACAAATTAGGTTCAAAAGATTGGGAGAAAACAACTACAAAGGTTAAAAATAATTTAAGAGCTGTTGCAAAAGATTTAATAGAGTTGTATGCAAGACGTGAGAAGTCTCGAGGACACGCTTTTTCAAAAGATACAGATTGGCAAAAAGAATTTGAAGGAAAATTTCCATATATTGAAACAGATGACCAACTTCGCTGTATAGAAGAAGTAAAAAAAGATATGGAAGCTGAAAGACCTATGGATAGGCTATTATGCGGAGATGTTGGATATGGCAAAACAGAGGTTGCAATTCGCGCAGCATTTAAGGCAGTTATGGATAGCAAACAAGTTGCATATCTTGCTCCTACAACAGTTTTAGCAAAACAACAATTTGAAACATTTAAAGAAAGAATGAAAGATTTCCCAATAAAAGTTGAATTACTAAATAGATTTAGAACTGCAAAAGACCAAACTAGAATTATTAAAGAACTAAAACTTGGAAATGTTGATATAGTAATTGGAACACATAAACTACTTGGAAAAGATATTGAGTTTAAGGATTTAGGGTTGCTAATAATAGATGAAGAGCACAGATTTGGAGTTAAGGCAAAAGAAAAAATAAAACAATATAAAACAAGTGTAGATGTACTTACAATGACAGCAACACCAATTCCTAGAACTCTACATATGTCAATTGTTGGAGTAAGGGATATGTCAGTTATTTATGAGCCACCACAAAATAGAAAACCTGTACAGACATATGTTGTAGAATATGATGAAGATATAATTAAAGAAGCTATAACAAAAGAATTAGAAAGAGATGGGCAAGTATTCTATATTTTTAATAGTGTTAAAGACATAATGCTTAAAGCTGATAAAATAGCAAGACTTGTGCCAGAAGCAAAAGTCGGATTTGCACATGGGCAAATGACAGGAACTGAAATTGAAGATATTATGGAAGATTTTGTTGATGGCAAAATAAATGTATTAGTATGTACAACAATTTTAGAATCAGGAATTGATATACCAAATGCAAATACAATTATTATCGAAAATGCTGATAGAATGGGACTTGCTCAATTATATCAAATTAGAGGAAGAGTTGGAAGATCAGATAGACAAGGGTATAGCTATATTACATATAGAAAAGATAAAATACTTGCAGAAGCGGCAGATAAGAGACTAAAAGCAATTAAAGAATTTACTGAATTTGGTTCTGGCTTTAAAATTGCTATGAGAGATTTAGAAATAAGAGGAGCAGGAAGCTTAATTGGAGAAATTCAATCTGGACATTTAGAAGAAGTTGGATATGATACATATACAAGGCTTTTAAATGAAGTCTTGAAAGAAGAACAAGGAATAAAAGTTGAAGAAGATATAGAATGTCAAATTGATTTAAATGTTACAAGTTATATTCCAGATGAATATATTTCTGACCAAAATCAAAAAATAGAAATATACCAAGATATTGCGCTTGCAAAAACTGAAGAAGACATTTCAAATGTTGTTGATGAATTAATTGATAGATTTGGAGACATGCCTCATGAAATAGAAAATCTTTTAGAAATTTCAAGAATAAAACAATTAGCTAAAAAGAACAATATAATAAAAATTCAAAGTAAAAGAGACGTAGTAGTATTTACTTATGAAAATAATAGCTTTAAAGATGATTTTATTTCGAACTTAATAAAAAAATATGGAAGCAGAATTAAATTTTCAGATGGAATTAAGCCAATGATTACATTAAAAATTGAAAAACAAGGAGAAGAAGCATTAATTGAGGAAGTAAAAGGATTTTTTAAATAATTATAAAAATTTCCTCAAAAAACTTGTATAAAAAAATCAAATATGATATATTATGAATGATTAACAAATAAAGGAGGCTTTTTTGTGGAAGAAGAATTAGATTATAAAAAAACCATCTTAATAGTTGATGATGAAAAAATGATTCTTAATTTATTATCACATAATTTAAGTAAAGAAGGATACAATGTTATTGAGGCTAGTGATGGCTTAGAAGCAATAGATATTGTTCAGAATAAAAAAGTTGATTTAATATTATTAGATGTTATGCTTCCAAAATTAGATGGATTATCTGTTTGCAAAAGAGTAAAGAACATTGTTAATGTTCCAATACTTATGGTTACTGCTAAGGATGATGAACTTGACAAAATTCTTGGGCTTGAATTAGGAGCAGATGATTATATCACAAAACCATTTAATATTAGAGAATTATTAGCAAGAGTAAAAGCTAATTTAAGAAAATATAATATAGTTTCAAATAATGATAAAAAACAAAATAAAGAAGAAAGTTCAATAAGAAGAACAAATGTAATAACAGTCGGAGTTTTAACTTTAGATTTGGATAGATTTGAAGTTATGATTAATAACCAAATTGTAGATCTTACTTTAAGAGAATTTGAAGTTCTTAGATTTCTTGCTCAAGAGCCAGGACAAGTGGTTACAAGAGAAACTCTACTTGAAAAAGTTTGGGGATATGAGTATTTTGGTGATATTAGAACTGTTGATGTTACAGTTAGGCGTATTAGAGAAAAAATTGAAGCTGATACATCAAACCCTAAAATTTTAATAACAAAAAGAGGAGTAGGATATTATATAGCAAACTAAATTATAAGAGCTTAATATTTTAAAATTAAGCTCTTTGTTTTTAAAAAAGATTTTTTTGGAAGGGTGTAAAAATATGAAAAAAATAGAAAATAAATCAGGGATTACGCTAATCGCACTTGTAATAACAGTTATTGTCATCCTGATTTTAATAGGTATTTCTGTAGGTGAAGGAAAGTCATTAATAAAAAAAGCTAAAATTGAGAGTTTAATGACAAATATGATTACAATAAAAGCAAATGCAAAAATATATGCAGAAGAGATTAATGCAGAAGTTTGGGATTTAAAAGAAGATGATGAAGATGTAACAAAAACAAAATCATACAATAGATCTAATTTATTTAGTACAAAATATAATATGGAAAAATTAGAAAATGCGACAGAAATAATATCAAAAGTTGAAAGTTCAATTAATGACTCAAATGGATGTGAAGTTTACAATATTACAACAGAAACACTCACTGAAATGGGATTATCTAATTTAGCAAGTGAAAGTGAAGATGGAGAATTTGTTGTTGTATATAATTCTGCTGATTTTACAAAGCTAGAAATAGTATATCCATCTGGAATTAAGTATGACAATTCAGTTTTTTATACATTATCTAATTTGAAAAATAAGATGGAAGAATAGAACAAAGGGATAGTATTTATGAAAGAAAAAGAAGAAGCAAGACTTATAGAATTAAAAAAAATAGATAAAGAATTTTTTGACAAAGGGGTAAAATATATAGCCGGAATTGATGAGGCAGGCAGAGGACCACTAGCAGGACCAGTTGTAGTTGCCTCTGTTATTTTACCTCAAGACTCTATGATAGAAGGAATAAATGATTCAAAAAAAGTTTCTGAAGCTAAAAGAGAAAAATTATATGATTTAATAATTAATGAAGCAATTAGTTATGGTATTGGAATAATTTATCAAGATGAAATTGATGAAATAAATATATTACAAGCAACTAAAAAGGGATTAACAGAAGCAATTAAGCAAATGGAAGTTAAGCCAAATATAATTATGGTAGATGCATTAAGTGGAATAGATACATTAGGTATACCTTATAAATCTATAATTAAAGGAGACGCAAAATGCTATTCTATTGCTGCGGCTTCAATCTTAGCAAAAGTTACGAGAGATAGAATTATGCGTGAATGGGATAAAATTTATCCTGAATATGGATTTGGCTCACATAAAGGATATGGTACGGCAAAACATATTACAGCTATAAAAGAATTTGGACCTTGCCCAATACATAGAAGGACTTTTATTACAAAATTTTGCGATGCTAAAAAATCCCACATCGCACAGCTCACTTCAAAATAAGTTTTTAAATATTGAAAAATATTGAAGGAAAGGAAGTAAAATGAACATTCTCGAAATCATAGCAAAAAAAAGAGACAAAAAAGAATTATCAAAAGAAGAAATAGAATTTTTTATTAAAGGTTATACTAATGAAAGTATAACAGATTATCAAGCTGCAGCTCTAGTTATGGCAATTTATTTAAATGGAATGACAGATGAGGAGCTTTTTAATTTGACTTTTAGTATGGCAAATTCTGGAGAAGTATTAGATTTATCAGAGTTTGGTACAAATGTAGTAGATAAACATTCAACTGGTGGTGTTGGAGATAAAGTTTCAATAGTTTTACTGCCTATAATTGCATCACTAGGAATACCTGTTGCAAAAATGTCAGGAAGAGGGTTGGGTTTTACTGGTGGCACAATTGATAAATTAGAAGCAATTCCAGGATATAATACATCAGTTTCCATAGACAGTTTTAAAGAGTATGTACATAAAATTGGTATAAGTATGATTGGGCAAACCATGAATTTAGCTCCGGCAGATAAAAAAATATATGCATTAAGAGATACGATTAGTTGTGTAGATAATATACCACTAATTGCATCAAGTATAATGAGTAAAAAAATTGCAGCTGGTGCCAATAAGATAGTCCTTGAAGTAACCTATGGAAAAGGTGCATTTATGAAAAGCTTAGAAGATGCAAAACTTCTTGCAGAAAAAATGGAAAGTCTAGGAAAATATGCGGGAAGAGAAGTAAAATCTGTATTTACTCCAATGAATGAACCTATAGGATTTGCAGTTGGAAATACACTTGAAATTATAGAAGCTATTAATTTTCTAAAAGGGAAAGAATTACCAGATGATTTAAAAAATATTGTACTTGAAATTGGTAGCTATATGATTAAATTAGCAGGTAAGGGAGATAACTTAGAAGAAAACAAGAAAAAAATGTTAGAAAATATTAATAATGGTTTGGCATTTGAAAAATTTAAACAAATGGTAGAAATGCAAGGAGGAGATGCATCTTATTTAAATGATATTAATAGATTTGAAAAAGCAAAATATATGGTACAAGTTAAAAGTGATAAAAAAGGTAAAATCACAGAAATAAATGCAGAAGACATTGGAAAATTGGCGTGTGAATTAGGTGCTGGAAGAATAAAAAAAGATGATAAAATCGACATGTCAGTAGGAATTGTATTAAATAAAAAAGTTAATGATTTTGTAGAACAAAATGAACTATTGGCTACAATCTATGCAAATGATGAAGAAAAATGTAAAATAGCGGTAGAAAAAATCAAGAATATTATTAAGATTTGATTAGGTATAATATATATTAATCACTAAAACATATTAAAAATATACCAAATTACAGTTTTAATTATTAAATTCAATACTATATCTATTGAAAAAAACAAAATTAGTGATATAATAGTATATAGATTCATAATTTTTAGAAAGGAAAATGTAATTATGGAAAAAAATGTTACAAAAACAAAAACAAAGAGAAATAAAGGAGAACTTGCAGTTAAAGTTATGGCTAGCCTTATGGCTATTTTAATGATCTTTTCAGTTGCGATTTCTTTGATTTATTATTTTATATAATAATATAAACGAATGATTTGACGAAGGAGTAAGTTAAAAAAATTTGTTCCTTATGAAGGGATGATATTAATGATAAATAATATAAAAGAAAATATTATAGCTAATATTGAAATATATCAACAATATCCGTTAAAAATTATTACTTTAATTGTAGATATTGCAATAGTAATTTTTGTTGCATATCATATTTTAAAAATATTCAAAGAATCTAGAGCATGGCAATTAATAAAAGGAATAGCACTACTAATTATAGCTACTTGGTTAAGTGATTTATTGAATTTACACATTTTAAACTACATATTGTCTGCTGTTATGAATTGGGGAGTTATTCTTCTGATTATTATTTTTCAACCAGAAATTAGAAGAGCTTTAGAGCAATTAGGAACTAACAAATTTACCAAGCTTTTTGGTATGGATAAAGATATTGCTACAAAAACAAAAGAAGATATTTATAAAGTTGCAATTGCAGCTACAGAACTTGCTAAAAATAGGATTGGAGCATTAATTGTTATAGAAAGAGATATACAAATAAAAGATATAATATCAACAGGAGTAGAGTTAAATAGTGAAGTATCTCCTCAGTTACTTGTAAATATATTTGTTCCTAATACACCACTTCATGATGGTGCAGTTGTAATTTCAGGTAATAAAATAGTTGCAGCAGCCTGTATGCTTCCTTTAGCATCAGATTCTGATATTGCAAAAGAACTAGGTACAAGACATAGAGCTGCAATTGGAATTTCAAAAGAATCTGATAGTATAGCAGTAGTTGTATCAGAAGAAACGGGTAAGATTTCTGTAGCAAAAGATGGTACATTAATTGCTGATGTTAGAGAAGATGTATTAAAAAAGATTTTAATTAGCAATATTGTTACAAAAAGATTCCCAGAAAAAGAAGATGAACAAAAAAATGTTTTTAATAGTATAAAAGAATTTTTTGTAAGTATTAAAAATAAACAAGGAAAACAAGTAAAAAATAATAATGACAATAACTAAAGACCAAATTTATTTGGTCTTTTTACATCACAATTATAACATATATATTATAAAAGAAAGGTCCAAAATGAGAAATATAAAATTAACCATAGAATATGATGGAAAAGACTTTAATGGCTGGCAAAAGCAACCAAACAAATTAAATATTCAAGGAACAATTGAAAAGGCAATTGAAGAAATAACAGGAGAAACTATTGAACTTAATGCATCTGGAAGAACAGATAGCGGAGTACATAGTTTAGGACAAGTTGCAAATTTTAAAACGAATTCTTTAATTCCAATTGAAAAAATTCCAATAGCAATTAATACTAAATTAAAAAAATCTATTAGAATAATTAATGCTGAAGAAGTAGAAGAAAGATTTCATAGTAGACTTGCATGTAAAAGAAAAACATATAGATATATAATTAATAATAATATTTATGCATCAGCTATATATAGAAATTTAGAAACACATATACCACAAAAATTAGATGTGAATAAAATGAAACAAGCAATTAAATATTTTGAAGGAGAACATGATTTTAAAGCATTTAAAGCTAGTGGAACAAGTAGTAAATCAAGTGTTAGAACAATATACAAAGCAGAGATTTATCAACAAAAAGATAATAGATTGTGGATAGAGCTTACAGGAAATGGATTTTTATATAATATGGTTAGAATTATTGTTGGAACTTTAGTAGAAGTTGGTCTCGGAAAAATTGAGCCAAATGAAATTCCTAAAATAATAGAAGATGGAAAAAGAGAAAATGCAGGAAAAACTTTGCCACCAAATGGATTGTATTTGGTAAAGGTTGAATACTGATTAATCAATAAATAGAATAATATAAATATTTAAACATCATCGAATGTGACCGGAATATATAATTACAAAATCAATAAAGATTATGGAATAATGTTCGCGTCGAGCGAAGCGAGGACTAAGTGAAAAAGGTTCCATAATCTTTATTAGATTTTGTTTGTATATGAAGGGAGCCGAGATGTGTTTCAATATTTATATTATTCTATTTAAAAGTAAAAAAGTAAACTTTATTTTTGTAAATTCATAATATATTATATAAAACATTTTAGAAAAGGAGTATGTATATAATGGATTTACTCATATTTTTTGCTTTGCCTATTGCAACAGTCCTTCTTGCAATTGTTTTAGAAAGAGTTCTACGTTCTCCAATACTAGTTGCAATAACATTTTTTGCATTATATTTAATTATATTATTTGCATTATTTGCAACAGAAGTTATCACAGATTTAGCAACATTATTAATTGCATTAATAGTTTTAACTTTTATAGCATATATTACAGCTGTAATTGTTAGATTTATTAGATGTATATGTAGAAACTTTTTAAAACCATGTTGTTCAATTTGTCCAGATAGAGATGAAGATGTTGGAGATATAATAGATAACAATAATGAATGTGAATGTAATGGTAATTCAAACAGTTTACAAACAGCAAATCAAGGAATAGCACTTTCAGGAAATATAATACCAAATCAGAATAATAATGGGAGAACTGGAATAGTAAGAGGTTGTTATAGAAGATATTAAAAAACAAAAAAGGGCCCCCTTCCAAAAACAGGATTTTTGGAAGGGATTTTTGTTCTCCTATTTTTGGAAAGCGTCCCTTAAATGTATTTTTGTGATCTCCTTTCAATATTTGATATTCAATAAACTTGTGACATAGCTATTTTAAAGCCAGATTATTTAAAAAATAATAATTTGATAGTTACAATTTAGTATAGAACACATATGTTAAGTACAGTAAAAAAGAGTAAAATTTCTTCGCAATAAAATTTAGAGCAATATAAACTAAAACAACCATTTTTATGATAAAATAAAATAAATTTTGTCACAAAGG
>CADAHH010000012.1 GCA_902787685.1 uncultured Eubacteriales bacterium | reverse complement strand
ATCATCATGTCTTTTTTTCGTATATTTTTAATTTTTCAATGTTCATTTATTAGATAGTGGTTTCCATAATTTTTTTCATAACTTACTTTACACTATCATCATAAAATATACTGGTAAGTCATATACTTTATACTTTACAATATTCTACTTTTATTCCTGACTCTTCTATTTTCTTTTTCATTTTGTAAACTTTATCATCAGAAATTTCTTTAAAAATCGGCATTTCTAAATCTAATGATTTATATTTATTTTCCCCCAAACGATGTATTTTAAATATCTCTACTTTTTTAGGCGTATATTTTTTTAAAAAATTAATTATCTTTTCAATATTACTATCTGTGGTCGTATAATCTTCTACTAATGGAATTCTAAAAATTATTGAACTATTTTTATTATAAATTTTTTCAATATTGCTCAAATATAAATTTATATCTCCGTTAATTTTTGATATATACTCATTATCTAATATCTTTACATCAATTATAAACTCATCTACATATTTTATAGCAATATCAATAAATTTTTTAGGAACCGTTAGTGCTGTTTCAACACAAATATTAATATTGGCATTCTTTATTTTTTTTAATAATGGTTCTAATTTTTCAAATTGTAATAATGCTTCTCCTCCTGAAAATGTAACTCCACCATTATTTTCATAATATAACTTATCTTTTAATATTTCTTTTTCTAAATCTTCTAAAGATATCTCATACCCATAGATTCCTTTTTGATTTTCATAAGTATATTCTTGAATTCGAAAATTTATATTTTCTGGATTAGAACACCATGGGCACCTTAAGTTACATCCTTTAAAAAAAACGGTTGTCCTTATTCCTGGACCATCATGCAAAGAAAATCTTTGTATGTTAGTGACTATTACCTTCACTTTTTAATGTCCTTTCTATTATATAATCTTTATATTCATCTGGTAAATCTTTAAAATATGCACTAAATCCCCATACTCTTACTATTAAATTTGGGAATTCTCTTGGATTTTTTCTAGCTTTAATCAAGATGTCACTACTTATTACATTAATCTGCATTTCAAAAAATCCTACTTTTATGCTTAGCATGAGAAAATCAACTATTTTATCAAAATTATCATTAATAAAACTTGGAGAAATAATAAAATCAACAACATTTCCATTAAATCTATTTTCGTTATAATTTAATTTTGATGCAAATTGGATTAAACCAGTATATGCATTCGAATTATCTGAAGAAATATGTACTCCAAATGGCTCTCCATTTTTTCTTCCATCAAATGATGCTGGGAATTTTCTAGATGAATCTATATAAGTTGGTGAACTTACTCCAAATTTAAATTTTCCTTTAAATTTATTTGTATACCTATCCATTAATTTAGTTGTATACTCTATAATTTTATTACTTAAATTAATAACCTCTTCATTATCAGTTCCATATTTTAAATTTTGATTTTTTAGCTTATAAACTAAATCGTCATTTTTTTCAAAATTATATTTTCTAATTTCATTTAGTTCCTTTAATGTATACTCTTTACTTTTAAACACGAATTCATCAATATTTATTACTGAATTTACAAAATTTGATAGTCCAACTCCAGTAAAACCATAATTATTATATAAAGCTCCCCCTTCTGATATATCTTTGTTTTCTTTTATACAATTGTCAATAAATAAAGAAAGCACTGGATCTTTTTGCCAAATAGTATTATTTGCTTTACTTATCAATTCATCTATATATACTTCTAAGTATTTTTTATAAAGCTCTATTAGTTCTTCTTTGCTATTTATTTTTGAGACATTTTCACTTTTTAATACTCTTTCTAATGGTTCCATAAATACTAATGCATCCATATTATTTTGATCTAATGCTTTTCCTATTATATAAGGCTCCCAACATGCAGATGTTCCATAATTATATGCATCTTTTTCATCAAACCCAAATTTTATCAATTTTTCAATAAGCACATCATCATTTGCAAATAGTGGACAGCCTATTCCAGTTTTTATACATTTTAAAGATAATTCCATAAGATTTCTTGGCATTTTTTCACTTACTCTAAGTAAAATTTTAGGATCTGGTAATTTTATCTCTTCCATCTTCTCTATAAAAATATATGTTAAATCATTAAATCTGTAAATTCCATCAATATCTTTTCCCCCAAGCTCTATAATCTGCCCAGTATCTCCTAATAACATATTACTTTTTATTTTGTAGTATCTATTTAGAGTAAGCATAAATTCTTTTATTAAATTTGCTGCTTCTTCTTTTGATATTTTGCCATTTTTTATATCATTTTCATAATAATCAATAAGAATTTTATCAAGTCTTCCTAATCCATTTAATCTATGATCTGTTTGCCAAAGTATTTGGTTATAAAATAATATTCTTTGCAAAGCTTCATAAAATGACGTGGCCTTTTTATTTTTTATATTTTCAAAATAAGTAATTAGCTTCTGATTAACATTATTATCTTTTAATTTTTTTACAATTCTATCTATTAGGTTCTCTATACCTTTTAAAGTATTTATTTCATTTTTATAAAACTCATTATCAATAATATTATTTAATAACATTTCTTTAAAGTCTTCTATTGAATTCTCAAGAACTCTTTTATAGTCAATAGATAAATTTCCAATCATTCTATTTTGTTTATAGTAGTCTTTATAAAAATCTAATGAATAATAAAAAACATCATTAGGATTAATTTCTGCTAATTCTATTTTGTTAAAAAACTTATTTAATGTTAGACCAATTTCATTTTCCCTAACTATCCTTGTTTTAAGAATACATTTTATAAGTTCTTTTTTATTTTTTTCTTCTCTATTTAGCTTTGTATATAATTTCTTTGCATATTTTAAGTGATATTTACTTTTTTTAGTTACTAGTTTTTTTGCCAATTTTTTTATTTTCTTCATTTTTAACTCCCAATATCTTATCTTTTATTTTTTTGACATTTTCAAATAAGAAATCATCTTTTTGTATTAGTAATAGACTAATATATATTATTCCACCTATTAAAATTTGAAGAGCTGTCGTTACTACTGTTGGCTTATTTAATATACCAATTGGTAAAATTAAAACAAACATAATAATTCCACTTACAATATATTTTAAACTTTTATTGTATACTATTTTTAAAGCTATTTCTTGTCTCATATATTTTAATTGTACCATTAATATTAAAGTTTCAGCTATTACCGATGCTATAATTGCACCATATGATTTTATAAAATGTATTAATATTAAATTTAACGTAAAATTGCACAAAGCTCCAATTACAACTGATTTTGTAAATATCTTTTGCTTTTTAGTTTGAATCAAATATTGAATACCTGATACATTATTTAATCCTATTGATATAGTTAACGGTGCACCAAAAATAATAATCCATTTTGCTTTTATAAATTCTTCTCCTAGGAACCACGGAACTAAACTAGAAGAAATTGCCATCAATCCTAGCATAATTGGAATTCCTAAAAGCCATACAAATTTAAATGAATTTGCAAGATATTTTTCAACTTCATCTTTTCTATTATTGCTACTTACATATGCAATTCGTGGTGACATAACAGTGCCTAACGATGTAATTACTGTTAATGCTGTTTTTATTATTTTTTGAGATTGCTCATAATATCCAACTTCTGATTTATCTGAAATCATTTTTCCAATCATTGTTTTATCTAAAACTGTATAAATCTGAATTGCAATTTGTGGAATAAATAATTGTATAGTAGGTTTTATATGTCTTTTTAAGTTCAATTGTTTTAAATTAATTTTTACTAAATACTTAGGAAGATATAACCATAGTGATAGATTTCCAATTAAATTAGATAACATATAAATAAAAAAATATTTTATTAAATCATCTCTTGTTTTTACAAAAACAAAAATTGATATAACGCTTATTATTTTTATTACAGAATTTCTAATTACCGTCTTTTTAAATTCTTCCAGCCCTTGAAATAACCATGAAATATCAATGCAATTAGCTAATATCTCTAATAACAGTACTTTATAATAAATTTGGTACTGTGTTCCATTTATCATTGTAAAATAATAAATCGTTGCTGATATTGCCATAGTAATAATTCTTAATATAATAACTTCCCAAAATATAACACTTATTTTCTTTTTATCATCCTGTACATATGCTATTTCTCTCTGTGCATACATTGCAATCCCTAATGTACCAAACAAAATAAAGTATGTTGCAATAGATAATGTATAACTATATATTCCTATCATTTCTGAACCTAGTGTTTTAGATACATATGGTGTTGTTATTAGTGGCACAAAAATTATTAACATCTGATACATTAAATTGTAAATATAATTCTTTTTTATACTTTTTTTCCCCATTTGTCTTATTTTTCCAATTAATATTTTTTATTAAAATCTTAGCTGGAAATCCTCCTATTAAAATATTTTCTTTTTCTAATTGTTTTGAAACTATACTTCTTAAAGACGCAAAAGAATAATTTTAAACATTTTATTGCTTCTTTAAACTTGAAAGCTTTAAAGTTAAAATAAATAGTTTTAGGCATTGATATTCCTATTTCAAAAATTTTGTTAATTTCCATTGCAATCACTCTCACCTAATTCATTGCTAATAATTTCTAATGCATTTTCTATTACCTTGTCCATATCGTAATATTTATATTGCCCTAATCTTCCTCCAAAGATTACTTTTTCATCTTTATCTGCTAATTCTTTATACTTATTATATAAATTATTATTTCTTTCATTATTAATTGGATAATATGGTTCTTTTGTTTTGTCCCATTTATCTGAATACTCTCTTGATATTACTGTTTTAGGTTGAGTGCCAAATTCAAAATGCTTATGTTCTATAATTCTTGTATATGGAATCTCATATTCTGTGTAATTTACAACAGCATTTCCTTGATAATTGTCTGTATCTAATACTTTAGTTTCAAATCTTACACTTCTATATTGTAATTCTCCAAAGCAGTAATCATAATATTCGTCTATAGGTCCCGTAAAAATAATTTTTTCAGCTATTTTTTTTAATTCGTCCCTATGTTCAAAGAAGTTATAGTCAAGTTTTACATCTATTCCATCTAACATTTTTTCTATGATACCTGTATATCCACCTTTAGGAATACCTTGATACTCTGAATTGAAATAATTATTGTCATATGTAAAACGAACTGGCAAACGTTTAATAATAAATGCAGGAAGCTCTGTTGCTTTCATTCCCCATTGTTTTTCTGTATATCCTTTTACTAGCTTTTCATAAATAGTTTTACCAATAAGTTTTATAGCTTGTTCTTCTAAGTTTTTAGGTTCATCAATATTAACTTCTTTTAATTCTTCTTCAATTTTTTGTTTAGCCTCAGCTGGTGTAAAAACTCCCCAAAGTTTGTTAAATGTATTCATATTAAAAGGAAGATTATATACTTCATCTTTGAATCTCGCTACTGGCGAATTTGTATATCTATTAAATTCTGCAAATTGATTTATATACTGCCATACTTCTTTATTATTTGTATGGAAAATATGTGCACCATATTTATGCACATTTATATCCTCTATTTTTTCTGTATATATATTTCCACCAATGTGTGACCTTTTGTCTATTACTAGACATTTCTTTCCTCTTTTATTTGCTTCATAAGCAAATATTGAACCAAATAGACCTGTTCCAACAATTAGATAATCATACATATTTACTTTTCTCCCATTTAATTTTGTTTTTTTCTAATATTTGCAATAAAAATATAATCGGGAAATTATAAGCAACAACGATTGCCTCATCATCTATTACAGATGACACCGCTATTATAAAAAACCATATTCCAAATTCTCTATATTCTTTATTTTTAAAGCATTTATCTAAAACTCTTGTATATAATATTAAAAACACACTAAAAATTAAAACTCCATCTTTGAGTAAAATCTGTACAAATAAGTTATCTATATATGAGTAATCTGCAAATGTTAATTTTTTATTATTAGTAATAGCACTTACTCCATACATATATATTTTTTTTCCAAACAAGCTAATTCCATACTTTTCATACATATTATGTTCAATTACAGGTCTATTAGTTAGCTTTTCATTTAAATTTATATAAAATTCGCTTGATGAATGGTAATTTATGGTTATAAATATCGATAATGTAGCACCTATTAAGAATGAATATTTTATTATTTTTTTTATAAAGTAATTTGTAAATATTTTAGATTTATATTCATTAATTAATATTAATACTATTAATATTATTGATGTATAAAACAAATTTCTTACTAATGTAACTCTGTATACAATATATGAAATTATAATCGCCAAAATAGAAACTAATAATTTATTTTTTCTTTTAGTAATTATTAATACAATAAAACAAATTTCTCTTACTAAAAATGGTAACTGCGATATATAAACAAATCCTAAAGAATATCTTGCTCCAATATCATTATAAAAAACATATTCTTTTATTAAACCAATCTTTGAAGAAATAACAACAATTCCTGTTAAACTTAAAAGCATTATCAATGTTATATTGATAATCTTTTTTTGAGAAATATTTTTTGATGATAAAATAAGTAGAGCAATTTCTATAAAATTAACATCTTTGCTTTTGTAGTATGAACATATTAAAAGCACAAAAACTATAACAATAATTATTAACTGCTTTAAAGTATGCTTATCAAACACAAATATTTTGGCAAATAACAACCCTATCCAAATAAAATAAATTACTTGTTTTATTCTAAAATCTATTAATAAATTAAAATTTGATATTCTACAAATTATATAATAAAAGAAATAAATAATATATCCTACAAAAAAAAATATTTCTCCCATGTATATTTTATTTATTTGTTTCTTTTGATGTATTTCTTGATTATTCATATTTGATTATTTTTCCTTTATACTCAAAAATTTTGTTTTCACTTTTTTTCTTTAACCTTGTTTAATTCGTTACAAATATTTATAATAATATTAATCTTTTTTTAGTTGACCTTAATTATTTTCTTTCTATAATATTTTTATACCTTTGATAACTATTTTAATTTATTAGTAATAACTCTTATATCATTATTTGCATGTAATCTATAAAAATTTGTTTTTTCATTTTAAACATGTTTTTACTATGAATTTAAACAATTATAGTACAAGGTTATCTTGCATTTCTATATTGTTTTTATACATTATTTTTACTAAATTATAACAGACTTTACTTATCATAGAGTTTCCTCCTGTATCTGAATTATCTTTTAATAACGATTATAAAGTATTTTTTATATTTATTTATTTTTAAAGCGTGTAAAACGTTCTGGTTTATCTTTTTTTGACCAATACATAGTAACTATATTTTTTACTGTCATTATAAATAGAGTTTTTTAGATATTGTATTAAAAACTATTATTTGAAAATAAATATATTTTTTCAAAAATTCTTCAACTACTCTTTTAGTTTCTAAATTGTCATTTATTAACCTTATTATGCTTATTAAAAGATAAAACCTAATAAATATTCTCCGCTAAATTATTCTTATTTTATTTTTTCTTAAAAATATTCGACATGTCGTAATAATAAAAATGCATAAAATATAAATCCAATCAATAAAAAAAACAAATTAGAATTTAACTTTTTATACATCTTGTCTTCTCAATCACTTAACATTTTTATTATTATAAGAATCAATTAATAATCTTATATAAACAATATTTCTCCTATAATTTGAATTAAACCCTGTTTTAAATATTTTTCTTTAATTACAGTATAAATTCTATTAATCTTATTATATTTTTCTATATTTATAAATTTCTCAATAGTTTCAATTTGAGCATCTGATAATTTATCTTTATAGTATTCTAAAAATGATTTTGCTTGTACTATAGACATTTTCAAAGTTTCTTTTACATGTGCACTCCCCATTAATCTTTTTATAATAAAAGGCAAAGTATTTACCTTTGTGGCACCTACAACATTGGCTGTATGTTGTCTGTATAAGATAGTTGGCTCATTTATGCAAATAATTTGTCCAAAAGATGATGCACATAGTGTAATCCACCAATCATGCATTGCTATTCTATCATCTTGAATATCTATTAAATCGTTTAGCTTCTTATTCCACAACATTGTACAACCGGTTATATTATTTTGTACAAGTAAATGTTTTAAATCTTTTATTTCAATATTTAAAGCTCTATATTTAAAAAATGATTCTCCTAATATTTCCAAATCTTGGTTTACAACTTTCAAATCAGTATGTATTAATATTGGTATCATTTCATTTTCGCTTTCTTTTTCTCTCATTCTTTCCATACTTAATTTTATCTTATGTTCTAACCAAATATCATCCTGATCAGCAAACATAAAATAATTAAAATTATACTTGTCTTTTACCCACTTTAAAATTGTAGCAAAATTTTTTTTTGAACTACCACCTTTTAAACTATTATCTTTTATTAAGACAATTTTGTCAGAATAATCTGTTGCCATTTTTTCTATTATTTCACTTGTACTATCTATTGAATTGTCATCTCGTATAAAAAGGATCCAATCTTTATAGCTTTGATTAATAATTGAATTAATTTGATCTTCTATATATTTTTCCCCATTAAAAGTTGCCATACATATAGCAATAGTTTCTTGAGTAATATTCATTTTATTCACCTTTAACCTTTTTATGTTAATTTCAAACTATAACAATAAAATTTTGTCATAATCACTAATAATCTTTTTCCACGTATACTCTAACCCAATACGTCTTTTAGCATTTTCACTTAATTGATTTATTAAATCATTATTTAACTCTTCACATCTATTTATCAAATCAGCTAAATTACCGTCTTCTAAATTCCAATACAAAGCCCCATCTTCTGCAACTTCTCTATTAAAGCCAACATCAAAAAGTAAATTTAAATCAGTTGTAGCCAATGCTTCTATTAATGATGGATTTGTTCCTCCTACTGAATGGCCATGTATATATGCAAAAGCATTTTCTCTAATTTTTTTTATTAATTCTTTTTCATAAACAGTTCCAACAAACTTAATTCTAGTATCTTTTTCAAATCCTGTTGCTTTTCTTAATTTTTCATAAAATTTATTTTTTTCAACATTTGTTATTATTACTAAGTCTTTTTTTGTATTTGACTTCATAAATTCAGAAATCATTGTTTTATAATTATTTTCTGGAACAAATCTACCAACAATTAAATAATAATTGCCTGCTTCTACTTTCTTTTCTTTATACCAATTAATTAATTTTTCTGATTCATTGCTCAATTTGCTTTTTTCTAAATCTGCTCCATAGGCAATAAACGTAGTTTTTGGTTTATATTTTGAATAGCTTTCTAGAATATATTTCTCAATATTCTTTGAATCACAAATAACTAAATCAGCTTCTTTTACCATTAATTGTTCAGATATTTTCCAATATTTTTTTACTGGTTTACTCCATTTTGCTCTTAACCATTCATGTCCATCTGGATTAATATATAGTTTTATTCCATATTTTTTCATAATCTTTTTATAATGATGTAAAAATGGTCCAATTCTACACGCTAATATATATATAATTGCATTTTTTATATTATTTTGTATTATATAGTCAATTGATTTTTTTATTGCTTTTATATCATAAACTATAGCTTTGGCTGGTCCTATATTTGGGACCTTTACACAAAAACATCTTGCATTGTTATGTTCGTATTCACGCTCATCATTTCCAATGCAAGCAACATGATATTTTATATTAGAATTTTCATTATAAAAAGTTAAGTTTTCAACAAAAGTTTCATATCCTCCATAATTAGAAGGTATCCCTTTGCAGCCTATAATAAAAATGTGTTTCATTATTTTATATTGCTCCCTCTTTTTTTATACACTTTTCTACAGTCTTTTTCAAAATTTTCATATCTGTTTTTAAAGTATGTTTTCTATAATAATCCATATCCATATGCAATCTATCTTCAAAAGTAACATTGCTTCTTCCTGCAATTTGCCAGTATCCTGTAAGACCAGGTCGACATGAAACTATGTATTTATAATAATATGCCATTTCTTCTTTTTCTCTTTCCAAGTATGGTCTTGGTCCAACTAAGCTCATATCTCCCTTTAGTACATTAATAAATTGTGGAACCTCATCTATACTTGTTTTTCTAATAAATTCCCCAATTTTTGTGACTCTTGGATCATATTTTAATTTTTTATATTTTTTATATTCTTTTCTTGCTTCTTCATTTTCATCTAAATATTTTTTTAATTTTTCATCTGCTCCAACACACATTGAACGGAATTTATACATTTTAAATATTTTTCCATTTTTTCCTATTCTTTTTTGTGTATAGAAAAGTGGACCATTATCCTTAGAAATTAAATTTGCAACAAATAGAATAGCAGTTATTGGAATTAAAAGTAAAGTACCTGCAATTCCTCCAAATATATCTATTCCTCTTTTTGTTATTCTTTCTACTTTTCTCTTTATTTTACTTTTATATAGTGAAACATCTTGATATGGCACTAATGCAGTGGTAGTATTTTCTGCTATACAACCTATATCAACAGGTTTTACCTCCATTTTATTTTTCCTCCTAAAAAATATTTACATAAGCTATCTTTTTTTATTATATCATTTTTTTAGGTATTTTTCAACAAAATTCGACATTTTTTCATATTTTTATAGTTTTTCATTTTCTTGTATAATGTATCACTATTATACTTTATTGTCAACACACATAATCCCACTACATAAATCTATTGTATTAGCTTCCTATATCTATTTTATCTGTTGCATGAACTCCAGTCTTCTCTTCTATTTCGTCACTTATTGTTTTAACTGTATCATTTACAACATAATCTTGTTGTCCAAATACTTCTTTATGTAATTTTTCAACATTTGTTTCTAGCGTTGCTGCAGGTCCGTAAAATTGCCCATTTATATGAACTCCAGTTGTAGAATATGGCCATCCAAAAGATTTTGTTATATTAAATCTCATAGCTGTTGGAATTAAACTTAATATCTCATTTGGCTTAATATTTGTTCTTATTTTGGGAAGCATTGTATCTGCTAATTTGTTTAATTCTCCTACACTCATTTTTTTTGCTTTTTCCACAACTTTTTCTAAAACTGTTCTCATTCGTTCTGTTCTTTTGTAGTCCCATCCTGTAGTATATCTAATTCTACAATATGCAACAGCTTGAACACCATCTAAAGTTTGAGTTCCTGCTTTTGTTATGCTTTTTGATTTCGAATGAGTAACTTTATTTACGTTTTCTATATAATTATTTATGTATTTTAGCTCTTCAGAAGTAATATTTATTTCTACTCCACCTACTTCATCTACTAAATCTTTTACAGCACTAAAATCAGCTAATACATATTCTGTTATGTTTAAGTCTAAATTTGTATTTATGGTTTTTAATGTATTCTGTGCTCCACCATAATATGCATGATTTATTTTATCTAATTTTATTTTTCCATTTTCTTCCATTTGAACATATGTATCTCTATATATCGAAAAAAGTTGTACTTCTCCACTTTCTTCATTTATACTTGCGACTATTATACAGTCTGTTCTATAACCTGTATCATAGTCATCAGTTTGAGAATCTACTCCAAGTAGTGCAATGTTTCTAAATTTTTGCATTGGAGATGTCTTTTCTTGGGTCTGTTCAGAAATTCCAAGTTCTGTAGCATTTTGACTTATTTCTTCATATTGAAGTTTTCCAAGTTTATTTCTTATATATGCATAGCCTGCAACTCCTGCTAAGACTATTAAAATTATCAAAATTAATATAATTATACCTAATACTTTTAGTACTTTTTTCATGTTCGTTTTTCCTTCCTTTTTTATTTTAAGTGTATTTTATCATTAAATAAAATATAATGCAAGAGGGAAATTTTTAATAAGCATTTATTCTTCTTTAATCCACTTATAAAAAATCCTCAATACCTCTTCATCTTTTATATACTCAAACAATATATCTAAAATTCCACCATATATTTTACATCTATATTCTTTAGGATTTCTTGCAAAAATATTGTTATCTTGAGCCAAGTTTATTACTGGGCAAGTTCCACAATATGGCATATATATGCAATCTTTACAATATGGCAAGCATTCTATACAAGAAGATATACACATAGCTTTACATACATCACATTGCATTAAATCTTTATATGTATTTTTATAAACATTTCCTAATTTAAAACTCTCATCTCCCATTTCAGAAAGCATTCTAGCTTCATCACAGGTGTAAATATTTCCATCATGGTAATATGCAAGTTGGCCAATTGCACCTCCGCAAGGCGAACGTAGTTCCATATAATTTACGGGACTATTTAATAAAATTTTCTTTAAAAAAATGTTGCTATGTCCTTCTGTTAAAAATACTCCTTGTTTATTTTTTTCTATTATATAATCTAAACTTTTCTTATAAAATTCCAAAAACTCTTCCGCTTCATAACCTATATTTACCCAATTGTTATCTGCTTTACCAAGTTTAGTTAAAGGTCTAATAAAAATACTTGCTAACCCTAAATTTACATATTCATCTACTATTTCTTTATATTTTTTTAAGCTATACTTAGTTGTTGTTTGTATTGCACTTACAGTTATTCCATTTTCTTTTATTTTTTTTATTTTACTTACTGTTTCTTGATATGAATTTTTATTTTTATATGGTCTATTTTTATTTTGTAATTTCTCATCTCCATCAATCGAAGTACAAATAGATACATTATTATCTTTAAAAAATTCTATCATTTCATCTGTCAATAATGTTAAATTTGAAACTAAATTGTACTCTATACATTTACCATTTGCTATACTTTTTGAATATTCAATTATGTATTTTATTATTTCAAAATTTGTTAAAGGCTCTCCCCCCTGAAATTCAAATGTTAAAAATTTACTTGGAGAGGAAATAGCAATATCTACTGCATTTTTTGCTGTTTCTTTTGTCATTTTGTAATCATTTTGTTCATCTAGCATTCCCGCTTGGCAGTACACACAATTAAAATTGCAGTTTTTACTTACAACAAAAATATGCAAAGTTGTAGGTTCTAATAAATACTCTTTTTGTCTTCTTAGTTTCATTGCCATATCTGTTGCAAATATTTCTTCATTTGTATCATAAATAAAACCTTTTTCTAATAATTCTTGTTTTAAATTTTCTTCTATATCTTCTTTATTTATTATTTTTTGAAAATTTTCTTTTGTAATAAATGCGTATTTGCCCATATCATTTGTAATTAAATATTCATTTTCTTTTTCTCTAAAATTGAAGTAATTTAATTTATACATTATTTATTCCCTTCTCTAAAATACAAATTATTCTCCAGCCTTTACCTCTCTATATTATAGGTTTTACCTTTATATCTTTTACATTTATTGTTGAATTAAAAAATCCACCACATTTTTCTTTCACTTTGCATTTATTACATTCTTCTTTATATTTTATTTTGTAGTCAGTTATACTTTTGTGAGCAATGCTAAATAACGATTGATTAATATTGCATAGCGGAAAATTATACAAGTTTGTTATAATTCCAGCTTTTAGCAATATTAGGCAAGCTTGATGTATATTTTTAGATACCTTCTCAAAACCTATCCAAACTTTCTCTCTATTTTTATAAGCATTTCCTGTCATCTCTAATGCCATAATATTTACCATTTTTACTTTTGGTATTTCTTTTACAATGAATTTTGCTATATTTTCTAAGTAATTATAATTTTTCTTTAAAACAACAATTCTAATTTCTACATCTATGTCTCTTTCTAATAATTTTTTTATTCCAACAATTGTTTGTTTGAAGCCACCTTTTACTCTAATTATTTCATCATGTATTTTTTCACTATCTGAATATACAGGTATTGCAATTCTTGTGTTTAAAGGTATATTTTCTTTTATTTTATCTACAAATTCAGTATTTGAAAATACTCTTCCATTTGATAATAGCAAAAAATCTGTATTTGGCAAATATTCTTTGCATTCTTTCAAAATAGTAATTAGATTTTCCTTTAAAATTCCAGGTTCTCCGCCAGTAATTGTTATATGTTCCGTATCATCTGGTATGCATCTTATATGTTCTAAAATTTTCTTTATGCTCGGATTTTCTTTTGTATTTCTTATACTATCTGCATCTGGGCACATTATACAATTGGAATTACATTGATTTGTTACTACTATTGCATTATCTTCTGAATCATCTCTATATAAAACTCTAATATTTTTATTATTTATAATTTCTACTACATCATAGTTTAATAATGTTTCGTAATTTTCTATTTCATAACAATAATTTATTCTGTCTAATTCAATGTTTTGAGGCTTTTTTTCGAATATGTATCCTTTATATCCTTTTTGATACAAATTTATATTTTTGTTATCCAATACTTGAATATAGCTTTCTTTTTCTTCTACATTTTTATTTTTTATTATTTTTCCAATTATATATTGATCAGGATCTTGTATATTAATATTACCTTTTAAAATAAATGGTCTATTGTTCATTTTTGTATACATTCCTTTCACGCTGAATTATAACAATAAAAACTTACACTAACAGCTTTAATATAAAAAATAAAACTTCTCCCACAAATATAAATGGTGCAAATGGCATATGCCTTACAATAATTATTGTATCTTGTCCTTTGGTTGTTTTGCTCCACCTTTTTATGCTCTCCACTTCTGTTTCTGTAAGTCTAGAATCTGTTGTTTCTGTTGTGGTTTTTGGTAGTCCTTTTACCCTTGATGAATAAAACTTAATTACACTTTCATAAGATAAAATCATTCTAGGTTTTAAATCTATAATTTTTATTTCTTCATAATTGTATTTTTCTGAGATAGCTCTAAATATTAAAATAATCAAAACAATAATTAACATTTTTATATTTAAAGAATATATTTGCAATCCAAACAAAACATAATAAATAAAATTTAATATAGCAAAAACAGAAGTTGCTATTAAACTTTTCTTTTTTCCTTTTATCATTCTATATGTAAAAATTAAAACAAGCATATTGCATAATAGCATTAATCCGCCATTATTTATTTTAAATTCCATAAAAAATTTTAAAGCTATATTGTTAATAAAAAGTATTATAAAATATCCCATAAAATATTGTAAAATAAAATCTTTTACCTTTGTTTTATCTATGTTAGTTATTTGTATTTTGTTTAGTCTATCTTCGTCTTTTCCCCATAAATAAAATGTTTCAAATACAACATAAATGAATGCTATACTAAACATCATAATTAGTAAAATAAGTGCTGGAAAAATGTTTTTATCACTTACCTCATATAATTCAAATGGAATCATAAAAACTATTGCTAAAAATAATTTTGCATCTCCAGCTGCCCATATTTTTAAATAGAAAAAAATAAACGAAATAATTATGCTTATTATTAGATTTATTAGATAACTTTGTAAATTTTCTATTTGTTTAAAAAATATTAGATATGTTAAACCACTTAATCCGACTGCTATTATTATGTTTTTATTATATATTTTTTTGTTTTTAAAATCTGTTATCGAAGATACTACTCCTAATGCAATTGCAATTAAAGTTTGTATATATACTAACATTTTGACCTCTTTAATTCTTTCTTTCAAACCAGTTCACTGCTATATCATTCAAGTCATAATCCTCTAAATTATCTTCTTGCTTATTCTCTTCTTGCTCAAATTGTTTACTGCTGTCATCATCTAATTCAATACAAGTTGTGTATAAAGCTCTTCCAACTATTAATTCCCTTAAATTTTTAGTTTCTTTGGAAATCTCGTATCTTAGTGCTTCTCGTAATAGTTCATTATAAAAATCCCCTATTATTTTTTCTAAATTCTCTTTATTATTTACAATTTTTAAAACAAGCTGAACTATTACTTTTTTTCCATTTTCCGTTTTTATTTTTATGTATGCATTTTCCATAAAGTTTGAAATAGCCTTTTCTATAACAACTATAGGATATATTTCTTTTTCTAATGTAATTTCTGCTATGTTTTCTTTTATACTATATAGCTTTTCCATTTTTACTATTTTTCCTTTCTTGCACTAAAAAAACTATGTTTTTGCCCTTATTTTCTTTTAAAAAAATATCAATTTGGGTTAAACAACTACTTTAAGATTTTTATATAGTTTTTTATTGTTCTATAATTGGAGTTTCTGGTGGTATTTGCGGTGTTTGAAAATCCGGTAATTGTGGTGTTTCTGGTACTTCAGGAGTTTGAGTTGTAGTATTTACAGAAGAACTGCTATGACTACTGTGTGCTGGTGCAGCATTACTATGATTACTATGTGTAGAACTACTGTGACTACTATGTGTTGATCCACTCTGATGACTTTGGTGGCTCTGATGACTTTGGTGACTTCCATGTCCACTATAAGATGATGATGAGTGTGATGAATGTGATCTATGTGAAGAATGTGACCTATGTGCAGCAAATACTTCATCTGCAAATATAATTCCTGCAATTAAAAGTAATGAACCAACTGTTAATATTTTTCCCCTGCTTATATTTCCTTCTTCTTCATATAGAAAATCATTTATTTTTTTATTTATTTTAGGTAGTATTTTTCCATTATTTTCATCCATAATAAACCATATTCCTTTCTTGCTTTGCTTGAAAACACACATAATAATAAAAGTATTATTCTTTCAAACTAAGCTATGTGCTCTTAATCTTCATATTTAATTATTTTTATATTGATTATTTTCCCATGTTCCAGTATACTTATTTTCACCTTTAGTATATGTACCTTGTCCATTAAATTTATTCTCTAAAAAACTTCCTTCATAAGTATCTCCATTTGCAAATGTATATTGGCCTTGTCCAGACATTTTGTCTTCTTTCCACTCTCCTGTATATATATCTCCATTTGAAAATGTTATTGTACCTTGTCCATCTTTCTTTCCATTTATAAAGTTTCCTTCATATGTTCCTTTATCTGGTATTGTTAATTTTCCTTTTCCATTTATGTTATTATCAGAAAATTCACCTTCATATATAGCACCATTATTCCATACATATTTTCCATTTCCTTGTTTTTTTCCATTTATTCTTTGACCTGTATATGTTCCATTTTTTTCTGTTATAGTTTTCTCAACAGATTCATCTATTAATTCTTGATCAATTATATTTTGCTCTATTTCTCTAGCATCTACTGGTAATGGTTGATTTTGGTTTATTTCTTGAGTAGATGTGTTGCTATCTATTTTAGAAACATTGCTTGTACTTTGAGAATTGCTTTTATTGGGTGTATTTCTAGTATTTTGTGTATTGTCAGTTTCAGAAATATTTAAAAAAAATATAATTGTAAATATTACGATGCAAATTTTTCTTGCAGTATTATATTTTTTTAATATACTGTTGTCATTACTATTCAATACTTTTTCATCTATTTCTTCATTTGATAATTCCTCATTTGATTTAGAATACTTTTTAATAATTGTTTTTTTTATATATTCATTTGCCTGTGGCAATAAAAGTATTCCAGAAATTAATATACAAATTGAAACAAATCTATTGCTACTATAAAAAGCAAAAAATGATAAAATAAAGAATATTCCAACTACTAATGATATTATTTTTTTTATTGTTTTCCACATAACTTTGCTCCTCTATCTAAGTTTTTATTTTTAAATTGTATCATATTTTTTTCTATTTTTCGACATTTTTTTCAAGAAGTTTTCCCGTTTTCACATTTTCAAGTCTCAAACAGGCTTAATATCAAGCTTTTTTTAGTATAAAAATATCTTAAATTTTTTTCAAAAAAATATTTATTCATTCTTATTAATTTCTTATCTCTATTTTTATCTTTTTTTAAAACGAAGGATTTCTTTATTTTGCCCCAAAATTTTGTGAATAAACGAATTTTTTTTATATATAATAAAATAAGGTATTGACAAAAAAATTTTGTTATACTTTAAATACAGTAGTTGAATAACCATAACCATTTAACTACTACCGAATATATGAGTAACGACATATATTCTTTTTTTGCAAAAATAAAAATTCCCCGTACTTTAGTACGAGGAACGAGTATTCTTTCGTGCCGGTACACAATATTAAATATATTGCACGGCAAATGTATTCTAAATACATTATACTATATATTATGTACTTTAGTCAAGAAAAATACTCAATTTTTTATAAACATTTTTCTAATTTTTTCATCTATTAAGTCTAAATTTTCATTAGATAACTTTATTCCTGATAAAATATCAAACTCTGTTTTCGGATCATAAATTCTTTGTTTACTAATTACTCTTATTTGATTTATTATAGCTATGCTTCCAAATTTCATTTTTTGTACTTCTTTATTTATTTTTTCAGCCAATTCTAATTTTCTATAAGCTTCTGTTATATTATTGTTTAATTCAGTTGTTTTCATATAAATTTCATCTGATGTTGCATCATTCTCGGTTAGTTTTTTTGTTTAAATTAATAATTGTCTTTTGTTTTCTTCAATTTCTATTTGACTATTTTCTAATAATCTATCTGATTTTTCAACTAATTTGTTATA
Source organism: uncultured Eubacteriales bacterium (assembly GCA_902787685.1). GTDB lineage: Bacteria > Bacillota > Clostridia > TANB77 > CAG-508 > CAG-269. Next base: position 17,438 of record CADAHH010000012.1, on the reverse strand, counting down.
AATATCATCTCCTAACATAATAGAATTTTTATTAATTTTGTCTGTCTTCTGAGATGATAATGGAATTACTGTAACTACGGGTGAATTTCTGTTGTTTTTCTTATCAATTACAATACAATAATGTAGTCCACCTAATTCACTTCCTATATTAAAGCCTAAATTTGCTTTGATAATATCTCCTCTTTCATATGTTTTTAGTTTGGTTGGATTAAAACTATTCTCATCTTTAATATAATTTATATAATCCTTTTGCCAATATGAAATAAGATTTACTTTCTTTAAATTAGAATTATCATTTATTGCTAAGCAATTATCTAAATAGTCTGTCATCATCTTTATTGCTTCATTTTTGTTTTGTATTATGTCTTCTTTATTCAATAAATTCCCTCTTTTCTCATATAAATTGTTTAAATTATACTACCTTTATTTCTATTTTTCAATACATTTATTGCTTTAATTTTTTATATACATTTCCTAATTTGTCAAAAAGTTTTCCCTTTTTCACATTTTTAAGCATATATGACACTGAATTTCTTTTTTTCTTACTATCAATACCCTCTGAAATTTTTTATACTTTAAATACAGTAGTTGAATAGCCGTAACCATTTAACTGCTACCGAATATATGAGTAACGACATATATTCTTTTTTTTTTTTGCAAAAAAACAAGGGGCTTAAGTAACGAACACCCCTTGACTAGCATTACCTAGTTTTTACTCTCGTTGTTCTTGTACTTTTGCAACTCTTGTTGAAGTTCTTCATTTATCACTTTTTGTAAATAGACTTTAAATCGGTTCTAACTCTTATTTTCCTCTCTCACTTCTTACCTAAATAAAAGTGCCTAATCATAAACATAATTAAAATCCCAATAATAACACCTGCAAAATCTATCCCCACATCTCCTATTTGTGGCCCTCTACCAGGAATAAATGCTTGATGTATTTCATCAGAAATTGCATATAAAAGCCCAATAATTGCACTTATAGCAATTCTATTTTTTTGCTTTATTTTATATGTGCTCATTAAGCTCATTAGCAAAATTCCTATTATAGTGTAAAGCGAAAAATGTGCTAACTTTCTTATAATATGTTCTATTTTTCTTAATACTTTTTCTTTTTCTTCTTTTTCTAAATTTTGTATAGAACTAATATTTTTGGTAACCGCTTCTGTAATTTTTCTGCTTATTGAGCCTGATTCTTTCCCATTTTGCCCAGAAAAACCAAAAATAATCCACATCTGTAAAATTAATAAAATAATTAAAATAGCTCGTAAAAGATTTATTTTCATAGCTTTTCCTTTCTTTGTTAAATTGGGACCGGGTACTTTTTTTAAATCAACAGTTTTTCGCTATTTTATCACTAATTTCCCTGTTTGTCAAAAAAGTACCCGGTCCCAATTTGCACTGTCAAAAAAGTACCCGGTCCCAATTTGCCAATTGTAATTTATTTCCTTTGAATTATTATCTTTTTTATGTTAACATATTTGTATAAGGAGTTTGATTCTATGGAAAAAATAAAAAATATATTCGTTAATTTAAATAAAATCGATTTAAAAATTATGAAGTATGGAATTATATTTTCTTTAATAATATCTATAATTGGAACATTCATTTTAACTTATAATCTTATATTTATACATACAATATTATTATATAAAATTGGTCTTTCAATTGTGAAACTAAGCTTTTATTTTACAGTAGAGTTTATTGTTTGTGGAATTGTTGTCGATAAAATTTTGTTTAGCAATGTATAAATATTGCCATTAATCTCCGGTACTGGTGACAATAACTATGTCAAAATTCTCCGGTACCAGTGACAACAATACACAACAAAAAAAGAGTAGTTTCCTACCCTATTTTTTCTTTTAATTATAGTGTATATATTGTTCCTAGTCCAATGCATAATACAACTAGAACAATTCCAAGAATAATTGTCCACTTTTTTTGTTTTCCTTCTTTTGTATTTAATTTGTTTTTTTCAAAGAAGTTATTTGAACTTGATCCTGTAATTGTAGATGATAATCCTGCATCATCTTTTGATTGTATCATTGCAAGAATAATTAATGCTAAGCATACTATAAAATAAAATACAATTAATATACCTTTTAATATTTGCATTCTCTTTCCTCCTTGGGATTACTCATTGTTATCTTTTTTTACTATAATTTGTTTTCCATCATAGTATCCACAATTTGAGCATAATGTATGTGGTAATACTGGTTCACCACAATTTGGGCATTTTGCAAATTTAGGTGCTTCTAATTTCCATGTTGAACGTCTTTTATGTGTTCTTGCTTTTGACCATCTTCTTTTTGGTTGTGCCATTTTTATCCCTCCTCTTGACAAGTTAAATTATATGTGATTTATTCCATATTTTCAAATCTTCAAAATTCGTACCATAAGATTATACCCTCTTTTTTTACTTTTGTCAACCTCTAAATGCACAAAAATTAATTTTTTGCATATAATAAGTTACAATTCACAGTTTAATAAATATATATTTTAGAATGAAGTGCGTAAGGCGAGCAGCTACTGCATACTGCCATTGTAACAGGCAGAGCCTTAACAATGGGCAGCAAACCGAAGCGTAAGCGAAGGGCGACTGGAGCAATTCACATATACAGTTCAATTATATAATTTATTATATAATTGAACATAAGAGAATTGCGACACCAAACGGAATGATAAAATATATATTTATTAAACTGAGAATTGTAACTATAATACAAAACAAGGAGGTTATTTATGTGTGGAATTGTTGGATTTGTAAATTATAAAAAAGAATTACCAAATAAACAAGAGGTTTTGAATAATATGCTACAAACCTTACAAAAAAGAGGTCCTGATGAAGATGGAAAATATATTAATACAAATGTTGCTTTAGGTCATAAAAGGTTAATTGTAATTGACCCAGAGGGTGGAAAACAACCTATGATTCAAAAATATTCACTAGGTGAATACGTAATAGTATATAATGGTCAAATATATAATACTGAAGAGTTAAAAAAAGAACTCTTAGAAAACAATTATGAAATTTACACTCATTCAGATACTGAAATTTTATTAAAATCATACATACATTTTGGAAAAGATGTTGTAAAAAAATTAAATGGAATATTTGCATTTGCAGTCTGGAATACTAAAACTAAAGAATTGTTTTTAGCAAGAGATCACTTTGGTATAAAGCCTTTGTTTTATACAGAATTTGATCAAGGGTTAATTTTTGCTTCTGAATTAAAGGCAATTTTTGAATATCCAAATTTTGAAAAAATTATAGACTCTCAAGGAATATCTGAGTTATTTGGAATTGGTCCAGCTCATACTCCAGGTACTAGTATTTATAAAAATGTTTTTGAAATAAAGCCTGGTCATATGGCTATTTACAATAGCTCTGGTCTTCATATAGAGGAATATTGGAAATTAGAATCTAAGCCACATTTAGATGATTTTGAAGAAACCTGCTCAAATGTTAAATATCTTTTAAAAGATGCTATATCTAGACAACTCGTTTCAGATAAACCTATTTGTACATTTTTATCAGGCGGACTTGATTCTAGTATTATAACCCAATTTGCTTCAGATTATTTAAAAGAAAAAGGTGAACCTCCTCTTGATACTTATTCAGTTGATTATATTGATAATGATAAATACTTTGTAAAATCAGATTTTCAGCCAAATTCAGATAATTACTATATTGATTTAATGAATAAATCTACTTATACTAAGCATCATCAAGTTATGCTAGATACTCCAGAACTTGCAAAAACATTAGAAGATGCAATGATTGCACGTGATGTTCCAGGTATGGCAGATGTGGATTCTTCTTTATATTTATTCTGTAAAGAAGTAAAAAAAGAAAAAACTGTAAGTATAATGGGAGAATGTGCAGATGAAGTATTTGCAGGATATCCTTGGTTTTTCCGAGAAGATGCCCTAAGTTCAGGTACTTTTCCTTGGTCAATTGCATTAGATGAAAGACAACATCTTTTGCGCCCAGAAATTTCCTCAAAAATCAATTTAAAGCAATATGTAGATTATAGATACAATCAAAGTTTATCAAATGTTCAAATTTTAGATTGCGATTCTTATGAAACCTCCCAAAAACGTAAAATAACTTATTTAACAACATATTGGTTTATGCAAACATTACTTGATAGAGGCGACAGAATGACTATGGCAAATGGATTTGAAATTAGAGTTCCATTTTGTGATTATAGATTAGTTCAATATATGTATAATGTACCTTGGGAAATGAAAGCATATAAAGGCAGAGAAAAAGGGCTTTTAAGACATGTGGTGAGAAATTATCTTCCTGAAGAAATAGTAACAAGAAAAAAATCTCCATATCCTAAAACCCATAATCCAACTTATTTAAATACTGTAAAACAAATGTTAACTGAAATAATGAAAAATACAAATTCTCCAATTAATAATTTACTAAACAGAGATTATATAATAGAAATCTTAAATACAGATGGTAAAGCATTTTCAAGGCCCTGGTTTGGTCAATTAATGACTGGCCCACAATTAATGGCATATCTTTGTCAAGTAAATATGTGGCTGGAAAAATATCAGCCAAGAATTGAAATATAATTTTTTCATTTTGGGACGGTCCTTTTTTGTAAATGTTATGTAAATAACTAATCCTGTTTAACCGCACATCATTTTTAAAATCCTATGGTACCCCCTTTAGGGATACCCACCATACGGATTTTAAAAACGAAATGCTGACGCGGATTAGTTATTTTTCAATAATAATTTTTACAAAAAAGGACCGTCCCAAAATGAAAATTTCCAATTTTTTTCTGTTTATTTTTTGAATTTTTGCACATTCTAATTTTAGAAAAAAGATTTCTTTTTTCTTTTGTCGATTTATTTCGATTAAATACTAATTTAATCAGGAGGTGAATGAAAATGTCAAATTCAAATAGTAACAGAAAAGTAGTTCCAGAAGCTAAAGAAGCTTTAAACAGATTCAAATATGAAGTTGCTAACGAAGTTGGTGTAACTTTAAAAGATGGTTATAATGGTAACTTATCTTCAAGAGATGCAGGAAGAATCGGTGGAAATATGGTTAAGAAAATGATTCAACAAGTTGAAAATAATATGGCTAACAAATAATTGTAGAAATATTCAATAACTTGTGTATTTGACAGGGGTATTATTCTTGGTTTTATACATTTATCTTAAATGATAAATACATAAAGGCAGGAGTTGTGCTCCTGCCTTTTTTGGGTCCATTGGTACCGGTTCTTTTTGTCCCCTTTTATTTTGGTATCGCATTTCTTGCTAATTCATCACATCTGTTATTTAGCTCTACATCACTATGACCTTTTACTTTGTTAAATGTTACTTTGTGTTTTTTTGTTAAATCATAAATTTCTTGCCAAATTTCTTGATTTTTAACTTTTTCTCCTGATGCTGTTTTCCAGCCTTTTTTTATCCAGTTGTATATCCAACCTTGATTAAAACAATTTACACAATATGCACTATCACTGTATAACTCAACTTCACACGGTTGTTTTAATGCTCTTAATGCTTCTAAAATTGCTGTCATTTCCATTATATTGTTAGTTGTATCTTTACTTCCACCTGACATTTCTTTTTTATGTTCTCCAGAAATCATTACTGCTCCCCATCCACCAGGACCAGGATTTCCTGAACATGCACCATCAGTGTAAATAATTACTTTTTGCATTTTGTTTCTCCTTATAATAAAAATAATTTTTGTCCCTGTTTAATCGCACATCATTTTTTAAAATTCTCTGGTTCCCCCTTTAGGGATACCCACCATACGCATTTTAAAAAACGATATGCTGACGCGGGACAAAAAATTTATTTTTCAATCCATTTAACTAAATCCAAATTCTCACTATCAAGTAGCATCTTATTTGTAGGCATTACTCTGAAAGTATATCCATAATTTCCTCCAGATGTAAGAGCTACTTTTGCAGTGTATTTATAACGTCTATATTCTGCTTCTTCTTCAACTAATTTCATAGGGACGATTTTGATATCTTCGACTCTACCATCATCTGAAATCTTACCACAATATACTTCTACTCTTATGTCTTCTTTTTCAATATTAGGTAAAGTTACTTTACAAGAAACCTCAATCTTTTCTCCTGCATCAATTTTAATATTTTCTGGATTTTCTAATTGTTCAATTGTAATATCTTTCCAATTTGCTTTTATTTGATGTTTCCAATGTGAATAGCTTGCAGCATCTTCAAGATTTGTATAATGGTTATTATATAGATTAATTAAAGGAATATATAATTGTTCTGTATAATCAACAAGCATTCTAGCTGTACTATATTTTCCACCTGTAGTTAGAATTGATTGTTTCATTGTTTCCATCCACTCTTCTGAATAACCATTTTTCTGTGGTTTATTGAAAAACATAGGTATTATTTTGTTTTCTAAAGTTTTATAAATACTTGCACTGTCTGCTATATCTTGTTCTGTATATGATGTATATTCTGCATCTGTTCCTATTATCCAACCATTTGTCTGATCATATCCTTCTGCCCACCATCCATCTAATACACTAAAGTTTATAACTCCATTTACAGATGCTTTTTGACCAGATGTACCAGATGCTTCCATTGGTCTACGTGGATTATTAAGCCATACATCAACACCACTTATTAAATATCTAGACATAGCTATATTATAATTTTCAAGCAAGAATATTTTTCCTCTAAATTGTGGTTTCATAGATATTTCATGAATATGCTTAATTAAATCTTGTCCTTCTTTGTCTGCTGGATGTGCTTTTCCTGCAAAAACTAATTTAACAGGACGATCTTTATCATTTAAAATTTCTGTAATTCTTTCTAAGTCATTAAATATTAATGTGGCTCTTTTATAAGTAGCAAATCTTCTAGCAAATCCTATAATTAAATCATCTGAAGAAAGTGAATTTGTTATTTCTCTAATTTCTTCATAAGCAATTCCAGCTCTTCTTAATCTATTTGTAGTATTTTCTTTGATAAGGTCTATTAGTTTTTCTTTTCTTTCAATGTGAGCATTCCAAAGTTCTTCATTTGGGATATTTTTTATCTTTTTCCAAGTTTCATCTAAATAAATTTTATCTTGCCAGTAAGGAGTTGTAGGGCTTGTAAGATACTTGTTATATAACTCTTTTAAATTTTGAGCAAGCCATGAGCATGTGTGAATTCCATTTGTAACATATGTAATTGGAGATTCATTTGCTGCTATATTTGGCCAAACATCTCCAAAGAGTTCTCTAGATACTTCTCCATGAAGCTTACTAACTCCATTTTTCTTTCCAGCAATTTTTAATGCAAAAATTCCCATATTAAATCCTGGTTCTAATACATCTGTTGGCTTCATTCCAAGTTTTAAAAACTCTTCTCTTTCAATTGTTAGTCTTGGCCAGAAATTTTTAAAATATTTATCCATAAGTTCTAGAGGGAAAATATCATTTCCTGCAGGTACTGGAGTATGTGTTGTAAACACTGTTCTAGAGCTAACAATATCTTTTGCAATTTCAAAAGATACTTGTTTTTGTTCTATTATATCTTTCATTAATTCTAATATTAAAAATGCTGAATGTCCTTCATTCATATGATATATTGTAGGCTTAATTCCTAATTCTTTAAGAAGTTTTGTTCCTGCCATTCCTAAAACTATTTCTTGGCGAATTCTCATATCTTGATCTCCACCATATAGTTTTAATGTAATTTCTCTATCTTCAGGAATGTTTTTATCAATATCTGAATCTAATAAATATAATGATACTCTACCTACATTTATTTTCCATACTTTTAAAAATACTTCTTTTTGGTTAAATTTAACATTTATTAAGAAATCATTGCCTTGTTCATCTTTTACAGGAAAAATAGGCATATCATCTAATTCTAAGCCATTATATTCACATCTTTGAATTCCATAGCTTTCTATTTTTTGATTAAAATATCCTTGTTTATATAATAAACCTATTCCAACTAAAGGAATACCTAAATCACTGGCAGACTTTAAATGATCTCCAGATAGAATTCCTAAACCTCCAGAATAAATAGGAATAGTTTCATCTAAACCATATTCTGCAGAATAATATGCTATTAAATCATCTTTATTATCTGGATATTTTTTGTTAAACCATGTATCTTTGCTATTCATATAATCTTCATAGTTTTTAAGAACTTTTTCATACTCTTTTACAAAGTTACTATCATTAGCAGCTTTTTCTAACTTTTCTTGAGTAACTCTCTTTAAAAACTTTACAGGATTTTTTTCAACAATATCCCATAAATCTCTATCCATTCTTTTAAGAAGCCTTAGAAATTCAGAGTTCCAGCTCCACCATAAATTATTTGCAATTTCATCTAATCTATTAATACTTTTAGGTAATTGTGGTTTTACAACTATTTTATTAAACACGTACATTTTTATTTGTCCTCCTTAGTAAATTAAACAATTTCTTCCTATTCGATATTATCCATTAAAACTTTTTTTTTGTCAATACATTTTTAAAACTTTTTGGGGACACCTTCCAAAAACAGGTTGACAATAAAAAAGAATAAATAACAACATCCCAACAATTTAAATGGATAAATTTATTTATTCTTTATTTTAATTATTCACTTTTCATTGCAACTTGTAAAAGTTGAACATATGGAGAGGATGTCGTAGTTATTTACAACTTTTTGCTCCAATTACGATCGATACAAAAATCAATCATTTTTATTTGTTAATTTTAATTTAGTATATTCTTTTGATTTTATCAAGAGACAATGAAGAAATTTCTTAATAACTTACATCTTCTTGTTTTAGAAAAAAATCCTTTATCATTATATAGAAATCTCTAGCCAGAGTCATCTATTTGATAAATGTCTTCGCCAGAGTTTATATTGTGATTACTAAAGCTATTAAAGTGATACCATTACTGATTTTTAGTTCTTTTTTCTTGAAATTTTTCATAAATATAAACTTCCTCTCTTCAGTTCATTTGAATACTCCAAGTTTATTCTAAAATATACTTCTTTTGTAACATTTTCAGCTATTAAATACTCTTTTTCATTAGGAATATTTAAATTAAACTTTTAATTAATTTCTTCGATTTCTATTATTACAAAATTCAAAAAATAATGCAACAGTTTTTGTGAATTTGTTGGTCTAAAAGTACAAATTCCAAAAACAAAATGATATTTATACTTTTTTTGTATTTGATTTTTTAGCAAGTTTATTTAAAAAGAACTCTAGTAATCACACTAGAGTTTGATTTATTATTTGTGAAGAAATTTCGAAATAATTTTACAAATAAAATGAGGAATAAATAATACTAATAATATCTCAACAGTTTAAATGGATAAAACAATTCAAATAAAATCTTGCTATGATAATATAATATAAGTCCTTATTTTTCAACTACAAAAAATCTATTATTCAACATGATTAACTTCTTTCTAAATTTTTATTTACTTTTTGAAGTTATTTTAAGCATTTAATAATACAAAAAAAGGTAAAAAACATTCATAGTTTTCCACCTCAATTATTGATATAAAGTCTTTATATTTTTACCTACTAATTCAAATATTCACTTCATATTGATATAAAACAATGCTATTGTATATACTCTTCTTGTCGTTTCTCTTTGTCCATGTCCCACCATTAAGTATATAAATCATTAAGCTCTTCATATTCCTTCTTTTTAGTTTCTCTTATATTTATAAACTCTTGTCTTTCTTCTTGAGTACTATTAAGAAAATCTTTAAGATGTAAACTTAAATTAAGTTCATTCCCTAGTTTGAATTGTATACCACTTTTTGTATCATAAATACATCTACCTATATATCTATAAGCTACTTCATCATCTCTTTCAAGAAATGGGACCATTTCTTTGCCAAAATGTTGTATTACTCTTTTTTTAAAATCTGCACTATAATGATATTTATATTCCATATGGATTTCACCTTTCATAAGCATTATATTCACTGCGACTTGTAAAAATCGCACATATGGAGCGATTTCGAAACAGGTATGCGAAAAAATGACATTCTCTGTTTCGAGCTCTCTTATATAATTCGATTTATTGATTATAATTTAACATAATTTTTATGCTTTTGCAATAATTTTAAAAAAATTCTCAAATAGTGTTGTAAAAAAATAGCATAATTGGTAAAATATAGTTGTATAATTTATTTTACAAAAGAAAGCGAGGTGAGAACATGGAAGAAAACAAGGTTACAAAAATTAGTTTATCAACGTTTTTCCTAATATTAGCAATAATTGTAATAATAGTTATGGGAATATTCATTTATAAGCTTAATAATGATAAAACTGCAGAAATTCAAAAATCTACTGAGCTTCAATCACAAGTAAATAACTTAAATGGTACTGTAAGCGATTTGCAAGGAAAAATAAACAGTATATCACAAACTATAGAAAATAAACCTACAACATCAGAAATATCAAAAGATGAAATTAATAATAATAAAATTGAAACTTTAGATATAAAAAGTGATTCAGTAAAAAAACTATATAATTATGTATCAAAATTTAGTTATTACGATGAATTAATAGCATATCAGTCAAAAAAAGTAACAGAGAAAGATTTAGCCAACAGCTTAAAACTATTAACTATATTTAATAATTTAGATAAAGATGATGCTACCCGAATTGAATATCAATATGAAAATGAGTATATTCCTAAAAGAGAACACGTAATTTATTCTAAAAAAATAATAGACGATAAAGCAACTGAAATTTTTGGGAATAACGTTACAATAATTCATGAAAATGCATCACCATATGATGGACATTCAATAATATATAAAAATAATGAATATGATAGTTTTGATTATGAAGGTGGTGGAGGTGTTCCTTGGGAAAGTTCTACATCTAAGTTAATAAAAGCAGAACAAATTGGAGATGATATATTTATATATGATAAATATGTACATCTTGTAGAAGTAGAAAATATTGTAAATGGAATTAATCATGCAGGTTCATATGATATCTATTCAGCATCTGATAAGAATGTTAAATTATCATCAAAAGTAGACTTCGATAAAAACAAACTATATGGTGATGACATGATTGGTAATATTGAAAAATTTTTGAACCAAGAATTAACAACATTTAAGCATACTTTCAAAAAATCTTCAAATGGTTCTTATTACTGGTATAGTAGTGAACCAATAAAATAAATATAAAAAGTTGTAGTGTTTGAAACTACAACTTTTTATATATTCTCCTTAAGAATTTTTATCTCTTAATTTTTTGCTTTTTTCTTTTTCTAATTGCTTTAAACTCTTTTTAGGAGTAGGTAAATCTTCTGGCATAGTTCCACCAATATCAGCAATTGCCTTTCTAACTTTTTTTCCAACTTCATAATGGGTAGAATTAGCTTCTTTTTCACCTTGAATATTATCTTTTCTTAACTTTTGCTCAGTTTGAGAAATTCTAAATAAATTAGCAATAAGTTCATCACTTCCCATATTATCTAGAATATCTTCTCTATATCGTAATCCCTTTCTTTTGGCAATATCGTCAGCTGTTTCACCATTGTATAAACCTTTATAACCTGCATTATGGAATTTATCAAAATTTTTAACTCCTGCTTTTTTTGCAGTTTGATTTAAGGAATAATTCCCTTTACGTGTTAAATTCCTTTGATAAAATCTTTTTTCTTCTTCTGTAAGCATACTATATTCTTTTTCTGTAATTTCCTGTTTTCTAGTTTGAACTGCAAAATAAGTTTGAGCAAGCGCAATAACTTTTTTTCTGCTATCTCCGTTTTGGGCTATTAAATAACAAGCATAACGAGTAAGTTTATAGTCTAAAATTGTTTTTTCAGCTCCTTTAGGCATTTTGATCGTTTTCCTGACGTCAGGAAAATGATCAATCACAGTAATACCACTGTTTTCACAAGCATCTTTTGCTCTGTTAATAACTTTTTCAAAATTTTCCCATTTGTTATACTCTAAAATAGTCATAAGTTCTCTAGCATACCAAAATTCAACACCATTTTCATCAATATGTTTAATATCTTCAAATGATTTATTATTATCTATTTCTTTCAATAATATCAGCTCCATTTCTTAATATTATATTTTGTTATTATTATAAAACGGTTGTTTGCGTTTGTCAATTAGTTTTTAAAATTTTTTTGAATTTAAATCCTATTATACAAATACATTGCAATTTGATTTTGCTCTTGATTATTCATTTCCATTATTTTAGCCATAACAAATAGGATAATAGGGTATTTTCTCATATTTACATAGCTTGCTAAATACTCATTATCAATTTCTTTTAGCCTTTTATCAAATATGCTGTGTATGTGTGCTTTATTATATTTAAAGTTAGTATAAGCACTTGAACTCATACATACACCTAATCTTAATTTATTCTTCAAATCCATATTCCTAATTATATCTACTACATTTTTAACTTTATCATCTATAATATTATCCATAATACAAAATCTCCTTTAATTTAAATTAAAATCATTTTTCTTTTTTGGTTTGTTATTCTTCTTTTCATCAGGTATTGTTACTTTTCTTAAAATATTATTTGCAATTTCATTATCATTGTCATCAAATATACCATTTTTATATAGGTCATCACTTACAATTTTATAATTTTGATCATTATCATAAGTAATTTTCTTGTGAAAGTGACTCATTAAATTATGCCAAAAACCTTTAAACTTCTGTAATTGTACCTTTAAACTCTCCTTTTTAAATCATTTTTTAATCCTTTAATTTCTTCATCTTTAAGTTCTATTTGATTTTTAAGAGAGCGATTTTCTTTTTCTATTTCAAAAGCAGAGTGTTCAAAATCTCTAATAGCTATATTTAAGTCATTAACATTTCTAACTGTTTTGGTAACATCTGTTACATCTTTAATATAATCTTTGATATTTTCTATATTCTCGTTTGAAATTTGGCTATTATTTTTACTAAATGGCATAGGTTTTAAATTATCTAATAACTCGACTATATCTTTACTTGAATTATCTATCTTTTTAGTTTGTTTATTAGCATTTTCTAACTTTTGCTTTTGTTTTTCTATTTTTTTCTTCATCTCTCTGTAATTATCCATTTCTATAACATTTATATCTTGATTCCTGCCTTTTTGCTTTGTTTTAAGCCTACTATCAACACCATAAAACTTATTATATGACTTAATACAAGCATTTCTCATCTTATCTTGTATTTTGGTTAAAGACTCTTTTGTAATATGTGGAGATGTTTCGTCAAAATGTATTGTAGCATTGGCTACTTTAAAGCTAGGAAGTATTTTATTTAAGTCTTGTATTTGCTCATTATATACATCTGTCATTTTATATCTATATTCGTTGTCTTTATCTTGCCAAAAATCCATATCTCCAAGTTCAATAATAATCTCACAAGCAATATCATTTTGAGAATTACACACTTTTTGAAAGTAATCTTTGACTTGTCTATCAGCTCTTGTTTTAGCATTGTATTCAATTCTAGCCTGTTCAAATTCTTCTAAATATGCTTGTTTAACATCTTCTACAATATCATTAGTTCCATATATAGTTGTAATTAATTCTCTGTTATTATCATAATCACGTAAGTTGTGTTTATTTACTCTTGATAAATCATTTGCATTTTGAATAGCATTATTTGAAAGAGAAGTTGTTCCAGAAATATTTCCTTTAGCTGTCTTTTTTGCTACTTTACTTTTGTTTTTATCACTACCCAAGTGAAATGAATATGCTAATTCTTGTTCCATCTTTTCCTCCTTTAGAATTTGCTTCGAAGCATTGGACTTTGACCTTGTCATAAGTCCTAACCCCCTATGAGTTATGACGTGCCATCATAACTCTGGGGCTCTGCGAGGCAAAAGTTTTATCTTGACAGATAAAATTTATCCAAATTACCTCACATAAAATTTATATTGCTAACGCAAATATAAATTTGTATTCGCCAATTTGCTTGTTGCAACATAGCACAAATATAAAGTAATAGTTGCAACAATTATTTATGCTTTTTCTTTGTAGTAGTATGAGTGACAAGACCTAGTCGTAATTTTCCCTCTGGTTTTGCCAAGAAGTTTTTATATTGTTTTATTGCTACCATTCTGATTACTTTCTGATTTTTCTTTAACTTGAACTCAATGTGTCTATCTCTAATCATAGCAACTTTGGATTTATTATCATAATTTTCATCAATTTTATCATCGTGGAAATAGTATTCTCCTAAATCCGTATAGTTTATATCCAATTCTTTTTTCAATGTACTTAAATAGTCTTGTAATTGGTCGTTATTCATATTTACACTAATTCTAGTATCTTCAAGTTTTCCACCTCTTTCTAGCATAGTAGGAAAATCTACAACACCTTTATCATACAACTTGTCTATCTGCTCGACAAAACTACTTCTAAAATTGATTTTATCTATATCAAAATTGCCGTCTTTATCTTTCTTTAATGTTGTTGTTTCAATAAATTTAGATATAAAAGATTGTTTTTCTTCTTTACTTTTCATAGTCCATAGTTTTAGCAAAACATCTTTATACATCTGATGTTCAGTTAGTTTTTCTCTTTCTATATCTCTTTCAGCAAGTAGGTGTTGTGGATTATATGTTTCTTTGTCAAAATCTAAGGAGTCAATTCTCTTGTTTTCTAAATCTGCTAATTTCTTTTCTATCAGTTTATAATCTTCTGCAAAATCTTCTTCTTTTACAATTCCAGAAAGATAGACTTTCTTAATTCTTTCCTTTTGTTGCTCTAGTTTTTTGATTTCTTTTTCAATTTCTTTAGTTTCATCATCTTTCTTTTCAGCAAGTAAAGGGTAGAAGTATTTTTTTACATGAAAGTCGTATTCTACTAAATCCAATATATAATCAATTAAACAATCTTCAATTTCAGCCTCGTTATAATACAAGTTACAGTTATCACAAAAGTAATACATATATTTAGATTTTTTACCACCTGCACCTTTACAAGTCATTATTTTACCGACAAGTAGGACATACAAGTTTTTGAAAAAATATATAAACTCTATTTCTGCAATAAGACCTTTGATTTTTCTCTTTTTGTTTTTGCACTTCTTCCCACATAGCTCTTGTTATAATTGGAGGTACAACATCTACAAATAACTCTGTTTCTTTATCTGTATCATATTTATATCTTTCATAATCTCCAACATATATTTTATTATTTATAATTCTATCAATAGTTGAGTCGCACCATTTCTTTTTATTAGGAGATAATACTTTTTCTTCATTTAAAATATTGGCTATAGTTTGATAGCTTTTACCCTCTAAATACATTTCAAATATTCTTAAAACTAAATCTTTTGTTGTAATATCAACCTTTAATGATTTATCTTTATCTCTGTAATATCCTAGTGGACATTGCCCTGGAATATGACCTGCTTTTATTGCACCATTTAAGCCGAACTTTGTTCTTTCAGATACTATCTCTATTTCAAGTTGTGAAAGTACAGTTAGCATTCTTACAAAAAATCTTCCATTTGCAGTAGAAGTATTAACATCATCTCTATCACATATCAAATAATAATGATATTGTTCAAGAGTACTAATTAAAACCTCTAAATCTCTTACAGAACGAGTTACTCTATCTAATTTGTAAGCCACAATATAGTTAAGTTTTCCAGCTTTCATATCTTCTAGCATTTGTTGAAATGCTGGTCTATCTTTCATATTTTTTGCTGATATTCCTGCATCTTTATAAACCTTAAATATCTCAAAATCCTTGTATTTGCATAGTTGTCTCAATTTTTCTTCTTGTTCTCCTAAACTAAAACCGTTCCCTTGCCTGATCCTCCGTACTTACTCTAATATAAATACCTGCAATTTTCTTTTCTTCTTTCTCCATTACAACCTCCTAAAAACAAACACGGAATTAAAAGTTTCTAAAGTTCCTTCGTCACTAAGAAACTCTAAATTTCGCATAACTTATTTCTACGAAAATTATTACATAATTTTCTAGAACTAAGAAAAAAGTGCTAGTATAATAACTAACACTTAAAAAATCTAATATTTACTTGTCATATTACTTGCTGAAAACAAAAAATCTTTTAGTATTAGTTGCCATTGATAAATTCTCTTAATTTTGAGAGTGGATACTTATTTGCTAAATTACCTATGTAAAAATATTCGTGTTCATTAAAGAATAAATATAGCTTATTCTTAATAACAGCAGTATGTGGTTCTACATAAGCAATATTAGTTTTTTCTACCATTCTCAAATTACCATTCTTTATCTTTGGTTTACAATTACTAAAAGTGCAAGCCAGTAAGAATTATTTAAGTACACTTTTTAAAAATATAGTTTTTTTAGACGGCTGAAATGATATAAATATAGTTCTAAAAGTAGTGAAATTAAATTTTGGGAGGATTTTATTATGGTAGAGATAACCTATCACAAAGAGGGAGATTATTTAATTCCTGACTTATATTTAGAAGAAAATTATAAAAATGATTATCAAATTGGAAAATATGGGCATTTAAGATTACAATATTTGAAAGAGCATAAAAAAGCTGAATATTCTATAATGCTTTTAGATGGTACTTTAAGAAAACATGTTATAGATATTGATATACAGGCTAAAAAAAGACTTGAAATACTTATGAAGCAAATGCTAGAAAAAAATCCTATTGACGAAAGTTTAAAAGATACTGACCCACTAAAGTGGACTGGACTTATGAATAATTATAAACATTCTGCTGAAGAAATTATATATTCTGAATTAATTTACTGCTGATTGGTAATAGGATAGGATGAGTAAAACTAATTACTCATCCTATATATAATATATATTATTCTAATTTTTCCAAATTTTTTCGTTTTTAAATAAATAGTTCATTACAAAAAAATAATCTGTCTTGAACATTTCAGGTTTATCCTGTATCAATTCAATTATTTCTTTTTTTGTCATATAGTACAATTTTTCTATTCCTTGATGATCATAGTATATTATTGGTTCATTATATTTTAATATATAAACTTTTTGAAAGGTATTGCTAGAACTTTTAAATGGAGAGAAATAAGCAATTTCTTGTAATTCAACATTCTTTATTCCAAGTTCCTCTTTAAGTTCTCTATATGCTGCCTCTATGTATTCTTCACCTGAATTTACATGGCCTCCGACTGAAAAATCATAACAATTTGGAAATATTTTTCTATTCGAACTCCTTTTAGGTACTAATATTTCTTCATTATCATTTATTAAAATAATATTTATAAATCTTAATTGTGAAGGCTTTACTGTACTTTGCATTTCTGAATTAATTTTTCCAATTATTTTATCATTTTTATCAACTATATCAAAAAATTCCATATTACATTTCTATGCCTCCGTAATTTTTTTGGTAGTGTAAACTAATTTAATATCTAAAAAATTTACACACCTGTATTTTCAAGAGTTATATCATTTTTTTGCATAAAAATATGATACCCCCCTCTTTTT